>NZ_NKIL01000003.1:0-563766 GCF_002256165.1 Ralstonia sp. PBBBR1 | reverse complement strand
CATCCCGAACAGGACCGTGAAACGACTCCGCGCCGATGATAGTGCGGATTCCCGTGTGAAAGTAGGTCATCGCCAGGCTCTCCCCTCAACACCCCAGCTCTTACACAGAGCTGGGGTGTTTGCTTTTATGCACTGCTGCAACACGCAGCGATCCGCCGGCCAGACCCGGCAACCCCCTCCTCTGCTTCCCCCAATCGATCCCTAAAAAACAAAAAGCCTCCGTTAGGAGGCTTTTACGCATTCGCGAGCGGGCTGACTAGCTACGTGCCAAGAATTTCTCGACGAGGCGAACCCAATATGTCGCGCCCAGCGGCAGCAACTCGTCATTGAAGTCGTAGCTTGGGTTGTGCAGCATGCATGGGCCCAGACCGTGGCCTTGCTCACGATGGTCGCCGTCACCGTTGCCGATGAAGGCGAAGCAGCCTGGCTTCTCGATCAGCATGAACGAGAAATCTTCGGCGCCCATGGTCGGATCAATATTAGCGTCAACGTTATCTGCCCCGACGAGCTCACGCATCACCGCTGCCGCGAACTGCGTTTCAGGTTCCGTGTTCACGGTGGGGGGATAGTTGCGGTGGAAGACGAAGTCGACCGTGCAATCGTATGCGGCGGCGATGCCCTTAGAGACCTCTTCCATGCGGCGCTCGATCAAGTCGAGGACTTCGGTGGAGAAGGTGCGTACCGTGCCCCCGATCCAGGCTTCGTTCGGAATGATGTTGGTCGCATCGCCGGCATGGAACTGTGTGACGGACAGAACCGCGGTGTCGATCGGCCGCTTGTTGCGCGTGATGATGCCTTGCAACGCCGATACCACCTGCGCTCCAACGAATACCGGATCGTTGCCGTTATGCGGCAGCGCGGCGTGAGCCCCCTTTCCCTTGATCGTGATGCGGAACTCGTTGCTCGATGCCATCAGCGCGCCTGCGCGCGTACCGAAGGCGCCGACCGGCACCCCCGGCCAGTTGTGCAGCCCAAAGACGGCGTCGCTCGGGAATCGATCGAACAGGCCATCCTTGATCATCTCGCGTGCGCCGCCGCCGCCTTCTTCAGCGGGTTGGAAGATCAGGTTTACCGTGCCGCTGAAATTGCGGTGCTTGGACAGGTAATGTGCGGCGCCGAGCAGCATTGCGGTGTGACCGTCGTGGCCGCACGCGTGCATCTTGCCGTCGTGCTTGGAGCGATGCTCGAATTGGTTAGCCTCCGCAAGCGGCAGAGCATCCATATCGGCGCGTAGGCCGATACTCTTGCCTTCACCGTTGCGGATAACACCGACTAGGCCAGTCTTGCCCAGGCCGCGATGCACTTCGATACCCCACTCGGCGAGCTTGGCGGCGACCAGATCGGAGGTGCGCTGTTCTTCGAAACAGAGTTCGGGATGTGCGTGGATGTCGCGGCGCAGCGCCTGGATCTCGGGCTGCGCGGCTTGGATTTCTGGGATCAGCTTCATGAGGATGCTCGCGTTCTGGCTGAAAGTTCGGAATCGCATTCGATGATACGCCGAAGGGCGATTTTCGACCCGCCATCAGCCAATTGCTTGGCCCGCCCATGCAGTTCCGTATGGATTCGTCATGCGGTGACTTGTGCGCTCTCACATACAGACGAAGCCGAACGGCCGAAACGCCTACACTGGACGTCTGTCAATTGACCGCGCGCCGCCCTAGTCAGTTGCCCGTCGCGCTCCCGCGAGCACCACGAGACCGACCCGAGCCCATCATGTCTGCTGAAGCCATCGCTGTTGCATCGCAACCTTCCGACGAAGTTCTGCAATTGATCCGCACGCTGGTGGCATTCGATACCGTTAGCCGCAATTCGAATCTTGGATTGATCGAGTGGGTGCGCGATCGCTTGCGCGGGCAGGGCGCGGACTGTCGTCTGACCTAT
Source organism: Ralstonia sp. PBBBR1 (assembly GCF_002256165.1). Classification (NCBI taxonomy): domain Bacteria; kingdom Pseudomonadati; phylum Pseudomonadota; class Betaproteobacteria; order Burkholderiales; family Burkholderiaceae; genus Ralstonia; species Ralstonia sp. PBBBR1. The sequence continues at coordinate 561,885 of NZ_NKIL01000003.1, read as the reverse complement.
GACGCGACGGGCGGTAAGGCAAATCTGTTCGCGACGCTATCGCCAGGCCGCAAGCCGGGGCTGGTGTTGTCTGGGCATACCGATGTGGTGCCCGTCGATGGGCAGCCGTGGGATACGAACCCGTTTGATGCGCAGATCCGTGACGGCCGCCTGTACGGGCGCGGCACCGCCGACATGAAGAGCTTCATTGCCGTGGCGCTCGCGAATGTGCCCGCGTTCATGGCGGCGGAGGGCGACGCCAGCTTTCATCTTTCGCTGTCGTATGATGAAGAGATCGGCTGCGTCGGCGTGCGCAGTCTGCTGCGTGATCTCGAGGCGAGCGGCATTCAGCCCGCCGGTTGCATCGTTGGCGAACCCACGTCGATGCGCGCCATTATTGCGCACAAGGGTAAGCGTGAATACCGATGCTGCGTGCGCGGCAAGGAAGCGCATTCCGCGTTGACGCCGCAGGGCGTGAATGCGATCGAGTTTGCGGCGCTGCTGATCGCGCATATCCGCTCGCTGGCTGCGCGTCTGGCGGCGGAAGAGGCGCGCGACACCGCCTTTGTCGTGCCGCATACGACGCTGAATACAGGCACGATCAAAGGTGGTATCGCCACCAACGTGGTGCCGCGCGATTGCGAATTCACCTTCGATTTCCGCTACCTGCCGGGCATCGATCCGGATTGGCTGTTCGCCGAGGTCGAGCGCTATGCGCAGCAGACGCTGCTGCCGCAGATGCGTGAAATTTCTGCCGACGCTGACATCAACTTCGCCATGAAGGCCAACACGCCGGGCCTGTCGATTGCGCCCTCGCACGAGCTGGTGGCGCTGGCGCAAGCGCTGGCCGATAGCCGGAGTGCGGTTGGCAAGGTCGACTACGGGACCGAAGCGGGACTGTTCACGCACGCGGGCATTCCGACTGTGGTGTGTGGTCCGGGCAATATCGAGCAGGCGCACAAGCCTAACGAGTACATCGAACTTGCGCAGATCGCGCAGTGCGAAGCGTTCATGCGGCGGCTCGCACAACGGCAGCCGCAGTTGCAGCCGGCTTGAACGTAAAAAAACCGGGCACCTGGCCCGGTTTCTTTTTTTTAGGGATGCGCGTTCAGCGGATCACTTGCCCGTTAGAGTTGATGATCGTCATCTCAACGAACTTGGAGCCGACGTGGTTGGAGGGCGAGAAGTTCACGTTGAAGCCACCCACGTCGTAGTTGCCCATCGTCTCCAGCGCCCCGACGAACTTCTCGCGGGTCAGGTCGCGGCCCGCACGCTTGAGGCCTTCAACAAAGACGCGCGCAGCGACGTAGCCTTCGATGCTCCCGTAGTCGAAATCGGTAATGCCATCCGATTTGAGCAGCTTCTGGTAATCGCGAACCACGGGTGACGCGCCGCTATACGGATACGGCATCACCTGAGAGATGATCACGCCGCCGCCGGCCTTGCCGAGTGCGTTGGCGAGCGCCTTGGTGCCGACAAACGACACGTTGTAGAACTGGCCCGCATACCCCTGTTCTTGTGCGCCCTTCACGAGGGCTGCCACGGTCTGGTATGCGCTGATGACGACGACGACATCCGGCTTCTGCTCGAGCACTGTGGTGATCGCGCTCTTCACGTCGGTGGTGTTGCGGACGACGCTGGCCTGCGCGACGAGCGACACCCCCTTGTTTGCCGGCAGCTTGAGCGCGCGCTGTACACCGTCAAGGCCCGCTTTGCCGTAGGCGTCGTCGTTATAGATGACGGCAATGCGCTTGAGGCCCGTGGTGTGGATCTGCTGGACGATGGCGGCGGTTTCATCGTTGTAGCTGGCGCGCACGTGGAACACATTGCGCGCGAAGGGCTCGCGCAGCGCCGAGGCGCCGGAGTACGGCGCAAAGAACGGCACGCCCGCCGGGTTGGCGATCTTCAGCGCCGCCAGGCTGGTCGGCGTACCGACATAGCCAAACAGGGCGAAGACCTTGGTGTCTTCGATGAGCGTCTTGGTGTTGCGGGCAGTCGCATCGGGCTCGTAGAAATCGTCGAGCACCTTCAATTCGATCTTGCGTCCGTTGATGCCACCTGCGGCGTTGACGGCGTTGAAGTACAACTGGGCGCCGCGGTTCATCTGCTGACCAAGCTTTGCGGCCGGGCCGCTCATTGGCGCCGATTGGCCGACGATGATCGCGTCGTTGGTCACGCCCGTCTCGGCGTGCGCGCCGCCCGAAGCGATGCCGACGATGCCCGCTGCGAACATGGCCAGCAGCGCGGTGATTCTACGAGATTGCATTGCTCTCCCCCGAGAGTTGATTTGCTCGGCATCATAGCTAAACGGGCAGGGGAGGCAAACAGAATCGGGCCGGTTGCGTCGCTTTTGAGCGTTTTTGAGACAGAGAAGCCGCGCGATGTGCACGGCTTTCCTTCACACGGGGCCGTTTCAGGCGGCTTCCGCCACCCGCCGCTTCATCACTGCCAGCAGCACGGCGGTGACGACGGTGCCGGCAACCAGCGCTGCAACATAGCCGCCCAGGTGCGTCACCGCATTCGGGATCGGCAGCACGAACGCCCCGCCGTGCGGCACGCGCAGTTCCACGCCGAACAGCATCGAAAGGGCGCCCGCGCAGGCCGAACCCGCCACGAGCGCGGGAATCACGCGGAACGGGTCGCGGGCCGCATACGGGATCGCGCCCTCGCTGATGAAGGCGAGGCCGAGCACGGCGGTGGCGCGCGCCGCCTGGCGTTCGTCTCGCGTAAATCGCGACGGGAACAGCCATGCCGCCAGAGCGATGCCCAACGGCGGCGTCATGCCCGCGGCCATGGTGGCCGCCATGGGCGTGTAAACCTGTGCGCCGATCAGCCCCGTGCTGAAGGCATACGCAGCCTTGTTGATGGGACCGCCCATGTCGAAGGCCATCATGCCGCCCAGCAGCGCGCCCAGCGGTACCGCGTTGGCACCCTGCATGCCGCGCAGCCAAGTCGTGAGGGAGGCGAGCAACGCTGCAACCGGCGCGCCAACCACATACAGCATCACCAGGCCTGTCAGCAGGCAGCCGAGCACCGGCAGGATCAATACCGGTTTCAGCCCTTCAAGATTGCGCGGCAGCTTCAGCCAGCGGTTGAGCGCCTCGGTGCCATAGCCGGCGACGAAACCGGCCACGATGCCGCCAAGAAAGCCGGCGCCCAGGCTGGCGGCCAGCATGCCGCCGACCATCCCGGGGGCAATACCGGGCCGGCTGGCGATCGAGTACGCGATGTATCCGGCGAGCACGGGCACCATCAAGGCAAACGCCGACTTGGCTCCGATCTGGAACAGCACGCCGCCCAGCGTGTGGCTGGCCGAGGCGTCCGTCACGTAGATGCCGCCCAGGGCGAACGCCAGTGCAATCAGGATGCCCCCAGTCACCACGAAGGGCAGCATGAACGACACGCCAGTCATCAGGTGCTTGTACGGGCCAGTGCGCTGCTGTTCTGCCGCGGCGGCCGCGGGGCCCGCCAATTGCGCCGTCCCCGCGCCTTCTAGCGAGGCTTCGTCGAAGGCCCGGCGGATCAATGCCTGCCCATCGTGGATGGCCGCCTTGGTGCCGGCGCGGAAGACGCGCTTGCCGGCAAAGCGTGACAGGTCGACTTGCGTGTCGGCGGCGATCAGCACGAGGTCTGCGGTTGCGATGGCATCGGCCGACAGCGTGTTCTGTGCGCCCACCGAACCCTGCGTTTCCACGTGGATCGTGTGACCGAGCGCGCCGGCGGCCTGCGTGAGCGCCTCGGCGGCCATGAAGGTGTGCGCAATGCCGGTCGGGCACGAAGTGATGGCGACGATGCGTTGAGCTTGCGCGCCGGCTTTGGGAACGGGCGGGGCGTTGCCGATCATGCGGGCCAGTACGGCACGAGCGTCCGCGAGTACTTCGTCGAGCGTGACTTCAAGCGTGCGCGGATTGGCGTGGCGAGCCGCTGCGTCCGGCACGAGGCCCGCCCAGACGACGGCCTCGGCGGTGGCCAGCGCTGCCGTGTCGACGACCGAGACGGTGTCGGGGCCGCGCACGTCGACGTCGAGCTTGCAGCCGGATTCGCGCGCCGCGTGGCGCAGGGCTGCGCCGGCGAGCATCGCGCGGGTGGTGCGGCCGTCTGCACCGAGAATTGCCAGCAGGTTTGCCATGATCGGCTCCTTGAATGCGTTGAGCGTGTGGCGATGCGATGGTCGGGCGTCAGGCCACGCGCTGCATCTGGACGGCGGACGCGCGTTCGCGCACCTGCCCCGGGGGCGGGAGGTGCGGGCCCAGGCGCTGGAGCTTGCACGCGGCGAAGGCCACCGATAGACGCACGGTTTCTTCCATGCCCGCTCCGGCATGCCAGCCGGCCAGCACGCCGGCCACCATGGCGTCACCCGCGCCGACGGTACTGGCGGCGCGTACAGGTGGCAGGCTCGCTTGCCACGTGCCTTCTGCCGTGACGAACAGCGCGCCGTCCTCGCCCAGCGACACGATGACCTGCGCCACGCCGCGTGCCTGGATGGCGCGCGCCACGTCCACCGTTTCAGCCAACGTGGGCAGCAATCTCCCCGCCCACAGTTCCAGCTCGTGCCGGTTTGGCTTGATGGCCGTCGGCAGGGCTTCGCGCGGTGCCGCCAGCACCTGCGCCAGCGGTGCGCCGCTGGTATCGAGCAAGGTGGGGATGCCGCGGCGGTTCAGCCGGGCCAGCAGTTCCACATAGCTATCGGACTGCAAGCCGCCGGCCAAGCTGCCGCACAGCGCTGCGCCTGCAATGTCGGAGAGCGCGTCAATGCGTTCGCACAGCGTGTCGAAGTCGGCGGGCGTGGCGTCAATGCCGGGCAGATTGATGTCGGTGGTCTGTCCGTCTGCCTGGTCGCTGATTTTGATGTTGGTGCGATTGGTGCCGGGCACGCGGCAGAAGCCGTCGAGCACGCCCTTGCGCGCAAACAACGCTTCGAACAGTTCGGCATTGGCGTCGCCGAGGAGGCCCGTGGCGATCACCGGTACCTGCCAATCGGCTAGGCAGGCTGCCACGTTGACGCCCTTGCCGCCGGCCTGTTGCGTGACGCTGCGGCCGATGTTGACGCGGCCACGTTCAAGCCGCTCCAGGCCGATGGTCATGTCGATGGCCGGGTTGAGCGTGACGGTGACGATGCGCGGCTGCGTGCTCATGCGGCCATCTCCTTGCCACCGGCTTGCATCGGCAACGTGGTTTCCAGGTCGCGCACCTCCTGGGCGGAAGCGCAGGCCAATGCGCGTTCTGCGAGTTGCGACAGCGCACGGACGTGCGCCTCGCGTAGCCGCGCCTTGACCGGCGCAATATCGCGTGGGCTCATCGACAGCTCATGCACGCCAAGGCCTGTGAGCAGCAGCGCGCCGAACGGGTCTCCCGCCAAGCCGCCGCATACGCCGACCCAGCGCCCGCGGCGTGCGGCGCCCTGCACTGTGTGCTGGATCAGGCGCAGCACGGTTGGGTGCAGGCTGTCGGCCTCGGCAGCGAGGTCGGGATGCTGGCGATCGATCGCCAGCGTGTACTGCGTGAGGTCGTTCGTTCCGATGGAGAAGAAGTCGACGTGCTCGGCCAGGCGATCGGCCAACAGTGCGGCGGCCGGTACTTCCACCATGATGCCCAGCGGCACCGTCGGCGCGTCGAGCTCAGCGCGAATGCGCTCGCACGCGGCGCGCAGGGCGGTCACCTCCTCCAATGAGGTGATCATCGGAAACATGATCGACAGGGCAGTCGCCTCGCCAGCATCGCGGGCGGCCCGATAGAGCGCACGCAGTTGCGGCTCCATGAGGTCGGGGCGGCGCAGTAGCAGGCGCGCACCGCGCACGCCGAGGAACGGGTTGTCTTCCGTCGGCAGGTTCAGATGCGGGACCTGCTTGTCGCCGCCGATGTCCAGCGTGCGCACGATCAGCGGACGGCCGCCAAGGGCCTTGAGCATGTCGGTGTAGACCGCGTATTGCGTGTCTTCGTCGGGGGCGTGATCGCGTTCGAGGAACAGGAATTCGGTGCGCATCAGGCCCACACCTTCCGCGCCGAGCGAGAGCGCTTCGACCGCCTGTGCGGGCAGGTTGACGTTGGCGGCGATCTCCACCGTGTGGCCGTCGCACGTGCGCGCGGGCAGGCCTCGCTCCGCCTCCTCGCGCTGCGTGCGTGCGGCGTCTTCCTGCAGCCAGGCGCGGGCGCTCGCGATGCTGGCGTCGTCGGGATCGAGCACCAGACGGCCGCCCGTCCCGTCGATGATGGCTTGCGTGCCCGTCGCCACATCAAGCACGGCCGGGCCGGCGGCCACGACGGCCGGGATGCCCAGCGTGCGCGTCAGGATGGCCGTGTGCGACGTCGGACCGCCTTGCGCGGTGACGATGCCGATGATGCGTCGCGTATCGAGCGCCGCCGTATCCGAAGGCGACAGGTCCGCCGCCACGAGGATGCAAGGGCTCTCGGGCAGCGTTTGCGCTGCACTGCGCAGCGACGGGTCGATATGGCCGAGCACGCGCCGTCCCACGTCGCGCAAGTCGGCCGCGCGTGCCGCCAGGAGCGGATTGCCGAGCGCGCCCAGCCGCTCGGCCAGGCGTTCGACGGCCTGATGCCAGGACCACGCCACGCCGTGGCCCTCGACCATGGCCTGGCATGTCAGCGTCATGAGATCGGTGTCGCCCAGCAGTTCGGCTTGCGCCTTAAAGATGCCTGCTTCGGCTTCCCCCAGGCGGGCGGCCGTGTTGCGTGCCAGGGCTTCCAGTTCGGCGCGCGTGCTCGCCAGCGCCTGGTCCAGTAGATCGCCGCCGGTGGTCAGGGCGACAGGGTGATCAGGCACGGTCGACGCGCCGTGCTGGAGCACGTGGACGGGGCCGATCGCCAGCCCGGGACTTGCCGCAATGCCGCCGATGGTGGGCAACGCCGCGTCGGCTTGCCAGCCGTGCGCGGTCTGTCGGGTGCGGGCTGCCTGCGTGTCGCGCGCCGCCTGGGCACGTTCCTGCGCCGTCAGACCTCGGATGGTCTGCAGCAGCGCGTCGAGCGCGGCGCCGGCGTCGGGGCCTTCCGCAGAGAGCGTGAGCTTGGAGCCAACCGCAAGGCCCAATTGCAGCAACGCCACGAGGTTCTTCGCGTCGGCGGTTTCGTCGCCATGTCGAACCTGCACGCGCGCGGCAAAGCGGCGGGCGGTTTCGACCCACTGCGTGGCCGGCCGGGCGTGCAGGCCGCTCGGGTATTCCAGCGTCAAGGCGCGCTGCTCGGCGAGGTCGGTGCCAGGTGTGTCGGCGGCGGGCGCGGGTGCGTCGCTGGAGAGCGCGGCAACAAGTTCTTCAGCATTCTGCGTGGTGAAGAGATGCCGTAGGCGCGCGTCGTCATTCAGCAGCCGCGTCAGTCGGCGCAGCAGCGTGATGTGCTCGTCCGACTGCGCGGCGATGGCAAGTACCAGGTGCGTCGTCTGGCCGGGGTGCCACTCCAACCCTTCGGGAAACTGCAGCACCGCAATGCCCGTCTGGCGGATCAGGTGGCGGTCCTCGCCCATGCCGTGCGGAATGGCGACGCCGTGGCCGAGAAACGTGTTGGCCACGGTTTCGCGGCGCAGGAGGCTGTCGATATAGGCCGGATCGATGCAGCCGGCGTCGGCCAGTAATTGGCCGGCGGCGCGGATGGCGCTTTCCTTGTCGGTGGCGCGTTGCTGCAGACGGATGCGTTCGGCGCAGATCAGGGCGGAAGCCATGCGGCGGGGTCTCCTGCGGCTGCCGCGCTCCAAGGCCCGGCATGCGTGTCGTCAATGATCGCGAATTGAAATCGATTACAGTTCGAGTGTCAATGTGCAACGCGGCACAAAGTGACGTCTATCCCAATAATTACGGGGTTTTCCCTAGGCGTTTCGCGCATTGGTAGCTGAGCGGTCCTTCGCTATGATGACGCTTTCTTTGGAAACGATTTCAGCATGACGGTTCGAATCAAGGACGTAGCGGCGGCAGCGGGGGTGTCGGTAGCAACCGTGTCGCGCGCACTCGCTGGCGGGCCCGTGAGCGCAGAGCTTCGCCGGCGCGTCGATGCGGCGGTGGCGGCGTCCGGGTATCGGCCGAACCTGTCGGCGCGGCGGCTTCGCTCGCAGCAGGCGCAGACCGTCGGGCTGATCGTCTCGGACATCCGCAACCCGTTTTTCACCAGCGTCAGCCGGGCGGTGGAAGACGCGGCCTATGCCGCCGGCTTGCGCGTCATCCTGTGCAATTCCGACGAAGACCCCGAGAAGGAGGCGATGTACCTGCGCCTGATGGAAGAGGAGCGCGTGACCGGCGTGATCCTCTCGCCAACGCGCGGCATTGCCGAAGCCCAGCAACCCGTGGACCTCGGCTATCCGGTCGTGCTGATCGATCGTGCCGGCCCCACATGCGGCACCGATGCCGTCGTGCTCGACAACCAGCAGGCGGCGCAAGCGCTGGCCGAGCACCTCGCCGCGCAGGGTTACCGGCGTATTGGCGGCCTGTTCGGGCGGACGAGCAGCACGGGCGCTGAGCGTCAGGCCGGATTCGCGACGGCGCTGGCACGCCGCGGCATCACCGCCGAGGCGCGATTCATTCTGCCCACCGCCGAGGCAGCGGAGGCCGAGACGCTGGCGTGGCTGTCCGGCGCGGAACGTGATCGCCCCGACGCGCTGGTCGCGAGTAACGCGCAATCGCTGCTCGGCGTGCTGCGTGCGTTGCGGCAGCTTTCGCTGGACGTGCCCCGCGACCTTGCCGTGGCGGGCTTTGACAACGAGCCCTGGACGGAGCTCGCCGGCCCGGGCATCACCGTGATCGAGCAACCGGTCTACGACATCGGCCGCATGGCAATGGCGATGCTGCAGGAGCGCCTCGCGCAGCCCACCTTGCCGACGCGCCGTGTGCTGCTCACGGGGCGGCTCGTCACGCGCGGCTCCACGCCGCTGCGAAGCACTTAGCAGGCGATTACAATTTCCGGATACTCGCGGCGGTGCGACAACGCCGACATGCACCCGCCGCCACCCACTCCGGAGCCCCCTGATGTCCACCCAAGTCATCCGTGCCGCCTGCCCGCACGACTGCCCCGACACCTGCGCCTTGCTCGTCACCGTCGAGGACGGCCGCGCCACCCGCGTGCAGGGCGACCCGGACCACCCGACGACTGCCGGCGTGCTGTGCACCAAGGTCAATCGGTATGCAGAACGCACGTACCACCCAAACCGCCTGTTGACGCCGATGAAGCGTGTGGGCGCCAAGGGCGAGGGCAAGTTCGAACCGATTTCGTGGGACGAGGCCATCGACACCATCGCCACGCGCCTGGGCGACATTGCTGCGCGCAACCCGGAGGCCATCCTTCCGTACAGCTACGCCGGCACGATGGGCCTGGTGCAGGGCGAAAGCATGGCCGCGCGTTTTTTCCACAAGCTGGGCGCGTCGCTGCTGGATCGCACGATCTGCGCATCGGCCGGCGCGACGGCGCTGCGCTACACGTATGGCGCGAGTCTCGGCATGGATATCGAGCACGTGCAGGACGCCAAGCTGATCCTGATCTGGGGCGCCAATCCGATCGCATCGAACCTGCATTTCTGGACGCGCGCACAGGAAGCCAAACGGCGCGGCGCCACGCTCGTCGCCATCGATCCTTATCGCTCGCTGACGGCCGAGAAGTGCCATCGCCATCTGGCGGTGCGCCCTGGTACCGATGCGGCGCTGGCGCTGGCGATGATCCACGTGTTGATCCGCGATGACCTGCTCGACCACGACTACATCGCCAATCACACGCTCGGTTTCGAGGCGCTCCGTGAACGCGCGCAGCAATACACGCCGGAATATGCGGCGACGCTGTGTGGGCTGGACGCGGCGGATGTCGAGTGGCTCGCCAAGCTGTACGGCACGACCGTCGTGCGCGACAAGCAGCCGGCGGCCATTCGCCTGAACTACGGCATGCAGCGCGCGCATGGCGGCGGGCAGGGCGTGCGCGCGGTCGCATGCCTGCCGTCGCTGGTGGGCGCGTGGCGGGATGCAGCGGGCGGCCTGCAACTATCGACGTCCGGTTTCTTCCCCATCGACAATGCGAAGCTGCAGCGTCCTGACCTGCTGCCGAGCTGGCCGGCGCTGCCCCGCACGATCAACATGAGCACCATCGGCGATGCGCTGCTGCATCCGGGCGATGCGTCGTTTGGCCCAAAGGTCGAGGCGGTGGTTGTCTACAACAGCAACCCCGTGGCGGTGGCGCCGGACTCGCGCAAGGTCGCCGCCGGCTTTGCGCGCGAAGACCTCTTCACGGTGGTGCTGGAGCACTTCCAGACCGACACGGCCGACTACGCCGACATCCTGCTGCCGGCCACCACGCAGCTCGAACATGTCGATGTGCACAAGGCTTACGGTCACACCTACGTGCTGGCCAACAACGCTGCCATCGCGTCGATGGGGCAGTCGTTGCCGAACACGGAGATCTTCCGTCGCATTGCCCGGCGCATGGGTTTTGACGACGCCTGCTTTGCCGACTCGGACGACGATATCGCCAGCCAGGCCGTGCGCCGTGACGACCCGGCCGCCGCGCACATCGACTGGGCCACGCTCAAGCGCGACGGCTGGCAGAAGCTGGCGCACCCCGCCGCGCCGCTGGCTCGTGGCGGCTATCGCACGCCGTCGGGCCGCTGCGAGTTCTATTCCGAGCAGATGGCCAAGGACGGCCTTGACCCGCTGCCCGGCTATGTGCCGCCGCATGAGTCGGCGGTCAGCACGCCTGAGCTGGCGAAGCGTTATCCGCTGTCGATGATCTCGCCGCCGGCGCGCAACTTCCTGAACTCGACCTTCGTCAACGTCGACAGCCTGCGCAGTACCGAGGGCGAGCCGCATCTCGATATCCACCCCGACGACGCGAATGCACGCGGCGTTGTCGACGGCGAGCTTGTCCGCATCTTCAATGATCGCGGCACCATGCAGGCGCGCGCCCGCGTGACCGACCGTGCGCGGCGCGGCGTGGTCGTCGGCCTGTCGATCTGGTGGAAGAAGCTCGCGCCCGACGGCACCAACGCCAACGAGCTGACCAGCCAGCGCCTGACCGACATGGGGCGCGCGCCCACTTTCTACGATTGCCTGGTCGAGGTCGCGCCGTTGGCACAGGCCGCCTGACGGGGCCGTCATGCGTGCCGCACGCGCGCTGTGTCTTGCGCTGTCGCTTGCCGGTTCGACGTTGCTGGCTGGCTGCGACACCGTCGGTTATTACTATCAGTCGGTCAGCGGACATCTCTCGCTGATGGCGCAGCGCGAGTCGATCGACCAGGTGATCGACAACGCCCGGCAGGCTCACAACGACAAGCTGGCCAAACGGCTGGAAGACGCACGCAGCATCCGCATCTATGCCTCGCGCGAGCTGGGCCTGCCCGACAACGGCAGCTATCGCGTCTACGCCAATCTAAAGCGTCCGTTCGCGGTGTGGAACGTGTTTGCCGCCCCGGAGTTGTCGGTCAAGCTCAAGGAGTGGTGTTTCCTCATCGTCGGCTGCGTGACGTATCGCGGGTACTACGACCGCAACGCCGCCATGGCCTACGCCGACACCTTGCGCGCCCAAGGCCTCGATGTGGATGTGGCCGGCATTCCTGCGTATTCCACACTGGGTTATTTCGACGACCCGCTGCTCAACACCTTCGTCGGCCTGCCCGAAGGTGAGCTGGCGCGGCTGATTTTTCATGAGCTGGCGCACCAGGTCGTCTACGCCAAGGGCGATACCGCGTTCAACGAATCGTTTGCCACCGCCGTGGAAACCATTGGCGTCGAACGCTGGCTGGCGGATGCCGCCACCCCGGAAATTCGCGCGGAATACGCCACGTACGACGCCCGGCGCGTACAATTCCGCGCCCTGCTGCTGGAGTATCGCAACCGACTTGAGGCGTTGTATGCCAGCCCAGTGTCGGACGACGAGAAGCGCGCCGGAAAACGCGCCATCTTCGCGAGCCTCCAGGCCGATTACACCAAGCTCAAAGCAAGCTGGGGCGGTTATACCGGTTACGACCGCTGGTTTGCGCAGCCGCTGTCCAACGCGCATCTGGGCGCAGTCGCGAGCTACCTGGAATGGGTGCCGGCGTTCACGGCGCTGTATCACCGTGATGGCGGCGACTGGGCGCGCTTTTATGACGACGTCAAGGCCATGGCGCGCGAGTCCAAACCGCAGCGGGAGGCAGCACTGCGATTACTGGCGCCTTCGGCGATGGGCGCGTCGGAGGACATCAGACAAAAGTGATGCCAACACCGGTTTCTGCACCAGTTTCAAGCAAGGTCAACCGGCCGAGGGAACTGTCTAAGTTATTGTTTTGACACAAACATCCGCGTAGGATGCCGAAAAAAAACGAACGACCATTCGAAAAAATCGACAATCGCCAGGAGACACACCCATGGATAAACCGTGGCTGAAGCAGTACCCCGCCGGGGTGCCGGCCGAGATCGATGCATCGCAGTATCGATCGCTGGCCCACCTGCTTGAGGATTCTTTCCAAAAGAACCGCAACCGCCATGCGTTTGAATGCATGGGCAAGGTACTGACCTATGGCGAGCTCGATACGCTGTCGCGCCAACTGGCGGCGTGGCTGCAATCGCGCGGTCTGGCGCCCGGCGCCCGCGTTGCGCTGATGATGCCGAACGTGCTGCAGTACCCGGTGGCGCTGGCCGCCGTGCTGCGTGCAGGCTATGTAGTCGTCAACGTCAATCCGCTCTACACCCCGCGCGAGCTTGAGCATCAACTCAAGGACAGCGGCGCCGAAGCCATCATCATCCTGGAGAACTTCGCGACGACGCTGCAGCAGGTGCTGCCCAATACGCCGGTCAAGCACATCGTGGTGGCTAGCATGGGCGACATGCTCGGCGGCCTTAAGGGCATGCTGGTGAATTTTGTCGTGCGCAGCGTCAAGAAGATGGTGCCGGCGTGGGAGCTTCCCAGTTGCATCCGCTTCAATACGGCGCTGCAAGAGGGCGCCAAGCAGACGCTCAAGCCCACCTCGGTCGGCCCCGACGACGTGGCCTTCCTACAATACACGGGCGGCACGACGGGCGTGTCGAAGGGCGCGACGCTGCTGCATCGAAATATCGTCGCCAACGTGCTCCAATCGGAAGCGTGGATGAACCCGGCGCTCACCAAGCCCGGCCGCGACGGCCGCATGCTGGCTGCCGACGAAGAGATCGTCACCATCACCGCGCTGCCGCTGTATCACATCTTCGCGCTGACGGTGTGCTGCCTGCTGTCGATGCGCAAGGGCGGGCTGGCCGTGCTGATCCCGAACCCGCGTGACATTCCGGGCTTCATCAAGGTGCTCAAGCAGTACCGCTTCCACATGTTCCCGGCCGTGAACACGCTGTACAACGCGCTGCTGAACAACCCGGAATTCAAGGATGTCGACTGCTCCAACCTGCGCGTGGCCAACGGTGGCGGCATGGCGGTGCAGGAAGCCGTGGCCAAGAAGTGGCTCGAGGTGACGGGGTGCCCGATCATCGAGGGCTATGGCCTGTCTGAAACCTCGCCGTCGGCCATCTGCAACCCGACCGATACCGACAAGTTTTCGGGCACCGTCGGCCTGCCGATTCCGGGCACTGAAATCGCCATCCGCGACGACGAAGGCCGCGATCAGCCGATCGGCCAGCCGGGCGAAATCTGCATCCGCGGCCCGCAGGTCATGGCCGGCTACTGGAAGCGCCCGGACGAGACCGCCAAGGTCATGTATGCCGACGGCTTCTTCAAGACCGGCGACGTGGGCGTAATGGACGAGCGCGGTTACACCAAGATTGTCGATCGTAAGAAGGACATGATCCTGGTGTCGGGCTTCAACGTGTACCCGAACGAGATCGAAGGCGTCGTGGCGATGTGCCCGGGCGTGCTGGAAGTGGCTGCCGTGGGCGTGCCCGACGTCCACTCGGGCGAGGTGGTGAAGCTGTTCGTGGTGCGCCGCGACCCGACACTCACGGAACAGAAGCTGCAGGAGTTCTGCAAGGACCAGCTCACCGGTTACAAACGCCCCAAGTTCATCGAGTTCCGCAACGAGCTGCCGAAGACCAACGTCGGCAAGATCCTGCGCCGCGAACTGCGCGATGAGGCGATGAAGAAGCGTGCCTGAGTCTGCGTAGCTGCAAGAAGAAAACCGCGAGGAATCGCGGTTTTTTTCATGGTGTGTCAGCCGACGTACAGCAGGATGCTGACGAACTGACACGCACTGCCCGCCAGCACGAACAGGTGCCAGATGCCGTGGAAGTGCCGCACCTTCTCGTCAAAGAGAAAAAAGCCGATGCCCGTCGTATAAAGCGCGCCACCGGCTACCAGCCAGCACAGGCCGGGTGCAGGCAGCGCGGTAGCCAGCGGCCCCATGGCAATCAGCACCAGCCAGCCCATCACCACGTAGATCAGCAGTGAGAACAGGCGCGTGCGGCGGCCGATCCAGAGTTCCTGCGCAATGCCAATGGCGGCCAGTGCCCAGTTGATGCCGAACAGCGCCCAGCCCCAGGGGCCGCGCAGCGTGACCAGCGCAAACGGCGTGTAGCTGCCGGCGATCAGCAGATAGATGGCGCAATAGTCCAGCCGTTGGAAGAGGCTTTTGGCGGGGCCGCGCAGGCTGTGATACAGCGTGGAAATTGTGTAGAGCAGGACCAGCGTGGTGCCGTAGACGACCGAACTGACCACCTTCCAGGCATCGTGGTCCAGCGCCGAGGATGTCACGAGCACAGCCATGCCGGTAGCGGCAAGGATGGCCCCGGCCAAGTGGCTGAAGCCGTTGAAACGTTCTCCGCGATACATACGCTGATCTCCAGAAAGACCCTGTTCTCCCTACAATGCTCCAATGCCCGGCACCGATCTCAAAATCACCCCCCAATTGTCTATTCCGGAGTCCGAGCTGGTCGAGCGCTTTGTGCGCGCAAGCGGAGCGGGGGGGCAGAACATCAACAAGGTATCGACGGCGGTGGAGTTGCGCTTTGACATCGCCCAATCGCCCTCGTTGCCGGACGCATTGCGAGCGCGTCTGTTGGAAAAACGCGACCGCCGCTTGACCGATGAGGGCGTGTTTGTGATTGATGCTCAACGGTTTCGCACGCAGGACCGCAACCGCCAGGATGCCCGCGAACGTCTGGCGGCGTTCATCGCGACGGGGCTTGCGGTGCCCAGGTCGCGCATCGCCACCAAGCCCACGCGCGCTTCCAAGACGCGCCGCCTGGAAGGCAAGCGCGCGCGTGGCGACGTCAAGCGTGGTCGCTCGGGCCGCCACTCTTGGGACTAAGCGTGCTGATATGCGTGGCCCTTACATCAGCCGGGTATGGCGTGTCTCGCGCATGCAAAGCACGCCGATCAGGCTGACCACCGCGGCCGCCGATACATACATGCCGACCCAGCTCAGGCCACCTTGCTCGGCCAGCTTCTGCGCGATGTAGGGCGCAATCGACGCGCCCAGAATGCCGCCCAGGTTGTACGACACGCCGGCACCGGTATAGCGCACGTTGGTCGGGAACAGCTCGGGCAGCAGCGCGCCCATCGGCGCGAAGGTCACGCCCATCAGGAACAGTTCGATGATGAGGAACAGGGCCACCAGCGGTGTCTGCCCACTCCCCAGCAGCGGCGCCATCGTGAAGCCCGACAAAATGGCGGCGATGATGCCGACGATCAGCACCGGCTTGCGCCCAAAGCGGTCGGACGCCCATGCCGACAGCGGCGTCGCCAGCCCCATGAACACCACGGCGAGGCACAGCAGACCCAGGAAGCTCGGGCGCGAGAAATGCAGCGTGCCCACGCCGTACGACAGCGAAAATACCGTCGAGATATAAAACAGCGTGTAGCAGACGACCATGGCCAGCGCGCCAAGCAGCGTCGGCCACCAGTGGTGCGCCAGCAGCGTGGCGACCGGCACCTTCACGCGCTCCTGCCGGTCGATGGCTGCCTGGAAGGCGGGGGTCTCAGCGATCTTCAATCGCACATACAAGCCCAGCGCCACCAGCACTGCGCTGACCAGGAACGGCACGCGCCAGCCCCAGCTGCGGAACTGCTCATCGGACAGTGCGATCGCCAGCCCGAAGAAGAGACCGTTCGAAGCCAGGAAACCCACCGACGGGCCGAGCTGCGGAAACATGCCGAACCAGGCGCGTTTGCCGGCTGGTGCGTTCTCGGTGGCCAGCAGCGCCGCGCCGCCCCATTCACCACCCAGCCCGATGCCCTGGCCGAAGCGCAGGATGCACAGCAGGATCGGTGCGAGCGTGCCGATGCTGTCGTACCCCGGCACGAGTCCGATCAGCGTGGTCGAAATGCCCATCACCAGCAGAGACGCCACCAGCGTCGACTTGCGCCCGATGCGATCACCAAAGTGGCCGAACAGAAACGAGCCGATCGGCCGAGCGATGAACGCGATGCCAAACGTGACGAACGCCGACAGCGCTTGTGCCGTGGCGGACCCATGCGGAAAGAACACTGGGCCGATGACCAGCGCCGCGGCTGTCGCATAGACATAGAAATCGTAAAACTCGATGGCCGTGCCGATGAAGCTGGCGAAGACGATGCGCGAGCGGCTGGTGTCGGCGGCCGCACCGGGGGCGGAGGGCGCCATGGTTGGAGAGGTCGAAGAGGACATGCGGGTCTCCGGTAAGGTTCGCGTTGTTGTCGTTCTGAAGCGCCGCGCGTTCCTTTTACTGTCGGCTTGCCATCCAGCGGCGGGCTCGATCGCAAGAGCATAGCGCGCGGCCATGCAAAAAGGCACCCGAAGGTGCCTTCCTGCGCCCGCCAAGGAGAGGGGCGGCGGGCAACAACAAAGTGCGTGTCAGAACTTATGACGCAAGCCGATCGCCACACCGACCTGGTTATCCGAGTTCGGCGTGATGAAGTACGTCTGCGATGCCGCCGGCAGATAGCCCACCGACGTTTGCGCGCCCGTTGCCGGGTTCGTTACATAGCCGATCGAATCCCAGTTCAGCGACGCATTGCGTGCATACGCGGCGCTCAGATACACGTCGGTGCGCTTGGAGAAGTTGTAGTCGGCGATGAACTGCCACTGCTGCGGATTACGCGGGTTGACCGTTGCCCCGCCGATGGTCGCTTCCTTGATCTTGTCGTAGTAGTACGCCAGCGTCAGGCCCAGCGCAGGCGTCACCTGGTAGTTCACGCCAGCCCAGTAGTAGTCGTCGCGGTGCGGCAGCAGAGCCAGCGTGGCACCAGATGAGGCCGTGTCGGTCTTGCCGTAGCGATAGCCACCCATGAGTTTGACCGGGCCCATCGTATAGCTGGCGGCAATGGCGGCGCGCTTGTCCTTGGCGTACTCGTTGCCGGGGCCGCCCAGGGCTTCGGCTGCCGTCAGCACCTTCACTTCGTCATAGGCGATACCCAGGCCGAACGGGCCGCCAAAGTAGTTTGCGCCCACGCCGTACGCCGAGTTGGCGGTCTGGCTGCCTGCGCGTTCGCCGAACGCCCAGTGGCCTTCCACTGTCACCGGGCCGAATGCGCCGGTGTACTTGATCATGTTGTCTTCGCGGAAGTTCGGACCGAGCTGGCCGACCACCGGCTCATACTGCGTGGCGTAACCGGTCGGCGAGAAGTTCGCCATCATGTCGAAGATCGTGGTGTATTGCCGACCCAGCGTGATCTTGCCCCAGTTGCCCTGCAAACCGACAAACGCCTGCCGGCCGAACAGGCGTCCGCCCTGCTGCAGCGTGCCGGTGTCCATGGCGAAGCCCGATTCCAGCACGAACAGGCTCTTGAGACCGCCACCGATGTCTTCGACGCCGCGCAAGCCCCAGCGGTTGGAAGACAGGCCGCCGGCCTGCATCGCCAGGCGCGAGCCGCTGCTGCCCGGGATGACCACCCCCGCAGCCGTTACGGCTTGCGCGTGGTTGACGTACTCAATGTTGGCGTCGACCACGCCATACAGGGTCACACTCGACTGAGCCTGCGCAACACCCGCAAACGTGCCCAGTACTGCCAATGCCAGCAGCGATTTCTTCATCGGTCGGTCTCCAGATCTTTATTTATTGCGTTCAGTGGCAGGCAGACCCTCCGTTCTTGTCTTCCCGCCCCATGACTTTCAAACGAAGTCGCTGACTAATGTAACAACGTGGTGCTGGGCTCGGTCGAAATTTGCGAACGAATGTTCGTAAACGAGCGTTTGCTGTCTGATCCCGGCAACAGGCTGTTTCCAAATTTGAAATAGATCGGCGATGTGCTCCCTCGATTCCTTGCGGTTTTGGATGCGATCCGCGCACCAACAGGGTTATCCCGTACAGTAGTGTTTGGACGGCCGGGTTCTGATCGGACGCAAGATCCTGCCCGGTGTCGGCCTTACAATGGCAATTGCGCCGCACGCCATTGCCGGCGGTGCCCGTACTCATGCTCGACCGCTTCATCCCCGAATTCGACCGCGCCTTGCGCGCTGTGGCAGGCGTCACCCGCGCCAGCCGACCGAACCCCGCTGATGCCGTTATCGCGTCCGCCGCCTCCACAAATACGGCCGACAACGCGACCAAGCTTTCTGAGGCCGACCGCCGCCATGCCGCCGGCCTGATGCGCGTGAACCATGTCGGCGAGGTCTGCGCCCAGGCCTTGTACCAGGGGCAAGCGCTGTTTGCCCGGGACCCGGCCATCCGGACCCAGCTCGACGAAGCCGCGCGCGAAGAAGAGGACCACCTCGCTTGGTGCGCCCAGCGCCTGCAGGAATTGAACGATCGCCCGAGCTTGCTGAACCCGCTGTGGTATGCCGGCGCTTTCGCGATCGGCGCGGTGGCCGGACGCCTCGGCGACAAGATCAGTCTCGGCTTCGTCGCTGAGACCGAGCGCCAGGTCGAGCATCACCTCGATGGCCATCTCGATACCTTGCCCGAACAGGACACCCGCTCGCGCGCCATCGTCGCCCAGATGCGCGACGACGAGATCCGTCACGGCGACAACGCGCGCCAGGCCGGCGGCATTGATCTGCCAGCGCCGATCCGCCAAGCCATGCGTGCCGCGTCACGCGTCATGACGACTGCCGCGTACCGCATCTGACGCGTGCAGCGTCGCTCGCAGGCCGGCGGCATACCGCACGCTCCTCCGTTTGCCCGAGCTTTACCGCGTATGGACTTCGCCCTCGCACGGGGGGCGCTGTCGCGCGCCGTTCTCTCACGTGGTTTCTGCATAAACCACGCTATCTCCTTCATTTGATTGGGAAAAGTGATTCGGCTCCTCTGGCGGGGTGCGCTAAGTCATTGTTCTGATTGCAAATTTTCCGTCTCGCAGGCCTCCGCAAGCCTTGACCGCCTAAAGTCGTTCCTCTAAAGTGGGAAACAGTGTCAGAAAGTGTAGTTTTGTGGTTTAAAGCGGCCGTTTGCGGGCCAGTTGACGGCAAGGTGAGTGGCGATCGAGTCGCCACACGGAGAGAGAAACCAACGTGTTCCAGGGTGCGTCGGCGCTGACGCTGGATGCCAAAGGGCGGATGTCCATTCCGTCGCGGCACCGCGAAGCGCTCCAGCTGCAGGCCGAAGGCCGGGTGACTGTGACCAAGCACCCGGATGGCTGCCTCATGCTGTTTCCGCGCCCCGAGTGGGAACGCTTTCGCGAGCGCATCGCCGCGCTGCCGATGGAAGCCCACTGGTGGAAACGGATCTTCCTGGGCAGCGCCGCCGATGTCGAACTCGATACCGCTGGCCGCGTCCTCATCACCCCGGAACTGCGCGCGGCCGCCTCCCTTGAACGTGACGTGATGCTGCTCGGCATGGGCAGCCACTTCGAAGTCTGGGACGCCGCCACGTACACCGCGAAGGAGCAGGCCGCCATGGCGCAAGGCATGCCCGACGCCCTCAAGAATTTCTCCTTTTGATGACGCGCGATGACAACCCAAACCAGTACGGGACTGCGCCATCAGACGGTGCTCTTAGACGAAGCGGTCGATGCGCTCATCTGGCGCGACGACGGTATCTATATCGATGGAACCTTCGGGAGAGGCGGGCACAGCCGGCGCATCCTGGAACGGCTGGGGCCTGGCGGCAGACTTGTCGCCTTCGACAAGGACCCGGCAGCAATCACCGAAGCGGGCACCGTAGAGGATGCCCGCTTCGCTATTGAGCATGACAGCTTCGCGCAGATGGCCCGATGCCTGGACGCGCGTGGCGTGGAGCAGGTGGCCGGCGTGCTGCTTGATCTCGGCATCAGTTCGCCGCAGATCGACGAAGGCGCACGTGGCTTCTCGTTCCGGATGGATGGCCCGCTCGACATGCGGATGGACACCACGCGCGGCATCACCGCAGCCCAATGGCTGGCCGAAGCTGATGAGCGCGACATTGCGAGGGTGATACGGGACTATGGGGAAGAACGGTTTGCTGTACAGATTGCAAAGGCGATTGTTGCTCGCCGGGGCCAATCCGGGGATCGAGGTCCTCTCGATCGCACATCCGAGCTTGCCGCGCTCGTGGCGCAAGCCGTCAAAACACGCGAGAAGGGCCAAGACCCTGCGACCCGCACCTTTCAAGCTTTACGGATTCACGTCAATCAAGAGCTTGCGGACCTCGAAACCGGTCTGAAGGCCGCCTTTGACCGTCTGGAACAGGGGGGACGTCTCGTCGTGATCAGCTTCCATTCGCTGGAAGACCGCATCGTCAAGCGCTTCATGCAGGCGCTGGCGCGCCCGGAGCAATCCGCCGCGCCGGAACTGCGTCGGGCGCCGCTGCGTGCGCATGAGCTGCCGGCGCCGCAGTTGCGCCTGCTCGGCCGCGTGAAGCCGTCGGAGGCGGAAGTGTCGGCCAATCCGCGTGCGCGCTCGGCCATCATGCGCGTGGCCGAACGCTGCTGACCGACGAGGCCGCCCCATGAACCGCCTGAACATGTTCCTGCTGACTGCGCTGGTGCTGTGCGCGCTGTCGCTGGTCAACGCGCAGCATCAGGCGCGGCAACTGTTTGTCGCGCTGGATCGCGCGCAGGCGGAAGAGAAGCAACTCAACACGGACTGGTCGCGCCTGCAATATGAGCAGAGCGCGCTGGGCAAGAGCGCTCGCATTGCCGACATCGCGAGCAGGCAATTGAAGATGTCGCCCGCGCAGGCGGGTCGCACGCAGTATCTGCAGGGGTTTGCCGATTTGCCGGCTGCGGGGATGTCCTCCGGGGCTTCCTCGGCGGCGGCGAGCGCGCCCACGGCTTCCGGAGTCCAGCCATGAGCGGCGCACGCAAATCCAACGGCACCACGGCGCGCGCGCGCCTGGGTCAGTTTTCCGCCAGCCCGGTGCTGGGCCTGCGCCTGCCCATGTGGCGCTCCAAGCTGGTCGTGTTCCTGATGTTCGCGGCGTTCCTGGCACTGATCGGCCGTGCGCTGTGGATTCAAGGCCCGGGCAACCGCTTCTATGAGGCTGAAGGCAAGAAGCGCTTCCAGCGCACGCTGGAATTGCCGGCCACGCGCGGCAAGATTCTCGATCGCAATGGTCTGGTGCTGGCCACGAGCCTGCCGGTGAAGGCCATCTGGGCCGTGCCCGAAGACGTGCCCAACAACGTGCCTGGCGAAGACATGATGAAGCTCGCCAAGCTGCTGGGCATGAACAACAAGGAGCTTTCGGGCAAGCTCGGCGAAGACAAGGGCTTCGTCTACCTCAAGCGTCAAGTGCTGCCGGAGGTGGCCGACCAGATTGCAGCGCTGAAGATCGAAGGCATCTATCAGACGCGAGAGTACAAGCGTTTCTACCCGGAAGGCGAGGCGATGGCGCACATCGTCGGTTTCACCAACGTTGAGGACAAGGGCCAGGAAGGCATGGAGTTGGCGCGCGAGTCCGACCTGGCGGGTGCCGCGGGCCAGCGTCAGGTGATCAAGGACCGGCTGGGCCGCGTGGTGGAAGACGTGGGCGTGCTCAAGGCCCCGCGTAATGGGCATGACCAGACCCTGTCGATCGACGCCAAGATCCAGTACCTGACCTTCAACGAACTGAAAGCCGCCATCGAGCGCACCCACGCCAAGGCCGCCAGCGCGATCGTGCTGGATGCCCAGACCGGCGAGGTGCTGGCGCTCGCGAACTATCCGACCTACAACCCGAACGACCGCAGTCGCCTGTCGGGCGAGCAACTGCGCAACCGCGTGCTGACCGACACCTTCGAGCCCGGCTCGATGATGAAGCCGGTGACGATCAGCCTGGCGCTGCAGCTCAAGCGCGTGACGCCCAACACGCTGGTGCAGACCAACGGCAAATACAGCTTCGAAGGCGCGACCATTTCGGATACCGGCAACTACGGAACGCTGACGGTCGCCCAGGTGATCCAGCACTCCAGCAACATCGGTACGACCAAGATCGCGATGATGCTCAAGCCGCAGGAAATGTGGGATATGTTCACCAGCGTTGGCTTGGGGCAGGCGCCGAAGATCGGCTTCCCGGGCGCGGTGGCGGGGCGGCTGCGGCCGGCAAACAAATGGCGCCGCATCGAGCAGGCGACCATGTCTTACGGCTACGGTCTGTCGGTGTCGCTGTTCCAGATTGCGCACGCGTACACCATCTTCGCGCACGATGGCGAGCTGATTCCGATCACCATGTACCGCACCGATGGCCAGCCGCCGCAGGGCGAGCGCGTAATCTCGCCGGAGGTGGCGCGCCAGGTCCGTCAGATGCTGGAGACGGTGACGGCCCCCGGCGGTACCGCACCGCAGGCCCAGGTGATGGGCTATCGCGTCGGCGGCAAGACCGGCACGGCCTGGAAGCACACCGGACGCGGCTATGACCGCTCCAAGTATCGTGCCTCGTTCATTGGCCTGGCGCCGATGTCAAACCCGCGCATCATCGTGGCCGTGAGCGTGGACGAGCCTACGGTGGGTAACCGCTATGGCGGTGGCGCGGCCGGCCCGGTGTTCTCCCAAATCGTGGGCGGTACCCTGCGCGCGTTGAACGTGCCGCCGGATTCGCCGGTACGGCAGCTCGTGATGACCCCGGATGTGCCGGAAGAACCGGTGGGAGGCCTGCAATGACAGCCAAGCCCACTTCCGATCGTCCGACGATCGATGCCCGCCTCACGCCGGTGGTGGATTGGTTGCGCGCTCAGGCACCCGCGCGTGCCGACCTCACCAGCGACACGCGCAAGCTCAAGACCGGCGATGTGTTCGTGGCCTACGTGCTCGGCAATGCGCGCCAGCGTGGCGATGGCCGTCCGCATATTCCGCAGGCCATCGAGGCTGGCGCTTCCGCCGTGCTGGCCGAAGCCCATGGTTACGCAATGCCCGCCGACGCGCCCGTGCGCATCCTGCCGGTTGACGGCCTGGCTGAACTGGCCGGACCGCTGGCCGCGCAGTGGTATGGCGTGCCGGGTCCGGAAGCGCTGCGTGTGATTGGTGTGACGGGCACCAATGGCAAGACATCGTGTTCGCAATGGATTGCGCAGGCGCTGACCAAACACGGCGAGCGTTGCGCAGTGGTGGGTACGCTCGGAACCGGGTTTGTCGACGCGCTGGCTACCACCGGCTTTACCACGCCGGACGCCATCCAGCTTCAGCGCAGCCTCGCCGATCTGCACCGCGCGGGCGCTCGCGCCATCGCCATGGAAGTGTCGTCGCATGGCCTGGAGCAAGGCCGGGTGGATGGCACCCGCTTCGACATCGCGGTGTTCACCAACCTGACGCAGGATCACCTCGACTATCACGGCACGATGGCCGAGTACGAACTCGCCAAGGCGCGACTGTTCGGCTGGCAGGGCTTGCGCGCAGCGGTCATCAACCGCGACGACGCGGCCGGTGTGCGCTTGCTGCAGAACGCCCGCGCCGATGTCGAGACCATCGAATACGGCATCGACGGCGACGCCGCTGCACAGCACGGCGCCAGGCAATGGCTGCGCGCCACCAACGTGCGCGCACATCGCACCGGCACGACGTTCGACGTAGACGGCAGCTTTGGCCGGGCGACCGTTCATGTGTCCACCGTCGGCCTGTTCAACGTATCGAATCTCCTGGCTGTGCTTGGCGCACTGCTCGCTGCCGGTGTTTCGTGGCAGGACGCCATCGCACGCCTGGAAAAACTCCAACCCGTGAGTGGCCGCATGGAGCGGTTTGGAGGCGAAGACGGCCCGTTGGTTGTGGTCGACTACGCTCACACGCCCGACGCGTTGGAGCAGACGCTGCGCGCCCTCGCGCCGATCACCGAAGCGCGCGGCGGCAAGCTGTGGGCCGTGTTCGGCTGCGGCGGCGACCGCGACCCCGGCAAGCGTCCGCAGATGGGCGCCATCGCCGAGCGCCTGGCGCCGCACGTGGTGCTGACCTCTGACAACCCGCGCAGCGAAGATCCGCAGCACATCCTCGACGAGATCGCCGACGGCATGGACAATCCGCGTGCCGCCACCCAGATCGAGGACCGCGCGGCTGCCATCCTCCACGCCGTGCGGCATGCCGATGCGCATGACGTGATCGTCGTGGCCGGCAAGGGGCATGAATCGACGCAGGAGATTGCCGGTCGCAAGCGGCCGTTCTCCGATCAGGAACACGTGCGCCTGGCACTCGCCGCCCGCGGGGTGAATGCATGAGCGCCGCGACCGTGATGATGCGCGCCACCGACGCCGCTGCCTGGATGACCGGCGCCCATCTGGCCGGCCCCGATGCGGCGATCCTGCGCGTGACGACCGACAGCCGCGCCGTCCAGCCGGGCGACCTGTTCGTCGCGCTGATCGGCGAGCGTTTCGATGCGCACGATTTCCTGCCCGAGGTGGTGGCGCGTGGCGCTGCTGCCGTGCTGGTGTCGCGCGCACCGGCTGCCACCCTGGATGTCACCAATGTGGCCGTGCTGACTGTCGCCGACACGCGCTTCGGGCTCGGCCAGCTTGCCGCCGGCTGGCGCCGCCAGTTCCCGATTCCCGTCGTCGCCGTGACGGGCAGCAACGGCAAGACCACGGTCAAGGAGATGATCTCCGCGATCTTCGCGCAGGCCGTGGGTGAAGACGCCCGCCTGGCGACCGCCGGCAATTTCAACAACGACATCGGCCTGCCGCTCACGCTGTTCCGCCTGAACGCGCAACATAAGCTGGCCGTGCTTGAACTCGGCATGAACCATCCGGGCGAAACGGCTGTATTGGCCGCCATTGCCCAGCCGACCGTCGCGATGATCAACAACGCGCAGCGCGAGCACCAGGAATTCATGGTCAGCGTGGAAGCGGTGGCTGAAGAACACGCCGCTGTGCTGGCCGCGTTGCCGGCCAATGGCGTGGCGGTGTATCCGCGCGATGCGGCCAACGGTGGCGAATATGCGCCGGTGTGGAAAGCCGCGGCGGGCTCGCGGCGCGTGCTCGATTTCGGTATGGATGCCGGGGCCGTGACGGGCACCGTGGTGGACACCGCCGACGGGCAACGCATTGAAGTGCAGGCTCCGGGCCAGCGTTTCGTCATCACCTTGCCGCTGCTGGGCCTGCATAACGCACGCAATGCGCTGGCGGCGACGGCGTGCGCGCTGGCAGCCGGTGTCGCTCCCGAGGTGATTGCGCAAGCGCTGGGCAACTTTGCACCCGTCAAGGGGCGGTTGCAGCGCAAGCAGGGCACGCATGGCGGCCTGGTCATCGACGACACGTACAACGCGAACCCGGATTCGATGCGCGCCGCGATTGACGCGCTTGTCACGCTGCCCGCGCCGCGCTGGCTGGTGCTGGGTGACATGGGCGAGGTGGGCTCTCAGGGGCCGGCATTCCACGAAGAGATCGGGGCCTACGCGCGCGCGCGCGGCATCGACGCAGTGCTGGCAACCGGCGAGCTTGCGCGCCACACGGTCGATGCCTTCGGCCCGGGCGCACAGCATTTTGCGTCGGCGGAAGACTTGATTGAACACGGTGTGCCCGCCATTGCGCCGGCCGCGACGGTATTGGTGAAGGGCTCGCGCTTCATGCGGATGGAACGCATTGTGGAAGCGCTGGTCTTGAAAGACCCGGTGGCGGATTTGCCGACCGGTTCCAGCACACAACAGCAGCATTAAGGGAAGCAAGAACCCATGTTATTGGCATTGGCGCAATGGTTGCAGAACGACTACGGCTTCCTGCGCGTCTTCAACTATCTGACGTTCCGCGCCGTGATGGCATCGCTCACGGCGCTGGTGATCGGCCTCGGGTTCGGGCCGTGGGTGATCCGTCGCCTGACCGAGCTGAAGGTCGGCCAGGCTGTGCGCAGCTATGGCCCGCAGACGCACCTGGTCAAGGCCGGCACGCCCACCATGGGCGGTGTGCTGGTGCTCATCGGCATTGCCGTGTCGACGCTGCTGTGGGCGGACTGGGGCAACCGCTTCATCTGGATCGTGCTGCTGGTCACGCTCGGCTATGGCGCGATCGGCTGGGTCGATGACTACCGCAAGGTCGTGCACCGCGATCCAAAGGGGATGTCTTCGCGCGAGAAGTTCTTCTGGCAGACCGTGATCGGCCTGTTTGCGGCGGCGTATCTGGCGTTCTCGGTGTCCGAGACCAGCAACATGCGCGTGCTCGAGCTGTTCATGGAGTGGGTGCGCAGCGGCCTGTCGCTGAACCTGCCGGCCAAGTCGCACCTGATCGTGCCGTTCTTCAAAGAGATCAGCTACCCGCTCGGCGTGTTCGGTTTCATCATCCTGACGTATCTCGTGATCGTCGGCTCCAGCAATGCGGTGAACCTGACCGACGGCCTCGATGGCCTCGTCATCATGCCCGTTGTGCTGGTGGGCAGCGCGCTGGGCGTGTTCGCCTACGTGATGGGCAGCGCTGTCTACAGCAAATACCTGCTGTTCCCACACATTCCGGGCGCAGGCGAGCTGCTGATTTTTTGCTCGGCGATGGCGGGTGCGGGGCTTGCCTTCCTGTGGTTCAACGCGCATCCGGCACAGGTGTTCATGGGTGACGTCGGCGCGCTGGCGCTGGGCGGGGCGCTGGGCACCATCGCCGTGATCGTGCGTCAGGAAATCGTGCTTTTCATCATGGGCGGCATCTTCGTGGCGGAGACCGTCTCGGTGATGCTGCAGGTGACGTGGTTCAAGTTCACCAAGAAACGTTATGGCGAGGGCCGGCGCCTGTTCCGCATGGCGCCGCTGCACCATCATTTCGAGCTGTCCGGCTGGAAGGAAACGCAAGTGGTCGTGCGCTTCTGGGTCATCACCATGATGCTGGTGCTGATCGGCCTGTCGACCCTGAAGCTGCGGTGAGCACGGACATGACAGACATGACCGACGACCCCATCACGCCGGACGACGACATGGCCGCTACGCAGCCGGACGCCGCCGTGGACGCCGTTGTCGCGACGCTCGATTCGGCCGAGCCGATGCCCGCCGCTGAAACCGCACAGGCGCCGCGCATGTTCGGCGAGTTCGAAGCGCCGGTGGTGCTTGTGCTCGGCCTCGGCGAATCCGGCCTCGCCATGGCACGCTGGTGTGCCCGTCATGGCGCGCGCGTGCGCGTGGCCGACACGCGCGAGGCACCGGCCAACCTGCCGGCGCTGCGCGCCCATGTGCCGGACGCCGAATTCGTGAGCGGCCCGTTTGCCGTGTCGCTGCTGGACGGTGTGACGCTGATCGCGATCAGCCCGGGCCTGTCGCCGCTGGATGGCAACGTTGCTGCGCTGCTCAGCGCCGCCAAGGCGCTGAGCGTGCCGGTGTGGGGCGAAATCGAATTGTTTGCCCGCGCGTTGGCCGGTCTCAAGACCGCGCAAGGCTACGCGCCGCGCGTGTTGGCCATCACCGGGACGAACGGCAAGACGACCACCACGGCGCTCACGGGTGCCCTCGTGGAGCGCGCCGGCAAGACCGTCGGCGTGGCAGGCAACATCAGCCCGTCTGCACTCGACAAGCTGAGCGAATGCGTCGACGTAGGCACGCTGCCTGACGTGTGGGTGCTCGAGCTTTCCAGCTTCCAGCTCGAAACCACGCATTCGCTGGAAGCCGATGCGGCCACCGTACTGAACATCACGCAGGACCACCTCGACTGGCACGGCACCATGGAGGCCTACGCCGCAGCGAAGGGCCGCATCTTCGGTGCCAACACCGTGCGCGTGCTGAACCGTCAGGACACGGCCGTGATGGCATTCGCGAGCAAGAACGGCGGCGATATCACCTTCGGCATCGACGAGCCGGGCACGCCCGATGCGCTCGGCCTGCTGCGCGATGGCGGCATGCCCTGGATCGTGTTGGCCGAAGTCGAAGAGGACGATCTGCCCAAGCCTACGCGCCGCAAGAAGGGCGACGCCGCGCCGGCCGCGCCGGTGCCGGTGCGCCTCAAGCGTCTGATGCCGGCCGACGCACTGCGCATCCGTGGCTTGCACAACGCGACCAACGCGATGGCTGCGCTGGCACTGTGCCGCGCGATCGGCCTGCCAGTGAGCGCGCTGCTGCACGGCCTGCGCGACTACGCCGGCGAGCCGCACCGCGTCGAACTGATCGCTGCGTTTGACGACATCGAATTCTTCGACGACAGCAAGGGCACCAACGTCGGCGCGACGGTGGCTGCACTCTCGGGCCTGTCCAAGCATGTCGTGCTGATCGCCGGTGGCGATGGCAAGGGCCAGGACTTCTCGCCCCTGGCCGAGCCGGTCGCGCAGTACGCGCGCGCCGTGATCCTCATCGGCCGCGATGCACCGCTGATTCGTGAGGCGCTGGCCAACACCGGTGTCGCGCTGATCGATGCGCCGACGCTGGAAGCCGCCGTGCCGCAAGCCGCCGCGCATGCGCAGCCGGGCGACGCCGTGCTGTTGTCGCCGGCGTGCGCAAGCTTCGACATGTTCCGCAACTACGAACACCGCGCCCAGGTGTTCCACGAGGCCGTGGTCGCATTGGCGGCAGACCGAGGAGTCCTCCTATGAGCGACACCCAGATCAAGCGCAGCGGCTTCATCGGCGCGACCATCGGCAATGCGTGGGATGGCCTGCGCGATGCCGTTTCGGGCGTCAAGCCCACGCGCTCCAAGATGATGGAGTACGACCAGCCGCTGATGTGGGTGGCGATCGTGCTGCTCGGCCTCGGGCTGGTGATGGTGTATTCGGCGTCGATCGCGTTGCCGGATTCGCCCAAGTACGCCAACTACAGCAACGGGCATTTCCTGATCCGCCACATCTTCTCGCTGGTCATCGGGCTGATCGGTGCGATCGTCGCATTCCAGATTCCGGTCAAGTTCTGGGACAAATACGCTCCGAAGCTCTTCATCATTGCACTGGTCCTGCTGGTGATTGTGCTCGTGCCGCACCTCGGCAAGGGCGTGAATGGCGCGCGCCGCTGGCTGCCGCTGGGCGTCATGAATTTCCAGCCGTCCGAGCTGATGAAGCTGGCGGTGGTGCTGTACGCCGCCAACTACACCGTGCGCAAGCAGGACTGGATGCAGAGCGTGCGCAAGGGGTTCCTGCCCATGGGCGTGGCCGTGGCGTTTGTCGGCTCGCTCCTGCTGTTGGAGCCGGACATGGGCGCGTTCCTGGTGATCGCAGCCGTGGCCATGGGCATCCTGTTCCTGGGCGGCGTGAACGGCAAGCTGTTCGGCGGCCTCGTGCTGACCGCGGTTTCCACCTTCTCGCTGCTGATCGTGGCGTCGCCCTGGCGGCGTGAGCGGATCTTCGCCTACCTGAACCCCTGGCAAGAGGAATACGCGCAGGGCAAGGCATACCAGCTCACGCACTCGCTGATCGCTTTCGGCCGTGGCGAGTGGACCGGCGTTGGCCTGGGCGGGAGCATCGAGAAGCTGCACTACCTGCCTGAAGCGCATACCGACTTCATTCTCGCCGTCATTGGCGAGGAACTGGGCTTTGTCGGCGTGCTGATCGTGATCCTGCTGTTCTACTGGATGGTGCGCCGCGCCTTCGAGATCGGCCGCACCGCGCTGCAGCTCGACCGTACGTTCGCCGGCCTCGTTGCCAAGGGACTGGGAATCTGGATCGGGTGGCAGGCCTTCATCAACATGGGCGTGAACCTGGGCCTGCTGCCGACCAAGGGTCTGACGCTGCCGCTGGTCAGCTACGGCGGCTCCGGCATCCTGATGAACTGCGTCGCGATCGCGGTGCTGCTGCGTATCGACTATGAAAACCGCGTGCTGATGCGTGGGGGCAAGGTATGACGGCAGGCGATTCGGCCCGTCTGGCGCCGCGCACGCTCCTTGTCATGGCCGGCGGCACGGGCGGTCACATCTTCCCCGCGCTGTCGGTGGCCAAGCTGCTGGCCGCGCGTGGCTGGAAGGTGGTGTGGCTCGGTAATGCGAACGGCATGGAAGGCCAACTTGTGCCCAAGCACGGTTTTCCGCTCGAGTCGGTGCAGTTCGGTGGTCTGCGTGGCAAGGGCCTCGTCACCAAGTTTCTGCTGCCGCTCAACCTGCTGCGTGCCTTCTGGCAGAGCCTCGGTGTGGTGCGCCGTGTGCGCCCGAACGTGGTGCTGGGCATGGGCGGCTATATCACCTTCCCGGGCGGCATGATGAGCGTGCTGCAGGGTCGCCCGCTGGTGCTGCACGAACAGAATTCGATTGCGGGGCTCGCCAACCGCGTGCTCGCGCGCGTGGCCGATCGCGTGCTGTGCGCATTTCCGAATGCGCTGGCCGGTGCCGAGTGGGTCGGCAATCCGATCCGCGCTGACCTCGCCACGCTGGCTTCGCCGCAAACGCGCTACGCCGAGCGAACCGGCCCGCTGCGCGTACTCGTCGTGGGTGGCAGCCTGGGCGCAGCAGCGCTCAACGACGTGGTGCCCAAGGCGCTGGCGTTGCTGCCGGCTGATACGCGTCCCATCGTCATCCATCAGGCGGGCGCCAAGCAGATCGATACGCTGCGCGCCAACTATGCCGCCGCAGGCATTGACGATGCCCACGCGCAGCCTGTGCCGTTCATCGACGACATGGCGGCTGCGTATGCGCACGCCGATCTCGTGATCTGCCGCGCGGGCGCCATGACCGTCTCAGAAGTGGCTGCGGCGGGTGTCGCGGCGCTGTTCGTGCCGTTCCCGCATGCCGTGGACGATCACCAGACCACCAATGCGCGCTTCCTTTCCGAACGCGGAGCGGCGCTGTTGGTGCCGCAGCAGGAACTGAGTCCGGCATCGCTGGCAGATACACTCGCGTCCCTGACGCGTGCGCAATTGGCCGATATGGCGGCTAAAGCACGTGAGCAGGCACGGCCCGAAGCGGCCGAGCGTGTCGCCGACGTGTGTGTAGCGGTGGCACGGGCATAGGGAACGAATCGATATGAAGCACATCGTCAAGAACATCCATTTTGTAGGCATCGGCGGCGCCGGCATGAGCGGCATCGCGGAGGTGCTGCTGAATCTGGGCTACCGCGTGACGGGCTCGGATCTGGGCAGCAGCGCGACCACGCAGCGTCTGGCAACGCTGGGCGCGACGATCAAGCAGGGCCACGCGCCGGAACATGTGATCGGCGCCAATGCCGTGGTGGTCTCCACCGCCGTGCGCGGCGACAACCCGGAAGTGCTGGCAGCGCGCGCCAAGCGCATCCCCATCGTGCCGCGTGCGGTGATGCTGGCCGAGCTGATGCGCCTGAAGCAGGGCATCGCGATTGCCGGCACGCACGGCAAGACGACGACGACCAGCCTCGTCGCCTCCGTGCTGGCCGAAGGCGGGCTGGACCCGACGTTCGTCATCGGTGGCCGTCTCAACTCCGCAGGCGCCAACGCGCGCCTCGGCACGGGCGATTTCATCGTCGCCGAGGCCGACGAATCCGACGCGTCGTTCCTCAACCTGTTCCCCGTGATCGAGGTCATCACCAATATCGATGCCGATCACATGGACACCTACGGGCACGACTTCGCGCGCCTGAAGCAGGCGTTCATCGAGTTCACGCAGCGGCTGCCGTTCTACGGCATTGCCGTGCTGTGCGTGGACGACCCGAACGTGCGCGAAATCCTGCCGTTCGTCTCCAAGCCGGTCGTGCGCTACGGGTTTGCCGAAGATGCGCAAGTGCGTGCCGTCAATGCGCGCGCTGTCGATGGCCGCATGGAATTCACCGTGATCCGCCAGCTCAACGGCCATGCCGAGCCGCCGCTGTCGATCACGCTCAACCTGCCGGGCCTGCACAACGTGCAGAACGCGCTGGCCGCCATCGCGATCGCCACCGAACTGGAAGTGCCGGACGAGGCCATCGTCAAGGCGCTGGCCGAGTTCAACGGCGTGGGCCGCCGCTTCCAGCGTTATGGCGAAGTGCCGACCGCTGACGGTGAGGGCCACTTCACGCTCATCGACGACTACGGCCACCACCCTGTCGAAATGGCGGCAACGCTGGCTGCTGCGCGCGGTGCGTTCCCCGATCGCCGCCTCGTGCTGTCGTTCCAGCCGCACCGCTTCACGCGCACGCGCGATTGTTTCGAAGACTTTGTGAAAGTGCTCGGCACTGTCGACGCGCTGTTGCTGGCCGAGGTGTACGCCGCCGGCGAGCCACCCATCATCGCCGCTGACGGTCGCGCGCTGACGCGTGCGCTGCGCGTGGCCAACAAGATCGAGCCCGTATTCGTGGAGCAGATCGAAGACATGCCGCAAGCGATCCTGGATGCGGCGCAGGACGGCGACGTGGTCATCACCATGGGCGCTGGGTCGATCGGGCAGGTGCCCGGGCAAGTGGTTGCGTTGCAGGCGCAGGCGCGCACTGCAAACGTCGTGGACCTGAACGGAGGTGCCGCAGCATGACGACCGGTCCGTTTGTTCCCAATCCGACGATCGATCCGAAGTCCCTCGGCAAAGTGGGCGTGCTCATGGGCGGTCGTTCGGCCGAGCGCGAAATCTCGCTGATGTCCGGCAACGGCGTGCTGGCTGCGCTGCGCGCGCGCGGCGTCGATGCGCACCCGTTCGACCCGGGCCTGCAGCCCGTGGCCGATCTGGCCAAGCAAGGGTTCGACCGCGTGGTGATCTCGCTGCACGGCCGCTTTGGCGAAG
This sequence comes from Ralstonia sp. PBBBR1, assembly GCF_002256165.1. Lineage (NCBI taxonomy): Bacteria > Pseudomonadati > Pseudomonadota > Betaproteobacteria > Burkholderiales > Burkholderiaceae > Ralstonia > Ralstonia sp. PBBBR1. The sequence goes on along the minus strand of NZ_NKIL01000003.1, from coordinate 529,206 downwards.
ACGGCACGATCCAGGGCCTGCTGGAGCAATTCGGTATTCCGTACACCGGCAGCGGCGTACTCGCATCTGCGCTGGCGATGGACAAGGAAGCCACCAAGCGCCAATGGCAGACGCACGGCCTGCCGACGCCCGATTTCGTGATGCTGCACGCCGGCGCCGACTGGCAGGCCGTGGCCGACCGCCTTGGCCTGCCGCTGATCGTCAAGCCCGCGCGCGAAGGTTCGTCGATCGGTCTGACCAAGGTCACGAGTGTTGCCGAGCTGCCCGCCGCCTACGAAAAGGCCGCGCGCCTGGATCGTGATGTGATGGCCGAGCAGTTCATCGAAGGTGACGAACTGACCTGCCCGATCATCGGCGAAGGGGAGAGCGCTACGGCATTGCCGCTTATCCGCATCGTCGCGCCGCAGGCCAACTACGACTACCAGAACAAGTACTTCACCGACGACACGCGCTACGAATGCCCGGCACCGATTCCCGCTGATGTGGCCGCGCGCGTGCAGGCGCTGGTGGTGCAGGCATATCGCGGGCTGGGCTGCCGTGGCTGGGGCCGCGCCGACATCATGCTGCGCAAGTCCGATAACGCGCCGTTCCTGCTGGAGATGAACACGTCGCCGGGCATGACCGGCCATTCGTTGGTGCCGATGGGCGCCCGCGCGGCCGGCATCAGCTATGAAGATTTCGTATTGCAACTGGCGGCGAGTGCGTCGCTGGAGTTGCACGCGAGCACCGACTGGAAACCCGAGTAATCGACACAACGTCAGCGAAACCGGACAACACAACGTTATGTGGCACAACACCCGTCTCCTCAACGCCGTCGCGAGTGCGCTGTATGCGCTGCTCGCGCTTGGCGCGTTGGGCGTTGGGGCGGTCTGGCTGATGCAGCGGCCGACGTTCCAGCTGCAGCAGGTGCGTGTGATGCCGATGGCGGGCAGCGAGTTGCGCCACGTGAATGTGCCGAGCCTGCGCGCCAACGCGTTGGCCAAGCTGCGCGGCAATTTCTTCTCGCTGAATCTGGACGATGCGCGTGCGGCGTTCGAATCGGTGCCGTGGGTGCGGCGCGCGAGCGTGCGCCGCGTGTGGCCCAACGGGCTGCTGGTGGAAGTGCAAGAGCACGAAGCGCTCGGCACCTGGGGCGGCAATGAGTCCGGCAAGCTGGTCAACACGTATGGCGAAGTCTTCGTGGCCAACCTGGCCGAAGCCGAGGACGACACTGACCTGGTGGCGCTGGCCGGCCCCGAGGGTACTGAACAGGATGTGGTCGACAAGCTGGAGACCATGACCGAGTGGTTCAAGCCGATGAATGTCGAGCCGTTGAGCGTGACGCTCACCGACCGCTACGCCTGGCGCGCGCGGTTGTCCAACGGCACGGTCATCGAGCTGGGCCGCGAACTGAATGACGATGACCGCACCGCGCTGGCCGCGCGTGCCCGCCGCTTCGTGCGTGCGTGGCCCGAGGTGACCAAGCGCTGGGGCGGTCAGATTGAATACGCCGACCTGCGGTATCCCAACGGATTTGCAGTTCGTGCGGCGGGTGTGCGCTTCCTGACCGATGCGCAGGCTGCGGTGCTGGCCAAGGGGGGCAAGTTGCCCGGCACCACGAGTGGCACCAGCAGTGCTGCAAAGCCGAAAGCCACGCTGGGGGGTAAGCCGGCGGCCAACAACAAAGCAACGCGAAGCACAGAGAAAACGCGATGAGCAAGGAATACAAGGATCTTCTGGTCGGGCTGGATATCGGCACCTCCAAGGTGGTGGCGGTGGTGGCCGAGCTGCGTCCTGACGGCGCCTACGAGGTCATCGGCATGGGCCAGACCGAATCGAAGGGGCTCAAGAAGGGCGTAGTCGTCAATATCGAGGCGACAGTCCAGTCGATCCAGAAGGCGCTCGAAGAAGCGGAGCTGATGGCCGACTGCAAGATCGGCGAGGTCTTCACGGGCATTGCCGGCAGCCACATCCGCAGCTTCAATTCGAGCGGCATGGTGGCGATCAAGGACAAGGAAGTCACCTCCACCGATGTGGCGCGCGTGATCGAGACCGCCAAGGCCGTCAACATCCCGACCGATCAGCAGATCCTGCACATCCTCACGCAGGAATTCATCATCGACGGTCAGGAAGACGTGCGCGAGCCGATCGGCATGAGCGGTATCCGGCTCGAGGTGAAGGTACACATCGTGACGGGCGCCGTGAGCGCGGCGCAGAACATCGTCAAGTGCGTGCGCCGCTGCGGGCTGGAAGTGCACGACCTGATCCTGCAGCCGCTGGCATCGAGCCTGGCCGTGCTGACCGAAGACGAAAAGGAACTCGGCGTGGTGCTGGTCGACATCGGCAGCGGCACGACCGACATCGCCATCTTCAGCGAAGGTGCGATCCGCCACACGGCCGTGATCCCCATCGCCGGCGACCAGATCACCAACGACATCGCCATGGCCCTGCGCACGCCGACGCCGGACGCCGAGGACATCAAGATCCAGTACGGCATCGCCAAGCAGGTGCTGGCCGATCCGGACGAGATGATCGATGTGCCGGGCGTCGGCGACCGCGGCCCGCGCACGCTTTCGCGTCAGGCGCTGGCCGCCGTGATCGAGCCGCGCGTGGAAGAACTCTTCTCGCTCGTGCATCAGGTGGTGCGCGAATCCGGTTACGAAGAACTGCTCTCCAGCGGCGTGGTGCTCACTGGCGGTACCGCAATGATGCCGGGCATGGTCGAGCTGGGGGAAGACATGTTCTTGAAACCCGTGCGCGTGGGGGTGCCCGAGTACCGCGGCAATCTGCACGAGGTGGTGAAGAGCCCGCGCTACGCCACGGTGATGGGCTTGCTGCAGGAAGGTCGCGTGCAGCGCGTGCGCGGACGGAAAGTCGTGGTGCAGTCCGGCTCGGCCAAGCAGATCTGGACGCGCATGAAGGAATGGTTCATCGGCAACTTCTGAGCATGCGAGTGCCGGGTGTTGACGATGTGCTCCCCGGGGGGAGCAAGTTGAGTTTCTTGTTTTGATGTTTTTTGTTCAGGAACCAGGAGTTGCGGCGGGGAGGCTGCATCGTCTGGGACTGATCACTTCTGGAGGCAATGATGGACTTCGACATGATTGAAACGGAAATGCAGGACGGCACCATCATCAAGGTGGTCGGCGTCGGCGGCGCGGGCGGTAATGCCGTGCAGCACATGATCAACCGCGGCGTGCAAGGCGTGGAATTCATCTGCATGAACACCGATGCGCAGGCGCTCAAGCGCTCGACCGCATCGCGCGTGCTGCAGCTCGGCAGCACGGGCCTCGGCGCCGGTGCCAAGCCGGAAGTAGGCAAGCATTGCGCGGAGGAAGCCCGTGAGCAGATCGCCGACGCACTGCGCGGCGCGCACATGGTCTTCATCACCGCCGGCATGGGCGGCGGTACGGGCACGGGCGCAGCGCCGGTGGTCGCACAGGTCGCCAAGGAAATGGGCATCCTGACCGTGGGCGTGGTCTCCAAGCCGTTCGACTTCGAAGGCGCACGCCGTTCGAAGGTTGGCGAGCATGGCGCGAACGACCTCGAAGGCAACGTCGATTCGCTGATCGTCGTGCTCAACGAAAAGCTCTTCGAAGTCATGGGCGACGACGCCGAGATGGACAAGTGCTTCCAGTGCGCCGACGACGTGCTGCACAACGCGGTCGCCGGCATTGCGGAAATCATCAACGTCGACGGTCTGGTGAACGTCGACTTTGAAGACGTGAAGACAGTGATGGGCGAACAGGGCAAGGCGATGATGGGCACGGCCACCGTGTCCGGCGTCGACCGTGCGCGTCTGGCGGCTGAGCAAGCCGTTGCGAGCCCGCTGCTGGAAGGCGTGGACCTGTCGGGCGCGCGTGGCGTGCTGGTCAACATTACGGCAAGCCGCTCGCTCAAGCTGTCCGAGACCAAGGAAGTGATGAACACCATCCGCAGCTATGCCGCGGAAGATGCCACCGTCATCTTCGGTACGGTCTACGACGACGCCATGGGCGACGCACTGCGCGTGACCGTGGTTGCCACGGGTCTGGGCCGCGCTGCTCGCAACAAGCAACAACAGCCGCAGACGATGACGCTGCTGAAAACCGGGACCGACAACCAGCCGGTGGCTTTCGGGGGTGGCTCCGGTCATTCGGTGGCAGCTGCGCCGGACTACAGCAACTTCGACACCCCGGCGGTGTGGCGCAGCTCGCGTGAGTCGGCCTCGGCTCACGTGGCAGCACTGCAAGAGAAGGGCGTCGACACGTACGACATTCCGGCATTCCTGCGCAAGCAGGCGGACTGATCCGGGCCGCGTTGGCTCGATAGCGCTCGCGCACGTCCGACTGCCTGGGGCACCGCACGCCGCGCGCGATTCACGGCTCCCCTCCCGTGATCGCCGTTGTGTGACGGCACGCCGCTCGTCAGTCGACAGCGCTCGACGAACCGGACACAGTCGTTGCCGCCGGGCAGGTTGGCCTCTGGCCGCCTCCCCGGAAGGGTTCACCCCGCCCGGCGGGTGTGTCCGTTCGTTGTGCCGCGCGCGCTGCGTTCCGACCCAAGCGGCCTGATGGTGTTGTCTCCCAAGACCGCCCGCGTGATTCGTTCACGCGGGCGGTCTCGTTTTAAGAACCGGCTGCGCGGTCGCTCGGCAGGTTCTATGATCGCGATATCCACGCAACCGCTTCCTGACGATCATGATCCAGCCCGGTCAACCGCTGCCCGACGCAACGCTCTACGAGTTCTTTGAAGTGGAAAAGGACGGCTGCGCGCTCGGCCCCAACGCTTTCTCCGTGCGGCATCTGGCCGAAGGCAAGACGATCGTCATCTTCGGGCTGCCCGGTGCGTTCACGCCGACCTGCTCCGCGCGGCATGTGCCAGGCTACCTCGCCAACTTCGACGCACTGCGCGCCAAGGGTGTCGACGAGATCTGGTGTGTGTCCGTCAACGACGCCTTCGTGATGGGGGCCTGGGCCCGCACGCAGGGCACCGACGACAAAATCCGCATGCTGGGCGACGGCAGCGCGGAGTTCACGAGCAAACTCGGTCTCGACCAGGATCTCTCCAAGCGCGGTATGGGCATTCGTTCGCAGCGCTATGCGATGGTCGTGAAGGACGGTGTGGTAACAGCGCTACAGGTGGAAGCGCCCGGACAGTTCTCCGTCAGCAGTGCCGAATCGATGCTGGCGCTACTCTGACGCCACGTCACAATCTCCCCCGAATGGCGGAGTACCGCCCGCTATCCCACCCCACCTCAAGGCTCATGAGGCCGTGGCGCTAAATCTGCGTGCACTGTAGTTGGCTCGATTGTGTGCACTCCTAACATCCCGATACAAAAGTCGTTTTGAAGGCAGGGACGTGAAAATGGTATGCTTAGGGTTATCACCTATGCAGACTGCATAGATAAAAATAATCGTAAAAATTCTGTGAGTTGAGGGCGGCCATGTTGAAACAACGCACCATCAAGTCCCTCGTCAAGACCGTCGGCATCGGGTTGCACTCGGGCCGCAAGGTGACGTTGACGTTGCGCCCGGCGGCCGCAGGCACCGGCATCGTCTTCACGCGTGTTGACCTCGACCCGGCCGTCGAGATTCCGGCCACCGCCAGCGCCATCGGCGACACCCGCCTTGCATCCGTACTGCAAAAGGATGGCGCCCGCGTGTCGACCGTCGAACATTTGATGTCCGCTTGCGCAGGCCTTGGCATCGACAATCTTTATGTCGACGTCGACGCCGAAGAAATCCCCATCATGGACGGCAGCGCGGCCTCGTTCGTGTTTCTGCTGCAATCGGCGGGCATCGAAGAGCAGGGCGCGGCCAAGCGGTTCATCCGCGTGACCAAGCCGGTGGAAATCCGCGAGGGCGACAAGCTTGCACGCCTCGACCCCTACTTTGGCTTCAAGCTGTCGTTCACCATCGAATTCCGTCACCCGGCCGTCGACAAGACCGGCCAGACGTTCGAGATCGACTTTGCCGACACCAGCTACACGCGCGAAATCGCGCGCGCCCGTACGTTTGGTTTTGCCCACGAAGTCGAAATGCTGCGCGAAGTCGGCCTGGCGCGCGGCGGCAGCCTGGACAATGCCATCGTGCTCGACGAGCACCGCATGCTCAACAACGACGAACTGCGCTACGGCGATGAGTTCGTCCGTCACAAGATCCTCGACGCCATCGGCGATCTGTATGTGGTCGGTCACCCGCTGATTGCCGCGTATACGGCACACAAGTCTGGGCACGGGCTGAACAATGCGCTGCTGCGCGCACTGCTGGCCGATGAAACGGCCTACGAGATCGTGACGTTCGACAAAATCGAAGAGGCGCCGCGCGCGTTCCTACCTCAGTTGCAACCGGCATTCTCGTGATCGGCTGATGCGTTTGTACCCATGAAAAAAGCGCCCTGCGGGGCGCTTTTTATTTGGGCCTGGCCGCAGGTGCAACATGCCGTGCGATCATTTCGGCCAAGGCCTTCCGGAGCGGCGAATCGGGCAGTTCGTTGGCAAGTGCCGCCAGGCTGTTGACCCCAACTGCTGTCATCCTGGCGCGTTTAGGCGGCTTTTCGGTCTCTTGTGGCCATAAACTGTCGCTGCCCCCTTGCGGTTGTACGCGTACACGAATTGCGGTAATCTGCGATCCCCGGCGCTGCAGACGCTCTAGCAAGGTGGGTACCACCTGCCGTAAGCGCGCCGCAGCCGCACTATGTGCGGCGAGCAACACCAGAGTCGCTTCTCGGCTGTCGCGCGCATCGTTCTTGATGCCGCCGATCGCCACGCCGCCGCCCAAGCCGGGCGGCAACAGCGACAACACCTCCGCTTCCAATGACGCCAATTGCCTGGCCGCCTGCATCAGCGGGCCGACCGAACCGGCACCCGAGAGCCAGTCCTGGACGGGTTTTGCCACAGGCGTCTTGAGAGCGGGATGAACAAAGATTCGCATGCCGGCATTGTAGGGCGCTTCATCGCGCTTTCGTGCCGGTGGGCAGCTTTTTTGTCCGGAAAACGAGCGATGCAGATCATCCTGATTCACCCGCGCAAGGCCGGCGCGATGCACCTGTCGCGACGCGGCGTCTTCGTGGCTATTGGCGCGGCGCTGCTGACCGTGGCGGCCCTGTCCGTCGGTGGGACGTGGCTGGCGGCCAAGCAGGGGCTGCTGCCAGGGGCGGCAGCTTCCGCGGTTGCCAGCGCAGACCAGCGTGTCACCCGCGAAAACCTCAACCTGATGGCTGCGCGCATCGGCGAAATGCAGGCGCAGATCGCGCGCCTGGACGCGCTGGGGGCCCGCGTGTCGGGCCTGGCCGGTGTGCTGCCGCGCGAGTTCGATTTCAAATCGCAGCCGAGCCGGGGCGGGCCGGAAGGCGCGTTCTCCCGGCCGATGTCGATGCCGGAAATCCAATCCGAGTTGAATCGCCTGACGCGCTCGGCTGACCAGCGCAACGATTACCTCAGCGTGCTGGAGAGCACCCTGATGGACCGCCAAATCCACGCGAAGATGATGCCCACCGTGCGCCCAGTGGCGACGGGCTACGATTCGTCGGGTTTTGGCACGCGGATCGATCCGTTCACGGGCCGCCGCACGCAGCATGACGGCGTCGATTTCGTTGGCCCTATTGGGACGCCCATCGTCGCGGCTGCTGGCGGCGTGGTGGTGGCCAGCGAATTCCACCACGAATACGGCAACATGATCGACATCGACCACGGCAACGGCCTGAAGACGCGCTATGCCCATGCGTCGAAGGTGTTCGTGAAGGTCGGTGACATCGTGAAGGCGGGCGAGCGCATCGCGCTGATCGGCCGCACTGGCCGTGCTACCGGCCCCCATCTGCATTTCGAGGTGCACGTCAACGACGTCCCGCAGAATCCGGTGGCCTTCCTGGAGAACGCCGGCCAGCCCAAGATGGCAGCCAACAAGGCGCCAGCGCCGAAGGTTGCGGCGGCCGATATCGGCAAGAGCATGGCGGCTGCCGGCCATTGATCCGGGCCGGGTTGCAATCGGGGTCGCCCATCCCCAATTCAGCGTGAGTGTGTGGCCGCTCGGACGGCGTTCGATGCGGCTCTAAAGTGCAGCGTTCCCGCCACATCCGGCGGTTCTGCTGCCATCAAGCGGGTGTTTTGCACATGCTAAACTCCCGCCTTTGCGCCAACCCTTTCTGGGCCGTTGTGCTGCCTGTGTTTCGCGGTCTCTCTCGACGCGCTTCCCGGTTGCGCACCAGCCCTAGCCATCGATGATCACGGGCCTTCTCAAGAAGATTTTCGGCAGCCGTAATGAACGGCTGATCAAACAGTACCGCCGCAAGGTGGCGCAGATCAATGCGCTCGAGCCCAAGTTCGAAGCGCTCTCCGATGCCGAGCTGCAGGCCAAGACCGAAGAATTCCGTCAACGCTTTGGCAAGGGCGAGACGCTCGACGCGCTCCTGCCCGAAGCGTTCGCTGTGTGCCGCGAGGCCAGCAAGCGTGTGATGAAGATGCGGCACTTCGACGTGCAGCTGATCGGTGGCATGGTGCTGCACGACGGCAAGATCGCCGAAATGCGCACGGGTGAAGGCAAGACGCTGACCGCCACGCTGGCCGTATACCTGAACGCCATTTCCGGCCAGGGCGTGCACGTCGTGACGGTCAACGATTACCTGGCTCAGCGCGATGCCGAGTGGATGGGCCGCCTGTATAACTGGCTGGGCCTGTCGGTGGGGGTCAACCTGACCACCATGGACCATGACCAGAAGCAGGCTGCCTACGCGTCGGACATCACCTACGGCACCAACAACGAGTTCGGCTTCGACTACCTGCGCGACAACATGGTGTACGACGCCGGCCAGCGCGTGCAGCGTCCGCTGAACTACGCGATCGTCGATGAGGTGGACTCGATCCTGATCGATGAGGCACGCACCCCGCTGATCATCTCTGGCCAGGCTGAAGACCACACCGACCTGTACCGCCGCATGAACAGCATTCCGGCGCAGCTCACGCGCCAGATCGGCGAAGAGAAGTCGGATGGTACGGGTGTCGAGAAGCCAGGCGACTACTACGTCGACGAAAAATCGCACCAGGTCTACCTGACCGAATCCGGTCACGAGAAGGCTGAGCAGATCCTGCTGCAAGCCGGCTTGATCGGCGAGGGCGAGTCGCTCTACGCGCCGCAGAACATCACGCTGATGCACCACCTGTACGCCGCCCTGCGTGCGCACAGCCTGTTCTTCCGCGATCAGCACTACGTTGTGCAGAACGGTGAAGTGGTGATCGTCGATGAATTCACCGGCCGCCTGATGTCGGGCCGCCGTTGGTCCGACGGTCTGCACCAAGCCGTGGAAGCCAAGGAAGGTGTGCAGATCCAGCAGGAAAACCAGACGCTGGCGACCATCACATTCCAGAACTACTTCCGCATGTATAACAAGCTGTCGGGCATGACCGGTACGGCGGACACGGAAGCGTATGAATTCCAGGAGATCTACGGGCTGGAAACCGTGGTGATCCCGACCAACCGCCCCCCGCAGCGCAAGGACTTGCAGGATCAGATCTACAAGACCTCGAAGGAGCGCTACGACGCCGTCATTCGCGACATTCGCGATTGCTACGAGCGTGGCCAGCCGGTGCTGGTGGGCACGACGTCAATCGAAAACTCCGAACTGCTGTCGAACCTGCTGAACCAGGCCAAGCTGCCGCACCAGGTGCTGAACGCGAAGCAGCACGAGCGTGAGGCCGAGATCATCGCGCAGGCCGGTCGCCCGAAGATGATCACCATCGCCACCAACATGGCGGGCCGTGGTACCGACATTGTGCTGGGCGGCAATGTGGAGAAGCAGTCCGGCTTCGTGATGGCCGACGAGTCGCTCTCCGACGCAGAAAAGGCCTCGCGCGTGAAGACGTTGCAGGACGAATGGCAATCGCTGCACGAGCAGGTGAAGGCTGCGGGCGGTCTGCACATCGTCGGCACCGAGCGCCATGAGTCTCGCCGGATCGACAACCAGTTGCGTGGCCGTGCCGGCCGTCAGGGTGATCCGGGTTCGTCGCGCTTCTATCTGTCGCTGGACGATCAACTGTTGCGCATTTTCGCGGGCGACCGCGTGCGGGCGATCATGGATCGCCTGAAGATGCCCGAAGGCGAACCGATCGAAGCCGGCATCGTCACGCGCTCGATCGAATCGGCGCAGCGCAAGGTTGAAGGCCGCAACTTCGATATCCGCAAGCAACTGCTGCAGTACGACGACGTCTCCAACGATCAGCGCAAGGAACTCTACAAGCTGCGCAACGAGATTCTCGAAGCGCAGGACGTGGGCGACCTCGTCAAAAACCTGCGTGAATCCGTGTTCACGGAGCTCTTCCGCACGTATGTGCCGGCCGAGACCATGGAAGAGCAGTGGGATGTCGCCGGTCTGGAGAAGACCCTGCGCGAGGACTGGGGTGTCGACCAGCCGCTGGTGAAGACGCTGGAAGACGCACAGTCGATCGAAGACGAAGACCTGCTCAAGATGGTGCTGGACGCCGCCGAGGCGGTGTACGAAGGCAAGGTGGCGCAGGTTGGCCGTGAGTCCTTCGCCGGCTTCGAGCGTTCGGTGATGCTGCAAAGCCTCGACACGCACTGGCGTGAGCACCTGGCGGCGCTCGACATGCTGCGCCAGGGTATCCACCTGCGCGGCTATGCGCAGAAGGACCCGAAGCAGGAGTACAAGCGCGAGTCGTTCGAACTGTTCGGCCGCTTGCTCGATACCATCCGCAACGAAGTCACGCGTATTGTCTTCACGGTGCGCATCCAGTCGCAGGAAGAGCTGGAGCAAGCCTCCGAGCAGATTGAAGAAGATCTTTCCGCGCTGACCAACCTGCAGTACAAGCACGACGAGTTCAGCGAACTGGCCGAAGTGGCTGCAGGTGATGCGGAGATCCATGGCGCAACGCCGGCCATGGCTGCACCGCGTTCGGCGGCATCGGCCGCTGCTGCCGCACTGGCTGGCGAAGTGCCGAAGGTTGGCCGCAACGATCCGTGCCCATGCGGTTCGGGCAAGAAGTACAAGCAGTGCCACGGCAAACTTGTCTGACGCTGCTGGAACCTGTTTTCTGTTGATTCACGATGCCCGCAATGCGGGCATCCTCATTTTGAAAGGTGTGCTCCATGGCTGTGAATCTCGTCGCGCCCGCCGCTGATACCCTGTTGCCGATCGACGGCGTGGACCTCGGCTGGGCCGAGGCCGGTGTGCGCAAGGCCAATCGCAAGGACGTGCTGCTGGTTCGTATCGCCGAGGGCTCGACGGTAGCCGGTGTGTTTACGCAGAACCGTTTCTGCGCGGCGCCTGTGCAGGTATGCCGTGAGCATCTGGCGAGCGGCAAGGGCGCACGCGCGATCGTCGTCAACACGGGTAACGCGAATGCCGGTACGGGCGCGCCTGGCCTTGCGCATGCGCGTCAGACCTGCGATGCCGTGGCCAAGCTGCTGGGCGTGTCGGCGGAACAGGTGCTGCCGTTCTCGACGGGCGTGATTCTGGAGCCGCTGCCGGTCGACCGCATCATCGCCGGACTGCCCGCTGCTGAGGCGAACGCCAAGCCGGACAACTGGCTGGCTGCCGCCGAGGCGATTATGACCACCGACACCGTACCCAAGGCAGCGTCGGCCACGTGCACGCTGTCGGGCAAAACCGTGCGCATGTCCGGCATCAGCAAGGGTGCAGGCATGATCCGTCCGAACATGGCGACGATGCTCGGCTTCATCGCCACCGATGCCAATGTGGATGAAGCCGTGCTTCAAGGTCTGGTGCGCCACGCCGCCGATCACTCGTTCAACAGCGTGACGGTGGACGGCGATACCTCCACCAACGACTCGTTCGTCGTCATCGCGACGGGCCGGGCTGGCACGCCGCGCATCGATTCCGAGTCGCACCCCGACTACGCTGCGCTGCGCGATGCGCTGACGGGCCTCGCACAAGAGCTGGCGCAGAAGATCGTGCGCGATGGCGAGGGCGCGACCAAGTTCATGGCCATCCAGGTTGAGGGCGGCCGCAACGTCGAAGAGTGCCGCCTCATCGCCTATGCGGTCGCGCACTCGCCGCTGGTCAAGACCGCGTTCTACGCTTCGGACCCCAACCTGGGGCGCATCCTGGCGGCTGTCGGCTACGCCGGGGTGACGGATCTCGATGTGAACGGCGTCAACCTGTGGCTCGACGACGTATGCGTCGCACGTGACGGTGGCCGCAACCCCGAATACCGCGAAGAAGACGGCCAGCGCGTAATGAAGCAGGCGGAGATCACCGTACGCATCGCGCTCGGCCGCGGCGACGCCACCGCCACCGTGTGGACGTGCGACTTCTCGCACGACTACGTGTCGATCAACGCGGATTACCGTTCGTAATCCGGAGCCGCCGCCATGTCGTCTGACCTTTCCGCACGGCTCGACCGCTTTCTGGGGCGGCTTGAGCAATGGCTGCCGCCTGAACTGACCGAAGCTGACTGGAACGAGGCCGTTGCCTTCCGCTGGCGCAAACGCCAGAGCCTGTTCGGCAACATCGGCTATCTCGCGCCGATCCGGCAGCTGCCGCCGATCCATCTGAGCGATCTGCACAACATCGAGCGTCAGAAAGACGCCATCGTCGCCAACACGCGCCAGTTCGTGCGCAAGTTGCCGGCCAACAACGTGCTCCTGACGGGCGCGCGTGGCACCGGCAAGTCGTCGCTCATCAAGGCGTGCCTGAATGAGTTCGTGAAGGAAGGCCTGCGCTTGGTCGAGGTCGACAAGGACGATCTGGCTGACTTGGGCGATATCGTCGATCAACTCTCGGCGCGCCCCGAGCGCTTCGCGATCTTCTGCGATGACCTTTCGTTCGAAGAGGGCGAGTCGGGCTACAAGGCGCTGAAGTCTGCGCTGGACGGCTCGGTGGCAACGCAGTCAGACAACGTGCTGATCTACGCAACATCGAACCGGCGCCACCTGCTGCCGGAATACATGAAGGACAACGAGACCTATCAGCACACCTCGGACGGCGAAATCCATCCGGGCGAGGTGGTGGAAGAGAAGATCTCGCTGTCGGAGCGGTTTGGGCTGTGGCTGTCGTTCTACCCGCCCAAGCAGGACGAATACCTGACCATCGTCGGCCACTGGCTGAAGTACTTCGGCTGCAATGACGAGGACATCGCCGCCGCCCGTGGCGACGCGCTGGTATGGGCGCTGGAGCGCGGTTCGCGTTCGGGCCGCGTGGCATGGCAATTCGCCCGCGACTGGGGTGGCAAGCATGGGCGGCACCATGTCGACTGACAACCTGAGGCAAGTGCCACCGACGCACACGCCGGACGGCCGCAAGATCACCGAAGTGGCCGTTGGCGTGCTCGTGCAGCCCGACGGCAAGTTCTTGCTAGCCCAGCGTCCGGAAGGCAAGCCTTACGCGGGCTACTGGGAATTCCCGGGCGGCAAGCTTGAAGCGGGCGAATCGGTCGAGGCTGCGCTCATGCGTGAGTTGAAGGAAGAGCTGGACGTCACGCTGCGCACCTGCGTTCCCTGGCACACCATCGAGCACGACTACCCGCACGCGTACGTGCGCCTGCACTTCTGCAAGGTCACTGCCTGGGACGGCACGTTGCGCGCACTGGAAGGCCAGGATTTCGCTTGGCAGACGCTGCCGATCAGCGTCCATCCGGTGCTGCCGGCAACGTTGCCCGTGTTCGAATGGATGCGCGAGGAAACGACGGCTAGTTGAGCTTGCCGCTCGTATCGTTGCCCGGTGCGTCGGGCAGGTCGTCTTCTTCGACCACGGGGATGGTGTACTGCTCGGCTGCCCACGCGCCCAGGTCGATCTGCTTGCAACGCTCAGAGCAGAAGGGGCGGTAGCGGCTCTCAGGCACCCAAGGCACGGGCTTGCCGCAGCTGGGGCATTTGACGGTCTTCACATTCATGGTGCGGCTCAGAAATTACAGAGCTTCAGCTGGAACGGGATATCCGCGTCGACCGGCTTGGGTCGCAGGTCGCCATCCTGCTGGGTAAAGCGCACCCAGAGCATGTATTTGTTGGCGCTGATCTCGGGAATGAACCCCAGCGCCGACTCATCCAGGCGCACCTGCATCAGTTGGTACACGCGGCCCGACAGCATCTGCTGATAGCTCCCAGCGTTAGCAATCACCTTGCCACTCTGACCCGATTCGCGCAGCAGGCGCAGCACGATCATCGTGGCGTCGCGCAGCGGCACGAGCGGTTGGGCCCATTTGATGATGTCGGCGCGGCGGCGCTCGGCCGGATGATGCTGCCATGCAAAATACGCCGGCAGATCGAATTCACACGTACCACCGGGGATGATGGCGCGGCTGCGGATGCTCGTCAGCCACTCGTTGTCGGCGATGAGCTGGCCGGCCTTGCCATGTGTGGCGGTGAGATTGCCCGAGGCGGTTTCCAGCTCGCTGATGACGGCATCAAGCGCGTCTTGATCGATCTGCGGATTGGCGCGCAGCGCGGTGAGCGTCTGGCGCTGGCGATCGAGTTCTTTCAGCAGATCGGATTTGAGATCGGCACGCCCGGCCACGTCGACCACTTCGAACAGCGTGGTCAGTGCCACGTGGTGTTGCAGCGGGTGCTCCTGCACGAGAAAGAAATCCAGCCGCTCGAACAGGTCTTCGAGGCGCAGCAGCGTCCGAATGCGTTCGTTGAAGGGATATTCGTACAGGATCAAAACTTGGGTGCCCGGTGTGCTGGCCTGCTGGCATGTGCGGCCCCGAAGCCCATTTGGCCTCGATCTGCCCGCATTCTATGCGAGACCCTCGTTCATCACAATGCAAAGGGCTGTGACGACCGCTTTCAGATCGTTTCAGTTCGACCTGTAGGTTAGGTCCAGACGGTCGATCTGCGGCAGGAGGTCGGCCAGCGTGCCGCTGTTGTCGATCACGTCGTCGGCGGCGGCGAGGCGGGCTTCGCGTGAAGCCTGGCGGGCGATGATGGCTTCCACTTGCGCGCGCGGCAGCCCGTTCCTTGCCATCACGCGGGCGATCTGCGTGTCAACGGGGCAGTCGACCACCAGAATGCGGTCGACCAGCGAGCGCCAGCTGTGATGCCCGGCCAAGGATTCCACCAACAGGGGTACGACGTAGACGAGGTACGGATGCGCGCCCGATGCCTGCGCAGCAGCCCCGCGCGACAGCGCAATCTCGCGGATGAGGGGATGCGTGATCTGCTCCAGTCGCGATTTGGCCGTAGCGTCCGAAAAGGCGAGGGCGCGCATGGCGTCGCGGTCCATGGCACCGTCACTGCGTAAGATGCCTGCGCCGAACGTCTCGACCAGCTTGGGGATGGCGGCGCCGCCCGGTGCGGTGATCTCGTGGGCGATGGCGTCGGTGTCGACGATGGCGGCACCGCGCTCCGCAAGGCGATCCGCCACGTAGCTCTTGCCGCTGCCGATGCCGCCGGTCAGGCCGATCACGCGCATGCTGATCATGCCCTTATGGCGCAAGGAGCGGGCCGAGGCCTGCCATCATGAGCAGCTGCGGGCCGGCCAGCAATGCGATCACGCCGGCCCCGGCAATGAACGGTCCGAACGAGAACGGCGATTCGCTCGTCGCGCCGCGCGCAATGCGCACGAGCCCAAACACCAGCCCCACGACCGACGAGAGCAGCACCAGCAACGGCAGCGCCTGCCAGCCGAACCACGCGCCGAGTGCGGCCATCAGCTTGAAGTCGCCGTAGCCCATGCCTTCGCGGCCGCGCAGCAGCTTGTAGGCCCAATAGATCGACCACAGGAACAGGTAACCGGCCATCGCGCCGACGACCGCGTCCTGCAAGTGCGCAAACATGCCGAACAGGTTCACGCCCAGCCCGAGCCACAGCAGCGGCTGGGTGATGGCATCGGGCAACAGTTGCGTATCGGCGTCGATCATCGTGCCGGCGATCAGGAACCACAGCAGGACCGCCGATGCGACCGCCACCCACGTCGGGCCGAAGTGCCACAGGCAGGCCGAGGTCAGCAGACCAGTGACCAGTTCCACAGCGGGATAGCGCCACGAGATGGGCGCCTTGCAGGCACTGCACCGGCCGTGCAGCGCAAGCCAGCTCAACACGGGGATGTTCTCGATCGCTTTGATCTGATGACCACACGACGGGCACGCCGAGCGCGGCACGACCAGGTTGTATGCGTCGGGGTGAGGCAACGGCTCATCACGCAGTTCTGCGATGTAGTTGGCTTCCTCCCGCTCGATCATGCGCGGCAGACGGTGGATCACCACGTTCAGGAAGCTGCCGACCAGCAATCCAACCAGCCCGCCTGCGGCAACTACAAACCACGCCGGCAGTTGCGCCAACGTGGGGATGACGAACATCTCAGGCATTGCGTCAGACCACCGTACCAAGCTTGAAGATCGGCAAATACATCGCCACCACCATGCCGCCGATTAGCACGCCGAGGAAGACGATGATGATGGGTTCGATCAGAGTCGAGATGTTGGCGACCGCATCGTCCACCTCGCGCTCGTAGAACTCCGCCACCTTCAGCAGCATGTTGTCCAGGGCGCCGGACTCTTCACCGATCTGCGTCATCTGCAGGACCATGTTGTCGAACACGTGTGTCGCTTGCATGGCGTTGGTGAGACTCGTGCCGATACGTACCGCTTGCTGAACCTCGAGGGTCGCATCATGGTAGATCCAGTTGCCTGCGGCCCCGGCGACCGACTCCATCGACTCCACGAGCGGCGTACCGGCTGCGAACATGGTAGCCAGCGTACGCGTCCAGCGAGCAATGGTTGCCTTGCGGATGATGTCGCCAAAGATGGGAATCTTCAGGATGAAGCGATGCGTCGAACGCTGGACGTTTTCAGATCGCTTGAATGCGCGCGAAAACAGTGCAATGCCGGCGATGGGGCCCAGCACGATCGGTATCCACCACTTGACGAAGAAATCCGATATCGCAATGACGAACAGCGTCGGGGCTGGCAAATCGGCACCGAAACCGGAGAAAACGCCCTTGAACGACGGCACCACAAAGATCATCAGCACCACGGTCACCAGGAAGGCCACCGTCAGCACCGAGATCGGGTAGATCAGGGCCGACTTGATCTGCGCCTTCAGTGCGAGGGACTTTTCCATGTACAGCGAAAGCCGCTCGAGCAGCGCATCCAGAATACCGCCTTGCTCGCCCGCGTCGATCAGGTTGCAGTACAGCGTGTCGAAGTACTTTGGGTGACGGCGGAAGGCTTGCGCCATGCTGCTGCCCGACTCGATATCGACGCGGATTTCCGTCAGCAGTTGCGTGAAGTTCGGGTTGGCGTGGCCCTTCGCGATGATATCGATCGACTGCAGCAGCGGCACGCCGGCCTTCAGCATGGTCGACAGCTGGCGCGTGAAGTAGGCGATGTCCTTCGGCGTGATCTTCTTGCCGCGGGCCGCGCGGCGGCGCTTGGATTTGGTGATCGACAGGCCTTGCTTGCGCAGGATGGCATTCACCTCGGTGATGCTCTCGGCGCGCATCTCGCCCTTGAAGATCTTGCCTTTCCGATCTTTGCCTTCCCACTCGAAGATGTACTGCGTGGGCGCCTTGGTCTTGGCGGTCTTGCCGGTCGTGCGATTGGGCGCTGCGGCCGCGCGGTTCGCGGCGGGTGCTCGTGTGGCCATGGTTGGTTCCTACCCCCCGGTATGGGAACGATTGATCGAGAAAGTTATTGGTTCGTTGTGGCCAGCACTTCCTCGAGGGAAGTCAGCCCCTGCTTCACTTTTCGCAGGCCCGATTCGCGTAGCGACATCACGCCGTCTTTGCGCGCCTGCTCGGCAATCTGCAGCGCCGTGCCGTGCGTGAGAATGATTTCCTGGATCGCCTCGGTAATCGGCATGACCTGGTAGATGCCGACCCGGCCCTTGTAGCCGCTGCCGTTGCAGGTTTCGCAACCGACCGGGTGATACGGCTGCCAGGAGCCGTCGAGGTCCGCTTCGGTAAAGCCCGCGTCGAGCAGCGTTTCCTTGGGCAGCGGACCCGGCTTCTTGCAATCCTTGCACAGCCGGCGCCCCAGACGCTGCGCCGTGATCATCAGCACCGACGACGCGATGTTGAACGGCGCCACCCCCATGTTCATCAGGCGGGTCAGTGTGGTCGGTGCGTCGTTGGTGTGCAGCGTGGAAAACACCAGGTGACCGGTCTGCGCAGCCTTGATCGAGATGTCGGCCGTCTCCAGATCTCGGATTTCGCCCACCATGATGATGTCCGGATCCTGCCGCAGGAACGACTTCAGCGCCGCCGCAAAAGTCAGCCCAGCCTTGTCGTTCACGTTGACCTGGTTGATGCCGGGCAACTGGATTTCCGCTGGGTCTTCGGCGGTGGAGATATTGATGTCGCCCTGGTTCAGCCTGTTCAGGAACGTGTACAGCGACACGGTTTTGCCCGATCCGGTTGGCCCCGTCACCAGCACCATGCCGTACGGCCGCTTGATTACGTCGAGCAGCAACTGCTTTTGCTCCGGCTCATAGCCAAGCTGGTCGATATCGAGCCGCTCGGTGGACGACTCCAGAATCCGGATCACGATCTTTTCGCCGAACAGCGTCGGCAGCGTCGACACCCGGAAGTCGATGGCGCGCTCGATCGTCTCTTTGTTGTCCTTGTCCTTGCGGTCTTTCGGGACGGTGATGAGCAGCTTCATGCGGCCGTCTTGCGGCACGCGCTTTTCCGAGATGTCCAGGCGCGAGAGCACCTTGATGCGGGTCGCGATCTTGTCGCGGATATCCAGCGGCGGCTGCGCGACCTGCGCGAGGATGCCGTCGATGCGGAAACGTACGCGGTAAAACGTTTCAAAGGGCTCGAAATGCAAGTCCGATGCGCCGCGCAGCAAGGCTTCGGTAAAGAGCTTCTGCAGGAAGCGCACCACAGGGGCATCGTCGATGCCGTCGGGGGTGGTGCGACGCGTGGCGGCGGCAGCGCCCGCATCGTATTCGATCTGCGTGGCTTCCTGCTTGGGGAAGAGCGACTTGATCTCGGCCGGCGCCTCATTGGCGAGGCTGAGTTGGCGAACCAGCTTGTCGTGTTCGACGATGACCGTTTCGATGGCTACGTTCATCTTCTGACGCAGCTCTTCGATCGGCTTCGGATCGCTCGGGTCGGACGTGGCGAGGATGAGGCGGTTCTCGCGACGCCCCAGCGGCAACAGGCGCAACTGGGCAAAGTGCTTGTTGGCCGACAGCACGGCCGGCACGGTGTCGAGCTTGTACTGCGCAAGGTCGAGCAGCGGCATCTGGTACTTGCCGGCCACAAACACGGCGAGGTCGTGCGCACTCATGATCCCGCTGCCCACCAGTTCGTCGATCAGTTGCGTGCGTTTTTCACGCGCGCTCTGTTCGAGTTGGGTAAGTAGCGTCGGCGCGATCCGCCGGCTCTGCGCTAGAGCAAGTCCGAGTGTCATGAGTCCAGTCCGTCAGGCTGAAGCTGACCATTTCAGCGCGCGCCGGGCCCCACCGCCTCCTGCGCGCGCTCGCCCCCCAAGGCGATTGTTCTATGTTCTGCCGCCGGTACCCCACCCATTCGTGGGGGGTGGTGCCCGGAACCGGGGCAGTTTGCCGACCGCCCCTGCATTTGTAAAGCGCACATCAAAGCGCAGCTTGCATTTGTGCCACATCGGCAGAAAACCGCTCCAACTGAAGCGTTCGGCCTCAGGTGTGGCGTCAACTACGCTTTGGCTGCGGCGGCTGATGCAGTCGCACCGTGCGGATCGACTGACTGTCCATCTGAACGATGTCCATCACGCAGCCCGCGATCTTCACGCTGACCGTCGCCTCGGGAATCTCTTCCAGCTCTTCCAGTAGCAGCCCGTTGAGCGTTTTCGGGCCGTCGGTCGGCAGACTCAGGCCCAGGCGCCGGTTCAGATCGCGCAACGACATTCCCGCATCCGCAAGATAAGTGCCTTCCTTGTCCCACGCCAGCTTGCCGGCGTTGGGCAGCGTGGTGGTGAACTCGCCGATCATCTCTTCGATGATGTCTTCGAGCGTCACCAGCCCAAGCATGTCGCCGTACTCATTGACGATCAGCCCGAGGCGGCGGCGGTTTTCCTGAAAATACTGTAGCTGGCGGAAAACGGGTGTGCCGCTCGGTACGAAATAGGGCTCGGCCAGCAGGCTACGGAAATCGTCGTGCGTGAGTTCGGTGTGCCCCAGAAGTGACAGCGCCTTGCGCACATGCAGGATGCCGATCACCTGATCGCTGTCCTGCTCGAACACCGGAAGCTTGTTGTGATAGCAGGTCTCGAGCTGCTGGATGACCTCTTCGATCGGGCGCGACAGATCGAGCGATTCCACCCGCGCGCGCGGCGTCATCACGTCGTCCACGGTGATGGCGTCCAGATCGAACAGGTTGAGCAGGATGCTGCGGTGCTTGTGCGGGATGAAGTTGCCCGATTCCAGCACCAGCGTACGCAGTTCCTCGGTCGACATGCGCTGCTCCGGCGCCTTGCGCGTGTTGATGCGCACCAATCTGAGCACACCCATGGCAAACGCGTTGACTACCGCCACCAGCGGCGTCGAAATCTGCAGCAGCGGCTTGATGATGAAGCTGGCGGGAAACGCAACGCGTTCGGGATAGGTCGCGCCCACGATCTTCGGGGCGATCTCGGCGAACACGATGATGAGAAACGCCACGATGGCCGTGGCGATCGACAGCGTCGTTCCGTTGTTGCCAAAGTAGTGGATCGCCAGGGTGGTGATCAGCACCGGCACGGCGGTGTTGATCAGGTTGTTGCCGATCAGGATGAGTGAGAGCAGCTTGTCGGTCTGACCGAGCAACTGCTGCGTATTGCGCGCGCCCGATACGTTGGACTTGGCAAGATGCCGCAGGCGATGGCGGTTGAGCGCCATCATCGCGGTTTCGGAAATCGAGAAGAAGGCGGAGCAGCACAACAGCAGCACGACGGCGCCAATTTGTGCCCAGAGCGGCCAAGAGTCCAAAGCGGGAGGGGAAGGGCGGCGAAGCGCCCACTATAACAGAGGGGTTTGCCGCGCCGTTGCGGGCGCCCGTTGCGCGTGCCGCAACCGTAGATCCCCATCAGATGGCCATTCAGAAACAAAAAAGCCCAGCAATTGCTGGGCTTGATGTCCTTGATCGACAAGGGAATTTCTGGTCGGGGTGAGAGGATTCGAACCTCCGGCCTCTACGTCCCGAACGTAGCGCTCTACCAGGCTAAGCTACACCCCGATGCTTCTTCGCAGATCTCGTGCGTGTCAGGACTGACGTTGCAGCGAGAAAGCACACAAGTCTATCAGCGTCTGACGGAAAAGGGAAGGGGGTAATGCGTTTGCTGCGGCTTCGGCTGCAGCGGCTTCGCGCTCGGCGGCCTGGCGCGTGTACTCCAGCGCGCCGGAAGCCTGAATGGCAGCGAAGATCGCATCGAAATGTTCCGTGCCGCCTTGCTCGATGGCTTGGCGCACCAGTGCTCGCTGCTCTTCCGTGCCGTTCGATAGCAGGTGGATGAGCGGCAGTGTCGGCTTGCCTTCGCGCAGGTCGTCACCTGCGTTCTTGCCCATCTGGTCAGCGGTGGAGGTGTAGTCGAGCAGGTCGTCGACGATCTGGAACGCGGTGCCGATGCGGCGGCCATATTCGGCAGCGGCTTCTTCAGTGGCGGCGTCCGCGCCCGAGAGCACGGCGCCGATCTGGGCAGCTGCCTCGAACAGCTTGGCGGTCTTGTAGCGAATGACCTGGAGGTAGCGCTCTTCCGTCACGTCCGGGTCATGCATGTTCAGCAGTTGCAGGACCTCGCCTTCAGAAATGATGTTGGTTGCGTCGGCCAGGATCTGCATGATGCGCATGCTGTTGGCCTGCACCATCATCTGGAAGGCGCGCGAATACAGGAAATCGCCCACCAGCACGCTTGCCGCGTTGCCGAACACGGCGTTGGCGGTCTTTCGGCCGCGGCGCAGGTCGGATTCGTCAACCACGTCGTCGTGCAGCAGTGTGGCCGTGTGGATGAACTCGACCACGGCGGCCAGTTCGTGCCGATGCTCGCCCTTGTAACCAAGCGCGTTTGCTACCAGCAGCAGGATCACCGGGCGCAGGCGCTTGCCGCCGGCGCTGATGATGTATTCGCCGATCTGATTGATCAGCACCACCTCCGAGCCCAGGCGGCGGCGGATCACGGCATCGACGGCGCGCATGTCTTCAGCGACAGGGGCGAGCAGGACGGAGGCGGAGGTCTGGGTCAAGGCGAATTCCGACAGAAAAGCGTGTGGCTGGTGGTCAACTTGGGCGCGTACGATGCTGCGCAAAAAACCGCGAGATTATAGAGCAACAAGGTGGTTTGCCCGATGGCCCGGCGCACCACGCTTGACGTGGCGGGCGCGTTGCGCGGGCGCAGCACGCCCGTAACGCATTAGCCTTTGATTTGCTTGGGTTTTTCTTGTATGATCACGAGTTCTCTGTGTCCGTTGCCCGCGCATGCGGGCGTCGAGCGGCACAAGAGTCACGTTTTAGTTCTTTTATCGAGGTCCGACAATGTACGCGGTCGTAAAAACCGGCGGTAAGCAATACAAGGTTGCTGCTGGCGAAAAACTGAAAGTAGAACAGATACCGGCGGACGTTGGCGCAGAAATCACGCTTGACCAGGTGCTCGCAGTGGGCGCCGGCGACCAACTCAAGGTTGGTGCGCCGCTGGTGAGCGGGGCTGCCGTCAAAGCCACCGTCATCTCCCACGGTCGTCACGACAAAGTGCACATCTTCAAGATGCGCCGTCGTAAGCACTATCAAAAGCGCCAAGGGCATCGTCAAAATTACACCGAGTTGCGTATCGACTCGATCGTGGCCTAAGGCTGCGTCGTCTACGTAACCGGATAGGAGTTCAGTCATGGCACAGAAAAAAGGCGGCGGTTCCACACGGAACGGCCGCGATTCCGAGTCGAAGCGCCTGGGCGTGAAGGTGTACGGCGGTCAAGCCATCAACGCTGGCGGCATCATCGTCCGCCAGCGCGGCACCCGCACGCACGCTGGCGTGAATGTGGGCATGGGCAAGGACCACACCCTCTTCGCGCTGGTCGATGGCCACGTGAAGTTCGCCAACCGCGGCGAAGGCAAGAAGCAGTTCGTCGACGTTGTTCCGGCGGCCTGATTCAGCCTTGTAGTGCAAAGGCCCCGCACCCGTGCGGGGCTTTTTCGTTTCTGGCCGTTAACAAAACGCGACCCTGATCCTGGGCGGTACGCTGCGTCTTGGCGCATGTTTCCAGGCGCGTTCTGTTAGCGATGGCGCGAGTGGCGCCGATTTCCTTTTACCTGCCGTGCGCACGCCGCACGGGCGGAGACCTCCATGAAGTTCATCGACGAAGCCCGGATCGAAGTGATCGCTGGTGACGGCGGCAACGGCAGCGCCTCGATGCGCCGCGAGAAATTCGTCCCGTTTGGCGGGCCCGACGGCGGCGACGGTGGGCGTGGCGGCAGCGTGTGGGCCGTGGCTGACCGCAACATCAACACCCTGATCGACTACCGCTTTGCCAAGAAGCATCTCGCGCGCAACGGTGAGAACGGCCGTGGTGCGGACTGCTACGGCGCTGCTGGCGAAGACATTACCCTGCGCATGCCGGTGGGCACGGCCATCTACGATGCCGACACGGAAGAGCTGATCGCCGACCTGACGATCGACGGCCAGCGCCTGTGCCTCGCGCAGGGCGGCGAAGGCGGTTGGGGCAACATCCACTTCAAGTCGAGCACTAACCGCGCTCCGCGCCAGAAGACCGACGGGAAGGCCGGTGAGCGTCGCAACCTGCGCCTGGAGTTGAAGGTGCTGGCCGACGTGGGTCTGCTCGGCATGCCGAATGCCGGCAAGTCGACGCTGATCACCGCCATTTCCAATGCGCGCCCGAAGATTGCCGACTACCCGTTCACGACGCTGCACCCGAACCTGGGCGTGGTCCGGACGGGCCCGTCGAAATCGTTCGTGGTGGCCGACATCCCTGGCCTGATCGAAGGCGCGGCGGAAGGCGCCGGTCTGGGTCACCAGTTCTTGCGGCACCTGCAACGCACGCGCGTGCTGCTGCACGTGGTGGATCTCGCCCCGTTCGACGAGAGCGTCGACCCGGTGGCCGAAGCCAAGGCGATCGTCGGCGAGCTGAAGAAATACGACGCTGAACTCTTCGACAAACCGCGCTGGCTCGTGCTTAACAAGCTCGACATGGTGCCCGAGGACGAACGCGAGGCGCGCGTGAAGGATTTCGTGAAGCGCTTCAAGTGGAAGGGCCCGGTGCACCGGATTTCTGCGTTGACGCACGATGGCACGCAGGCGCTTGTGCACGCGATCCAGGAATACCTCGACGAGCTGCGCGCCGAAGAGGATGCAGCCGCAGCCGCACCCGACCAGCGTCTGGACCCGACACTGCACAACGTCGACCACGACGATCAAGCCTAAACACAACAAACATCCTTCGGAGACGCGCCCACCATGGCCCTGCATTCGCTGATTGCCGATGCGCGCCGCCTTGTCGTCAAGGTCGGTTCCAGCCTGGTTACCAACGACGGCCGTGGCCTCGATCAGGCCGCCATTGCCCGCTGGGCCGCGCAGATCGCGGCGTTACGGGCGGCGGGCAAGGAAGTCGTGCTGGTCAGCTCGGGCGCCATCGCCGAGGGCATGCAGCGCTTGGGCTGGGCCAAGCGCCCGAAGGAAATCCACGAGCTGCAGGCCGCCGCCGCCGTCGGGCAGATGGGGCTGGCGCAGGTGTACGAATCCGAGTTCGCGCGGCACAGCATCCGCACGGCGCAGGTGCTGCTCACGCATGGCGACCTGGCCGATCGCGAGCGCTATCTCAACGCACGCTCCACGCTGCTCACGCTGCTGAGCCTCGGTGTCGTGCCGATCATCAACGAGAACGACACCGTCGTCACCGATGAAATCAAGTTCGGCGACAACGACACGCTTGGCGCGCTTGTCACCAACCTGATCGAAGGCGATGCGCTGATCATCCTGACGGACCAACGCGGCCTGTACACCGCCGACCCGCGCAAGGAGCCGGGCGCGCGTTTTGTCGACGAGGCGCAAGCCGGCACGCCGGACCTTGAGCAGATGGCCGGCGGTGCCGGTTCGAGCATCGGCAAGGGCGGCATGCTGACGAAGATTCTGGCGGCCAAGCGCGCAGCAAAGTCAGGTGCGCACACAATCATCGCGTCCGGTCGCGAGGCTGACGTGCTTGCGCGGCTGGCGAGCGGCGAGGCCATCGGCACCCAGCTCCGCGCCCCCACTGGGCGGATGGCGGCGCGCAAGCAGTGGATGATTGACCATCTGCAGCTGCGCGGTCGCGTGGTGCTCGATGCCGGCGCGGTCGAGAAGCTCACGGCCGGCGGGAAGTCGTTGCTGCCGATCGGCGTGACGGAAGTGCAGGGCGAATTTGCGCGCGGCGAGGTGATTTCGTGTGTGGATGCGGCGGGGCTGGAAGTTGCCCGCGGGCTGACGAATTATTCATCGGCAGAGGCTCGGCTGATCGCGCGCAAGGCATCTTCCGAGATCGAGGCGGTGCTGGGCTACGTCAGCGCTGCGGAACTGGTGCACCGGGATAACCTAGTGCTGCTCTGATCCAGCCACTCGGCTGAGCATCGATAGAAAAGGCCAACCTTGCGAGGTTGGCCTTTGTGCTTGAGCGCACGCGGTATGCCGGTGTCTGCCCCTCAGCGCCCGAAATACCGCCCACTCTGCCCCAGCCGCTGCACTAGCGTAGAAGCCTTCCCATCTCCCGCTACCGAGCGCACGTCGCAGAAGTACGAGCGCATCAGCGCCGAAGCATAGTCCGTCGGCCCGCCATTGCCGACACGCTGCCAATCCGTGGCGGGCTTGTAGGCGTTCATGCTGGCGGACTCGGTATTCGCCGTTTCGTTCATGTCGACCGCGCGGTTACCGATCCACTGGTTGGTATCGTTGCGCAGCGTTGCATAGATGCGCCGCTCGGCTGTGTCGCAGCGCAGGCCTTCGTAGTTCACGTTGCGCGCGCCGGTCTTGCTGGTGATCAGCACGGTGTAGCGCACCACGTTGTCCTTGCCGATCGACACCGATTTCGGATCGATGGCGAAGCGCAGCGGCGAGTCGCTTCGGCCGCCCACATCGAATGGCACGGCATCACGATCGACTGGCGGGGCCGGGAAGGTGACAGCGTCTTCCTTGAAGGGCTTGTCGTTGAACGGGTCCATCAACAGCTTGTCTTCGAGGTCGCCGGTGCGGTTATGGCCACATGCCGTCAGCGCCAGCGCAGCCGCCAGCGCGAGCGGCACGAGAGCGCGGTGCGCTCCACGTGTCGTCGTCATCAGATTCACGAATTGTCCTTGGGAGCCGTGTCGTCAGGGTTGGAAGAGGAGGGGGTCGGCGCGGATACGCTCACCGTCTCGACGATGACCGTCGTGGTGGTGACGGTCAGGGCCGGCTGGGCGTGCTGTTCGTTCCGGCCGCCCTGGTCGCTGGAACGTTCGCGGCTATCGCGCGCGTCGCGTCCGTCGCGCTCTCGGTGCTGGCCGCCGCGCCCGTAGGGCGAGAGCGGCGCGCGGGTCTGACGCTGCACGAAGCGCGAAAGCTCCGACAGCGCCAGCTGATACACCTCGCGCTTGAACTCGATGACGGCCTCGAGCGGCACCCAGTACTGGCTCCACCGCCAAGCATCGAATTCCGGATGCTCGGTAGCACGCAGTTGGATGTCGCAGTCGCGACCGACCATGCGCAGCAGGAACCAGATCTGTTTCTGGCCCCGATAGTGGCCGCGTATTTCGCGGCGGATGAACTTGTCCGGCACCTCATACCGCAGCCAGTCGCGCGTGCGACCGACGATCCGGACGTGTTCTGGCAACAGGCCGACTTCTTCGTGCAGTTCGCGGAACATCGCTTGTTCGGGCGTTTCGCCGTATTTGATGCCGCCTTGTGGAAACTGCCAGGAGTGCTCGCCAATGCGCTTGCCCCAGAACACCTCGTTTCTTGCGTTGATGAGGATGATGCCGACGTTCGGGCGGAAGCCTTCACGATCGAGCATGACTGCACCTCGAATACTTTAGAATTACGCCGATTATAGAGCGGCCCGTCGCTCGGCTGTCATAGAAGCCGAAATGTTGCCGCTCACTCGCGCCTCCTGGGGGAGGGGTGCCGATTGCGCGAATGTGCGCCTGGCGCCTCGTCTCATCTCCTGATTCCGGTGGCTTTTGCCCTTGTTTTCGCGGCTTTGGTTGGTCGCGTCATCCCTTATTGTCAGTCGCATGAAAGCGTCCCAATTCTTCATTTCCACGCTCAAGGAAGCGCCCGCTGACGCGGAGATCGTCTCGCACAAGTTGATGATGCGTGCCGGCATGATCAAGAAGCTTGGCGCGGGCCTCTATACGTACATGCCCGTGGGTCTGCGCGTGATCCGCAAGGTCGAGCAGATCGTGCGTGAGGAAATGAACGCCGCCGGCGCGGTGGAGGTGCTGATGCCGGTGGTGCAGCCGGGCGAGCTGTGGCAGGAGACCGGCCGCTGGGACAAGATGGGCGACGAGCTGCTGCGCTTCAAGGATCGCCACGAGCGCGACTTCGTCATGCAGCCGACGTCGGAGGAGGTGGTGACCGACATCGCCCGCACTGAAATTCGCTCGTACAAGCAGCTGCCCGTCAATTTCTACCAGATCCAGACCAAGTTCCGTGACGAGCGCCGTCCGCGTTTCGGCATCATGCGCGGCCGCGAATTCACGATGAAGGACGCATACTCCTTCGACCGCGACGCCGAAGGCCTGAAGGTGTCGTATCAAAAGATGTACGACGCCTACACGCGCATCTTCCAGCGCTTCGGCCTGGAATTCCGCGCCGTGGCGGCCGATAACGGCGCGATTGGCGGATCGGGCTCGCACGAATTCCACGTGATTGCCGACACGGGCGAAGACGCCATCATCTACTGCCCGGATTCGGACTACGCCGCGAACATCGAGGCTGCTGAAGCCGTCGCCCCGGCCGCACCGCGTGCCGCTGCCACCGAAGCGCTCACCAAGACGCATACGCCCGGCCGCGCCAAGTGCGAGGCCGTGGCCGAGCAACTGGGTATCCCGCTGCAGCGCACGATCAAATCCATCGTGCTGGCAACCGAAGTCGAGGGCGGCGAGCCCCAGATCTGGCTGCTGCTGCTGCGCGGCGATCATGAACTCAACGAGGTCAAGGCATCGAAGGTGCCGGGCCTTGCCGACTTCCGCTTTGCCACCGAAGGCGAAATCCTGCGTGCGTTCGGCACGCGGCCGGGCTATTTGGGTCCGGTCGGCACGAAGCTGCCCGTGAAGGTGGTGGCCGATCGCACGGCGGCCGCGATGAGCGATTTCGTGGTCGGCGCCAACGAAGAGGACTACCACTTCACTGGCGTGAACTGGGGCCGCGATCTGCCCGAGCCGGAGGTCTACGACCTGCGCAATGTGGTGGCAGGCGACGCCTCGCCGGACGGCAAGGGCACGCTGGCGATCTGCCGCGGCATCGAAGTCGGTCACGTCTTCATGCTGGGCACGCGCTACTCCGAGGCGATGAATGCGACGTTCCTCGATGAGAACGGGAAGACGCAGCCGATGGTGATGGGCTGCTACGGCATCGGCATCACGCGCATCCTGGGTGCGGCCATCGAGCAGAACTACGATGCGCGCGGGATCATCTGGCCGGCGTCGATCGCGCCGTTCCAGGTGGTGATCTGCCCCGTGGGCTACGACCGGTCCGACGCCGTGCGCGAGGAAGCCGACCGCCTGCACGCCGAGCTGGTCGCCGCCGGCATCGACGTGATGTTGGACGACCGCGGCGAGCGCCCCGGCGCGATGTTCGCCGACTGGGAGCTGATCGGCGTGCCGTTCCGCGTGGTGGTGGGTGACCGCGGCCTGAAGGAAGGCAAGCTGGAATTCCAGGGCCGCCGAGACGAAGCCGCCACCGCCGTGGCGCCCGCCGACGTGCTGGCTACGCTGAAGGCGCGTCTCGCGCAATAACGCAACAACCGGACCGACCCGCATGCGCCGCTTGTCTTCCGCCCGCCTGATCGTCACTGCGCTGTGCGCGGGGACGTTGCTCGCGGGCACGCAGCTGGCGTGGGCGGGCGCCCAGAAAGAGGAATACCTGGCGGACTCCGTGCGCAGCGCGCTGTCTGCCGCGGTGGCCGACAGCCGTCCGCTGCGCCCGGTCTTTGCCAGCAACGACGAGCAACTCGGCTACCTGCGCTGGCTGGCGGAGATGTCGGTGCGCATGTCGGGCAAGATCCCGCAGGCGTCGGTACGCGTCGAACTGATCGAGACGGCGTATTACGAGGCCAAGCGTGCTGGCCTGGACCCGGCGCTGGTGCTCGGGCTCATCCAGGTGGAAAGCGGCTTTCGCAAGTACGCCATCAGCAGTGCCGGGGCGATGGGCCTGATGCAGGTGATGCCGTTCTGGACCCGCAGCATCGGCGACAACGACTCGCGCAAGCTCTTCCACCTGCAGAGCAACCTGCGCTACGGCTGCACGATCCTGCGTCATTACCTCGACATGGAAGGCGGCAATCTGTACCTGGCGCTTGGCCGCTACAACGGCAGCCGCGGTCAGCCGCAGTATCCGAATGCCGTGCTGGCGGCCTGGAAGCGTTGGCAATATCAGGAGTCGAGCGCGATGACGGTGTCGGCGCCGGTGCCTGCCGAGCCCGCTGTGCCCACGCCGCGTGCCAAGGCGCTGCCGGAAGTGCCGGCGCGCAATCCGTTCTCGCCGCTGCGTATTGCTGGCGGTCCGGCTGGCGGTTCGTGATCTCCCGCCGGCGAACGGTCGGCCTACAATAGGGCCATCTCTCGCTCGCCCGCATCTCCATCCCGCATGTCCACCACCCAACCGTACGCGACGATGTCTGACGCGCTGCGCGACTGGCTGCAGCGTCACGTGACCGAAGGCTTTGAGGCCGAATCCCTGGTGGCTTCGATGGTGCAATCCGGCTACGACCGTGCCTTCGCGCGCCGTGTCGTCGATGAGGCGCTGACTGCGCGCGCGCCCGCCCCGATTGTGGCGCCCGCTCCGACCTCCGCTGCCGACCAGGCGGTCGAAAACAGCAACGCAGTGCATACCGCCGATGGCGACATCCCCATCCTGTTTGCGATCGAGACGCCGCGCATCGTGCTGTTCCAGCACTTTCTGTCGGACGCCGAGTGTGACGAGCTGATCGCGATCGGGCGCAATCGCCTGAAGCGTTCGCCCGTCGTGAACCCCGATACGGGCGAGGAAAATTTGATCTCGGCCCGGACCAGCCAAGGCGGGATGTTCCAGGTCGGCGAGCATCCGCTGATCGCCAAGATCGAAGCGCGTATCGCGCAGGCCGTGGGCGTGCCGGTCGAACACGGCGAGGGCTTCCAGGTGCTGAACTACCAGCCCGGCGGCGAATACCAGCCGCACTTCGATTTCTTCAACCCCGGGCGCAGCGGCGAGGCACGCCAGCTTGAAGTGGGCGGTCAGCGCGTGGCGACCATGGTCATCTACCTGAACAGCGTGCAGGCCGGCGGTGCCACGGGCTTTCCGAAGCTCGGGCTGGAGGTGGCGCCGGTCAAGGGCAACGCCGTCTTCTTCGTCTACAAGCGGCCCGACGGCACGCTGGATGAGGACACGCTGCACGCCGGCCTGCCGGTCGAGCGTGGCGAGAAGTGGATCGCCACCAAATGGCTGCGTGAGCGCCCTTACCGTCGCGGCGCCTGATCGACGTCAGGCGATGGAATACTCATTCCTCTCGGCGACCGTTCTGCTGGTGCTGATCACCGATCCGCTCGGCAACATTCCGATCTTCATCTCGGCGCTACGGCCGGTCGCCCCCGAGCGCCGCAACCGTGTCGTGCTGCGCGAGGTCGGCATTGCGTTCGTGCTGCTGCTCGTCTTCATGTTCTTCGGCGAGAGCTTCCTGCGCATGATGAGCCTGACCGACATGTCGCTGCAGATTGCAGGCGGCATCGTGCTGTTCCTGATCGCGCTGCGGATGATCTTCCCGCGTGAGGGTGGTGCCGAGTCGCAGCCCACGGGCGAGCCCTTCATCGTGCCGCTGGCGATTCCGGCCATCGCGGGGCCGTCGGCGATGGCCACGGTGATGCTGCTGGTGTCGCAGGCGCCCGGGCGCATGTGGACGTGGGTCGGCTCGCTATGCGCGACGATGGCCGTGTGCGCGGTGGTGCTGCTGAGCGCCACGCATATCCAGCGCCTGGTAGGGGAGCGTACGGTGATGGCGTTCGAGCGGCTGATGGGGCTGATCCTGGTGGCGATCTCGGTGGAGATGCTGCTCAAGGGCATCCGCACATTCGCGCATCAACTCTGAACCACGCGCGGGCAACAAAAAAGGGCGACTGAGGTGTCGCCCTTTTTGTTTGCTGCGGTGCTGCCTCAGGTGTTCTTGAGCGCGCGGATGGTCGGCAGGTTGCGCCAGTAGCCCTTGGCGTCCATTCCGCAGCCGAACACATAGCGGTCAGGCA
Organism: Ralstonia sp. PBBBR1; assembly: GCF_002256165.1. Lineage (NCBI taxonomy): Bacteria > Pseudomonadati > Pseudomonadota > Betaproteobacteria > Burkholderiales > Burkholderiaceae > Ralstonia > Ralstonia sp. PBBBR1. The sequence goes on along the minus strand of NZ_NKIL01000003.1, from coordinate 497,934 downwards.
CGTTGAAGCCGCAGAAGTCAGGGTGCAGCGGCTTCGATTTGGCGAGCGTCTTCTCGCAGAGCACGGCGGAATAGAACTCCGCGGCACCCATGTCGATGATGCGCGAGCGGATGGCCGCCATCGTCTCGCCTTCGTCGAGGATGTCGTCGAGCACCAGCACCGTGCGGCCCTTGACCGACTCGCGCGGCGCCACGCGCCACTGCATCTCGCCGCCCACCGTCTTGTTGTTGTAGCGGGAGAGGTGGATGTAGTCGAACTCCAGCGGGAAGGCCAGCTTGGGCAGCAGCATGCCGGTAAAGACCGCCGCGCCGCCCATCACGGACAGCACCATCGGGAACGTGTCGCCGATCTTCTCGGTGATCTCTTCGGCCATGCGGTCCAGCGAGCCGCGCACGGCGTCTTCGCTGACGATTTCTTCGGAGTTGGCCCAGAGTTCGCGGGCCTGTTCTGCGCTCAGCATCGTGTCAGTCTAGTAAACGGTTGGGAAGGCAGGGGTTTGATCGGGCGCTTATAGCTGGCTCAGGGATCCGTCGCGACTGGCTCGAAGCCGGCCTGAGAAGCGCAACCGTACTCGTGTACGGCCAGCATCGCAAGGCCAAGATCGGGCCAGGCAGCGGGGCCGTGAGTCGGTCAGCGGCCGAGCAAGCCTTTCATGCCGCCTTTCATGCCGCCCATGGCGCGCATCATCTTCATCATGCCGCCGCCTTTAAGCTTCTTCATCATGGATTGCATCTGCTCGAATTGGTTGAGCAGACGGTTGACTTCCTGCACCTGTACGCCCGCGCCTGCGGCAATGCGGCGTTTGCGGCTCGCCTTGATGAGTTCGGGCTTGGCACGCTCGGCGGCAGTCATGCTGTTGATGATGCCTTCCATGCGGCGGACCTGCTTTTCGGCCTGATCCATGTTGGCGCCCTGGGCCTGTTGTGCGAACTGCGCAGGCAGTTTGTCCATCAGGCCGCCCAGACCGCCCATCTTCTTCATCTGGCCGATCTGCGCCTTGAAGTCTTCGAGGTCGAAGCCGCCGGTCTTTTTGATCTTGGCCGCAAGCTTCTGCGCCTCTTCCATGTCGACACCGCGCTGGGCTTCTTCCACCAGCGCGAGAATGTCGCCCATGCCCAGAATCCGCTGGGCCATGCGGTCGGGGTAGAACGGCTCCAGCCCGTCGAGCTTTTCGGCCACACCGACGAACTTGATCGGCTTGCCTGTGATGTGACGCACCGACAGCGCCGCGCCACCGCGCGCATCGCCGTCGAGCTTGGTCAGCACCACGCCGGTCAGCGGCAGGGTGTCGTTGAAGGCCTTGGCGGTGTTGACGGCATCCTGGCCGAGCATCGCGTCGACCACGAACAGCGTTTCGGCTGGCTTGAGCCTGGCGTGCAGCGCTGCGATCTCCTGCATCATCGCCTCGTCGATACCGAGGCGGCCGGCCGTATCGACGATCAGCACATCGTGGTAGTGCTTCTTGGCCCAGTCCAGTGCGGCGGCGGCAATGTCCACCGGCTTCTGGTCGGGCTGCGAGGGAAAGAAGTCCGCGCCAACCTGCTCGGAAACGGTCTTCAACTGCGCGATGGCGGCAGGGCGATACACGTCGCACGACACCGTCAGCACTTTCTTTTTCTTGTTCTCTTTGAGCCACTTGGCGAGCTTGCCGACCGTGGTGGTCTTGCCCGCGCCTTGCAGGCCAGCCATCAGGATGATCGCGGGCGGCGTGACGTTGAGGTTCAGCTCGGCGGCGCGGCCGCCCATGATGTTGCTGCCGACGCCTTCCAGCGCTTCCTGGCCGCCGATGATGGCCGTCAGCTCGCGCTGCACGATGCCGACGAGCGCCTGGCCCGGCGAAAGGCTTGTGATGACGTCTTCGCCGAGCGCCTTTTCCTTGACGCGGGCAATGAATTCGCGCACGACCGGCAGCGCCACGTCGGCTTCGAGCAGCGCCATGCGAACTTCGCGCAGCATCTCGGCGGTGTTGGCTTCGGTCAGGCGCGCTTCGCCGCGCATGGTCTTGACCACGCGCGCGAGCCGTTGGGTCAGGTTATCCAGCATGACAGTGACAGGAATCCGGAATTGGGGACGGGATGAAGAGGCGGCCGGGGCGCGTTTGGTTCGCACCGGCTGGGAATGTGTTCAATGCGCGCATGTTGCGTTGCCGCCCAACGAGGCTTTCGGCGGGGGGCGGGCCCCAGCCAAAACTGGGGTGCGCTGCGGTAAACTGTGCAAATGGCAATTGTACTGTATGCGCTGACGGCGCTTCTCTACGGCATCCTCGCTTCGGTAGCGTGGGCGCGACGCGGTGGACTGGGTGCCCGGGCGCCGGCGGGAGCCATGGCGGCAGGCGGTGAGTCGCCGGGTGCCACGGTGCTCGTTCCGCCGCCTCCGGGGGCTGCTGACACTGTCCCGGGCTGGTGGCGCTGGGGTCTGCTGGCCGCCTTGATCGCGCACGGGTTCCTGCTGCACGAGACGATCTTCCCGGCCAGCGCCATGATATTTGGCTTTGCCTATGCGCTGTCGGCCATGCTGTGGCTGGGCGTGGGCATTTTCTGGATCGAAAGCCTCTTCTTCTCGCTGGCCGGCCTCGGCTTGCTCGTGATGCCAGTGGCGCTGGTCGGAAGTCTGCTGCCATTGGCCTTTCCGGGCACGCAAATTCTCGGCTATGCGGCCAGCTCCCTATTCAAGCTGCACTTCGCTATTGCCAACGTCGCCTACGGGCTGTTCACGCTAGCGGCATTCCACGCGATCCTCATGCTGGCTGCAGAGCGCCGCCTGCACACCATCAACCGCCCGGAGGCAAGCGGGTTCGGCCGTTGGCTGGATCTGCTGCCGCCGCTGCTCACGCTCGAAAAACTGCTGTTCCGGCTGATCGGGGCGGGCTTCGTTCTGCTGACGCTGACGATCGCCTCGGGCGTGCTGTTCTCCGAGCAGCTGTTTCACAGCGCTTTCCATTTCGATCACAAGAATATCTTTGCCGTGCTGTCGTGGGTGATGTTCGGCGGCATTCTGATCGGTCGGCGTTTTCGCGGCTGGCGCGGACGCGTGGCGCTGCGCTGGGTGATGGCGGCCTTCGCGATCCTGATGCTGGCGTACGTGGGCAGCCGCTTCGTGCTCGAAGTCATCCTGCATCGCGCCTAGTGCGTTCCTGGCGCCTGCGCCGTTACTTGTCCTTGTCAGTTCCCCATGTCCCGTCCCGTCCTGCTGATCCTGATGCTGCTCGCCGGCTGGTGGTGGTTGAGCCGCCTGGGGACGCGTTCGTCCCGTTCCTCGGGGCAGCGCCAGACAGCCTCGGGCGGACAGGGCTCAGCCAAGCGCACGCCTGAGCCCGAGGCCTCTCAGCCCATCGAGCAATGTGCCGTGTGCGGCGTGCACGCGCCGCGCACCGGCATGATCGCGCTGCCGGGCGGCCGCTATCGCTGCCCCGAGCATGCTGACCGGGGCAACACATGACGCCCGACGCGTCGGGTGACGCGCGGGCAACACCGTCCACCGCCCGCAGGCTGCTCTCGCGCCTGAACGCCTGGCGCGCACTCCGATCAGTCTGGCTGGAGCCTGATCCGCCTGAGTTCCAGTGGCGCCTGCTGCGCTATTTCGCCTTCAGCCGCGCCGCCGTGGCGCTGGTGCTGTTGCTGTTCGTGATGGTGCCGCGCGAGCACAACGAAGCAGCCGGCCTGCCCAATAGCGAAGCGCTGCTCAGCCTGACGCTGCCGTATCTGGCGATGGCCCTGCTCATCCTTGCCGCAGCCGGCTGGTGGCGCACGCGATTCCAATTCCGCGTCCGGCTGGATGTGGTGCTCGATCTGCTCTTTCTGGGGCTGGCATACGCCACGCTCTCGCGGCTGTCGGCGAGCGTGGCAATGGTACTGCTGGTGCCGGTGCTGGCCGCCGGTGCGCTCACGAGCCTGCTCTTCGCGCTGTTCACGGCGGCAGTGGCGTCGATCGTGGTGCTGACCGATCCGTTCCTGCAGATGATGCGCGAGGGCGTGATTGCGCCGGGGTTGGCATCCGCCGGGCTGTACGGCCTGGTCTACATGATGGCCGCGTCGATGATGTACGGCCTGTCGCACCGTCAGGTTGCGCAGGAACGGTTGACGATGGCCCGCGAGCGCGAGTTGCGCCTGCAACAGCTCGTCAACCGCCTGATGGTCTACGACATGCAGGACGGCGTGATGCTGGTGCGTGCCGACGGCCGCGTCGTTGCCGCCAACCCGGCCGCAGCCATGCTGCTGGGCGTGCCGCAGAGCGCGTTTGTCGGCAGCGGTGCGATGTTGTTCGACCTGAAGGACGTGCCGCACCTGCGTCCGCTGCTCGAAACGCTGCGTCAGTGGCTGCGCCGCAAGAGCCGCCCCGCCGATGGCACCGGTGACGACGATGCACCGCGCATTCTCGACCTGCTGCCCATCGCCTCGGGCGGCCGGGGTGGCCGCGCCATGTTGAGCGCCCGGCTGCGCTTGCGCTTCATCCTGCCGAGCCTGGCCAACCTGCGCAGCGTCTATATGGATAGCCTTGTCAGCTCGATCGGCCTGGGCCTGCCGGGCGAGGGCGGCGAGATGCGTCCTCGCATTCCATCGGCCGAGGCGATCACGCAGGGCTGGTCGGTGGATGACGAAGCGTTTCTGCGCCACGAGTTGCATGACACCGTGCTGGTCCACGTGGAAAGCTGGGAGCGTGTGGCGGAGCAGGCGCAGCAGGAAAAGCTGGCCTCGATGGGGCGGCTGGTGGCCAGCGTCGCGCACCAGATCCGCAACCCGTTGGCTGCGATCAGCCAGGCCGCCGAACTGCTGGACGACCCGGGCGACGGCCATGATGGCGGTACACATGTCCGCCTGGAAAGCTCGGGCGTGGAGACGCGCCTGCTGCGCATCATCCGCGACAACGTGCGCCGGCTCGACCAGGTGGTCGCCGACGTGCTGATGCTCTCGCGCCGCCCGCGTGGCGAACGCGTGCGCGTGCAACTGGCGCAGGTGTTACCGGAAGTGGTCGAGCGCTGGCGTGCCGAAGCCCTGCGCCGCGCAGGCGAAGCGACCGAGATCAACCCGAACCTCGTGCGCGTGGCGGTCGACCTGGACAAGCCCGTGCTCTTCGACCCGGCGCAGTTGCAGCAGGTGGTGGGCAACATGCTCGACAACGCGCTGCGCTATTGCCGCCGTGTGCCAGGTTCGATCCAGCTGGCAGCCTACGCGCTGGACGAGACCCACGCCGAACTCGTGATCTGGAACGACGGCCCGGAAGTGCCCACCGAGCAGCAGCGCAGCCTGTTCGAGCCGTTCTTCACGAATGACGCCCAAGGCACTGGCCTGGGCCTCTACATGGCGCGCGAGTTGTGCAGCGCCAACGATGCGCAGATCCGTTATGGCGCCATCGCACTGGAATCCTTGCTCGATCGCACCGGAGCGTTGACCATGGAGGCGCGCGACACGTTGCCGCGACGGGCCTTCGTCATCACCCTGATGTTTGACCAACCTGCCCTGGCCGTAGCGGAATGATCCGCCGGCTGCGAATTTCCGCCGATCTTCTGCTGATTCATGTCCAAAGCCGCCATCGTTCGCGAACCCATTCTCGTCGTCGATGACGAAGCCGACCTGCGCGAGCTGCTGGAGATTTCCCTGCGCCGCATGGGGCACGACGTCGTGCTCGCCAGCGGGCTGGCCGAGGCGCGCGAGGCGCTCTCTCGCCAGCGCTTCGCACTCGTGCTGACCGACATGCGCCTGGGCGATGGCCTGGGCATCGAACTCGTGCGCCAGCTTTCTGCCACGGCCGACCGCACGCCGGTGGCCGTCATTACCGCCTATGGCAGCGCCGAGAACGCGGTGGAAGCGCTCAAGGCCGGCGCGTTCGACTACATCGCCAAGCCGCTCTCGCTTGATCAGTTGCGCAGCCTCGTGCTCAACGCGCTGGGCCGCCAGCAGCGCGATCCCGACCCGGGCAACGCCGATCTGGCCGAGCGCACCAACGACCTGCTGCCCGGGCGTTCCGCTGCGATGCAGGAAGTGCGCCGCTCGCTGATGCGCCTGGCACGCAGCATGGCGCCGGTGGTGATCAGCGGCGAATCCGGCAGCGGCAAGGAGCGTGCGGCGCGCGCCGTGCATGCGCTGTCTGCGCGTGCATCGCGGCCGTTCGTGGCGGTCAACTGCGGCGCGATTCCCGAGAACCTGATGGAGGCCGAGTTTTTCGGCTACGTGAAGGGCGCTTTTACCGGCGCCGACACTGATCGCCAGGGCTTCTTCCAGGCCGCCAACGGCGGCACGCTCATGCTCGATGAAGTGGCCGACCTGCCGCTCACCATGCAGGTGAAATTGCTGCGTGCGTTGCAGGAGCGTCGCGTACGCAAGATCGGCGAAAGCCGTGAAGACCCTGTCGATGTGCGCGTCGTGTGCGCGAGCCACCAGAATCTGGCCCGTCTGGTGGCCGCTGGCCGTTTCCGCGAAGACTTGTTCTACCGCCTGAACGTGCTGGAACTGCGCATGCCCACGCTGCGCGAGCGTGCCGAAGACGTGCCCGTGCTGGCCGGCGTGCTGCTCGAACAGCTCGCCAGCCGCTACGGCGATCCGCGCCCCAAGCGCCTGACGCGACCGGCGCTGCAGCAACTGTGCGCGTATCCGTTCCCGGGCAACGTGCGCGAGCTGGAGAACCTGCTGGAGCGCGCTTACGCCTTTGCGGAAGGCGAGTCGATCGACGTGGACGACCTTGGCGCGCTGGGAGCCGAGATCGAACGCTCGCCGCTGTTCCACCGCACGCGCGAGGCGCAGGCTGCCGCAGCGGCCCATCACCCGATGTCGCCGGCGCCGATGACGAGTTGGCCTGATGCCGTCTACATGCCGGCGCCGGTGCCAAGCCCCTTGGGGATGCCGCAACCGGTCGCACAGCCCGAGCCGGCACCCGTTGCGCAGCCGGCGGAGCCGGCCCTGCCGAGCGTTTCGCTGCCGATCGATCTGCCGGCCTACCTGGAGTCGGTCGAGCGCAACGTGATCCTGGCCGCGCTGGACCAGACCGGCTTCAACCGTACGGCGGCCGCCAAGCTGCTTGGGCTGTCATTCCGCCAGTTGCGCTATCGCATGCAGCAGCTTGGCATTCGTGATCCGCGGGACGTTGAAGCGTCGCCGGGCAGCGTCGGTGAACCGGCCGGAAATGGGCTGAACGGCGATGCCTGAACGGTTGCACGTCGGCGCTGACGGATGGGTGGATGGCGCGCGCCGCCATCCCTCGCCGAATATCGACGCACGGCCCGAAGGCATGCCCATCGACCTGATCGTGCTGCACAACATCAGCCTGCCGCCTGCGCAATCCGCGGCCGACTTCGGCACCTGCCACGTGCTCGACTTCTTCACCAACACGCTTGACTGCGACGCGCATCCGTACTTCGATCAGTTGCGCGGCGTGCGCGTGTCGGCGCATTTCTTCGTCCGCCGCACGGGCGAATGCGTGCAATTTGCTTCGTGCGACGCGCGTGCCTGGCATGCCGGTGCGTCGGACTTCTTCGGCCGCACGCGCTGCAACGATTTCTCGATCGGCATCGAAATCGAGGGCACCGATGATCTGCCCTTCACGCCTGAGCAGTACGTCGCTACGGCGTCGCTTGTGCGGGCGATCTGCGCGGCGTATCCGATCGCAGCAATCGCCGGTCACTCGGACATTGCGCCGAGCCGCAAGACGGACCCGGGACCGCATTTCGACTGGGTGCATCTGCGCGCGCTCGGCGGGTTCAACGCGGCGTTGTTTCCGTATCAGCACGCGCTCTGACGCGACAACCCCCGTTCGCTCGCCAAGGTAGAAAGGCGGCGCACCTCGGCGCGGCGCCGGCACACGGCGGTAAGGCGCCGACGCCTTACGGTCTGCGGCTCACGTGCGAGGGTAAAACCGTGGAGTGTCACCCTCCAAAGCTCAGGCACGAGGGTGAGACTGTGGAACGTCAATGTCCAGGCGTCGCACGCGAGCCTAAAACCGTGGAACGCCACAGTCCGAGGTTCGCGCACGAGGGTAAAACTGTGGATGTCTCCAGTCTTTGAGGCTCACGCATGACAGTAAAACCGTGGAGCGTCACGGTCCGAGGCTCGCGTGCGAGTGTGAAACCCTGAAGCGCGACCCTCCAAGGCTCACTTCGTCCATCATTCCGTGAGCGATTCCAGGGGCTGAGGCTCGCGCACGACAGTTGAACCCCGAACACGACGGTGTGAGCCCCCCGCGAGGGGATAAATGTCTCGAACGTCATGATGAGAGGCCCAAGCGTCGGGGCGAAACCGTGGCCTTCGACCCTCCGAGGCCGACACGCCGCAGGCCGAGCGCGGCCCGCGCAGTCCACCGCTCGCTGCGCGGACGCCGAAACGCAAGCGGGCAGCCTCCTTTCGAAGGCTGCCCGCGTTTTCCCCTGCTGATCCTTCTACTTCACTGCCAGCCTCAGGTGCCCATCGCGGGGTCGGACACGCTGTCCTTGCCCGTTTCCATGCGACCGGCAAAGCGCCGCGTGAAGCCGCCTTGCGGCACCGTCACCGTGAAGTCGTACCAGTTGCCCTGGCGCGCGATCGGCCAGTGCTGGTCGAGCTGCTTGCCGGCCGGGATGTCGTACGTCCACGGGCCGTCGTTGCGGTACGCATTCGGCTTGACGGTGAAGGTGCAGCCGGCGGTGCCGGTGTTCATCATCGTCACGTAGACCTCGGCGTTGGCCAGGTCGTAGCACACGCGGATTTCCGGTGCGCTCGAACCCGCAGCCGACACGGCGCTCACATCGCCCGAGAACGCGCGGTGGAAGCCGTTGGGGCCCAGCACCCACAGGTCGTACTTGCCCTTGTCTGCGGTGAACACGTCCCACGTGTCGTCGAGCATCTTGCCGGGCTCCACCGCATAGCGGCGCGGCACGCGGTCCAGATGCAGGCGGTCGTACACGTGGAAGACAGCCGCGGCCGTGCCGGTGTTGCTGAAGATCAGGCGCAGCGTGCGGTTGGTGGCGTCTTCGCGGGCGCTGACGTGCAGCTCGTACGGCAGGGCCCGCGAGGGACGGGTGCCGGTGGCTTGTGTAGGCATCTGCTGCGCCGTGACGGAGGGCAGCGGCACCTGCGGCTGCAGCCCTTGCGCGGTGCGGATGGCGTCGGCGGTTGCCTTGTCGCGGCTTGGCAGCGTCGGCAGCGTTTCGGTGTTCGGGTTGACGAAGTTGAAAGCGCTGGTCAGGTCGCCCAGCACGGCGCGGCGGTACGCGCTGATGTTCGTCTCCTTGACGTTGAAGCGCAGTTCCAGGAAGCGCAGCACCGAGGTGTGGTCGAACGTCTGCGAGTTGACCCAGCCGCCACGGCTCCACGGCGAGACGATGTACATCGGCACACGCGGGCCGGGGCCGTAGGGGTGTTGGTCCGTGTGGTATTCGCCGGCCGTGCTGATGGTCGATTTGCCGGCCAGCACGCCGTTTTCGTAGGCAGGGGCCGCGGGCGGGGGCACGTGGTCGAAGAAGCCGTCGTTCTCATCGAAGTTGATGAACAGCACGGTCTTGCTCCACACGGCCGGGTTGGCGGTGAGTGCGTTGAGCACTTCCTGCGTGTACCACGCGCCCTGCACGGGGCTCGACGGGCCGGGGTGTTCGGAATACGTGGCCGGCGCGACGATCCACGACACCTGCGGCAGAAGGCCTGCGGCAATGTCGTCCTTCAAGGCTTGCAGGAAGCCGCCGTCGGGCATGGTGTTGCCGATGCCCTTGATGAGCGGGCTGACGGTTTCGTCGGCCGGCGTGTACGGCGGGAACGGCGTGCCGTCGGCAAGGTTGCCGCGCGCGGCGTTGGCATCGCGGTAGGCCTTGAACCCCGCGAGCGGGTTGTCGGTGAAGTTGTCCGGCATGTTCTGGTAGACCTTCCACGACACACCGGCCGCTTGCAGGCGCTCGGGGTAGGTCGTCCAGTTGTACGTGACGCTGGCATCGAGGTGGTCGCCGCTGTTGTCGATGACGGGGCCGCCCGCGGCGCCGGTCGGATCGTTCGTGCCTGTCCAGTGGAACAGCCGGTTGGTGTTGGTGCCGCCGTGGAACGAGCAGTGGTACGCATCGCACAGCGTGAAGGCATTGGCCAGCGCGAACTGGAAGTCCAGCTCGGCCTGCTTGTAGTAGCCCATCGACTGCGTCTGCTTGTAGGTCGGCCACTTGCTCATGCGGCCGAGGTCCCATGCGTTCTGCGCATCAGGGTAGCTGTGTGGCGTGCTGGAGACGCGCTGCGCGTTGCCGGCGCTGCTGTCCAGGTAGTACGGCAGCACGACGCGGCTCGGCCCGCTGCTTGGCACATAGGTCTGCTGCCAGACGTTCAGCCCGCCGGCCAGCGGGATGGGGAAGCGGTCGCCAAAGCCGCGCACACCTTTCAGCGTGCCGAAGTAGTTGTCGAACGAGCGGTTCTCCTGCATCAGGATCACCACGTGTTCTACGTCGCGCATCGTGCCGGTGGCGTTGTTGGCGGGAATCGCCAGCGCACGGCGGATCGAGGGCGGGAAGGCCGCGAGTGCAGCAGCGGAAATCGCGCCCGTGCTGGCCATCTTGAGGAAGTTGCGGCGGCTGCCGTTGTTTGTGTCGGAAGTCATGTCGGTCTCAAACGCAAGTCGATGGAAAGCCGCGCATTACGGAGCGCAGTGCAGGGTCGGCTTGTTGGCCGGCGGCTGGCCGGGTTGATCCGGCTGGGCGGCGCCGGGGCCCGTACCGGTGCCTGGCGTGCCGTCGTTCGAATCGCCGCCGCAGGCCGACAGCGACAAGGTGGCGGCGCACAGCAGCACGGCGGCCAGCCGGTGCGGCCGTGCGAGAGGGTGGATGCAAGGCTTCATGAGCGGTCTCGTTCGGGTTGGGGGAGGGGGTCAGGGGTTCAGCGACGACAGTGGCTGGTGCGAGCCGTTGATCGTCTTGAGTTCGCCCAGCGTCAGCCGGCGCGTCCACATGGCGAGGTCGTCGTAGGCCATCACGCCCTTGAGCGAGCCCGGGTTGTTGGGCACGTAGTTGTGCGTGGCGTCGTCGTTCATGCCCCAGACCTTGGTGGTCAGGCCGTTGAGCTTGGTGACGTCGGTATTGGCGATGGCCTTGTCTTCCACCTTCTGCACGCCGAGCACCGGGTCGAGGATGTACGCGCTGAAGCGCTTGGCCTGCGCGTCGACCGACAGGGCGAGATAGGCCCACTGGTTGGCGCTGAACTTCATGCCCTGGATGTCGTCGCGCTTGCCGCCGCTGCCGAGGTTGAAGCGCACTTCGCAGCCGCCCCACAATCCGATGGCGATGCCGGCATTGGAGCCGGAGGTGTAGTCCTTGTTGGCGAGGATCGGCTCGCCGGTGCCGTTGCCCTGCGTGCAATCCGACCTGAACCAGAAACCGATGGTGAATTGCGGGCTCAGTGCGATGTCTGCGCCGTTCTGCGTGAGCTTGTAGGCGTCGATGCGCGAATCGACCGACAGGGCCATGCTGCCAAACGGGTCGGCCGCAGCAGAGCCGCCGTCGGTGCCGGCCACCCACGGGCCGATCGTCGAATTGGCTTTACGGTCGGTCGGCGGCAGAGTGTCGAAGCTGTAATACGCGGCCAGGCCGTTGGTGAGCGACGTCGCCAGCGGCGTTGGCGCAACGTAGGCGATCTGCGCAAGCATCGACACCGGCACGTTGTTGCGCACCAGCGTGTAGTTGATGCGGTAGATGCCGCTTGCAGCCGCGATGTTGCTGTCGATGTACTGGGTGGCCGTGGCGGGCAACGTGGCGACCGGCTTGCCGTCGCGCAGCACGGTGATGGGGCCGCTCGCCGCTGTCGGGTTCTGCCAGTTCAGTACCAGCGAGGCGTTGTACGCGCCCACCGTGCTCTGGACGTTGCGCACGCCGACGGCGCTGGCCGTGAGCGCTGCACCGTCCAGCTTGTGGGCGGTGGCCGGCACGGCGGCGTTCAATTGCGCCAGCACGGTCGGCACGATGTCAGCCTCGCTCGGCAGGGCCGCCAGCGTAGCTTCCGACGTGGGCGCCGCCATGCCGGTCTTGCCGAGCACGGCGTTGACCGGCTTGTTCAGGGCGATGAAGGCGGTGCGGTTTTCCAGCGTCGGCGCCGACGTGGTGGCCCCCGTGGCGTCCAGGCCGTGGCTGGTGGTGACGACGACGAGCCAGTCTTCGTTCGGGTTGGCAGCGCGGCGCTGGGCGATGGCCGCCTGCAGCGTGCCGAGCGCCTGGTCGACGTTGGCCAGCGCAGCGGTGTACGCATCGCTTTGCAGGCCCGAAGCCAGCGCGGCGGCGGCCGGCGCGGTGTATTGCGCGAAGACGATGTCGTAGCCGGACTGCACGAGCTTCACGCTGTTCTGCGTCACGCAGGTGTCCACCTGGGCGCAGTCGACGAGCGTGTCAAGGTTGCCGGCTTGCTGATCTGCCTTGAGCAGCGCGGGCAGCGCGGCCGAGCTGACAGCGGCGCCCAGCCGTTGCGTGGTGCCCGCGGCCTTGGCGGCGCTGCGCGCGTAGCTGAACACGCTTGGGGCGGCCAGGGTGGTGATCGTGTCGTCCGTCACGCCATGGCGGTTTTGCCAGGCGCCGGTCAGCACGGTGGCCCAGCTGGGCGTGTCCAGCGGCGGCTGGGCGGTGATGGTGCCAAGCGTCCCGCCGGTCGAAGCCGGCATCACCGCCAGCGCACCCAGGTTCGGCAGGCTGCGCTGCAAGAGCGCGCTCTGCACCTGCGCATAGGTGGCGCCGTCTACGCCGACCACGAGCACCTTCTTGCTGGCGCCGGTGGAGGGCGCGTCCGTGCTGCCCTGGTTGGCGATGGGGCCGCTGTCGCCACCGCCGCATGCGGTCAATGTAGTCGCCAGCGTCGCTGCCACGGTCGTGCTCAGCGCGGCCGTCAGCAGGCGCCGGGCGGGGTGATTCCAAGCCATGTCGATTTCCTCGGTCGTTGTGCGCGGCGCTCGGTGTCCCGCCGCTGTGATTGCGCTCCCTGCAATGCGACCGAAGCGTAGGGTGGGGGGCTGTCGCTCAAGTGACAGCCGCGGCAAGAATGCTGATGCGGCTATTCGGATTTCTTGAGCGGGGAATGTCGGGAAATGCCCCGGTGCGCGGCACGCGTGCACCGGTGCAGTGCGCCGCACACATACCCCTACCGTAGATGAGGTGACGTCTATTGAACTTGCGACGTCGATAGAAAGAATTATTCTGAAGAAACGGTCATTGCGACGCCGCACGCCAGTCCCGCCGACCCTTTGTGCAGACTGGCGTCGCGGGTTTGCGGCACTGCATTGGCGGGTGAAAAATAGCCCTCCGCCCCCACCTGTCAAGTCTAGGCAAATTCGATTGGGCCACTATACTTAGCGTCAATCCCGGAGTTGAACACTAGATGTAGTGGTCGCTTTCCGGGATTCTTATTTCAGCGCCACGCGGGGGCGGGCGTACGGCAGGTCGAGCCGGCGCTTGGGGGCTGAGGAAAGGCAGGGGTCTTTTCCGTCTCATTTCTCCGCGTAGCGCAAGGATTCGCCCAGGGTGTTTCACCATCGGCGAGCCAATAAAACGAACGGTTCAACAGGAGTCCACATGCAGACGGCCCAATCCGAAATCCACTCCGGCACCGCCAATCCTTCGCAATTTGCGCAAAGCGCTGGCGGCACGGCCGTGGCCCCCGGCACCGCTTCCGGCGTCAATCTTGCCGACTACAAGATCATTCGCCGCAACGGCGCCGTGGTCAGCTTCGAGCCTTCGAAGATCGCCGTGGCCATGACCAAGGCTTTCCTCGCCGTGAATGGCGGGCAGGGTGCTGCTTCCGCGCGTGTGCGCGAGCTGGTCGACCAACAAACGCAGAACGTCGTGCGCGCATTGCTGCGCAGCCGCCCGAACGGCGGCACGTTCCATATCGAAGACGTGCAGGACCAGGTGGAACTGGCCCTGATGCGCTCGGGCGAGCACGACGTGGCCCGCGCCTACGTGCTGTACCGCGAGCGCCGCGCCCAGGAGCGCGCGCAAGCCGGCGAAACCCAGCAGCAACCGGCCTTCATCGGCCTGAACGTGACCGACGGCGGCATCACCCGCCCGTTGGACATGGCGGCGCTGCGCAACGTGATCGTCTCGGCCTGCGAAGGTCTGGGCGAAGCGGTGGACCCGGAGCCGATCCTCAAGGAAACGGTCAAGAACCTGTATGAAGGCGTGCCGATGACGCAGGTGTACGACTCGGCCATCCTGGCCTCGCGTACCCTGATCGAAAAGGACCCGGCGTACAGCCAGGTCACGGCGCGCATCCTGCTGCACACGATCCGCCGCGAAATCCTCGGCGAAGAAGTCACGCAAGCGGAAATGAGCACGCGCTACGTCGACTACTTCCCGCAGTTCATCAAGCGCGGCATCAACGCCGAACTGCTCGACGACAAGCTGGCCCAGTTCGACCTGGCCCGCCTGGGCGCAGCGCTGGACGCCTCGCGCGACTTCCAGTTCAACTACCTGGGCCTGCAGACGCTGTACGACCGCTACTTCCTGCATATCAGCGAAACCCGCATCGAGATGCCGCAGGCGTTCTTCATGCGTGTGGCGATGGGCCTGGCGCTGAACGAAATCGACCGCGAAGCCCGTGCCATCGAGTTCTACCAGCTGCTGTCGTCGTTCGACTTCATGTCGAGCACGCCGACGCTGTTCAACTCGGGCACGCGCCGCTCGCAGCTGTCGTCGTGCTACCTGACCACCGTGTCGGACGATCTGGACGGCATTTACGAAGCGCTGAAGGAAAACGCGCTGCTGTCGAAGTTTGCCGGCGGCCTGGGCAACGACTGGACCAACGTGCGCGCACTCGGCTCGCACATCAAGGGCACCAACGGCAAGAGCCAAGGCGTGGTGCCGTTCCTGAAGGTGGTCAACGACACGGCCGTGGCCGTGAACCAGGGCGGCAAGCGCAAGGGCGCTGTCTGTGCGTACCTGGAAACGTGGCACCTGGACATCGAAGAATTCCTGGAACTGCGCAAGAACACCGGCGACGACCGCCGCCGCACCCACGACATGAACACGGCGAACTGGATTCCCGACCTGTTCATGAAGCGCGTGATGGAAGGTGGCGAGTGGACGCTGTTCTCGCCGTCCACCTGCCCGGACCTGCATGACAAGGTTGGCAAGGCATTCGAGCAGGCCTACCTGGCCTACGAAGACAAGGTCGCGCGCGGCGAGATCAAGCTCTTCAAGAAGATGCCGGCGCTGCAACTGTGGCGCAAGATGCTGGGCATGCTGTTCGAAACCGGCCACCCGTGGATCACGTTCAAGGATCCGTGCAACATCCGCAGCCCACAGCAGCACGTGGGCGTGGTGCACAGCTCCAACCTGTGCACGGAAATCACGCTGAACACCAACGACAGCGAAATCGCCGTGTGCAACCTGGGTTCGGTCAACCTGGTCGCTCACCTGGTCAAGCAGGCTGACGGCAGCGTCGTGCTCGATCACGAGAAGCTGAAGAAGACCGTGCGCACCGCCATGCGCATGCTCGACAACGTGATCGACATCAACTACTACGCGGTCAAGAAGGCGCGTGATTCGAACCTGCGCCACCGTCCGGTCGGCATGGGCATCATGGGCTTCCAGGACGCGCTGCACGTGCTGCGTGTGCCATACGCCAGCGACGCAGCGGTGCAGTTTGCCGACACCTCGATGGAAGCCGTGTGCTACTACGCCTACTGGGCGTCGACCGAGCTGGCTGAAGAGCGCGGCCGCTACAGCAGCTACAAGGGCTCGCTGTGGGATCGCGGCATCCTGCCGCAAGACTCGCTCAAGCTGCTGGCCGAAGAGCGCGGCGGCTACCTCGAAGCCGACATGTCGTCGACCATGGACTGGGACAGCCTGCGCGGCCGCATCAAGCAGTACGGCATGCGCAACTCGAACTGCGTGGCGATCGCTCCGACGGCAACGATCTCCAACATCATCGGCGTGTCGGCTTGCATTGAGCCGACGTACCAGAACCTGTACGTCAAGTCGAACCTGTCGGGTGAGTTCACGGTGGTCAACGACTACCTGGTGCGCGACCTGAAGGCACGCGGCCTGTGGGACGAGGTGATGGTCGCCGACCTGAAGTACTTCGACGGCTCGCTGGCCCGCATCGACCGCATCCCGCAAGACCTGCGCGACCTGTACGCAACGGCTTTCGAAGTGGAGCCGCTGTGGCTGGTGGAAGCAGCATCGCGCCGCCAGAAGTGGATCGACCAAGCGCAGTCGCTGAACATCTACATGGCCGGCGCGTCGGGCAAGAAGCTGGACGACACGTACAAGCTGGCGTGGCTGCGTGGCCTGAAGACCACGTACTACCTGCGCACGATCGGCGCCACGCACGTAGAGAAGTCGACCGTGTCGCGCGGCACGCTCAATGCGGTGTCGTCGGGTAGCGATATCGGTGGTGTGTCGGCGGCAGGTGCATCCGGAGTGACTTCGGCCGCGCCGGCCAGCGCGCTGGATGCCGCTGCTGCCACCGCCCAGGCGATGCCGGAAGCTGAAGGCGCCGTGTGCACGATGCGCCCAGGCGACCCCGGTTTCGAGGAATGCGAAGCCTGCCAATAAGTCAAAACAGTGTCTGAGGTTGCTCCCGCGCAAGCGGGGGCGCCGTGACCTGCACGACACTGGACTCGCGCTCCGAAAGAGCGGGAGCGACGAGCAAAGAATTAGGAGAAACACATATGCTGAGCTGGGACGACGACGTCAAACCTGCCGCACAACCGCAAGCTGCGCCGCAGCCCGCGTACCAACCGCAGCCGCAGCTGCAAACGGCCACCGCCGACCAGGGCGGCGTGCTGCCCCCGTCGGCCACGCAGGCCGCCGGCACGGGCATCCTTGGCAACAATCCGAACGCCGCTGCCGCACAGAGCAACCGCCGCGTGAACGCCGCCGACAAGCGCGTCATCAACGGCGCCACCGACGTCAACCAGCTGGTGCCGTTCAAGTACAAGTGGGCCTGGGAAAAGTACCTGGCCGGCTGCGCGAACCACTGGATGCCGCAGGAAATCAACATGTCGCGCGACATCGCGACGTGGAAAGACCCGAACGGTCTGACCGAAGACGAGCGCCGCATCATCAAGCGCAACCTGGGCTTCTTCGTGACGGCCGACTCGCTGGCCGCCAACAACATCGTGCTGGGCACGTACCGCCAGATCACCGCGCCGGAATGCCGCCAGTACCTGCTGCGCCAGGCGTTTGAAGAGGCGATCCACACGCACGCGTATCAGTACATCGTTGAATCGCTGGGCCTGAACGAGGCCGAGATCTTCAACGCGTACCACGAAGTGCAGTCGATCCGCGACAAGGACGAGTTCCTGATCCCGTTCATCGACACGCTGACCGATCCGTCCTTCAAGACCGGCACGCCCGAGAACGACCAGAAGCTGCTGAAGTCGCTCATCGTCTTCGCCTGCATCATGGAAGGCCTGTTCTTCTACGTCGGCTTCACGCAGATCCTGGCGATGGGCCGTCAGAACAAGATGACCGGCGCTGCGGAGCAGTACCAGTACATCCTGCGCGACGAGTCGCTGCACTGCAATTTCGGTATCGACCTGATCAACCAGATCAAGCTGGAGAACCCGCACCTGTGGACAGCCGAGTTCAAGGCCGAGATCACGGAGCTGTTCAAGAAGGCCGTCGACCTGGAATATCGCTACGCAGAAGACACCATGCCGCGTGGCGTGCTGGGCCTGAACGCACCGATGTTCAAGGGCTACCTGCGCTTCATCTGCAACCGTCGCTGCCAGCAGATCGGCCTGGACGCGCTGTTCCCGAACGAGGAAAACCCGTTCCCGTGGATGAGCGAGATGATCGACCTGAAGAAGGAGCGCAACTTCTTCGAGACGCGCGTGATCGAGTACCAGACCGGCGGCGCGCTGTCCTGGGAGTGATCTGAGCCACCGGCTCGACACTCGGCTCGACCCCCGGCATCAATGTAGACAGGCGACGCACCATGCGTCGCCTGTTTGCATTTTGGGGTGGTCGATTCACGTTTGTGCGGTTGCGCCGCGCCTGTCGGGCATGGCACGCTGCGGCTACCACTGCCCCCGGATCCCCGCCATGACGGTCGAAGCTTTCTTCTCGCAGACCTACGATGAAGCGCGCGGCAAGTTCCTCGCCGCCGCTCAGACCCGCAGGCTCCGCATCGAGCGCCATCTGCATCCGGATGTGGTCGGGCCGTCCGGCGAGCAGCTTTCCATCGACACCGCGCTGCTTGCGCCGGCGCAGGCCCAAGCGCTGCTGATCGTCACCTCCGGCGTCCATGGCGTGGAGGGGTTCTGCGGCTCCGGTTGCCAGACGGGCTTGCTGCAAGACGACGAACTCTTCGCACGGCTGGCGGCTGCAAAGGTCGCGCTGCTGCTGGTGCACGCGGTCAATCCGTACGGGTTTGCGCACCTGCGGCGCGTGAATGAAGACAACGTTGACCTGAACCGCAACAGCGTCGACTTTACGGAGACCGCTTCGGCGAATCCGGCCTATCTTGAAGTCGATCGGCTCCTGCTGCCGCACACATGGCCGCCCAGTCAGGCTGACCAGGCAGCGCTGCAGCACTACATGGTCACCCGCGGCGAGAAAGCCCTGCAAGACGCCGCGACGAGCGGCCAATACCGCGTGCCGGACGGCATGTTCTACGGCGGCAGCGCGCCATGCTGGAGCACGCTGCAGATGCGCGGAATCGTGTCCCGACATGCGGCCGGCATGTCGCACTTGGTATGGATCGACCTGCATACCGGACTCGGCCACTACGGTCACGGCGAGAAGATCTTCAACAGTCCAGATCCTGCCGAACTGGAGCGCGCCATGCGCACCTGGGGCGCCGATGTTCGGCCGATTGCGGCAGCGGGTTCGGTCTCGTCAGTCGTCAAGGGCGATCTGGTGGGCATCGCCTACGAACTGCTGCCCGGCGTCGAGAAGACCTGCGTCACGCTGGAGTTCGGCACGCTCGCGCCGCTGGCGGTGCTGCAGGCGCTGCGTGCCGACCATTGGCTGTATCGCCACCCGGAGCAGGGCGCCGCGCAGCGGGCCGGCATCCGCCAGGCGTTGCGTGATGCGTTTTATTGCGATGTGCCCGAATGGAAGGGAATGGTCTACGCGCAGACACGCATGGCGGTTCTGCAAGCGCTGGCGCGGTTTTCCGGCTAGGCGTCAGGCGACGCCGGCAGGATCCGGAGAAGGCTTGGGCGCCCGCACCGTCAGTGCACATCCTGCCGACGCAGCGATGATGGCCAGGATCGCCACCCACTGGCGCCCGGTCAGTTGCTCGTGCAGCACGATTGCCCCCGCCAGCGCGCCAATGGCGGGCTCCAGGCTCAGCAGCACGGAAAACGTCTTGCCCGGCAGATGCTTGAGCGCCACCATCTCCAACGAATACGGGATCGCGCTCGACAGCAGCCCGATGCCCAGTCCCGCCAGAATGAGCGATGGAGCGAGCAGCGCCGACCCTGCCTGCGCCACCCCAAACGGGATCGCAAACAGCGCACCGACCAGCATGCCGATCGACGTGGCCTGGCCCGCATGCAGACCGCCGAGGTTCTTGCCGGTCAGGATGTAGAGCGCCCAGCACACACCGGCGGCCAGCGCATACGCCGCGCCCAGGTGGTCGACCTGACCGACCGACCTGTCGGCCACCGTCAGCATGAGCAAGCCAACCACCGCCAGCCCGATCCACACGAAATCCAGCGCGCGGCGCGACAGCAGCACGGCCAGCACCAACGGCCCCGTGAACTCGATGGCGATCGCGATGCCGATCGGCAACCGCTGCAGCGACAGGTAGAACAGCAGGTTCATGCTCGCCAGCGTGACGCCGTACAGCGCGATGCGGCCGGCATCCGCGCGGCTCAGGTGCAGGCGCCACGGCCGCCAGAACGCCAGCAGGATCACCGCGCCAATGGTCACGCGATACGTGACCGTGCCCGCGGCACCCAGCACCGGAAACAGCGTCTTGGCAAACGAGTTACCGAGGCACACGGAGGCCATCGAGCCCATCAGCGCAAGGATGGGCATCCAGGGTGAGGTGATCGTGGTGGAAGCGGCGGAGGCGGGAGCAGCGGAAGACATGGGCAACAGCGCAGGGGCGGCAGGAGGCGCGGCAGGGGAACGCCACAGCATAGCCGCGCGCCATCGAGAAATCGTTGCGTTCTCGGCGGCGCGGGCGTCGCTTTTTATCGAATTGGCGGGCTTACAGGGCGGCTGCGCTGGGGCGGATCACGTCGATCAGCAACACGCGCTGGCCTTCGCGTTCGCCGTCGGGGCGCGGGGTCACGCCGCGCTGCGGGCGCGGGGCGGCGAGCGGTGCCGGGTCTTCGGCGCTCATGCCGAAGACGGCCAGTCTGGACGCCGCGATGCGCTGCAGCGTGCCGCGCACGCCAGACACGTCGAGGTCTTCGGGGTCGAAGCCGGTGGTGGCCGTCCAGTCGTCGCGGGCGATGTCCTGCAGGCCGTTGGCCATCTCGAACTGCAACGACGCGCCAAAGCCCTTCTGCAACGAGTGCGAGCCGAGCAGGTATTCCGCTGTCAGGAAGCCGCGCAGCCGCGTCCAGAACGCCAGCGAGCTGATATTGCCGCTCTTGAGCGCGTGGCTCGGGGCGACTTCCCAGCTGTGGTCGAGCAGTTTGTTGATGAGGCGGCCCCACGTCGGCACGTCGGTGCCGGCGGAGCAGTCCTCGCCGGGGCCTTCCGGGCCGGCGAGCTGGCGCAGCAGGCCGGTGAACGATCCGGAGCTGGCCTGTGCGCCGCTGGCGTGCGGGCCGGAAGGCCAGCGCCATTGCAGCGGCGAGGCCGGTCGGGCGCCGGGCCATTGCGCGTACTGCTGCAGGCCCGTGCAGGGCGTCAGGTAGCGCCACTGTCGCTGGTCGCGGCCAACGCGGCGCAGCGGGTCCAGCTCAGCCGATAGGTCGAACTTGCCCAGGAAGGTTGCGTTGCGCGACTTGATCGGCGAACGCGCATAGACGTTGAAGTCGGGCCAGCCTTCGTACAGGTTGATCTGCGGCAGCGCATGGTGCTTGTCGAGCGCATCGTCGGGCTGGTCGATGCGGCGGCTGGTGAGAAACAGCGCGCGGCAATCGAGCGTGGGCACCGCGCCGCGCAGGCGCAGCAGCACGAGCAGATCGCCGAATTCCGCTGGGCGGGCTTCCGTGCGAGCCGGGTACGCGTGCGGCTGTTCTTCGGGCCAGAAGGTGGTCAGGCGCAGGGCCGAACCCGGGAACGCACTGCGCAATCCTTGCCTGAGCAGGCGCAGGCCATCAGCGTGGCGCAGGATGCGCAGGACGGACAGATCGTCGCGCAAGGTGGCGTCGGGGTGGGGCGCTCGGCCACCGTGCTCTGCGGCCAGCGCAAAGCGCCACAGCGCGGTGTCGCTGGCCAGATCTTGTGCGGCGACATCGCGCACCGCACTGGGGCGGCCGCCGGACATCGGCTCATGGGCGTCGCCGGCAGTGTCTCCTGCTGCGGCATAGGCGCTGGTGGTCGACCCGGCAATCGCGCCAAAAAGGCCCCTCAATGGCGGCCGGTTGCGCTCGGGCATGGCTATTCCAACTTTGTTTTGTCAACTCTCTGGCGCGCAGCATAGCACCATGCGACACACCAGAGAACGGCGCGGCGCCCCTCCCATCGTTGGGGAATAGCGCATGAAATCTCGGCGATCAGGCGGTGCGGAACGACGCCACCGCGTCGCGCAGCACCTGCGCCTGTTCTTCCAGCGACAGCGCAGCGGCGGCCGCTTGCTCGACCAGTGCGGCGTTCTGCTGCGTCACCTCGTCCATCTGGTTCACGGCCTGGTTGACCTGCTCGATGCCGGCGCTTTGTTCTTCGGAGGCCGAGCTGATCTCGCCCATGATGTCCGTCACGCGTTTGACCGCGACCACCACCTCGTCAATCACGTTGCCCGCTTCGGCCACCAACGTGGTGCCGTTTTCCACGCGGCCGACCGAATCGCCGATGAGTTCCTTGATCTCCTTGGCCGCCCCGGCCGAGCGCTGCGCCAGGTTGCGCACCTCGCCGGCCACAACGGCAAAGCCGCGGCCCTGTTCGCCGGCGCGCGCGGCCTCGACCGCCGCGTTCAGCGCCAGGATGTTCGTCTGAAAGGCAATGCCTTCAATCACGCCGATGATGTCCGCGATCTTCTTGCTGCTTTCGTTGATGCCGGCCATGGTGTCGATCACGCGGCCGACCACCTCGCCGCCCTTGGCTGCGATGTCCGACGCGTTGACGGCCAGCGTGCTGGCCTGGCGCGCGTTGTCGGCGTTCTGACGCACGATGCTCGTCAGCTCTTCCATGCTCGACGCGGTTTCTTCCAGCGACGAAGCCTGCTCTTCCGTGCGTTGCGACAGATCGGCGTTGCCGGCGGCGATCTGCTTGGTGGCACTCGCGATCGAGTCCGCCGATGTCTTGATATGGCCGATGGTGCCGGTCAGTTGCTGCTGCATCTGCGCCATGGCGACCAGCATGCTGTCGCGGTCGCCGGAGCGGGTTTGGACCTGCACGGCCAGATCACCGCCGGCAATGCGCCGTGCGACCTCCGTGGCGTAGCCCGGCTCGCCGCCCAGTCCGCGCTGCACGTTGCGGATGATGAGCGACATGGCCAGCGACACCGCGCCGCCCACCAGCAGAATGACGATCAGGTTCGCGACGAGTGAATGGCGATACGCCGCATCCACTTCCTGCAGAAAGACCGCGCTGGAGAGATTCCAGTCCCATGGCGCAAAGTGCTTCACGTAGCCGATCTTCGGCAATGCGGTCTCGCTGCCGGGCAGGCGACCCTGGTATTCGGCAAAGCCGAAGCCCTTGTCTTTGGCGGCGTTGACGATGGTCGGATAGACCGGTTTGCCGGTCGGGTCCTTGAAGCCCGCGGTGCTCTTGCCGACCATGTCCGCCAGCGTCGGGTGCATCAGCAGGATGAACTGTGAATCGACCACGAACAGATAGCCCGTGGTGCCGAAGCGCATCGAGGCGAGCGTCGACAGCGCGGCTTTCTTGGCATCAGCTTCGGTCATGGCGCCCGATTGCGCGCGGCCGTGATACAGCTTGGCGATGCCCTCGGCGGCATCTACGAGGTTCTGCAGGCCGGCCTTGCGTTCGTCGAGCATGGTCGCGCGGGTCTCCATCGCGCTCCAGATCCCGACGCCGATCAGCCCCAGCCACATCAGGGCCAGCGCGAGGCGCAGCTTTGCTTTGAGTGTCCACTGTCGCATGTCGTGTTTTCTCCACTTATTGTTTGACGACTCCGCATCGGTGTAACGGCGATGGAGTGGCCTTCTTTAGTGGAGATGGCGTGCGCGCAGTGTGCGGATTTCCGCAAAAAGAAGGCGCCGGCTTGCACCGGCGCCTGAAGAGACGGCGCCCCACCCGCAAGGAGGGGGCACCGCCGCGCGTTGGGAGGTGTCGTTATCGGCGGGCGATCATTGCTCGCGAACCCAGGTCTGCGTACGGCCCAGCAGGCTGATGCCCAGAAAGCCGCGCACATTCAGTTTCTGACCGTCTTCCGACAGCGACATCTTGGCGCTGTAGACCTTGCCGTTTTCCGGGTCCAGGATCTGGCCGCCATCCCAGTTGTTGTTGCCGTTCGGCTTCAGACCCGTCAGGATCGTCAGGCCCTTGATCGGCTGGTCCTTGCGGTCGTCCGTGCACTTGGTGCAGGTCTTGTTCTCGTCGCCGGGCACCAGGATCTTGCTGACCTTGCCCGTGAACGTGCCGCCGTTATCGACGATCGTCACTTCGCCTTTCTGTTTGCCCGTGTTGTCGTCGATGGTCTTCCAGGTGCCGGCGGGGCTGGCTTGCGCGAAGGCGCTGCCGGCTGCCAGAGCGAGGGCCAGTGCGCCAGCCAGGCGCGCGAGAGCGTAGGGGGTATGTTGCATCGTGGAGTCTCCTTGTTGTCGGTCGAAAAAAATCGGTGAGGGCTGATCGATGATGTCGGCGCAGGGATCAATGCGCGCTCAACGCACCGGTCAGGGGTGACAGCGGATTGCTGCCGGAGCCGCCGGCGGCGTTCGTGACGCCACCCAGCGCATTCGTGATTGGGGCGAGCGGGTTGCTGCTGCCGCCAGCGCCGGTCAGTGCGCTCGTTACCGGAGCCAGCGGATTGCTGCCGCCGCCCGACAGCGCGCCCGTCACCGGGGCGAGCGGGTTGCTGCCACCGCCGAGGCCGCCACCGAGCGCGCCCGTGATCGGTGCCAACGGATTCGCCGAGCCGCCGCTGCCGCCGTTGATCAGTCCGCCGGCGCTGGCCACCGTGCCGCCAGCGGCGCCGACCACACCGCCCAGGTCACGCGTGAGCGGGTTGCCGCCGGCCGCGCCGACTTGCGCGCCAGCGCTCTGAAGGCCACCGCCAACCGTGTTTAGCGCACCGGCCAGCGGCCCGCCGAGCATCGTCGTGCTGCCGACCGCCTGCGTGCCCTGCGCGACCTGCGACGACAACGGCACGATCGCGTTGCTGGTCTGCTGCGTGATCTGCTGCACCGGGCCGCTCGACGTGCCAATCGTGACGAGCCCGCCGGCACCCTGCATCACCTGACCCAGCGCAGACACACCGCTGCCCACCGGCGACGTCACCGGATTCAGCGGCGCCAGCGGGCTGCCGGCGGCACCCAGATCCGAGACGGTCTGCCCCGCGTTGCCGACCGTCACGCCGGCGGAGCGGATCACATCACCCGAACTCTGCACCGTGGTACCGACCGGGTCGGGCGTCGAGCCGATCTTGCCCAGCCCGTTGCTGATACCGGCGCCCAACGTCTGGACCGTGTTGCCGGCGGAGGTGACCGTCGCTCCCAGATCCTTCTGCGCTGCCGTGCCGCCGATGACGGGTACCGACGCCGTGCCGATCGTCGTGCCAAGGTCGCTGACGGTCTTGCCCGTCTGCGTGACGACGTTGCCGCCGCCGCTGGCAACGTTGCCGACCGGCACCGCGCCCGGATTGTTGTTGGCTGACGATGACGGCGTCGTATCGCCGTTCGGGTTGCCGCCCGAAGCACAACCGGCCAGCGTCAGCACGGCCACTGCAGCCGCTGCCAGCAGCGTGCGCGACGCCGAAGCGGCGGACAACGAAGTGGAAGAAGAAGTGTGGAGCGGGTTCTGAATTTTCATGGTGAGTCTCCTTGTAAGCGCGGCCCGTACCGCGTGTCACCGCCGGGTCAGAAGAACGCGCATCTGGCGTCCAGCGGGTAGCATCCGCCTGCGTTTGCCGTCGAATGCAAAGAAAGTTTTACAGAGCAGTGATCAGTGATGCGCGCCGGATGTCACACCCGACAGCACACCGCCAACCAATCCGCCCACCGTTGTGCCGACGCTGCCCAATCCGCCCAGCGGACCCGTCGCGGCCGTGCCGCCACCGCCGGCTGTGCCAACCGAGCCAAGCGCACTGATGCCTGGCAACCCCGCTGTCAGCGAACCGACTGCCGTCGTAACGGGCGCCAGCGCACCGCCGAGCGCACCGGGCAACGCACCACCCAACGCACCGCCCGATGCAGACGGCGCCGCCGGTGCGACCATCGTCGACAACCCGCTGGTGAGCGAGCCAAGCGCGCTGACCGTATTGCCCAGCGTCGACACCAGCGCATCGCCCTTGCCGGCCGTCTTGATCGTGCTGCCCTCGCTGCCGAGCGCACTGCCCAACGTCGACAACACGTTGCTCACCGGCGCACCAAGGCCGGTGGCCGCACCCAGCGTTTGCGTGGTGGAAGTCAGCGTGCTCGTGAGCGGCACGATGGCGGTGATGGTGGTGGTCGTCACCTGCTCGACCGGGCCGGTCAGCGTCGCGATGGGCGTGCTGCCGGTCGATCCGGTGCTACCCGTTGCATTGCTGCTGTTGCCGTTCGACCACGTCGGCGACGTCGATGCCGCGATCGCCGGCTTGGACTGCGAATCGCTGCCGCCGCCAAGCGACGTACCCATGTCGCCGCTGCCCGAATTCGCGCAACCGGCCAACATGGCGAGCGATGCCGTCGCCAGCACGCACTGCAGGAACACTCCGCGCTTCGGCGGATTCGATTTTGACAAGAACGCTCGATCGCGCATCTTGTGCCTCCACGACTCAGAACAGAACGCTTGTGTTGGACCCCTTCTGTCTTGCGCTCTTTGCTCATCGGGTTTGTCGTCGCCAGGCGTGTGGGGTTGGCGACGACCTCCCTGTCTTCTCACGTGCCACGCGCAGGCCCGTGCCACATCGCGCGATCGACGCCGTGCTGATGTGGTGAGCGGATCGTGAAGTGAAACCGAATGGCGTGACAATCAGCGGCAACCTGACACCCAAATATGCAGTTGCAGCAATTTAGGAACTCAATTCAGAATGAAACTTGACTGCAAGCCATTCTTCGGGCGATAAGATCGCAGCAAAAATGGCCTGCGGATTGCCGTAGAACAATCCTTCTATCGTCGTAAAACAGCGTCGTTTCAAACGCTGTTGCGTGAACTTTTCAGCGGTTGCTGAGCAGGGTTTTCCCGCGATCGGCGATCGGTTTTCACACAGCGCATGTCGCGGTTGCGCGGTCGTGCTCGCCCGCAGTTCGCCATCATCACGCCTGGGCGCCGGTGTCGCACGCATCGATATCTGTATCGGACGCGTCGATGCGATTCGCGCTCACGCATGCATCGATGCGTTGGCCATATCGTCGCCACCTCGCCCATCGGATGCGCGGCACGCGATTTGCGGCACCTGCATGCACGCTGGTGACCATCGCAATCGCATCGACGTCGCGCAGCGCGCATCGACGGTGGTCGAGATGCGTGTCAGCGGCGTTGTCGACACGCTCAACACGTCGATAAGCGCGCGTCGATCGCTTCGATTGCATGCGTATCGACGTGTCGAGCGCGAAAAATTCGCGCGCGTTGTCGCATCTACGCATCGGTTTTTTCGACACGCATCGCGCAGCGCGCACGTCGACGCACGCGACGATACCGAACGCGCGCGAGGTGCATGCACGTGTTCACGATGTACATGCATACGACATGGCGTGTTGCTGTAAACCGGCATGACCACTGGGTTTGCGGGATGCATGTGTCAACGTGGAGCAACGCCGTAACGTGGTGTCACGACGCAAGAAAATGCGCGTTCGCGAGAGCGATCTGCACGCATGCGCGATGCGAATCGCAGCGACGCACAGACGCAGCGCAATCCTTCACCAAAACTCACCGCGCTTTTTGCATAAATCTCTTAACATCACCGCACAAACGAATTATGATTCGCCTTGACAAGACGTTGACTTCGATGCAAGGAACCTTCGCGCGATCAACGACGATGAAGTTCCAAGCGGCAAGTGAAAGGTAGTCGAGGAGCGTAACCACTTTGATGCACGCCACGCCGACAGGGCTGTTTGAACTCGGTGCCGTCTCTGCGATCCCCCCGTCGGGATGGGCGTACTACCCCCAGAAGAAAACGCGCGCTCTCCAGTTTTTCGCTGTCCGCAAAGTCACGCTGCAAGCGGCTTTGTGGTCCACGCAGCGATTCGCGCAAGATCAAATTTCGACCGGTGTGGCCACGATGCCCCGGTCCTCTCAATTGATGAAGACTCGCCGGATGTGTCCTGTTTGGCCGACTACGGTTGCGCTCGTGCGCGCGACCGGGGCGTGCAACTTGCTGCGTGTGTCCGCCGCGCAAGTCGCAGATCTTCCTACCGAATTCATTAGCGTGCGACTGCTGTCTGGTGGCGCGCCGATGAATCGCTCGCTCGGTTGGTCTGGCGGTGCCAATGCATCGTGGGATCGGGCCGGTCGGGTTGCTCAATCTCGATAGTTCGATACCCAATCTTGAAGGAGTTTCCCATGGCAACTGCTGCTAAGAAGAAACCGGCCGCCAAGGCCCCGGCCAAGAAGGCCGCTGCAAAGAAGGCTCCGGCCGCCAAGAAGGCTGCTGCAAAGAAGGCTGCTCCGGCTGCCAAGAAGGCTCCGGCCAAGAAGGTCGCAGCTAAGAAGGTCGCTGCCAAGAAGGCTCCGGCCAAGAAAGCTGCAGTGAAGAAGGTTGCAGCCAAGAAGGCCCCGGCCAAGAAAGCTGCAGTGAAGAAGGTTGCAGCCAAGAAGGCCCCGGCCAAGAAAGCTGCAGTGAAGAAGGTTGCAGCCAAGAAGGCTCCGGCTGCGAAGAAGGCTGCTGCCAAGCCGGCTGCGAAGAAGGCTGCCGCGAAGAAGGCCCCGGCCGCCAAGAAGGCTGCTGCCAAGCCTGCTGCGAAGAAGGCTCCGGCCAAGAAGGCTGTCGCCAAGCCTGCTGCTGCTCCGGCCGCTGCACCTGCTGCACCCGCTGCCAAGACCGCGCTGAACCCGGCTGCAGCATGGCCGTTCCCGACCGGCAACCGTCCGTAAGTCATTCTTACGACGGTGATCCTCCGGGGCCACAGCGGCGCGCACGTCGCGCCCACCTGATCGGATACTGCGTATCCGGTCCGCAAGACCTTGGTGTCTTGCACCGCCCGCCGATCGGCTCACGCCCGGCGGGCTTTTTCTTGGCGCAAGCGTCGCACATACGTTTGTCTCGGGCATAAAAAAACCGCACCGGCACGAAGCCGATGCGGTGTTTCCGATGAACCCCTCGGTCTATCGGCCGAGCGTTCTCGATCAGTGCGTGACGCGCGTCACGCCGCCCGATGACAGCAGGCGCACGCGCTCGCCAGGGCGGAACGCCTCGTCCGCGTCTTGCGTGATGGCGCGGTACTCACCGTTGTCGAGCTTGACGGTGATTTCCAGGCCCGGCCGCTTGTTCATCTGACCTTCGAGCGCGCTGCCTGCGACGCCGCCGAGAATCGCACCGAGCACACCCGCCGCAACCGAGCCGTTGCCGCGCCCGATGGCCGCAGCCGAACCGATGCCGCCAATCGCGCCGCCGGCAATCGTGCCAACGCCGGTCTGCTCACGGTCGATCACGACATTGCGCACGGAATCTACCGTACCGAAGCGCACGGTCTGCTCGCGCTGCGCCTGACCAGAGGAGTAGGCGCTGTTGGAATTGGTGCCCATGGCGCAGCCTTGCAGGCCAAGGGCGGCGACCAGCAGAGTCGCGGCGCCGATGCGATAGATGGGTTTCATGTCTATTCCTTATTGATACCGGTACCCGAAAGCGGATTCGAAGCGCCGGGCAATCTCGTCGACGGGCATGCCATGATTCTGCGGGCCCTGGCAAGCGATCTTGAGCGAGCCCATCAGGCTGGCGAGTCGACCGGTGGTGTCCCAGTCCAGGCCGTTCTCGATGCCGTAGAGCAGGCCGCCGCGGAACGCGTCGCCGCAACCGGTCGGGTCGACCACACGTTCGGCCGGCACGGCCGGAATAGTGTACTGCTTGCCGTCGGCGTAAATCTCCGCCCCTTCTTCCCCGCGCGTGACGATGTACGCCTCGACGCGCTGCGCAAGTTCTGCCGCACTGTAGCCCGTGCGTGACAGCATGACCTGCGCTTCGTAGTCATTGACCACCACGTAGCTGGCGAGTTCAACGAAGTGGCGGAGGTCGGCGCCGTCAAACAGCGGCATTGCCTGGCCCAAATCGAAGATAAAAGGCACGCCGGATTCAGCAAATTGGGTGGCGTGGTGCAGCATGCCTTCGCGGCTGTCGGGGCCCACCAGGCCGAGCCTTGCCGGCAGTGCATTCTTGACCGAATTGATGCTGGAATGGCTCATCGCGCCGGGGTGGAACGCGGTGATCTGGTTGTTGTCGCGGTCAGTCGTGATCATCGCCTGCGCGGTGAACGTGTCCGGAACCTCCGTGACATGCGCTGTCGAGATACCGAGCTTCTTCAGGTAGTCCAAATACGGGCCCGCATCCTGGCCGACCGTGCCCATGATGATGGGCTCGCCGCCGAGCATCTTCAGCGTGAAGGCGATGTTGCCTGCGCAGCCACCGAACTCCCGGCGCATGGTCGGCACCAGGAAGGAAACGTTCAGGATGTGGATCTTGTCGGGCAGGATGTGTTCGCGGAAGTGTCCGTCGAACGTCATGATGGTGTCGTAGGCAATCGAGCCGCAGATCACGCTGGCCATATTGAAGCACTCCAGATATGACACGGCCGCCCAGTGGACGGCCGTGTGATGAACGAGAGACCGGAAGCTGGTCTCGATGCAATCAGTTCAGCTTACTTCAGCGCAGCCAGGGCCGCGTCGTAGTTCGGCTCGTCCTTGATCTCGGGCACGAGTTGCGAGTACAGGACGGTGTCGTCGGCGTCGAGCACGACCACGGCGCGGGCGGTCACGCCAGCCAGCGGGCCCGACGTGATGTCGACGCCGTAGGCTTGCTTGAAACCCTTGTCGCGGAAGGTCGACAGCGGCTTCACATTCGCGATGCCTTCGGTGGTGCAGAAGCGGCCGGCTGCGAACGGCAGGTCGGCAGAGATGGACAGCACGACCGTGTTGTCCAGCTTGGCAGCGGCTTCGTTGAACTTGCGCGTGGAGGTGGCGCACACCGGGGTGTCCAGGCTCGGCACGATGTTCAGGACCTTGCGCTTGCCGG
Source organism: Ralstonia sp. PBBBR1 (assembly GCF_002256165.1). Lineage (NCBI taxonomy): Bacteria > Pseudomonadati > Pseudomonadota > Betaproteobacteria > Burkholderiales > Burkholderiaceae > Ralstonia > Ralstonia sp. PBBBR1. Next base: position 467,623 of record NZ_NKIL01000003.1, on the reverse strand, counting down.
CAAAGTCAGCGAGCGACACGTCTTTCAGGTCTGCGCCGACCAGCGTGAATGCCGGGGCCTTCGAGCCTGCGGTCGGGAATTGGCCGCCGACTTCGATCGGGTTGCCGCCAAGGGTCACGTTTGCCATGGTGTTACTCCTTCCTTTGATACGTGTTGGGGGAAGAGCCGCTAACAGAACCCGCCTGGCGTCGCCTCCTTGCCGTACCGCTTGCACTGTCTGCGTCGGCATGCCCGGCCAGGAGGGTCTTGTTAGCGGCTCTACGCCAGGGGTGAAAATTCAGGGGTAAAAAATCAGGACCCGGTAATTGGCCGTCGGGCGCTGTGACTGGAATCGTACCCGAATCGGTAGTTCGGCGCGGGCGGGCAGCCCTGACTTGCCGTATGCACTGTCGGTCGGGTTCAGGTAGTCGGTAGGCAGCAGTGCGCGGCGCGACAGCAGCTGGTCTTGCAAGTCGGTCGTGACCAACTCGATGGCCGGCAGGGCGATGGGGCCGCCGGCGCGGTTGCGCAATGTCGCCGTCAGCACGTACTGGTCGGACGCTTCGCCTTCTTGCCGCTGCAGTTGTGACGATTCGATCTGCAATGCATCGAGATCACGCGGCGGCGCGATCATGCAGTGCAGTGGCTGGCACAGGGCTTCCAACATCGGGCGGGTGGAGGGCGCGCGGTGAGCGATCTCGGCGCGGGCGAGGAAGAGCAGTTGCGCCACCGCCAACACCGTCAGCAAACCGATCGCGACGCGCGCGAGCGCACGGCGTCCGGTCGTTTTACGCGCTTGCTCGCGGGCCTGTGCGGCACGCAGAAAATCCAGCGTCGCGGCAGAGACTCCATGATTCGGCCCCCGCACCTTGCGCGGACGCGGCGCGCCAGTCAGCGTGCGCTGCGGCGTCGGGCTGGCGGCCTCGGCTTGCGTGCGACGTGCGTGACCATGGCGGCGCGGCACCGGCGCGAAAAGCGTGTGCGGATCGGTTTGGTGGCGCATCCAGACCGAATCGTGCTTTTCCGCCTCAGGCTTCAGGGATGCGACGGCTACCGGCGCAGACGCCGTCACCACCGGAGCCGCCGGGGGCGCGATGGCCGGCCCTACCGGCAGATCCGCCGACGGCTGCTTGGGCACGGCGGCGGCGAACGCGTCTTCCTCGTCGTCAAGGTCGCGGATGGGAGGCAGGCCGTGGAACGGATCGGCGGGCGTGGCGGCCGCCGCGGACGGTTCCGGTTGAGGTGCCTGCTGCGCAGGTTCGGCGGCAGGCTCGGCAGCGCGCTCGATCGGCGCTTCGTCCGGCAGCGGTCGCGTGTCGGGTGCGGTCGATTGCACGTCGGGCGCGGGTGTTGCGCCTTCAACTTCCCCCAGATGCACTTCTGCGACGCCTTCTTCGGGAACGTCTTCTTCCCAGATCAGCGTCATGCCGAAGCCGTGGTCGTCGTCTGCGGCAGGCGGTGCCGCGGGCGTTTCCGGTTCAGGGGCGGCGGGCGTTGCGAGCGGCGCAATGCGAGCAGCGTGTTCCGGTGATTGCTGTGGCTGCGGTGCTTCGGCGGTCGGCGCTGCAGGCGCGGGCGGGGCGCCAAGCTCGATCAGGTGATCGCGGCCATCGAAGACGTGATTGCAGCGGCCGCAACGAACCAGCCCGCCGCGCAGCCGAAGCTGATCGGCAACAACGCGGAATGCGGTTTGACAGTTGGGGCAGCGGGCGGCCAAACGTGGCGCAGCTTGTGACGCAGTTGCCATGCGGGACGAGGAGAAAAAAGCCGACCGCGCGAGTATTGCAGACAGAGGCGCCAGCGTCGACCTTTGCAGGGGGCACTGGTGCGCAATGCGATGAAATTACGTCGGCTTCACACCATGCAGGCAGACCCAGCCGTCACGTGCACGCCACACGGTAAGCGGAATGGCGGAGGCGTACGCAGCGGCGACTTCTTCGGCCTGGCGCTCAAGCACGCCCGATAGAATCAGCCGGCCGCCCGGGCGCACGCGCGCGCAGAGCATGGCTGCCATCAGCTTGAGCGGGTTCGACAGGATGTTGGCGACGACCAGATCGAACGTGCCTTCCGGCGCATCGTCGGGCAGGGCGAAGGTGGCTTCGACGTGGTTGCGTTCGGCGTTGTAGCGCGAAGCCTCCACCGCGTTGGGATCGATGTCGACACCAATGGTTTCGCCGGCGCCCAGCTTCTTGGCGACGATGGCCAGGATGCCCGAGCCGCAGCCGTAGTCCAGCGTGCGTTCACCGGGTTGCACGTGCTGCTCCAGCCATTCCATGCACAGGCGCGTGGTCGGGTGGCTGCCGGTGCCGAACGCCAGGCCTGGGTCCAGTTCCAGCACCACGGCGTCGGGTTCTGGCGCGTCGTGCCAGGACGGCACGACCCAGATGTGCTCACCAATATGGATGGGCTCGAACTGCGATTGCGTGACGCGCACCCAGTCCTGCTCTTCGACTTCGCGCACGGTGTACGCAGGCAGCGGCGACAGGTTGATCTCGTTGGCTGCGGCTGCCGCCAACAATGCCGGATCGGCATCCTCGGCGAGCAGGGCAACCACGCGCGAGCGGTTCCACGCCAGGCGTGTTGGTTCGTGGCCGGGCTCGCCAAAGAGCGGTTGCTCTTCGGGCGTGTCGGCATCGGCATCTTCCACCGAGACCGACAGCGCGCCAAGATCAAACAGAGCTTCGGACAACGCTTCGGCGTCGTCACGCGCCACTTCGAGCACGCATTCGCGGTACGTCACTTGCCGCCACCCTTGGCCACTTCCTGTTGCGCCAGACGGTGCTCCAGGTAGTGGATGTCGGTGCCGCCTTCAACGAAGTTGGCGTCGAGCATCAGGTCGCGGTGCAGCGGCACGTTGGTCTGGATCCCTTCCACCACCATTTCCGACAGGGCGATGCGCATGCGGGCGATGGCCTGCTCGCGCGTGGCGCCGTACGTAATGACCTTGCCGATCATCGAGTCGTAGTTGGGCGGCACGAAGTAGCCGTTGTAGGCGTGCGAGTCCACGCGGACGCCCGGACCACCCGGCACGTGCCACGACGTGATGCGGCCAGGCGAGGGCGTGAACTTGAACGGATCTTCCGCGTTGATGCGGCACTCGATCGCGTGGCCCTTGAGCACGATGTCCTTCTGGCGGAAGCGCAGCTTTTCGCCGGCCGCCACGCGGATCTGCTCCTGCACGATGTCGACGCCCGTGATCATTTCCGTGACCGGATGTTCGACCTGTACGCGCGTGTTCATTTCGATGAAGTAGAACTCGCCGTTCTCGTACAGGAACTCGAACGTGCCGGCGCCACGGTAGCCGATCTTCTTGCAGGCCTCGGCGCAGCGGTCACCAATGCGTTCGATCAGGCGGCGCGGAATGTGCGGTGCCGGCGCTTCCTCAATCACCTTCTGGTGGCGGCGCTGCATGGAGCAATCGCGCTCGCCCAGCCAGACGGCATTGCGGTGCTGGTCGGCCAGGATCTGGATCTCCACGTGACGCGGATGCTCCAGGAACTTCTCCATATAGACTTCCGGATTGCCGAAGGCGCGGCCGGCTTCTTCGCGCGTCATGTTGACGGCGTTGATCAGCGCAGCCTCGGTGTGCACCACGCGCATGCCACGGCCACCGCCGCCGCCAGCTGCCTTGATGATCACCGGATAGCCGACCTTCTTGGCCGTTGCCAGAATTTCCTTCGGGTCTTCCGGCAGGGCGCCTTCCGAGCCCGGCACGCACGGCACGCCTGACTTGATCATCGCCTGCTTGGCTGAAACCTTGTCGCCCATCAGGCGAATCGATTCGGGCGTCGGGCCGATGAAGGTGAAGCCGGATTGCTCTACACGCTCGGCAAAGTCGGCGTTTTCCGACAGGAAGCCGTAACCGGGGTGGATGGCCTGGGCGTCGGTCACCTCGGCGGCCGAGATGATGGCCGGCATATTCAGGTACGACAGGGGCGACGGTGCCGGGCCGATACACACGGCTTCGTCGGCCAGCTTGACGTATTTGGCTTCCTTGTCCGCCTCGGAATAGACCACCACGGTCTTGATGCCGAGTTCGCGGCAGGCGCGCTGGATGCGAAGAGCGATCTCGCCGCGATTCGCGATCAGGATCTTGTCGAACATCGTGTTCTCGCTACAAAAAGGAGAGGCGAGGGCGCTGTGGCCGGGCCGCGCTCAGTGGCAGCCCTTGTACGCCGGCTCGCGCTCGGATGCGGCGCGCTGCGCGCCGCACGAAGAGGGTCAGATGCCGGAAGATCAGCCGATCACGAACAGCGGTTGGCCGTATTCCACCGCCTGGCCGTTCTCGATCAGGATCTCCTTGATGACGCCGGCCTTGTCGGCTTCGATCTCGTTGAGCAGCTTCATCGCTTCGATGATGCAGATGGTCTGCCCTTCCTTGACGGTGTCGCCCACCTTGACGAACTCGGCTGCGCCCGGCGACGGCGAGCGGTAGAACGTGCCGACCATCGGTGACGTTACGATGTGGCCAGCCGGCAGGGCCGGGGCAGCAGCCTCAGCGCCAACGGCAGCCTGAGCTGCTGCGGCGGGTGCGCCCATAGCCGGTGCAGCCTGCATCGGCATCGGCGCATATTGCATCGGGGCCATCACTTGCGGCGCCGACTTGACGATGCGGACCTTGCCTTCGCCTTCGGTCACTTCGAGCTCCGAAATGCCCGATTCGGCCACCAGGTCGATCAGCGTTTTCAGCTTGCGCAAATCCATGAACGTTCTCCTGCAGCGTCGGCGATCTGGGGCGGTGGATGCGCGCGAATGGCTCTTCAGCCGCGCATCGGTCAAAGGCGCTCCAGGCGCTGGCGTCGTTGCGTTGGTTAAGTGATTGAAATAAAAGGAAGAAGACGGCTGATCAGCCGCCGTGTTGGTCGATTGCGAAGTCCAGCGCCGCCAGATAGCCGCGCCAGCCCAGCCCGCAAATCACGCCCACCGCCTGGTCCGCCAGATACGAATGGTGGCGGAACGGCTCACGACGATGCACGTTGGACAGATGCACTTCGATGTACGGAATCACCACGCCGGCCAGCGCATCGCGCAGGGCCACACTCGTGTGCGTGTAGGCGGCCGGATTGATGATGATGAATTCGATGCCTTCGCTCTTGGCGGCATGGATGCGGTCGACCAGTGCGCCTTCGTGGTTCGACTGGAAGTGCGCCAGCGTCACGCCGCGCGCCGTAGCGCGTTCGACCAAGGCGGTATTGATGTCGGCGAGGGTGGTTGCACCATAGACTTCCGGCTCGCGCGTCCCAAGCAAATTGAGGTTCGGGCCGTGCAGTACGAGCACGTTGCGAAGCGCTTTGGCGATGGGTTTGTCAGCCACGGTTTTGACCGGTTGAGCGAAGTTGGGCGCAATTTACAGCAACTTAGAATGCTTTGTCTAGTTTTTGCTGAAAAACTCTCAACAAATCGGTGTTTTCACCGATCTTGGGCGTCCCGCCTATGCTTTTGCCGGAGAAGAAGGGGAGTTGCGTGCACATGAGCGTCATATGACGTTTTTGTACATTCACGTGCGCTGCAGGGCCTCGCGCAGTTCGTCCGCATGCACACGACCCATCTTCCGGAAAGTGATCTCACCTTGTGCATTGAGAATCACAGTAAACGGTAGGCCGCCGACTTCGTTGCCGAACTGGCGGCCCAGTTCCGTCCCACCAAAGCCCGCCACCGCAATCGGGTATGTGACGTGTACCTTACCCAGGAAGGTCTGGATATTGGACGCCGAGTCAATGCCAATGCCAACGAACTTTACCTGGGCCTTCTGCTCCTGCGCCAGCGCAGACAGTTCTGGCATTTCTTCCACGCAAGGACCGCACCACGGTGCCCAGAAATTGATCACCACCGGCTGACCACGAAAAGCGGCCAGATCCAACGGGGCGCCATTGGCGTCCGGGAGCTTGCTGCTGTAAAACGCGGCGACGGCAGTGTCAGCCGGCGTTTTGGGTTCGGTGGCACGATGCCCGAAATAGACGCCCGTCGTCGCGGCAATCAGGCCGGCCATCAGCAGGGCAGTCAGAGTGGTGCGGCGGGACATGGTTTTGCAGAGGTCTCTATATATAGACAGAGGCGGAGCGTGCGGGATTGTACTCCTGTCGGCCGATCACCCCTGCGACAGCAGGGCGCGTACCGCCGCCGCGTCGCCGCGTTGGGTCCTGCCGGTAGCGTCTGCGCGCCGCGCGCCGCGCACGTCGTTCATGTCGTATAGGGCAATATGAACGCCGACGGGCGTGCCCGTTTCAGCGCGCAACTCCCGCGCAAGCTCACGAGATTCGGGCCCGGCGGGCCACTGGCCACGCCACAGGAAGCTGAGCGTTTCCACTTCGTCGCGGCCGGCGAAGTGAGCACTTTCTGTCGTGTCGAAATCCACGCCGGCGTTGAGCAGGAAGATCGCCACATCCTTCGGGCTGTCGCAGAAGACCTGCAGGTGGATGTCGGAGTGCTCGCTGGCGGTGCCGTTGAAGACCGCGCCCGCGAGGTACGGGTTATGGATTGCCAGCCCTTCCATCAGCACCAGTGCAATGCGACGCAGCAACGCCAGCACGCGCGGCTGGGATTCAGCCTGGAACAGCGCCTGGTATTCGCGGACTTCCGTTTCGACCTGTTCGTTGTCCGGCAGCCATTCGCCGGGCGCGCGGGATTCCGTACCGAGCACCTGGCGCGCGGCCTTGCGTTTAGCGGTGGCGTAGTCAACGCCGTCTTCCGCGATCATGCGGGCGGCGCTGACGGCGATTTCCTCCCGCACGCGGGCGGGGTCGAGGGTGGGTCGTTTGGACATGGCTCTATTTTACTGAAGCGCGCGGGCCGCCCTGAAGCCGCAGGTACAATGCGGCGCAACGAAGTTGAGATGGCTCCCATGCATATCCACATCCTTGGAATCTGCGGCACCTTCATGGGCGGCATTGCCCTGATCGCCCGTCAGGCCGGCCACCGCGTCACCGGCTGCGACGCCAACGTCTACCCTCCGATGAGCACCCAGCTCGAAGCGCAAGGCATCGAGCTGATCGAAGGCTTTGACCCCGAACAGCTCTCCATCGGCGCCGATCTTTACGTGATCGGCAACGTGATCTCCCGTGGCAACGCTCTCATGGAAGCCATCCTGGATCGCAATTTGCCCTACATCTCCGGTCCTCAATGGCTCGGCGACAACGTACTACGCCAGAAGTGGGTGCTTGCCGTGGCAGGCACACACGGCAAGACGACCACGACATCGATGCTCGCGTGGATCCTGCAGGATGCCGGCTACAACCCGGGCTTCCTGGTGGGCGGCGTGCCACGCAACTTCGGGCTGTCGGCGCGCCTGACGGAATCCGACTTCTTCGTGATTGAAGCGGACGAGTACGACACGGCCTTCTTCGACAAGCGCAGCAAGTTCGTTCATTACCGCCCCCGTACAGCCATATTGAACAACCTCGAATTCGATCACGCCGACATCTTTCCCGATCTTGCCGCGATCGAAACCCAATTTCATCATCTGGTGCGCACCGTGCCCGGTCAGGGCCGCCTCCTGGTCAATGGTCGGGAAAATAGCCTGAAGCGTGTACTTGAGCGCGGATGTTGGTCGGAAGTCGAGCAGTTCGGGGCGGAGGGCAACCTCGGCTGGGAAGTCGAAAACCTCGCCGATGACGATAGCTTCGATGTCGTTTTCCAGGGCCAAACGCAGGGCAGGGTCCGGTGGGCACTTCAGGGCGACCACAACCGCATGAACGCGCTGGCCGCCATTGCCGCCGCCCGCCACGTGGGCGTGCCGCCTGCCCAAGCCATTGAAAGCCTGGCCCGTTTCGAAAATGTGAAACGGCGCATGGAAGTGCGTGGCACCGTGAATGACGTGACTGTGTACGATGATTTTGCCCATCACCCGACGGCGATTCGCACCACCATCGAGGGCCTGCGCCGTCGTGTCGGCAAGGGGCGCATCCTGGCAGTGCTGGAGCCACGGTCAAACACCATGAAGTTGGGCGTGATGAAACTGGCCCTTCCCGACAGCCTGTCCGGCGCTGAACAGATCTTCGCTTATGGCGCAGCCAATGGCCGCGACGCCCTCGGCTGGGATTTGGCTGGGGCGCTGGCCCCGCTGGGGGAGCGCGCGAAGACGTTTTCTGATCTGAGCGCATTAATCGAAGCCGTCACAGCTGCCGCCCGCCCGGGCGACCATGTGCTTGTCATGAGCAACGGCGGCTTCGGAGGCGTACATCAGAAGCTGCTGGACGCCTTGGCCGAACGCGCCGAGACAGCGAATTGAATCTCATATGCTGGCATCCATCGTCTATCTGCACGGATTTCGTTCGTCGCCGCGCTCGTTCAAAGCGCAGCTGCTAGGCAGGCGGATGGCGTCCGTAGGGCTGGCGAATCAGTACGTATGCCCGATGCTGCCCGTCTCGCCGCGCGAGGCGATGGCCGAGACAGATGCGCTGATCGCGGAGCTGAGTGCGCGTGACGGCACCAAGCCGGCACTCATCGGCTCGTCTCTGGGCGGCTTTTACGCCACTTGGCTGGCAGAGCGCCATGGGCTTCGCGCGGCAATGCTCAATCCGGCTACGCGTCCTGAGCGGGATCTCGCCAAATACGTCGGCGAACAGCCGTTGTGGCATGGCGGTGGCACGATCCGCGTCGAGCCGCATCATCTGGATGAGCTGCGCGCGCTGGCCGTACCCGCCATCACGCAGCCCGAGCGCTACTACCTGCTCGCCGCCACCGGCGACGAGGTGCTCGACTACCGCGAAATGCTCGATCACTTTCCTGGCGCGGCCACTCGCCTCATTGACGGCAGCGACCACGGCATCAGCGACTTCGCGCAGTATATGGACGAAGTGCTCGTGTTCTGCGGCGTTCCAGCCGATCTGTTGGCGGCCCACCCTTTTTGTGCCGCATGACCGATTTCCCGTCGTACCCGCGGGGCCTCTGGCGCAGCGCGTTGCCTCCGGCAGTGGTCTATGACCGGCACTGGGCGCGCTGGGCCGTAGGCGCCGATTCGCTGACGGCCAGGCTTCGTGCGGCATCGTCGCGCTTTCGCGTGCAATTGCTCGGCCAGCGGCGCGCGATGCCGTTGCGTGACGAGTGGCGTTGTCTTGGCATGTCGGGCCCTGCTGAGACGCTGGTCCGCGAAGTCCTGCTGATCTGCGACGAGATCCCGGTGGTCTATGCACACACGATCGTGCATCCGCGCAGTGTGGCGCTCGACTGGCCGTTCCTGAAAGCGCTGGGGACGCAGCCGCTGGGCCACTCGCTGTTTGCCGATCCGCGTGTCGAGCGCGGTGGTTTCGAATTCGCCTTGCTGGACGCGCGCCACCCGCTGGTGCGCCGCGCGCATGACGCGCTAGGCGATGCGCCTGTTGTCGGCACCGCCCGGCTGCCAGCCCGCCGGTCGGTCTTCCGGCGCGGAGCGAGCGCGATGCTGGTAACGGAGGTTTTCCTACCTGCGCTGGCTCGCTTCCAACCTCCGCGGTAAGCGTATTTCGCGGGCCGGGCGTCGAGCCAGTGCGGTATCATCGCCCCCAACTTTTTATCGCCGCGCGTAACGTTGTCACGTCAGGGCGCGCGGTCATTCCACTCATTCAAAGCGGTGCCTGCTCGTGCGAGTGCCGCGATCCATACAAATCCATGCAGTTGCTGTTTGAAGAAGGCGGCGAAATCCGCGCGGGCACCGTCTTGTCCCAACAGGGCGAGGCCTATCAGGTCGAGTTGCCGAGCGCCAAGCGCACCAAGGTCAAGTCGCGCGACGTGTTGCTGCAATTCGCGCAGCCGTCCGCCGGCGAGTTGTCGCAGGCGGCCCAGGCGCTGTCGGCAGAGATCGACTTGGATTTCCTCTGGGAATGCGCTTCAGCGGACGAGTTCGGCTTCACCGATTTGGCCGGCGAGTATTTTGGCGCCGGCGCCAATGCCACACAGCAGGCGGCGCTGGCCATCGCGCTGCATGGCTCGCCGATCTACTTCCGCCGCAAGGGCCGAGGCCGCTATCAGCGCGCACCTGAAGACCAACTGAAGGCCGCGCTCGCAGGCTTGGAGCGCAAGAAGCAGCAAGCTGCTCTGCAAGCCGAATACGAAGCCGAGCTGAAGGCGATGCGACTGCCCGAGGCCTTCCGCGGCAAGACGCTGCAACTGCTGTTCAAGCCGGACAAGAACAGTCTCGAATACAAGGCGCTCGATGCGGCGTGCACGGCGCTGGGCCTGTCGCCGATGCGCCTGATGGTGGCAGTGGGCGGCATTGCCAATGCCCGCGCGCTGCATGAGGCGCGTTTCCTTTCGGAATGCTTCCCGAAGGGCACCGGCTTCCCGGATGTGACCGTGCCGGAACCGGCGATGGAGCTGCCGGCCGCCGACGTGCGCGCCTTTTCGATCGATGACGTGACCACCACGGAAATCGACGATGCCATCTCCGTTACGCCCATTGATGACGCCACGGTGCGGATCGGTATTCACATTGCCGCGCCGGGCTTCGGCATCCAGCGTGGCGAGCCGTTGGACGTGATTGCACGCCAGCGTTTGTCGACCGTGTATTTCCCCGGCGACAAGATCACGATGTTGCCGGAGTCGGTGGTTGACCGTTACACGCTGCAGGAAGGGCGCGCATGCCCGGCGCTGTCGCTGTACGCGACGGTCGACCGCGCCACGTGGACGGTCACCGCCAGCGAGACGCGCTGCGAATCCGTGACCGTGGCGGCCAACCTGCGCCACAACCTGCTCGACGACGTGATCACCGCCGACGCGCTGGCCGATGGCTCGGGCGACTACCCGTTCAAGGCCGAACTGGCCGTGTTGTGGCCGTTTGTGTGCGCGTTGTACGACGGCCGCCAGCAGGCACGCATTGCCAGCGGCCTGAAGCCCGAGGGCGCGCAGAAGGGCGATTATTCGTTCTACATCGATGCGATTCCCGAGGCCAATGGTGGCGGCGAGCGCGTGCGGATCGAACAGCGCAAACGCGGCTCGCCGCTGGACAAGATCGTCGCCGAATTGATGATCCTGGCCAACAGCACGTGGGGCCGCATGCTGGCCGACGCTGGGGTGCCGGGCATCTATCGCACGCAGAAGGCCTGGGGTATGCACCGCACGCGCATGCAGACGTATCCGGCGCCGCATGAAGGTCTGGGCGTGGCGCAGTATGCGTGGAGCACCTCGCCGCTGCGCCGCTATGTCGATCTGGTCAATCAATGGCAGATCGCTGCGGTGGCGCAGCATGGCGTGACGGCCAAGCTGATCGCGCCGTTCAAGCCCAAAGATGCCGACCTGCTGGCCGCCGTGGCCGACTTTGAAGCCACCTACGCTGCCTATGCCGACCACCAGTCGACCATGGAGCGCTACTGGTGCCTGCGCTGGCTCAAGCAGGAAAACCGAACGCGCATGCAAGCCGTGGTGCTCAAGGAAGGCGCCGTGCGCTTCGCCGACATTCCGCTGGTGACGAAGGTGCCGGAACTGGCACAGACGCCACGCGGCACGCATGTCGTGCTCGATATCCTGGACACCGACGAGGTCAGCCTGGAAGTGTCGTGCCGCGTGGTTGAAATCCTCGCGCCCGAAGCGGGCGCACAAGCCGAAGCCATTGAAGAAGAACTGGCCGAGGCAGAGGCTGATGTGCCGGCCGAACCACAACCGGCTGCTGATGGGGAAGAGGCTCGCGCAGAAGCCGACGCTGCTGTGGCGCCGCCGCCGCAAGACGGCGAGAGCGGTGGAACGCCCGCCGCTGCCTAACTACAATCGCAACCTGACCTTCATTCTTCGCGCATCGACCAGGAATCGCCCCATGGCCGCCCTCGCAAACCGTCCGGACTGGTCCGGCAGCAGCACGCTCACCAAGGCGCTGGTGGTGTCGCTGGCCGTGCATGTTGTACTGCTGTTCGTGCGCGTGGTGGCCCCCGAGGCGTTCGATATCAAGCGCGACGATCCGGGCCTGGATGTGGTGCTGGTCAACGCCAAGTCGTCGACGGCACCGTCCAAGGCGACGGCCGTGGCCCAGGTCAACCTGAACGGCGGTGGCGAATATGACCAGCAGCGCGCCACCACGCCGCTGCCCGCTGACACCAATGAGCAGACCGGCGACGCCATCAAGCTCACACAGCGCCGCGTTGAGTATCTCGAGCAAGAGCAGCGCCGCCTGCTGACGCAATCGACCGAGCGCGCGCCGCTGGTCAACGATCGTCAGGTCAAGCCCGGCGAGCGTCCGCAGCCGTCGCCCACCAACGGCACCGACGACCGCACCACGCAAGACGAAATCGCCCGGCTGCAGGCCGAGATCGACCGGAATCTCGAGAACTACGCCAAGCGCCCGCGCCGCAATGTGCTGACAGCCGCCAGCGCCCGCCAGGTGGATTACGCCCGCTACTACGATGCCGTGCGGCGCAAGATCGAAGCCCGCGGCACCGCAAACTTTCCCAGCCAGAACGGCCGCCCGCTGTATGGCGAGATGATCGTCGTGATCAGCATCAACCGCGAAGGCCAGCTCGGCTATAACCAGGACGGCTACAAGATCGAAGGCATCGAGATCGCAAAGAGCTCGGGCAACCCCGCGCTGGATCGCCAGGCCGTGGCCATCGTGCGTTCGTCTTCACCGTTTGGCGCCTTCCCGGCCGAGATGCGCAAGCGCGTCGACATCCAGGATGTGGTCGCCACGTTCAAGTTCACCCGCGCAGGCTTGGAAACCCACCTGCAGACCCGTTGATTTCGTCGTCCATGCCGTCGTCGTTTCAAGAGGCCATCCTCGCCGCCGCGAGCGCGCCGCCCACAGATCGCTATGGCGTGATCGGCAACCCGATCGCGCACAGCAAGTCGCCCATCATCCATGCCGCGTTTGCGCAGCAGACCGGGCAGCGCATCCGCTACGACCGTATCTACGCCGAGTTGATCGCGTTTGACGAAACCGTGATGACCTTCGTGCGTGAAGGCGGACGCGGGCTCAACGTGACGGTGCCGTTCAAGCTCGATGCGTATGCCATGTCGACGTCGTTGTCGCTGCGGGCGGAATCGGCCGGCGCGGTCAACACGCTCAAGTTCGATGGCGAAGAGATTTTTGGCGACAACACCGACGGCGTCGGCCTGATGCGCGACATCACCCACAACATCGGCAACGCGCTCGAAGGCGAGCGCGTGCTGCTACTGGGCGCGGGTGGTGCGGCGCGCGGCGTGCTGCTGCCGCTGCTGGAGCACAAGCCCGCGCGCGTGTTCCTGGCCAACCGCACGGCCGATCGCGCCAACAGGCTGGTCGAGCGCTTCGAGGTCTCGGCCAAGCTGCACGAGGTTGAACTCGTGGGCGGGGGCTATGACGAGCTTGCTGCGGACGACGTTTTCGACGTCATCATCAACGCCACGGCGAGCAGCCTGCAGGCCGAAGTGCCGCCGATCCCGACCACCGTGTTCGGCCCCAACGCGCTGGCCTACGACATGATGTACGGCCCGCGTCCGACGGTGTTCATGGAGTTCGCCCGGCGCAACGGCGCCCGCGCATGGGACGGCCTGGGCATGCTGGTGGAGCAGGCCGCGGAATCGTTCTTCGTCTGGCGCGGCGTGCGCCCGGACACCGCGCCGGTGCTGCTCGCCATGCGCGAAGGGCTGCAGGGCGAAGCCGCGGTCGCGGCGCGCGCGCCTCGCTGAACCTGGAGCGCAGCCCTGCGATGACGCGTTGGTTCGGCTACGTGATCGGCTGCTTCGTTGCGGGCGTGGTCGCACTCAACCTGTACTTCTTCGCTGCCATCGCGAGTTGGCAGGTATTTGATCCGTCGTCTACGAGTTTCATGCGCGCTGAGCGTATGCGCTTGTGCGGCGCCAATGTTTTCACCTGTAAGGTCGACCACCGCTGGGTCAATTACGACCAGATCTCGCGCAACCTCAAACGCGCGGTCATCGCCAGTGAAGACGCGGATTTCGTCTCGCACAGTGGCTGGGAAGTCGACGCCATGCTCGACGCGTGGGAGAAGAACAAGCGGCGCGGCCACGTGGTCGCGGGCGGTTCGACCATCACGCAGCAATTGGCCAAGAACCTGTTCCTCTCGGGCGAACGCCACTACCTGCGCAAGGGCGAAGAACTTGTCATCACGTGGATGCTCGAGTTCTGGCTCGATAAGGAACGCATTCTCGAGATCTATCTGAACTCGGTGGAATGGGGCGAGGGTGTGTTCGGCGCGGAAGCGGCGGCGCAGCATTACTTTAAGCGCCCGGCCTCGCAACTCACGGTAGGTCAGGCAGCGCGACTGGCGGCCGCGCTGCCTGCACCGAAGTGCTTCGACAAAAAGAGCTATTGCGCCAACGTGCACGTCAACTTCACGCGCAAGGCCACTGTGATCGCCAACCGCATGGGCTCGGCCACGCTGCCGGATTGACCTGGCACAGGGCTACTTCAGCCAGCCCTTGCGGCGGAAGTACACCAGCGGAATCGCCGCCGACACCACCATCATCACGATCGCGTACGGGTAGCCTTCGGCCCAGTCCAGCTCCGGCATCACCTTGAAGTTCATGCCGTAGATCGAGGCGATCAGCGTGGGTGGCATCAGCGCCACCGACACCACCGAGAACAGCTTGATGATCTTGTTCTGGTTGATGTTGATGAAGCCGACCGTGGCATCCATCAGGAAGTTGACCTTGTCCGACAGGAACGCCGTGTGGTTCTCGATGGAATCGATGTCGCGCAGCACCTGGCGCGCTTCGTCCTGCTGGTCGGCCGAGAGCAACTGGCTGCGCAGCAGAAATGACACGGCGCGGCGCGTATCCATGACATTGCGGCGGATTCGGCCGTTCAAGTCTTCCACGCGGGCGATGATCTCCAGCACATCGGCGGCGGCGGCGTCGGTCACCTCATCGGCCAGCACGCGTTTGCTGGCATCTTCGAGGCGTTCGTAGACTTCTTCGATAGAGTCGGCCGAGTATTCCGCGTCGGTGGCGTATAGATCCATCAGCACATCCTTGGCATTGCGCACCGAGCCCGGGCGCAGCCGCGCACGCATGCGCACCAGCCGGAACGCGGGCAGATCTTCGCCGTGGATCGAGAAGAGCACATCCTTGGTCAGCACGAAGGCCACGCGCACGTTGCGCGAGGTGGTTTCTTCGTCGAGAAGGAAATCGGTGCGGATGTGGATGTGGCCGTCTTCGCCCTCAAAGTAGCGGGCGGAGGCTTCCAGGTCCCCCAGTTGCTCCAACTCGGGCAGCACCACGCCGTAGGCTTCCTTGATCCACGCCAGCTCTTCGTCGTCTGGGTCGATCACGTCGATCCAGATCGGCTTGTGCTGCAGCAGTTCACTGCGTTCTTCAACCTGTTCCTGCGCGAGACGACCTTTTTGCACGACGAACAGATTGATCATGGGGTGTTTCCTTGAAGCAGGCGTTGAACGGGCGGCGAAAAATCGCGCCGAGTGTAGCCTAAAGAGGCGGCGGGTTCAGCCACATGCGGTGGCGTGCCGCGCACGCGTGGGGCGGGCACCACGTCCGGAAGATGCCGCCGCCGGGTTGCCTGACGAGTAAAATGCAGACAAGTCATGCGGCCGGCCGGCCGCTCTTACATTCCCGATACCATGCGATTTACCGAACAACTGGCTGCCGCCTGGCAACGCAACAACTCCCTGCTGTGCGTCGGGCTCGATCCTGACCCGGCACGCCTGCCGGCGTCGCTGACCGGCACGGGCGGAGCGATCTTCTCGTTCTGCCGCGCCATCGTGGACGCGACCGCCGACCTGGTCTGCGCGTTCAAGCCGCAGATCGCCTACTTTGCCTCGCAGCGCGCCGAAGACCAGCTCGAGCAGCTCATCAGCTACATCCACGAAGCCTATCCGGGCGTTCCCGTCATTCTTGATGCCAAGCGCGGCGACATCGGCTCAACCGCCGAGCACTACGCCAAGGAAGCCTTCGAGCGCTACCAGGCCGACGCCGTCACCGTCAGCCCGTACATGGGTTTTGACTCGATGCAGCCGTATCTCGCACACGCCGACAAGGGCGTGATCGTGCTGTGCCGCACGTCCAACGCCGGCGGCAGCGACGTGCAGTTTCTGGAAACCGATGGCCGCCCGGTCTATCAGGTCGTGGCAGAACGCGCGCGCGACGTGTGGAATACCAGCGGCCAGATGGGCCTGGTGGTGGGCGCGACCTTCCCGGAAGAAATTGCCAAGGTGCGTGAAATTGTCGGCGACATGCCGTTGCTGATTCCGGGCGTGGGCGCCCAGGGCGGCGACATCGAAGCCACGGTGCGCGCTGGCCGCACGGCCGATGGCACGGGCATGATGATCAACTCGTCCCGGGCCATTCTTTACGCCAGCACCGACAGCGATTTCGCCGATGCCGCCCGCCGCATGGCTGAGGCCACACGCAATCAGATCAACCAGTTCCGCACCTGATCGGCACTGTCGGTCCGGTTGCGGCGAGAGCGAGGACGCCATGACCACGCATCCGCACGGCCCCGTGGCCGGTACGCACCGGGAAGAGACCGGCAAGGACCCGGACCGCAAGCTCGAGAAAGAGCGCGACGACACCCACCAGCACGAGACAACGCGCCGCGATCATGATCGCGACCGTCGGCACGAGCACGATCACGAGCACCAGCCGGAACACGATCACGGAGATCGTCGCCGGCCGGATCATCCCAGCGAGATCTAGATCAGCATTCCGCCGAGTCGAGGAAGTCGAGTACGCCGCGCAGCGCGTGCTCGGCAGCCTGCAGGCGAACCTGCTTGCGATCGCCCTTGAAGTGGCGCGTTTCCACGCGCGTTTGCAGCCGGTTGCTCCAACCAAAGCACACCATGCCGACGGGCTTGTCGGGCGTACCGCCGGTCGGGCCCGCCACACCGGTAATCGCGACGGCCACCTGCGCGCGGCTGTTGAGCACTGCGCCCTCAGCCATGGCATGCGCCACCGGTTCGCTCACGGCGCCATGTTCGCGGATCAGCGCCGCCGGAACGCCCAACATCTGCGATTTCGCTTCGTTGGAATAGACGACGAAGCCGCGCTCAAACCACGCGGAAGAACCCGATACGTCGGTGATGGCGGCGGACACCAGCCCGCCAGTGCACGACTCGGCGGATGCCATCATCAGGCTGCGCTTGTGGAGCGTGTCAGCGACGAGTTCGGCCAATTGGGCCAGGGCGCGGGATTCAGCCATTGCGATACCTTCGAAGCTTCGGTCGTCAAACGTCAAAACGAGCGCCACAGCGCGAACACAAGCAGCGTGTAGAACGCCGCCAAAATGTCATCGACCATCACGCCGTAGCCACCGCGCACGCCGAAGCCCTTGAGCGTGCGGTCGTAATAGCGGATGGGCGCCGGCTTGACCATGTCGAAGAAGCGGAACCACAGGAATGCGGCGAACTGCCCGCCCAGCGTGGTGGGCGTGACAAACGCCAGCACGATCCAAAACGCCACCATCTCGTCCCACACCATGGCGCCGTGGTCTGCCACACCCAGATCGCGTGCGGTGCGTGTGCATGCCCAGATGCCGATCACGAAACCAACGGCCGAGATCAGCAGCCAAGTCGGCCCTGAAACCCAGCGCGCCAACACCACATAGATCAGCCAGGCGTACAGCGTGCCGACCGTGCCCGGCAGGATTGGCGATAGGCCCGTGCCGAAGCCGAGCGCGAGAATGCGTGCGGGATGGCCGAACATGAAGCGCGCCGTCGGGCGGCGTACCTGTGCGGCCTGGCCCGCCTCAAGGACGACGGTTTCAGGCTGGCCCGGCGGATTGGAGGGCGGGAAGGGAGCGGAAGACATCATGATGCGGAAGAGAAATGGTCGAAGCTGCCATGCGTGAAGATGACCGGCTCACCTTGGGCATCGACGAGGCGCAAGCCGGTTTCGGCGTCAATGCGGCCGACGCGTGTGACAGCCACCCCCGCACGCTGGCCCGCTGCGATCACAGCGTCGCGAGCATCGGCAGGAGCAGTAAAGCACAGTTCGTAGTCGTCGCCGCCGGCCAGCGTGCATTGCAGCTGAAGCGCCCGGGACTGCGCGGCCAGCGTCGGCGAACGCGGGACATCGTCGACCATGACCGTCGCCCCAACGCGGGATTGCGTGAGGATGTGGCCAAGATCGCCCAACAAGCCGTCCGATACGTCGAGCGCCGCCCGGGCGACACCGCGCAATGCCAGACCGAGTGCCACGCGCGGCGTCGGCATGTCCATGCGTGGCTGCACTTGTGCGAGCGCTTCGGGCGTAAGCGCCCATTCGTTGCGCAGGGCACCCAGCGCGAGTCGCGCATCGCCGACAGTGCCCGAGACCCAGAGGTCATCGCCGGGACGGGCGGCGTCGCGGCGTAATGCCGCAGCGAGGGGGACGTCGCCGAAGACGGTCAGGCTCAGCGTGAGCGGCCCCCGCGTTGTGTCACCGCCAATGAGTTCACAGTGAAAGGCATCCGCTAGGGCGAGCAGGCCTTCGGAAAACGGTTTGAGCCAGGCGGGGTCGGCTTCGGGAAGCGCCACGGCCAGCGTAAAAGCACGTGGCTCCGCACCCATGGCAGCCAGATCCGATAGGTTGACAGCCAGCGCTTTGTGCCCAAGTGCGCGGGGCTCCGCATGGGGAAAAAAGTGACGACCGGCGACCAGCATGTCGGTGGAGATCGCCAATTCGTACCCAGGACGTGGCCCGAGCAAGGCGCAATCGTCGCCCACGCCCAATGTCGCTCTTGGCGTCGGCCGCGTGAAATAACGGCGAATCAGGCCAAATTCGGAGAGGTCTGACGCATCATCAGCGGAGTTGCGGGGTTGGACGGGCTTGGACACGGCAGCGGCGATGGAGGAATATGGGGCAAGCCCGATGGTGCCGTGACAGGACGGTGAAATATTGTAGCGAATGCGCATGGCACTCCCACCCAAAATCCCGTTGTGAGATCGCTTTTCACTATATAAAATGACGGGCCCAAGGAGGCGGACCGTATTCCCGTGGCGCTCGTGAGGGTATCCCGGTGGCCCGCTAGATGCGACGGCCGGCGCGCGCGCTGGCCACCCGATACGAGAGACCCATGACCACGGTGGATACCCAGCCTCAGCAGCCCGCCCGCACGGATGAAGAACTCAAGGCGCAGCAGCGCGCCGCCTTGCGCAAGGCCGCGCTGGAGTACCACGAGTTTCCGACCCCGGGCAAGATTTCCGTCACGCCGACCAAGCCGCTGTCGAACCAGCGCGACCTCGCCCTGGCGTATTCACCGGGTGTTGCCGCCGCCTGTGAAGAGATCGTCGAAGACGTTACCAACTCGTTCCGCTACACCGCCCGCGGCAACCTCGTCGGCGTGGTGACCAACGGTACGGCCGTGCTCGGCCTGGGCGATATCGGACCGGAAGCCTCGAAGCCGGTCATGGAAGGCAAGGCGGGCCTGTTCAAGAAATTCGCCGGTATCGATGTGTTTGATATCGAGATCAACGAAAAAGACCCCCAAAAGCTTGTCGATATCATCGCCTCGCTGGAGCCGACCTTCGGCGGCATCAACCTCGAAGACATCAAGGCACCGGAGTGCTTCTTCGTCGAGCGCGAACTGCGCAAGCGCATGAAGATCCCCGTCTTCCATGATGACCAGCACGGCACCGCCATCGTCGTGGGCGCAGGCATCACCAACGCGCTCAAGGTGGTCGGCAAGGACATCAAGAAGGTCAAGCTGGTGGCGTCGGGCGCGGGCGCTGCGGCGCTGGCCTGCCTGGACTTGCTGGTCGACCTCGGCCTGCCGCGCGAAAACATCTGGGTGACGGACTTGGCCGGTGTGGTCTACGAAGGCCGTACCGAACTGATGGATCCGGACAAGGCGCACTTCGCACAGAAGACCGATCTGCGTACGTTGGCCGAAGTCATCGATGGCGCTGACATTTTCCTGGGCCTGTCCGCCGCCGGCGTGCTTAAGCAGGACATGGTCAAGAAGATGGCCGACAAGCCGATCATCTTCGCGCTGGCCAATCCGAACCCGGAAATCCTGCCGGAACTGGCCAAGGAAGTGCGCCCGGACGTCATCATGGGCACCGGCCGCACGGATTACCCGAACCAGGTCAACAACGTCCTGTGCTTCCCGTTCATCTTCCGCGGCGCGCTGGATGTGGGCGCGACCACCATCACGCGTGAGATGGAAGTTGCCGCCGTGCACGCCGTGGCTGAACTGGCTCGCCAGGAGCAAAGCGACATCGTCGCTTCCGCCTACGGCATCCAGGACTTGTCGTTCGGCCCCGAATACCTGATCCCGAAGCCCTTCGACCCGCGCCTGATTGTCAAGATCGCGCCGGCCGTGGCGCAGGCGGCCATGCTCTCGGGCGTGGCGCAGCGTCCGATCGAAGACATGGACGCCTACCGCCAGCACCTGCAGCAATTCGTCTACCACTCGGGCACGCTGATGAAGCCGATCTTCTCGGCCGCCCGCAAGGTGCCGATGGAGAACAAGCGCATCATCTTTGCCGAAGGCGAAGAAGAGCGCGTGCTGCGTGCCGTGCAGATCGTTGTGGATGAAAAGCTCGCCAGCCCAATCCTGATCGGCCGCCCGAGCGTGATTGCCCACCGCATCGAACGCTTCGGCCTGCGTCTGCGTGAAGGCGTGGATTTCACCGTGGTGAACCCCGAGCACGACGAGCGCTTCCGCGACTACTGGGAAACGTACTACAAGCTGATGGCGCGCAAGGGCGTGACGCCGCAGTACGCGAAGCTGGAAGTGCGCCGCCGTTCGACGCTGATCGGCGCCGTCATGATCCACAAGGGCGAAGCCGACGGCATGATTTGCGGCACGGTCAGCACCACCGCTGCGCACCTGCGCTACATCGACCAGGTCATCGGTGGCACGAACTGCGTGTACGCCGCCATGAACGGTCTGGTCCTGCCTGGCCGTCAGATCTTCTTGACAGATACGCACGTCAACGTCGACCCGACCGCCGAGCAATTGGCCGAGATCACCATCATGGCCGCCGAGGAACTGTGCCGCTTCGGCATCAAGCCAAAGGTCGCGCTGATGTCGCACTCCAACTTCGGCTCGTCGGAGGCGCCTTCCGCCGTCAAGATGCGCGAAACGCTGGCTATCCTGCGCGAACGCGCCCCCAACCTGGAAGTGGACGGTGAGATGCATGGCGACGCCGCGCTCGACGAGAAGCTGCGGGACTCGCTGGTGCCGGATTCGACGCTCAAGGGCGAAGCTAACCTGTTGGTCATGCCGAATATCGATGCCGCCAACATCGCCTATAACCTGCTGAAGGCGGCCGCCGGCAACAACATCGCCATCGGCCCGATCCTGCTGGGCGCAAAAAAGCCGGTGCACATCCTCACGCCGTCGGCAACGGTGCGACGTATCCTCAACATGACGGCCCTGACCGTTGTGGATGCCGCTGCACAAGCACAACGCTGATCGCCACTGCACTGGAAAAGGGAGCGCACGATGCTGCGCTCCCTTTTTTAATTCACTAAGTTTGCGTGCGCTTACATTTCTTAAGACGTAATAGCCATATCAAAAAACCCTTCAGGCTTTCACCGTCGGTTGATTGTTGTCATCGATGAGCGTACCCTTATGGGCTGAAGGGGTGCTTCTGAGCACATGAGGTCTGATCCTGGCCAGACGGGTTCAAAAAGGCGGTTTTCCGTACACACGTCTGACAGGGTCGCCTTATTCGGTGCGCGCAATGGGTAGGTTTTTGCAGGCGGAAGGATTCCCCAAGTCTTCGGCAGTCGCCCGACTTGTCATTTCCTGCCAGGCCTCTCGCGCATTGAGCCGCTTCGCTTTCAGCTGCAAACCGGCTGTCCGGATCGTTATTGGACGGCCACCTGCGCTTGTGACCTGCGCCGGGCTCCGGTCGGCGCGATTCTCCCGTTAGGGCCTGCTGATGACAAAGCGACTTGGAGCGTGGATCGGCCGCTCCGTATCTCAGGCGATGGCGCGTGGCGCGCTTGCGGCAACGCTTGCGTTGTCGGTGGCCGGCTTGCCGACCAATGCGGTCGCCCGGGACACCTCCGGCATGGCTGCCGCCGTGGGAACCATTCGCCCGGCAGACCTGCCCAACGAGGCGCAGCGCACGCTGGCACTGATCGAGCAGGGCGGTCCGTTCCCCTATGCCAAAGACGGCATCACGTTCGGCAACTATGAACGGCGTTTGCCTGCCCAGCGGCGTGGCTATTACCACGAGTACACCGTGAAGACGCGGGGGGCTCGCAACCGCGGCGCCCGACGCATCATCTGCGGCGGCGACCAGCAAGCGGCCAACGACTGCTACTACACGGAAGATCACTACAACAGTTTTCAACGGATACAGCGATGACGACCAACATGTTTGGGCTGGACGACTCGCTCACCGCACGCGATGAGCGCGTGGCCCGCGATGCGTGGCACAAGGCGCAAAATCTGTACGACGGTGTGGTCGGGATGCAAGCCCTGGGCGCACGCGTCGGGGGGGCGACCAAGTTGCCTCAAAGTGCACCGCAGAACATCATGACGCAGGACAACACTCAGACGGACGACGACGGAGGTCGCGAAGACGCCATGAACCTCTTCAAGACGGTGCGTCCGAATATCGTGCAGTCGATCCGCGCGTTCCGCGTGGCGGATCTGGCCGAGTCGGCGGCCAGCCTTGGCCAGCATTTCCTGTACGCCAACTGCGCGGCTGCGACCACCAAGAGCGAAGTGCTCGACGTGATTGCGCGTGAGTTCCTGTTCCCGAAGCATTTTGGCAAGAACTTCGATGCCCTGGCCGACTGCCTGACCGACATGATCTACAAGGCCGGCCCGCAACCGGGTTTTGTGATCGTGCTTGAGGGCCTGCCGTGCCAGCCGAAGTTCGACAAGGAAGCGCGTGAAGTGCTGCTCGACGTGTTCCGCGACGCGGCCGAATTCTGGGCCGAGCGCAAGGTTCAGTTCCGCGTGTTCTATTCGTTCGCTTGAACTTGCTCGTCTGCCGGACAATCGGCGTTAAATGAAAAGCCCGCACTTGCGGGCTTTTTTGTTGCCGTATGAAGACCGACCGGCCTGTCAACTCGCCGGCCTGTCAACTCGCCCGCTTATTGCGGCGAATGCGGTCGAACCACACCGCCAGCAGCAGAATGCCGCCGCGGATCAGGTACTGATAGAACGTCGGCACGTTCATCAGGCTCATTGCGTTCTGCACCGACCCCATGATGAGAACGCCGACCAGCACACCGGACACGGTTGCCACTCCTCCCGTGAGTGAAACCCCACCCAGCACGCAGGCCGAGATCACGCCCAGCTCAAGCCCGACCGATGTTTTCGGATCGCCCAGGCTCATGCGCGAGGCCAGCATCACGCCGGCAAAGCCTGTCACTAGACCTTGCAAGACGAACACGGCGATCTTGATGCGCGTCACCGGTAGGCCAGCAAGCAGTGCGGCCTCTTCATTGCCCCCGACGGCGAGCACGTTCTTGCCGAACACCGTTTTCTTGAGCAGGAAGCCGAAGAGGGCAAAGCCGACGATGTTGCTCCAGATCGGGTACGAGATGCCGAGGAATGACCCGCCGCCCAGGTCGAAGAAGCGCTCTTCGGAAATCATTACCGCGTCGCCGTTGGAGGTGATGAAGGCGAGGCCGCGCACGACTTCCATCATGGCCAGCGTGACGATCAGCGAGTTGATCTGGTAGCGCGCCACCAGCACGCCGTTGACGAGCCCGACCAGGCCGCCCGCCAGAACGCCGGCCCCGACGCCAAGCACCACGCTGTGCGTTGCGGTAATGAGCGTGGAGGCCACCACGCCCGCGAACGCGACGATGGAGGCAACGGAGAGGTCGACCTCGCCGAGTGCGAGCACGAACATCATCGTGACCGAGATGGAGCCGATCAAGGTGACGGAGAGCAGCAGCCCCTGGATGTTGCGGCTGCTGACGAAGCCCGGCACTGTGAAGGCCAGCGCGGTGAACAGCAGGAGGAACACCACGACGATGCCGGAACGGTTGACCAGTTCCCACGTGAGCGCGGCGCGGCTGGGTATGCCCGGGGCAGCCAACGGCGCGCCGCCCGGCACGGATTCGGTGGATGGCGTTTGCATAGGGTCGGTTTCCATGAAGGCGTGAAGCGCGCGCTAGCGCGGCAGCGCTAGTTTGATGAGGGTGTCGGGCGAGGCGTGCTCTCGGGGCAGATCGCCGACGATGCGGCCCTGCTTCATCACGAGCACGCGGTCTGCCACGCCGATGACTTCCGCCAGATCGCTCGACACCACGATGACGGTGCGGCCCGTCTCGGCGAGGCCGTAGAGCAGGCTGTAGATTTCGCTGCGGGCGCCGACGTCGATGCCGCGTGTGGGCTCGTCCATCAGGAAGACGTCAATGTCCTCGGCCAGCCAGCGCGAGAGGATCACCTTCTGCTGATTGCCGCCCGAGAGCTTGCCGATGGGCGTCTCGCCGTTGCGTGTCTTGATGGCGAGCTTGTCGATGAACGACTTCGTGGTCCGCGCTTCCTGCCGGTTGTTCAGCACGCTGAAGCGGCTGAAGTGGCGCCGGCAACTGATGTTCAGGTTGTCCGAGACCGAGGCGATGACAACGATGCCTTCCTGCTTGCGGTCTTCCGGGCAGAGCGCAACACCCGCGCGCACCGCATCGCGCGGTGTGTTGAACTGGACGCGCTTGCCGTTGAGGCGGACCTCGCCCGCTGTGGGTCCGACTGCGCCGTAAAGCAGCTTCATCAGCTCCGAGCGTCCCGCGCCGACCAGCCCGAAAAAGCCGACGATTTCTCCTGCATGCGCCCGGAACGTTGCGGGTTCAGTCAAGCCTGGCCCCATCAAGCCGCGTACGTCGATCTTCACCCCACCGCGCGGGCGCGGCTTGTAGCCGTACACGTCCTGGATCGAGCGGCCGACCATGCAGCGGATCAGCCGTTCGCGGTCGAGGCTCGCCCCGGCGTTGAACGTGTCAATGTGCCGGCCGTCACGGAATACGGTCACGCGATCGCACAGTTCGTACACCTCTTCCATGCGGTGCGTGACGTAGATGACCGCGCGGCCCTCGGCCTTGAGCGCGCGGATGATGCGGAACAACTGTGCCGTCTCCCGCGAGGAGAGCGAACTCGTTGGTTCGTCGAACGCGATCACGCGCGCGTCGCGCATCAGCGCCTTGCCGATCTCGATCATCTGGCGCTGGCCGATCGATAGATGCTTGACCGGTTGCGCCGGATCGAGCTTCTCGCCCAGCCGTTCGAGTTCGCGCAGCGCACGGGTGATCAGCGTCTTCTCGTCGAGCACGCCAAAGCGGTTGGGCAGCGCGCCGAGCATCAGGTTTTCCGCCACCGTCAGTTCCGGCACGAGGTGCAGTTCCTGATAGATGATCGCGATGCCCGCCGTAATGGCCGCGCGCGTGTTCGTGAACTGCTGCGGCACGCCATCGAGCGACAGCGTGCCAACCTCCGGCTGGTTGACGCCCGACAGCACTTTGAGCAGCGTCGACTTGCCCGCGCCGTTCTCGCCCATCAGGCCGTGCACCTCGCCGCGGCGGATGTCGAGCGAGACATGGTCGAGCGCCAGCACGCCAGGAAAGCGCACGGTGATGCCGTCGAGCTTCAGATAGGCGTCAGCGGAAGCGTCGGGCGGGCCGCTCTCATCAAGTGATTGGACTGTCATCGATTGCTCTTTGCGGATGCGCGTGGGGCGCGGGACCGGCCCGCGCCGCGCGTTGCATCAAATGCCCAGTTCCTTGCGCACTTCCTGCCAATTGCCGCGCACCATCAGCTTGCCGGTGGTTTGCGTATCGGCCGGCGGTTGCTTGCCCGTCTTGATCCACTCGACAAGGTTTGCCGCGCTGTCCTTTCCGTGGTTGGTCGAGCTGACGGCAATCGTGCCGAAGAAGCCTGTCGGCTCCTTCTTCTGGAACTCGGCAAACGCCTCGCCCGCCCCGTTGATGCCGACGCCGATCACATCGGCGGCCGGAATGTGCAGTTGCTCGGTGGCGCGCACGCCGCCCAGCACGCTCTCTTCATTGAGCGCGAAGATCACCCATTTCTTGATGCCCGCATGCTGCGCCAGCACCGGCGACGCCGCATTGAAGCCGCCTGCGTCGTCGGTTGTCTTTTGCGGCGCGTCGAAGATGTTCTCTTTCTTGAAGCCGCCGGCCAGCAGCGTCTGCGTGGCGCCGTCGGTGCGCAGCTTGGCGGTGGGCAACTCGTAATTGGTGATGCGCAGCGCGCCTACTTCCTCGGGCTTCCAGCCGCGGCGCTTCATCTCGTCAGAGATAGCCTGGCCGACCTGGTTGCCGATCTTGAACGCCGACATGCCCAGGTGCGGCACGTTGGCCAGCGGCTTGCCGGACGAGTCGACGAGCTGATCGTCAACCGTGACGAACTTCATGTTGTAGTGCTTGGCGCGTGCGGAGATGGCCGGCCCCAAGCGTACGTCCGGTGCGCAGATGACGAAGCCCTTCGCACCTTGCGCGCCCAGGTTGTCGATGGCGGACAGCACCTTTTCGCCATCGGGCGTGCCGATGTTCACCACCGAAAAGCCGTCCTTCTGGCCAAGCGCCGTGGCAGCCTTCTGTTCGTTGATGAACCAGGCCTGCTCCGGCATCTTGACCAGGAAGCCGATCTTGAGCGGCTCGTCGGCGTGGGCGGGCAGGCTGGCGGCCAGCGGCCCCAGGCACAAGGTGGCTGCCAGGGCGGACAGGGTCAGCCGGCGAAGTTTGCGTTGCATGGTTGTCTCCTCGTTGGAATGGCTCTGATGGCACTACGTGGGTCGGGCGTGCTTCACGGCACGAACGGATCAATCAGATGGCGCCGACCGAGCAGCATGGCGTCGGCCACGTGCTGAAGCGGGCGGACATCCACATCGCTTTCGCCGCTGGCGATCAGTTCGAGAAAGCGGGTGTACAGGCTCGGGTATTCGCGTTCGGGGCCGACGTCGATCTCCGCGCCGTCGATGGTCAATTGCTTGCCGCCCTGGGCGAGCCGCAGGGTGCCGTCGCTCGTGGTCACACCGATCTGCCAGAGTTCGCCTGCGTCATGGCGCCAGTCGAATTCCGCTGCGATGGCAGTGCCGCGTTCATCGGTGAATGCGAGGTGGGCGGCAATCGGCGTCTGCTGATTGGCGGGCACCCACAGGTTGGCCGCCGTCAGAAAGAACGCATGCGGCAGGATGCGGGTCAGGATCGATAGCGCGTTGATGCCGGGGTCGAACACGCCCAGGCCGCCGGGCTCCCAGATCCATGCCTGGTTCGGGTGCCAGCGGCGCACATCTTCTTTCCATTGCACGTTGACCGAGACGATGGCGCGGCTTGCAAGCCACTCCCGAGCAACCTCGACGCCAGGCGCGTGGCGCGAGTGCCAGGAGGCGAACAATGTGCAGCGATGCTTTCGCGCCAGTTCAGCGAGGATCGCCACTTCCGAGACGCTGGCACCGGGAGGCTTCTCCAGCATCACGTGCTTGCCCGCAGCGAGCGCCGCGCGGGCCTGGGCAAACCGCACCTGCGGCGGTGTGCACAGCGAGACCGCCTGCAATGCGCGTTCGTCTGCCAGCATGGCCTCGAGCGTCGTGTAATGCGGCAGGCCGTCAATGCGCGAATGCGGGCTCGCGCAGGCCGCAAGCGTGAAGCCCGGCTGCGCGGCAAGCGCCGGCAGATGCTGGTCGCGCGCGATCTTGCCAACGCCGACAATGCCGATCGCAACGGGGGAACGGTCACCGTGCATGGCTATCGCCCCCAGCGCAAGACCAGCGGGTCAAGCCGCCGGGCAATGTCGATCAGGCCGCGGCGCGTATCTGGATGCATCGGTGGCAACGGATGGCGCGATGCCTCGCAGGCGATCACGCCGCCTTCCTTCATCAACGCCTTGGCGGCCAGGATGCCGGCCTGCCGGTTCTCGTGATTGATGAGCGGCAACCAGCGTTGGTACAGATCGAAGGCGAGATCGTGCTGCCCTTGGGCGTGCGCCTCGATGATCGGCCGGATCCCGTCGGGATACGCGCCGCCGGTCATGCTGCCCGTGGCGCCAGCATCGAGATCGGCCAGCAGCGTGATGGCTTCTTCGCCGTCCCAGGGGCCTTCGATGGCGTCGCCGCCGAGGCGGATCAGTTCGCGCAGCTTGGCCGCCGCACCGGGCGTTTCGATCTTGAAGTAGGCGACCTGCTCGATTTCGCGGGCCACGCGCGCGAGGAACGCCGCTGAGAGCACCGTGCCGCTGGCCGGCGCGTCCTGAATCATGATCGGAATGCCCACCGCATCCGACACGCGCGCAGAGAATTCGTAGATCTGCGCTTCGGGCACGCGGAAGGTGGCGCCGTGGTAGGGCGGCATCACCATCAGCATGGCGGCGCCCATGTCCTGCGCACGGCGGCTGCGTTGCGCGCAGACCTGGGTGCTGTAGTGCGATGTGGTGACGATCACCGGTACGCGGCCTGCCACGTGTTCCAGCGCGGTGCGGGTGAGCACTTCGCGTTCGTCGTCCGACAGCGAGAATTGCTCGGAGAAATTGGCCAGGATGCACAGGCCATCGGAGCCTGCATCGATCATGAAATCGATCGCGCGCTTCTGGCTCGGCAAATCGAGTTCGCCGGTTTCGGTGAAGGTGGTGGGCACCACCGGGAAGATGCCGTGATAGCGTGGTGCGTGCGCGGCGGGTTGATCAATCGGCAAAGCCAGTCTCCTACGCGTGTGTTGATTCAGTGCGAGTGGCGCGGCACGGCGGCGCCACGGCAGCCGACCAGGAAATCGAGGTCGCAGCCTTCGTCAGCCTGCAACACGTGGTTGACGTACAGGCGCTGGTAACCGCCTGCCTCGGCATGCGAACGCTGGGGCTGGTAGGCCGCCAGCCTGCGCGCGAGTTCTTCCGGCGCGATGTCCAGGTGCAGCGTGCCGGCTTCGCAGTCGAGTTCGATCCAGTCGCCGTCCTGCACCGCGGCCAGCGGGCCGCCGGCCGCCGCTTCGGGCGCGACGTGCAGCACGACTGTTCCGTAGGCCGTGCCGCTCATGCGTGCGTCGGAAATGCGGACCATATCCTTCACACCCTGGCGCAGCAGCTTGGGCGGCAGGCCCATGTTGCCCACCTCGGCCATGCCCGGATATCCCTTGGGCCCGCAGTTCTTCATCACCAGCACGGAGCTGGCATCCACGTCCAGCGCTTCATCCACGATGCGTTCCTTGTAGTGTTCGAGGTTTTCGAACACGACCGCACGGCCGCGATGCCGCAGCAATTCCGGACTGGCGGCCGATGGCTTGAGCACCGCACCGCGCGGCGCGAGGTTGCCGCGCAGCACGCGAATGCCGCCATCGTCGATCAGCGGGTTGGTGAGCGGGCGGATGACTTCATCGTCGGTGATGGGCGCGCTCTTGACGTTCTCCCACAGCGTCTTGCCGTTGACCGTCAACGCATCGGGGTGCGGCAGCAAGTCTGCTTCACCGAGGCGGCGCAGCACGGCGGGCAGGCCGCCGGCGTAGTAGAACTCCTCCATCAGGAAGCGTCCCGAGGGCATCAGGTCGACGATGGTCGGTGTGTCCCGGCCGATGCGCGACCAGTCTTCCAGCTCAAGCGGCACGCCAATGCGCCCGGCAATCGCCTTGAGGTGGATCACCGCGTTGGTCGAGCCACCAATGGCCGCGTTGACACGGATGGCGTTTTCGAACGCGGCGCGCGTGAGGATCTTGGACAGCGTCAGCCCCTGCAGCGCCATCTCGACGATGCGGATACCTGACATATGCGCAAGCACGTAGCGCCGCGCATCCACCGCGGGAATGGCCGCGTTGTGCGGCAGCGATGTGCCGAGCGCCTCGGCCATGCATGCCATGGTGGAGGCCGTGCCCATCGTGTTGCACGTGCCGGCCGAGCGCGACATCCCGGCTTCCGCCGACAGGAAGTGATGCAGGTCGATCTCGCCCGCCTTGAGCGATTCGTGCAACTGCCACACCGCCGTGCCCGAGCCGATGTTCTTGCCGTCGAGCTTACCGTTGAGCATTGGCCCGCCTGTCACGACGATGGCCGGCACGTCGCAGCTGGCTGCGCCCATCAGCAGGGCAGGCGTGGTCTTGTCGCAGCCGGTGAGCAGCACCACCGCGTCGATCGGATTGCCGCGAATCGCCTCTTCCACATCCATGGCCGCGAGGTTGCGCGTGAGCATGGCGGTCGGGCGCAGGTTCGATTCGCCGTTGGAGAACACCGGAAACTCCACCGGAAAGCCGCCCGCCTCGTAAATGCCGCGCTTGACGTGTTCGGCCAGCTTGCGGAAATGCGCGTTGCACGGCGTCAGCTCCGACCAGGTATTGCAGATGCCGATGATCGGGCGGCCGTCGAATTCGTGGTCGGGGATGCCCTGGTTCTTCATCCAGCTTCGGTACATGAAGCCGTTTTTATCGGCGGTGCCGAACCATTGGGCCGAGCGCAGCTTGGGTTTCGATTCCGACATGGGTGCGTGTGTCACGGACGTGGTTGTCGAGGCGCGCGCGTCGCCCAGCAACGTAGCACTTGCGGGCCGCGCGGCACGTCCGTTGTCTCCGGTGTGGTTGTGGTTTTTTGATCGGACCGAGTGTACGGAGCACCCTGATATCCTTCCAATGAAATATTGGCCGCGACCGATATCCGATTTGATATCCCGAGGAAGACCCGATGTCGAACAGCCCCTGGTATGTCCGTGCGCGCCTGAAGACGCGGCAATTGCTGTTGCTGATTGCCCTTGCCGAGGAGGGCAACATCCACCGGGCGGCCGCCGCGCTCAACATGACGCAGCCCGCCGCCTCCAAGCTGCTGCGCGAGCTGGAGGCCATGCTGGATGTGCAACTGTTTGAGCGCATGCCGCGCGGCATGCGGCCCACGCGCTATGGCGACGCGCTGATCCGCCACGCGCGCGCAGTCGTCGGCAGCCTGGACCAGGCGCAGGAGGAAGTGCTCGGCCTCAAGGCGGGACACCTCGGGCACGTGGCGGTGGGCACCATCACCTCGCCGGGCGTGCGGCTGTTGCCGCCGGTGGTGGCGCAGATCACGCGCGAGCATCCGGGGCTGCGGGTGTCGCTGGAAATCGAAAGCAGCAACGTGTTGTTGGAACGACTGGCGCAGGACAAGCTCGACCTGGTGGTCGGTCGCCTGTTTGCCGAGCACGACAAGCTGCATCTGCGCTACGAGCCGCTGGCCGACGAACCGGTGGTTGCGGTGGCGCGGCCGGGGCATCCGCTGCTGGCAGAACCGTCGCTGACCTTGGCCGATGTGCAGCCGGCCACCTGGGTGGTGCCACCCATCGGCAGCGTTCTGCGCCACCGGTTCGATTTGATGTTCCAGCGGGAGAGCCTGACAGCGCCGTCCAGCGTGGTGGAAACCTCCGCGTTGCTGTTCCTGACGCGCATCCTTGAGCAGAGCGACATGCTGGCCGTGATCGGCACCGACGTCGCGCAGTACTACACGTCGTATCGGATGCTGGCGATTCTTCCGATAGCGATGCCGTGCCAGATGGACGATTTCGGCATCATCACGCGCACCGACCGGTTGCTGTCTCCGGCTGCGCTGCATGTGGTGCAGGCGCTGCACGAAGCAGGCCGAATGGCCTACAGCGCGGGTTGACTGCCAGCGCAAAAAAAGAAAAGCCCGCAATTGCGGGCTTTTTTCTGTGCGGCGATGACGTTCAGGCCGCCGGCACTGCGCCCTGCGGCGTGAGGTGGTTGACCGCTTCGGGCAGGCCTTCAGCGAGGTGGTTGGCGAGGTCGCCTTCGCTGATGCCCAGGTGGGCGGCCAGTTTCGACACCTCCTCCAGCGCACCCGTGCCGCTCAGTGCCTGCGTAATCTGCTCGCCCGACACCGGCAGGTTCTGGCCATTGCCGATCCACGATTTCACCTGTTCGCCCAGGCCGGCTTGCTCCAGGATCTGCTGCAGCGGCCCGAGGCCACCCACCGCTGCCTGATCAGCATTGGCGTTGCCGCCGCCCAGCAAACCGCCAAGCAGACCGCCAAGGCCACCCGCTCCGCCAGCGCCGCCGAGCAGGCCGCCCAGCGCGCCGGCACCGCCTGCCGCACCCAGCAGGCCACCGAGCGAACCGAACAGGCCGCCGCCCTGATCTTCCTGGCCTTGCGGCGCGGCCGCATCGCCCGCGCCTTGCGACTTGTGCTTCATCGCCAGGTAGGCCAGCACGCCCATGGCGAGCAGCACTTTCTTGTTGCCCAGCAACGACGATTGCGCGCCGCTGGCGTCATTGCCGCCGCCGAGAATCGAATCGAGTAGACCCATGATGAAGCTCCTTTGGTCGATGGCGGGCACGGGGGAAAGGCCCACCTGTGGGATCAAACGGCCAGTAACGGTCAGTGTTTCGTCGTCAGAACCTAGAACTCGCCGAGCACGGCGTGCAGCGCGGAGACGGCCACAAGCGCCGCCGATTCCGTTCTCAGAATACGTCGCCCGAGTGTCAGTGGTAAGAAACCCGCAGATTCGGCAAGTGCTTCCTCGTCGGGCGAAAGCCCGCCTTCGGGGCCGATCAGCAGCACGATGCCGCTGCCTACGATGCGCGTGCGCGATTGCACGGCCCACTGCGTGAGCGATTGCGCGCCGCGCGGTGACAGCAACACGCGCGGCGCGTCGGTGGACTTGGCGGTGGCAAGCCATTCGCGCAGCGTGGCGACGGGTGCGACCACCGGCACGCGGGCTCTGCCGCACTGCTCGCAGGCCGCTTGCACCAATGCCTGCCAGTGCTGCACGCGCTTGACGGCACGCTCGCCGGAGAGTCGCACCACGCCGCGTTCGGTCTGCAGCGGCGCGACGGCATTGACGCCCAGTTCGACGGCCTTCTCGATCAGCCAATCCATCTTGTCGCCGCCGGCAATGCCTTGCGCGAGCGTGATGGCGTAGCGCGCCTCGGTGTCGGGCTGCGTGGCGTCGACAAGGCTGGCGGTGGCGTCGCGCTTGTTGATGGCGTCGAGCCGTGCACGAAATTCGTAGCCGGAGCCATCGAACAGGCAGATGTCATCGCCAGCGGCCAGGCGCAGCACGTGGATGTGGCGTGTGACGGACTCGTCCAGCGTGACGGTGGTGTTGGGGGCCAGCGGCGTGTCGACGAAAAAACGGGGAAGCCCCATTACAGCAATCCTTGTGGTGAATCGGGTAAGGCGATCAGGCGATGGCGCGATCAGGCCGCTGCGGGGCGGCAGGCGAGGCCCCAGCGATAGCCGTCGGGATCGCGCACGGCGGCGTAGCGCTCGCCCCAGAAGGCATCGTGCGGCGCCATGATGGACGCGGCGCCCTGGTCGAGCGCGTTCTGATACACGGTGTCGACGTCGTCGCAATACAGGTGGAAGCTCTGCGGGCATTCAAAGCCCGCGCCGGCCGGGGCTTTCGCGGTGGAGCCGAAGACGCCTTCGGGCGCAAACATCAGCATGAGCTGGCCCTGGTAGGTCATCTCGACGTGGATCGGGCGGCCATGGTCGTGCATTTCATCCTGCACATCAAAACCGAACGCGTTGCGATAGAAGGCGATGGCGGCCGAGGCGTCGCGCACGGTCAGGTACGGGACCAGCCACGGGGTGTTGGCGGGGCGGGGGAAGCTCATGGCGGGCTCCTTCTTCGGCGCGGTGCAACCAGGGACGAGTAGTGTAGAGCGCCCGCCACGCCACAATCAAAAAGAAATCAAAACACCTCGCTTGCCGGGGGCTGGTTGCGTGCGCGGCCGCCGCCGCGTGCAACCTCGTCGACGAGCCACTGGCGGAACAGTGCAAAGCCTGCGTGCTCGGCCGCCTGGTGCGGATGGATCAGGTAGTACGACAGGCGCAGCGAGGCTTCGGTCGCCAGTGGGCGCATCAGGCGTCCGGCGGCGATGTCGTATTCGACGAGGATGCCCTGCCCGAGCGCCACGCCCTGGCCGTCAATGGCCGCCTGCAGCGCCATCAGCGCCTCGGAAAACGCCGGCCCGCGCGTGGCATCGATCTGGGGCACGCCCACCTCGTCGAGCCATTGCCGCCATGTCGGATGATGCGCGAGATGGCGTCCGCCGCGCTCGTGCAGCAGCGTGTGTGTGGCGAGGTCTTGCGGCATGCGGATGGCGGCCTGCAGCGTGGCGTTGCACACCGGGAAGAAATCGGTGGAGGTGAACCACTCGACGCGCAGATTGGGTGCGTTGACTTGCCGGTCATCAATGCAGAGATCGAACTGGCCGTGGTCCTGCACATCGGCGGTCGACACCTCGACGCGCACGTGCGGGTGCTGGTTGAAGAAGCGGTACAGCCGCGGCACCAGCCATTTGGCGCCGAAGGTTGGGGGCACGGCCACGCGCAGGGGCGCATCGGCGGTGTCCATCAACAGGTCGGTGGCTTGTTCGAGCGCACGCAGCGCGTCCCGCACGCGGGGCAGGTAGTTGTCGCCCGCGTCTGTGAGCGTGAGCTGGTTGTTGCGGCGTGCGAAGAGCTTCTTGCCCAGATGATCTTCGAGCTGCTTGATCTGGTGGCTGACGGCGGCGTTGGTCACGCAAAGCTCATCCGCAGCCCGGCTGAAGCTCAGGTGACGGCCCGCGACTTCAAAGACGCGCAATGCATTAAGGGGAGGGAGGCGCCGTGGCATGCGTTCTCGTTAAGAAAAATTTAACGTCTCACGAAGAATTTGTAGTTTGCCACGTTAAGGCTGCCCCAACTACAAATGCGCCTGGGGACGGTGACGATGCCTGGTGCGTGCCTCCAGCGATCTCAAACCACGCGACGCACCGGACCCCGCCTACAAAAACATTTCAGGAGACGTCATGAATCGAACCACCGCTGTTCGCGGGATGCTGGCGTGCGGCCTTGCGCTCGCTGGCTGGACCGCTCCCGCCCTCGCACAAACCAGCGTCACGCTGTACGGCCGCGTCGCCAGCGGCATCGACTACCAGAACAACGTCGCCCCCACCGCGACCTCGCCGGGCGGCAGCCTCTGGCGCGCCGCCGACAACCAGTGGGGGACCAGCATGTTCGGATTCATGGGCAAGGAGGATCTGGGCGGTGGTCTGCAGGCAGTGTTCCGGCTTGAATCCGGCTTCGGCGCAGCCCAGGGCAAAACCAACGGCGATGCGCTCTTCAACCGCCGTTCGTACGTCGGCCTGTCCAGCCCGACCTGGGGCACGTTGACTGCGGGCAAGAACCTCTTCATCAGCAACGACGTCTGGTTCCTCGACCCGACCGGCCAACAGTTCATCGGCTCGGCCACGCTCGTGCGCGGGCGCAACTGGCCGGGTGCCAACAACATCGTCGAATACCAGAGCCCGACCTGGGGCGGCTTCCAGATCGGTCTGCAGAGCGGGCTGGGCGAGCAGCCGGGCTCCTTCACGAACAGCCGGCGCGATGGCGTGTCTGCTGTCTACTCCGCCGGTCCGCTGGAAGTGCGCGCGATTTACGACGTGATCCGCGACGGCAACGGCAAGTTCAGCGACATCTTCAACTTCTCGAAGGAAGCGACGGTCGGCGGTA
Source organism: Ralstonia sp. PBBBR1 (assembly GCF_002256165.1). NCBI lineage: Bacteria > Pseudomonadati > Pseudomonadota > Betaproteobacteria > Burkholderiales > Burkholderiaceae > Ralstonia > Ralstonia sp. PBBBR1. Next base: position 432,429 of record NZ_NKIL01000003.1, on the reverse strand, counting down.
CGTACACGATCGGCAAGGCGAAGCTGTTTGCCGTGTATGAAAACCTGTCGGCCCCGGATGCCGCAGCGGGCGCCCCGACCAAGGCGAACCACTATTGGCTGGGCATCAACTACGAACTCACGCCGGCGCTGACGCTGATCGGCGCGGCCTACCGCGTCAACGTGAACCACGGTGGCGGCAACGCCAACCTGTTCATGGCCGGCGCGAACTACAACCTGTCCAAGCGCACGATGCTGTACGCGAGCGTGGGCACCGTGCAGAACAGCGCCACCGCCAACTTCTCGGTAGAAGCGACCAACAACAACCCGGCGCCGGGCAAGAACCAGCTGGGTGCCTATACGGGTATCGTTCACTCGTTCTAAAAAACCGCTCATGATCGTGGTGCGCACCCCCAACTTGACCCCGCGATGCTGCTGTTTCCGGATGACGTCTTCATGAGCGGCGGCAATTCTCAAGTCAACCTGGGGCCGCCCGCTGCGGCTCATGGATGGTTTTAACCCGGGCCGTGTCCCAAGTCACACCAAGCAATGCCACGCATGAACATCCTCACCATCGATACCGGTACCACCAACACACGCGTCACGGTCTGGCGCGATGACGTTGCGCTTTGCCAGGCTGCGCGCCAGGTTGGTGTGCGCGACACCGCCATCACCGGCAACCGGACGACGCTGCAGCGCGGCGTGCAGGACACCATTGACGCTGCGCTGCAGAAGGCCGGGTTCGGCATGGGCCAGGTCGACTTGGTGCTGGCGTCCGGAATGATTACCTCCAACGTCGGCCTGCATGAAGTCCCGCACCTGATGGCGCCGGCCGGCCTGCGCGACCTGGCGGCCGGGATGGTGCAGGCGAGCATTCCCGAGGTGTGCGCCCAGCCGATCTGGTTTGTGCCGGGCGTGCGCAATCCGGTGGACAACCTCGGCCTGCACAACATCGAGTCGATGGACATGATGCGCGGCGAAGAGGTCGAGACCATGGGTTTGGTCTCGCGCCTGGGCATCACGGAGCCGGCGGTGATCGTGCTGCCCGGGTCGCACTCGAAGTTCGTGCATCTGGACGCCAACCAGCGCATCACCGGCTGTGTGACCACGCTGGCCGGCGAGCTGCTCCACGTGATCACGCACAACACCATCCTGGCCGACGCGCTCGACTCGGACTTTGCCACCGAGGTCGATCCGGAAATGTTGCTCTCCGGCGCGCGCAGCGCCAGCAGCATCGGGCTGGGGCGTGCCTGCTTCATGGTGCGCACGCTGGGCCAGTTCACGATCTACGAGCGCAATGCGCGGGCCAACTTCCTGCTGGGCGCGGTGCTGGGCGCGGATCTGCTCACGCTCAAGAACAGCAGCGCGATCCGCATGAACCCGGGCACGCAGTTCGTCATCACGGGCAAGCCGCTGCTGCGCGAAGCGCTGGCCGTGCTGGTGTCGGACGACGATTTCTTCTCGGGCAAGGTCACCGTCACCAGCAGTGAACAGCAGGAGCACCTGGCCGGCAGCGGCGCGATCGCCATCGCACGCGAGCGCGGCCTGGTCAAAACCTTGAAGGTGGCGTGAGCCCGGCGCACACGTCATCCCTCTTTCATCCAACGCAGAACAGATGCCGCAATGACGGCATCGCAAGGAGACAACATGCAACAACAACGACGCGGGACGTTCAAGGCCATTGCGGCTGCCACGCTGTTCGCCATGGCCGGCGGCCTTTCAGTGTTTGCCCATGCAGCCGATGACGTGAAGATCGGTTTCCTGGTCAAGCAGCCCGAAGAGCCGTGGTTCCAGGATGAGTGGAAGTTCGCAGACCAGGCCGCCAAGGAGAAGGGCTTCAAGCTGGTAAAGATCGGCGTGCCCAGCGGCGGCGAAGTGCTGACGGCCATCGACAACCTGGGCGCGCAGCACGCGCAGGGTTTCGTGATCTGCGTGCCCGACGTGAAGCTCGGACCTGCAGTCGTGGCCAAGGCCAAACAGAACAACCTCAAGCTGATGACGGTGGATGACCGTTTGGTGGATGGCGCCGGCAAGCCCATCGAAGCCGTGCCGCACATGGGCATCTCGGCCACGAAGATCGGCGAGCAGGTGGGCGATGCCATCGCGCAGGAGATGAAGAAGCGCGGCTGGAACCTGTCGGAGGTCGGCGCCATTCGCATCGCCTACGACCAGCTGCCGACCGCCAAGGAGCGCACCGACGGTGCAGTCGCCGCGCTCAGCAAGGCGGGCTTCCCGGCCGCCAACGTGCTGACCAGCCCGCAGGCCAAGACGGATACCGAAGCCGCCTTCAACGCCGCCAACATCACCCTGACCAAGAACCCGAAGTTCAAGCACTGGATTGCCTTCGGCCTGAATGACGAAGCCGTGCTGGGTGCCGTGCGCGCAGCGGAAGGCCACGGCGTGAAGCCGGCGGACATCATCGGGGTAGGTATCGGCGGCAGCCAGTCTGCGCTCAACGAGTTTGCCAAGCCCGAGAAGACCGGCTTCTTCGGCACCGTGCTGATTAGCCCGAAGCGCCACGGCTATGAAACCTCGCTCAACATGTACGAGTGGGTCAAGAGCAACAAGGCGCCGGACCCGCTCATCCTGACCAGCGGCCGCCTGATGACGCGCGACAACGAAAAGGCCGTCCGCCAAGAGATGGGTTTGTGATCTTGCGGATGACGTTGTTGAAGGAGACTTGCCATGTCGGCGTTTCTTGAGTTTCGTGGCATCAGCAAGGTGTTTCCGGGTGTGCGGGCGCTGTCCGATGTGTCGTTCGGCATCGAATGCGGTCGCGTGCACGGCTTGCTGGGCGAGAACGGCGCGGGCAAGTCGACGCTGTTGAAGATTCTGGGCGGCGACTATCAGCCCGATGGCGGGCAGATCGTCGTCGAGGGAAAGCCGACGGCGTTCCCGACCACGCGGGCGGCGCTGGATGCCGGTATTGCCGTCATCCACCAGGAACTGCAGACGGTGCCCGAGCTGACGGTGATGGACAACCTGCTGCTGGGCCACCTGCCGGCCAGCGGCGGGTTCATCCGTCAGCGCGAGGCGATGGCCTGGACGCGCGAGCAGCTCGGCCGCATCGGCGTCGATCTGGACCCGCGCGCCAAGCTGAAACACCTGTCGATCGGGCAGCGACAGATGGTCGAGATCTGCAAGGCGATCCTGCGCGATGCGCGCGTGATTGCGCTGGACGAGCCGACGAGTTCGCTGTCGATCCGCGAGACCGACATCCTGTTCCGCCTTGTGAAAGACCTGCGCGCGCAGGGCCGGGCGCTGATCTACATCTCGCACCGTCTCGATGAGATTTTCGAGCTGTGCGATGGCTGCACGATCTTCCGCGACGGCCGCAAGGTGGCGGATTTCCCGTCGATGGCCAACGTCACGCGCGACGAGCTGGTGGCGCAGATGGTCGGCCGCCAGATCGACGACATCTTCGATTACCGCGCGCGCCCGCTTGGCGACGTGCGCTTGCAGGTGGATGGCCTGATGGGCCCGAAGCTGGCTGAACCGGCAAGCCTGTTCGTACGCCGCGGCGAGATCGTCGGCCTGTTCGGGCTGGTGGGCGCGGGGCGTTCGGAACTCGCGCGATTGATTTACGGCGCTGATCGCAAGACGGCGGGCAGTCTTACGCTCGACGGCGCGCCAATCCGCATCCGCGACGTGGCCGACGCCATCCGCCAAGGCATCGTGCTGTGCCCGGAAGACCGCAAGGAAGAAGGCATCATCGGCTGCCGCTCGGTGTCGGAAAACATCAACATCAGTTGCCGGCGCAACCAGCGTCGCTTCGGCCTGTTCGTCAACGACAAGCAGGAAGCGAAGACGGCCGACCACTACATCACGCGCCTGCGCATCAAGACACCCAACCGCGAGCAGCCGATCCGCCTGCTGTCGGGCGGCAACCAGCAGAAGGCGATCCTGGCCCGCTGGCTGGCGGAAGACGACATGCGCGTGCTCATCATCGACGAGCCGACGCGCGGCATCGACGTTGGCGCCAAGAACGAGATTTACCAGGTGCTGTACGAGCTGGCCGAACGCGGCGTGGCCGTGCTGATGATTTCCAGCGAGCTGCCGGAAATTCTGGGTGTGGCCGATCGCGTGCTCGTGATGAGCGAAGGCCGCATCGCCGGCGAATTGCCGCGCGAACAGGCGAACGAGCAAGCCGTGCTCAAGCTTGCGCTGCGGCCTGAATCTGCGCCGCTGCCGTCCGCACCTTTGCCGCCGCTGGCGGCATGAGAACCCCGGAGTCCAAGATGTCCCAGTCTCAACCCCTGCAACATTCCGATGCGCTCGCCGCATCGGCACGCTCTGCCATGAACAAGACGCGCCTGCTTCGCCTGCTGGACGATTTCAGCCTGCCGCTGATCTTCGCCATCCTCTTTGCCGCGCTGTCGTTCTCGGTCGAGTATTTCTTCTCGTGGCAGAACATGGTCGGCCTTGCGCTGTCGGTCTCGCAGATCGGCATGGTCGCCTGCACGATGATGTTCTGTCTGGCGTCGCGTGATTTCGATTTGTCGATCGGCTCGACGGTGGCGTTTGCCGGCGTGCTGTGCGCCATGATCATCAACGCCACCGGCAGCATCGCACTCGGCATCGGCGGGAGCCTCGTGGCGGGCGCGATCATCGGCGGCGTCAACGGTTTCGTGATTGCCAAGCTGAAGATCAACGCGCTGATCACCACGCTGGCCACGATGGAAATCGTGCGCGGCCTCGCCTTCATCGCTTCACATGGGCAAGCGGTGGGCGTGTCCGACATGGATTTCTTCGACCTCGGCAACACCATCTTTTTTGGTGTGCCGACGCCAGTGTGGGTGGCGGCGCTGTGCTTTGTGGTGTTTGGTGTCCTGCTCAACAAGACAATCTACGGCCGCAATACGCTGGCGATCGGCGGCAACCCGGAGGCGGCGCGGCTGGCCGGCGTGAACGTCAACATGACGCGCATCGTCATCTTCCTGATCCAGGGCGTGATTGCCGCGCTGGCCGGCGTGATTCTGGCGGCGCGCATCACCAGCGGCCAGCCGAATGCGGCGCAAGGCTTTGAGCTGAACGTGATCTCGGCCTGCGTGCTGGGCGGCGTGTCGCTGCTGGGCGGCCGCGCGACCATCAGCGGGGTGCTGGTCGGCGTACTGATCATGGGCACCGTGCAGAACGCGATGAACCTGCTGAACATCGACGCGTTCTATCAGTACCTCGTGCGCGGCGCGATTCTGCTGGCTGCGGTGCTGGTCGACCAGTTGAAGAACCGCGGCGGCCGCGAGTGAGGCGGTGCAGATGACAACCGCAACCACGCTGTCCGATCTGCGCTGTACGTTGGGCGAAGGCATTGTCTGGGACGACGCCCTGCGCGTGCTCTGGTGGACCGACATCCAGGAATCGCTGCTGTGGCAGCACGATCCGGCGACGGGGCAGGAGCGCCAATGGCCGCTGCCGCAACGCGTGGGTTCTTTCGTGCTGACGGACGAGCCCGGCGTGCTGATCCTGGGCCTTGCCAAAAACATCGCCCGCTTCGACACGCGTACCGGCGCGCTCACGCTGCTGGCCGACGTCGAGCCCGACAACCCGACCACGCGCGTCAATGACGGCCGTGCCGACCGCTCCGGAAACTACGTCTTCGGCACCATGCACGAAGGCGGCCCGGAACCGACCGGCAGCTTCTATCGCTTCACGCCCGTGGGCACGCTGCAACGCCTTGCGCTGCCGCACATCGCCATTGCCAACAGCATCGCCTTCAGCCCCGACGGCGCGACCCTGTATTGGTGCGATACGAGGAGCCGGCGCATCCACGCGTGCGATTACGACGGGCAGACCGGCCAAGTCGCCAATATTCGCGTCTTCGCCGATCTGCGCGACCAGGATGCCGATGGCGCCCACAAAGGCTCACCCGATGGCTCGACTGTCGACGCAGACGGCTGCCTGTGGAACGCAGAGTGGGGCGGCAACCGACTGACGCGGTACGCACCCGATGGGCGCGTGCTGACGCGCATGTCCGTGCCGGCATCGCAGCCCACGTGCTCGGCATTTGGCGGCGAGGCGCTCGACACGCTGTATCTGACGACGGCGCGCGATGGTTTGCCTCTGCATCGCCTCGCAGAAGACGTGAATGCAGGCGCGACCTTGCAGCTTGCCGTGCCCAACGTACGCGGATTGCCGGAGGGCCGGTTCGGCCATGCCTACGTTACGGCTTGAAAACGGCGTGCTGTGCGCCGAGGTGTTGCCCGAGGCGGGCGGCGGGTTGCTGCGATTCGATCTGTTGCGCGATGACGACGTGATGCCCATCTTCCGTCCGGGCGAGGCAGACGCCGCGCTGCGCGATACGAGAACCCTGGCCTGTTATCCGCTGGTGCCGTGGTCCAACCGCATCGGCGGCGGGCGGTTCCCGTTCCGGGGGCGGACCATCGAAGTGCCGCGCACGCGTGGCGACGAGCCGTATCCGCTGCATGGTCACGGCTGGCTGATGCCTTGGCACCCAGTCTCGCAGACAGCCACGTCGGTTGAACTCGCTGCGATGGTCGATCACGGCCGCCCGTTCCGCTATCTCGCGTTGCAGCGCTACGTGCTGGCAGGTAACACGCTGAATATCGCGCTGACGGTACGCAACGAGGGCTCACCGCTGCCATTCGGGCTGGGCGTGCATCCGTTTTTCCCCCGCACGCCCGATGTCCAGTTGCGCGCGGGAGCCACGGCCATGTGGCAATCCGCGCCGGACAATCTGCCGACGGTCCTGAATGCGCCATCGGCAGATGCAGACTTTCGCAAGCTGCGGAAGCTGGACGCCAGCGCCGCCATCAATCACAGCTTTGAAGGCTGGGATGGCCGCGCCGAGATCGTCTGGCCCAGCCGCCGCGTGTCTGTGGGCATCACCGCCGATACGTCGTGCTATGTGTTGTACACGCCGGTTGCGTACGACTTCTTCTGCTTCGAGCCGGTTGACCACGCGATCAATGCGCACAATCTGCCTGGCCTGCCGCAAGACCACGGCCTGACCATTCTCGGCACCGGGCAGAGCCTGCAGCGCAGCTATCAATTCACCGTGAATCAACCCAACGCATGACTGCTTCTCCGATGTCTTTTCCGCCGCGTCTTGCTGGCAAGGTCGCCTTGGTAACGGGCGCCACGCAGGGCATTGGAGGTGCGATTGCCAAGCTGTTCGCGCAGCATGGCGCGCGCGTGATCGTCAACGCGCTGGTGCGTGACGCGCGCGCCGAAGCCTTTGCCGCCGAAATTGGCAGCAGCGTTGGCAACGACGAGAACATCCTCCTCGTGCAAGCCGACGTACGCGATCGCGCGCAGATCGACGCGATGGTCGCTGCCGGTGTCGAGCGCTTTGGCGGGATCGACGTGCTGGTCAACAACGCCGGCATCAACGTATTTTCCGATCCGCTCAAGTTGAGCGAGGACGACTGGGCGCGCTGCCTGTCCGTCGATCTGGAAGGCGCGTGGCACTGCGCGCGTGCCGTGCTGCCGCACATGCTGGCGCGCGGGGCGGGCAGCATCGTCAACATTGCCTCGGTGCATGGGCACAAGATCATTCCGGGCGCGTTTCCGTACCCCGTGGCCAAGCATGGACTGATCGGGCTCACGCGGGCGCTGGGCATCGAATATGCGGCGCGTGGTATCCGTGTGAATTCGATCTCGCCGGGCCTGATCCTCACGCCGATTGCCGAGGCTGGCTTTGCCGCCGCGCCTGACCCCGAAGCCGAACGCCGCCGCCAGGCCGAGCTGCTGCCGTGCAAGCGCATCGGCGAGCCCGAAGAGGTGGCCTACACCGCGCTGTTCCTCGCTTCCGACGAGGCGCGTTTCATCAACGCGACCGACATCCTCATCGATGGCGGGCGCTCGCAGCTTTATCACGAATGACCTGGACAACCCACCTTCCGCTGATCGCCATCCTGCGCGGCATCCGGCCCGACGAGGTGCTCGCGCACACGCAGGCGCTCGTCGATGCTGGCTTCGATGCCATCGAAATTCCGCTGAACTCGCCCGACTGGGCGCAGAGCGTGCAACTTGCCGCGCGCGCCTTCGGTGAACGCGCATTGATCGGCGCAGGCACCGTGCTGCGCCCCGAAGACGTTGACCTGATGGTCGCGGCGGGCGGCAAGCTGGTCGTCACGCCCAACACGCATGCGCCTGTGATTCGCGCCGCCGCACAGGCCGGGCTCGTCACCTGCATCGGCTGCATGACCGCCACCGAGGCTTTTGCCGCGCTCGACGCGGGCGCGCAGGCGCTGAAGATCTTCCCGGCCGGCGCGCTCGGCCCGGGCTACGTGCGCGCGCTCAAGGCCGTGCTGCCCGCCGAGGTGCCGGTGTTTGCCGTCGGTGGCATCACGCCGGAGAACCTCGCCGATTACCTTGCCGCCGGCTGCATCGGCGCAGGCCTCGGCAGCGACCTGTATCGCCCGGGCCAGCCCGTCGAGCGCACCGCCGAACGCGCGCGCGCCTTCGTCACCGCCTACCGCAGCGCCCAATCCGACCGCACTTGAACGCACCATCGATTCGATCCATGAAAATCACCCGCCTGACCACGTACCGCCTGCCGCCGCGCTGGATGTTCCTGAAAGTCGAGACCGACGAGGGCGTCACCGGCTGGGGCGAACCCGTCATCGAAGGCCGTGCGCGCACAGTGGAAGCGGCGGTGCACGAGCTGTCCGACTACCTCATCGGCCAGGACCCGAGCCGCATCAACGACCTCTGGCAGACCATGTACCGCGCGGGTTTCTACCGCGGCGGCCCGATCCTGATGAGTGCCATTGCCGGCATCGACCAGGCGCTGTGGGACATCAAGGGCAAGGTGCTGGGCGTACCGGTGTACGAACTGCTCGGCGGCCTCGTGCGCGACAAGATGCGCACCTACAGCTGGGTGGGCGGCGATCGGCCGGCCGACGTGATTGCCGGCATGAAGGCGCTGCAGGCCGGCGGCTTCGACCACTTCAAGCTCAACGGCTGCGAAGAGATGGGCATCATCGACACCTCCCGCGCCGTGGATGCCGCGGTGGCGAAGGTGGCAGAGATTCGCTCGGCTTTCGGCAACACCATCGAATTCGGGCTCGATTTTCACGGCCGCGTTTCTGCGCCGATGGCCAAGGTGCTCATCAAGGAGCTTGAGCCGTATCGCCCGCTCTTTATTGAAGAGCCCGTGCTGGCCGAACAGGCCGAAACCTATGCCCGCCTGGCCGCCCACACCCATCTGCCTATCGCTGCCGGCGAGCGCATGTTCTCGCGCTTCGACTTCAAGCGCGTGCTGGAAGCGGGCGGGGTGTCGATCCTGCAGCCGGACCTGTCTCACGCCGGCGGCATTACTGAATGCGTGAAGATCGCCGCAATGGCCGAGGCCTACGATGTGGCGCTGGCACCGCATTGCCCGCTCGGCCCCATCGCGCTGGCCGCCTGCCTGCACGTGGATTTCGTCAGCTGGAACGCCACGTTGCAGGAGCAGAGCATGGGCATCCACTACAACAAGGGCGCCGAACTGCTCGATTACGTGCGAAACAAGGCCGATTTCGCGCTGGAAGGCGGCTATATCCGCCCGCCGCGCCTGCCCGGCCTGGGCGTGGACATCGACGAGGCGCTGGTCATCGAACGCAGCAAGGAAGCCCCCGACTGGCGCAACCCGGTGTGGCGTCACGCCGACGGTTCTGTCGCGGAGTGGTAAGCCGGGCGGGGGAGGGGACGTCGTAGCACGTTTTACTGACCGCGATCACCCCAGCCGGGTCATCCCCGTCTGGTAAAATCGCGGTTTTCCCGCCTATCTCCTGCCGCAGGTTCGCATGACCGCCCCCGCCCTCCACTCGAACACCACCCAGCCTACCCAGTTGATGGCCAACGCCATTCGCGTGCTCGCCATGGACGCCGTCCAGCAGGCCAATTCGGGCCACCCCGGCGCGCCGATGGGCATGGCGGATATCGCCGTGGCACTGTGGAGCCGCCACCTGCGCCACAACCCGCTGAACCCGCGCTGGCCTGATCGTGACCGTTTCGTGCTGTCCAACGGCCACGGCTCGATGCTGATCTACGCGCTGCTGCACCTCACCGGCTACGACCTGCCGATGTCGGAACTGAAGAATTTCCGCCAGCTGCACAGCAAGACCGCCGGCCACCCGGAATACGGCATCACCCCGGGCGTGGAAACCACCACCGGCCCGCTCGGCCAAGGCATCACCAACGCCGTCGGCATGGCCCTGGCTGAACGTCTGCTGGGTCAGGAATTCAATCGCCCAGGCTTTGACATCGTCAACCATCACACCTATGTCTTCCTGGGCGACGGCTGCCTGATGGAAGGCATCAGCCACGAAGCCTGCTCGCTGGCCGGCACGCTCAAGCTGAACAAGCTGATCGCGCTGTGGGACGACAACGGCATCTCGATCGACGGCGACGTCGTCCACTGGTTCAACGACGACACCCCGAAGCGCTTCGAAGCCTACGGCTGGAACGTGATCCGCGCCGTGGACGGCCACAACGTTGACGCCGTGGACGCCGCCATTGCCGAGGCCAAGAAGTCCGACAAGCCGACCCTGATCTGCTGCCGCACGCTCATCGGCAAGGGTGCGCCCAACAAGGAAGGCGGCCACGACGTGCATGGCGCCCCGCTGGGCGGCGTTGAAATCGCCGCTGCGCGCGAAGCGCTGGCTTGGCCGCACGCCCCGTTCGAAGTCCCGCAAGCCGTGTACGACGCCTGGGATGCCAAAGGACAGGGCCAGGCGCTGGAAAAGGCCTGGAACGCGCTGTTCGATGCATATTCCGACCGCTACCCCGCCGAAGCCGAACAATTCGAGCGCCGCATGCGCGGCGAACTGCCCGCCAGCTTCGAAAAGGCCGTCGACGAGTTCATCGAGAAATGCGAACTCAAGGCTGAGACCATCGCCACCCGCAAGGCCAGCCAGAACACGCTTGAAGCCTACGCCCCGGTCCTGGGCGAGCTGCTGGGCGGCTCGGCCGATCTGACCGGTTCGAACCTGACCAACTGGAGCGGCAGCAAGGCCGTGCGCGTGGATGCCTGGGGCAACCACATCAACTACGGCGTGCGTGAGTTCGGCATGAGCGCCATCATGAACGGCATCGCGCTGCACGGCGGCTACATTCCGTACGGCGGCACGTTCCTGACGTTCTCCGACTACAGCCGCAACGCGCTGCGCATGGCCGCGCTGATGAAGATCCGCTCGATCTTCGTCTTCACGCACGATTCCATCGGCCTGGGCGAAGACGGCCCGACGCACCAGTCCATCGAGCACGTTGCCAGCCTGCGCCTGATCCCGAACATGGATGTCTGGCGCACCGCCGACACGACCGAAACCGCCGTTGCCTGGGCCGCTGCCATCGAGCGCCAGAACGGCCCGAGCTGCCTGATCTTCAGCCGCCAGAACCTGCCGTTCCAGGCGCGCAACCCGGCCACGCGCGAAGCCATCGCGCGCGGCGGCTATGTGCTGCGCGATGCGGCCAACGGCAAGCCGGACGTGGTCATCATCGCCACCGGCTCGGAAGTTGGCCTGGCGGTCGGTGCAGCAGACCAGCTCGCCGCCGAGGGAATCCACGCGCGCGTGGTTTCCGTGCCCGCCACCACCGTGTTCGATAAACAGGATTCGGCCTACAAGGCGAGCGTGCTGCCGGCCGGCGTGCCGCGCATTGCCGTGGAAGCGGGCGTGACCGATTTCTGGTGGAAGTACCAGGTACAAGCCGTGGTCGGTATCGACACGTTCGGTGAATCCGCCCCGGCAGGTGTGCTGTTCAAGCACTTCGGCTTCACCGTCGAGAACGTGGTGAACACCGCCAAGAGCGTCATTGCTTAACTGAATTTGCGCACGCGGCACCTACGAGGTGCCGCGCAGGTTTTTATCGCATCGTCGATTTCTTTTCTGCTATCAGGAGACTGACCATGACCATCAAGATCGGCATCAACGGCTTCGGCCGCATCGGACGCATGGTGTTCCGCGCCGCCGCCGCCAACTTCAAGGACATCGAAGTTGTTGCCATCAACGACCTGCTCGAGCCCGACTACCTGGCGTACATGCTGAAGTACGACTCGGTGCACGGCCGCTTCGACGGTGAAGTGTCGGTCGACGGCAACACGCTCGTCGTCAACGGCAAGAAGATCCGCCTGACCGCCGTGAAGGACCCGTCCGAGCTGAAGTGGGGCGAAGTCGGCGCCGACGTGGTGATCGAATCGACCGGCATCTTCCTGACCAAGGAAGGCGCGCAGAAGCACATCGACGCGGGCGCCAAGAAGGTGATCATGTCGGCCCCGTCGAAGGACGACACCCCGATGTTCGTGTATGGCGTGAACCACGAAACGTACAAGGGCGAGGCGATCATCTCCAACGCTTCGTGCACGACCAACTGCCTGGCACCGGTTGCCAAGGTGCTGAACGACAAGTGGGGCATCAAGCGCGGCCTGATGACGACCGTGCACGCTGCCACTGCCACGCAGAAGACCGTTGACGGCCCGTCCAACAAGGACTGGCGCGGCGGCCGCGGCATCCTGGAAAACATCATCCCGTCGTCCACTGGCGCCGCCAAGGCCGTGGGCGTGGTGATTCCGCAGCTGAACAAGAAGCTGACCGGCATGTCGTTCCGCGTGCCGACCTCGGATGTGTCGGTCGTCGACCTGACCGTCGAGCTGGAAAGCGCCGCCACGTACGCTGAAATCTGCGCCGAAATGAAGGCACAGAGCGAAGGCCCGCTGAAGGGCGTGCTCGGCTACACCGAAGACAAGGTCGTCGCTACGGATTTCCGCGGCGATGCACGCACCTCCATCTTCGACGCCGAAGCCGGCATCGCACTGGATGGCACCTTCATCAAGGTCGTGAGCTGGTACGACAACGAGTGGGGCTATTCGAACAAGTGCCTGGAAATGGCACGTGTGGTGGGCAAGTAATCCAACCCACTTAGCAGTCGAAAGAGAACGCGCCTTCGGGCGCGTTTTTTCATAGGCCTGCGGTCCGGGTGAGGTGTCTCCCCAAAACGTTGTCGCTTGGGTACAAATCGATGTTTGTTATGGACTGGAACGAAAACGTTTGCGAATTGGCAAATTTCGAATTCGGGCTACAGGAATTCGCTTTGAAAATCGGGTTGCAGTCCGTACACTGAACAAATACTACATTGTGATGTGGCGGGCTTTTACGTCGTGTCCGGCCCATTGCCTCGGCAATGGTTGCCTTTCCAGTCTCCAACGTGTTCGAGCCAAGGCGTCCCATGGTCAACGTCGATACCAAGCTGCTGGTGATTTTTGTTGAGCTGCTGAGCAAGCGCAACGCCACCTACGTGGCTGAAAAGATGCACATGACCGCACCGGCTGTCTCGCATTCGCTGGACCGTCTGCGCGAAATCTTCGACGATCCCCTCTTCATCCGTGTTCCGCACGGCCTGACGCCTACGCCCAAGGCGCTTGAGCTGGGCCCGAAGGTGCGCGAGATGCTCGACCTGTGGGCCGCCATCAACGAAGGCGATATCGCCACGTTTGACCCGGCCGAAGCCACCGGCACGTTCAACGTGAGCTTTGCCGGCACGCTGGGCGATGCGCTGTTCGATCGCTTCCTGCTGCGCATCAAGCGTCTGGCGCCGGCATTGCAGGTGCGCCTGACGGAGTCGTCTTCGTGGGAAGCCGATGTGGCCGCCATGCGTGCCAATGAGCTGGATCTGGCGTTCTCGCCGTTCCCCACGCGCCACCCCGAGATCATGGAAGAGGTCGTGACCTCCTTCAACCTGTGGGTCTGCGCGCGCAAGGACCACCCGATCCTTGGTGACCGGTGCACACTCGAGCAATACCTCGAGTGCGAGCATATCTTCATCGCGCAGGGTAGCCCCGGCAGCCGTGTCGCGCCGTCGCTGATCCCGCTGGACTACGCCTTGCAGCAGCGCGGCCTCAAGCGCAGTTCGACCATGACGGTGCATAGCTGGCGCACCCAGGGTGAAGTGGCGGCCCAGACCGACATGATCTTCACGGTCAATTCGCTGATGAAGGATATGGTCTGCAAGATGTATGACCTCAACGCATTCCCCCTGCCGACGGAACTGGAAACCGTGCTGGGCCTGAACATGCTGTGGCACCGCAGCCGCAACACGCATCCAATGCTGGTGTGGGCGCGTCAGCTCTTCAAGCAGGTCGTGGCCGAATACACCGGGCAAGCGTCCGGCGCACTGGCTCATTCGCCTGTGCAGGCGAATGAGCATGGCAAGGCCGAGAAGGGCGGCCAGGGCGACGCAGAAAAGGAGGGCGAGACGCGGCTGTCCGCCTGACATTCGTCGTCTCTCCGCTCCAATGAAAAACGGACGCAGATGATGCGGCCGTTTCTTTTTTGCGACGCTGCTTCAGCGCTTGGGCCGATGCGGGCAGGCTTCCTTCGTGCAATTGCCATAGAGCGACAGCGCATGCTCCTGCAGCGCAAAGCCGCGCGCACGGGCAATGCTCTGCTGGCGCTGCTCGATCTCGGCATCGAAAAATTCTTCGACGCGGCCGCAATCGAGGCACACCAGGTGATCGTGGTGCTTGCCCTCGTTGAGTTCGTAAATGGCCTTGCCGGATTCGAAGTTGTTACGTGACAGCAGCCCCGCCTGTTCGAACTGCGTCAGCACGCGATAGACCGTGGCCAGGCCAATGTCCATGTGCTCGGCGAGCAGGATGCGGTACACGTCTTCGGCGCTCATGTGGCGCTCTTCGCTGGTCTGAAAGATCTCGAGGATCTTCAACCGCGGCACCGTGGCTTTCAGACCGATGTTCTTGAGGTCTGCAGGACTCGGCATGCGCCAGGCTCCCTAGAGTACAATGTTCGGATTCCAATCATAAGGGTTTTGGCGGCAAAAGTCCTACTGACGGGCCTGCACGATGTGCCTGGCCGCCGCCGATTCCTCCTGTACCGGCATGTCCGGAACCGTTTGAAGGCCGATCGCTCATGACCTTTCCCTTTGCGCGCAGTCCTGTCCATTTTGCCAACGTCGCCCGTCGCGGCGGCCTGTTGGTGGGTGCCATGCTCGCCGCGTCGGCGTTGCTGGCCGGATGCGGCACCTATGACAGCACCACGCGCAAGATCGCCAATGCCATCACGCCGTATCGCATCGATATCGTGCAAGGCAATTTCGTCTCGCGAGAACAGGCTGCACAACTCAAGGAAGGCATGACGCGTGACCAGGTCCGCTTCGTGCTCGGGACCCCGCTGCTGACGGACATGTTCCACGCCAACCGCTCGGATTACATCTTCTCGTTCAAGCGTGGCAATACGTCAGTTGTGCAGGAGCGCCGGCTGACGGTGTGGTTTGATGGCGATCGCCTCGCCAAGTGGGTGGGCGCCGATGAGCTGCCGTCTGAGTCGGAGCTGATTTCCGAGATCGACGGCATCAAGCGCCCGAAGAAGGATGCCGCGCAAGCCGCTGCTGCTGCGGGCGCCGCGCCGGCAGCGCGTGCACCGTCGATCCCGTCGGCTGAGGTGACTGACCGCGTGCAATCGACCGCCGGCTCCAAAAACAGTGTTGACGTGACGCTGCCGGAGCGCCGCACGGGCGGTGGCGGCACCGACACCAGCGTTCCGCCGCCGGCTACGACGTCGCCCTGAGCGCCCAGGCATCGGCACACCATCTTCGAGCGAGCGGCGGACGGGTTCCGCCGCTTGTGCGTTTGACAGACCGTTTTCTCTTTTGCAGCTTTTCGCTTCCACCGACATGAAAATTGCGATTGCAGGCGCCTCGGGCCGCATGGGCCAGATGCTGATCGACACCGTACTGCGCACGCCCGGCGTGACGCTGGGCGCTGCGCTGGACCGCCCAGGCAGCGACGTCGTGGGCCAGGACGCCGGCGTCAAGCTGGGCAAGACCACCGGCGTGATTGTGACCGACGACGTGCATGCGGGGCTTTCGCAAGCCGACGTGCTGATCGACTTCACGCGTCCTGATGCAACGCTCAATCACCTGAACGTGGCCCGTGAGCTGGGCACCGCGGTGGTCATCGGTACAACCGGCTTCACGGCCGAGCAGAAGGCCAGCTTCAAGACCTACGGCGAGTCGATCGGCGTGGTCTGGGCACCGAACATGAGCGTGGGCGTGAACGCGACGTTCAAGCTGATCGAAGTCGCCGCCAAGATCCTGGCGCAGGGCTACGACGTCGAGATCATCGAGGCGCATCACAAGCACAAGATCGATGCCCCGTCGGGCACCGCACTCAAGATGGGCGAGATCGTGGCCGAGGCGCAGGGCACCAAGCTGGCCGATCGTGCGGTCTATGCGCGCGAAGGCGAGACCGGCCCGCGCGAGCTTGGCACCATCGGCTTTGCCACCGTGCGCGGCGGCGACATCGTCGGCGACCACACCGTGCTGTTTGCTGGCGACGGCGAGCGCATCGAAATCACGCATCGCTCCAACACCCGCCAGTCGTATGCCGAAGGCGCCGTGCGCGCTGCGGTCTACGTGGCTGGCAAGAAGGGTCTGTACGACATGAACGACGTGCTCGGCCTGTAATCAGGCTGGCGGCAGAAGGCGCTGGCAGGCCTGTCCAGCGCCTCTTTCCAATGCTCGCGATCGCCCGGATGGGGCGGGTGGCGACGGTATAATCGGGCCTTTTCCGTTATTCAATCCGGCTGCGCGCGTTGGCGGCGCGGCTGCAATCGCCGGGGCATCCGGGCGACCCATCACCATGCAAGACAAATACTCCCCGTCCGACGTCGAACAGCAAGCGCAGCAACACTGGCAGGCCCTGGATGCCTACCGCGTGACCGAACACGCGCACGCTGCTGACGGCTCGGACAAGCCCAAGTTCTACGCCTGCTCGATGCTGCCGTATCCGTCGGGCAAGCTGCACATGGGCCACGTGCGCAACTACACGATCAACGACGTGATGACGCGTCAGCTGCGCATGAAGGGATACAACGTGCTGATGCCGATGGGCTGGGACGCCTTCGGCATGCCGGCAGAAAACGCGGCGCTCAACAACGGCGTGGCGCCGGCTGCATGGACCTACGACAACATCGCTTACATGAAGAAGCAGATGCAGTCGATGGGCCTGGCGATCGACTGGTCGCGCGAAGTGGCGACCTGCAGCCCCGACTACTACCGCTGGAACCAGTGGCTGTTCCTGAAGATGCTCGAAAAGGGCATCGCCTACCGCAAGACCGGCACCGTGAACTGGGACCCGGTCGACCAGACCGTGCTCGCCAACGAGCAGGTGATCGACGGGCGCGGCTGGCGTTCGGGCGCGGTGGTGGAAAAGCGCGAGATCCCGATGTACTACCTGGGCATCACCAAGTATGCGCAGGAACTGCTCTCCGACCTTGACCCGCTGGGCTGGCCCGAGCGCGTCAAGCTGATGCAGCAGAACTGGATCGGCAAGAGCGAGGGGGTGCGCTTCGCATTCCCGCACAACATTTCCGGTGACGACGGCAAGCTGATCAACGACGGCAAGCTGTACGTCTTCACCACGCGCGCCGACACGATCATGGGCGTGACGTTCTGCGCCGTGGCCGCCGAGCATCCGATTGCTACGCACGCCGCGCAGAGCAACCCGGCACTCGCCGCGTTCATCGAAGAGTGCAAGCACGGCAGTGTCATGGAAGCCGACATGGCCACCATGGAAAAGAAAGGCATGCCGACTGGCCTGACCGTCACGCACCCGCTCACGGGCGAATCCGTGCCGGTGTGGGTCGGCAACTACGTGCTCATGACCTACGGCGACGGCGCCGTGATGGGCGTGCCCGCGCACGACGAGCGCGACTTTGCCTTCGCCAACAAGTACCACTTGCCCATCAAGCAGGTGATCGACGTGAAGGGCCAGTCGTACGACACGACCACCTGGGCCGACTGGTACGGCGACAAGGAACACGGCGTGCTGTTCCACAGCGGCAAGTACGATGGCCTGAACTATCAGCAGGCCGTTGATGCCGTGGCTGCCGATCTGGCCGCACAAGGCCTGGGCGAGAAGAAGACCACCTGGCGCCTGCGCGACTGGGGCATCTCGCGCCAGCGCTACTGGGGCACGCCGATCCCGTTGATCCATTGCGAGAGCTGTGGTGTCGTGCCGGTGCCCGAGCAGGACCTGCCGGTGCGTCTGCCCGAAGACCTCGTTCCGGACGGCACGGGCAATCCGCTCGCCAAGGATCCGCGCTTTCTGAATTGCACGTGCCCGTCGTGCGGCAAGCCCGCGCGCCGCGAGACCGACACGATGGATACCTTCATCGATTCGTGCTGGTACTACATGCGCTATACGTGCCCGGACGGCGAAACAATGGTCGATGCCCGCAACGATTACTGGATGCCGATGGACCAGTACATCGGCGGCATCGAGCATGCGATCCTGCACCTGCTGTACGCGCGCTTCTGGACCAAGGTCATGCGTGACCTGGGCCTCGTCAAATTCGACGAGCCGTTCACCAACCTGCTCACGCAGGGCATGGTGCTCAACGAGACGTACTACCGCGAAGATGCATCGGGCAAGAAGCAGTGGATCAACCCCGCCGATGTTGACGTGCAGACTGACGAACGCGGCCGCCCGGTGGGTGCCACGCTCAAGGCCGACGGCCAGCCGGTGGTGATCGGCGGCGTGGAGAAGATGTCGAAGTCGAAGAACAACGGCATCGACCCGCAAGCGCTGATCGACCAGTACGGTGCCGACACGGCGCGCCTGTTCACGATGTTCGCCGCGCCGCCCGAGCAACAACTCGAGTGGAACGACGCCGGCGTGGAGGGCGCCTCGCGCTTCCTGCGCCGTCTGTGGAACTTTGGTGTGGCGCATGGTGACGCCATTCGCGGCGGCCACGGCAATGGCGTCGTGGCGGGTGCGACGGATGCCGATCGCGCGTTGCGCCGCGAACTGTACACCGTACTCAAGCAAGCGAACTACGACTACGAGCGCCTGCAGTACAACACCGTCGTCTCCGCGACGATGAAGATGCTCAACGCGCTGGAAGGCGCCAAGGACGCCGGTGCCGACGCGCGTCGCGAAGGCTTGGGGCTGCTGCTGCGCGTGCTGTACCCGGTCGTGCCGCACATCACGCACGTGCTCTGGACGGAACTGGGCTACGCGGGCGCATATGGCGATCTGCTCGATGCCCCGTGGCCGCAGGTCGACGAAGGTGCGCTGGTGCAAAGCGAGATCGAACTCGTGCTGCAGGTCAACGGCAAGGTGCGCGGCAGCATTGTCGTGCCGGCCGATGCCGACCGCGCTGCCATCGAAGCGATTGCCGCCAAGGATGAAGCTGTCCAGAAATTTGCTGAAGGCAAGCCGCCCAAGAAGATCATCGTGGTGCCGGGCCGTCTGGTGAACGTGGTGGCCTGATCGGCCATCCCACTCAAGGAACGCATGGTTATGTCGTTGTCCCGAGGTTTGTCCCGCCGTCGCTTTGGCCGCTCTGTCCTTGCGCTTGCGATTGCGCTGCCGGCGCTGTCCGCTTGCGGTTTCCACATGCGGGGCAACACCGACTTCGCGTTCAAGCGGCTGTACATCAACTTGCCGCAGAACTCGCAGATGCGCGCGCAGTTGCGCCGGCTGATCGACAACGGCTCCGACACCATCATCGTGTCGGATAAGAAAGACGCCGATGCGCTGCTCGACGTGCTGGCCGAAGACCGCGTGAAGACCATCTCGTCGCTCACGCCGCAGGGTGTGGTGCGCGAGTACCGTATCACGTACCGCTTCCGCTTCCGGCTGCGCGATGCGCACGACAACCTGCTGATCCCGCCGTCGGAAATCACGCAGTTCCGCGATCTCTCGTACAACGAGACACAGGTGCTCGCCAAGGAGTACGAAGAAGCGGCGCTCTACCGGGACATGCAGGGCGATACGATCAACCAGCTCGTGCGGCGCCTGGGCGCCGTGAAACTGCCGTCGTAAGCGGCAGATCAGGGCAAGGTTTCCCATGCAATTGCGGCTCGACGCGCTCGAAGGTCATCTGAAGCAGGCCACTGCCAAGGGGCTCGCGCCGCTGTACGTGGTGCACGGCGACGAGCACCTGCTCGCACTTGAGACTGTCGATGCGCTGCGCCAAGCTGCGCGCGCGCAGGGCTTTAGCGAGCGCGAGGTGATGAGCGTCGAACGCGGCTTCTCGTGGTCGCGCGTGACCGAGGCGCAGCAGTCGATGTCGCTGTTCGGAGATCGCAAGATCGTCGAGCTGCGCATTCCGTCCGGCAAGCCTGGCAAGGATGGCGGCGAAGCATTGCGCGCATTGGCGGCCGGCACACCGTCCGGCCCCGCCACCGACACCCTCACGCTGATCACGCTGCCGCGCCTGGATTTTGCGACCGCCAAGTCGGCGTGGTTCGCGGCGCTGGAAGGCGCTGGCGTGTCGATCAAGGTCGATTCGGTGGACCGCACCAAGCTGCCCGGCTGGATTGGCGAGCGCTTGGCGCGCCAGCAGCAACGTGTGGAGCCCGGTGAGCCTGGCCGCCGCGCCCTGCAGTTCATTGCCGACCGTGTGGAAGGCAATCTGCTGGCCGCGCATCAGGAAATCCAGAAGCTCGGTTTGCTGCATCCGCCCGGTGTGCTGACATTCGATGATGTGCACGATGCGGTGCTCAACGTGGCGCGCTACGACGTGTTCAAGCTGTCCGAAGCCATGCTGGCTGGAGACGTGCCGCGCCTGGTACGCATGCTCGAAGGGCTGCGGGGCGAGGGCGAAGCGACGGTCCTGGTCCTCTGGACGTTGACCGAAGAAATTCGCGTATTATCAAAAATCGCCTCGGGCGCGGCCCAGGGCAAGCCAGTGGCGTCCATGCTGCGGGAACTTCGGGTGTGGGGCCCGCGCGAGCGGCTGGTGCCGCAGGCGGCGCAGCGGTTGTCGCAGCGCGAGCTGGAGGGAGCGCTCTCCATGGCGGCCAAGCTGGATCGGCAGGTCAAGGGGTTGCGTGAACCATCGCTACCCGCTGAACCTTGGGATGGCTTGCTGCAACTGGCGATGCGTATCGCGCGGCCGGGCAGCCTCCCGGTGCCGGCCTGATCCGCGCCATCGGCGCAAGCCTTCGAATTGTCCTCACACTGAATTGCCGGCAGCTTGCCGGTCGCGATCATCATGAAGCAGCTCGACGTCAACGAATACATGGCCCTGGTCGGCCGTCAGGCGCGCACTGCCTCGCGCGGCATGGCACGCGCCGGCACTGCGCAAAAGAACCGCGCGCTGTTGCATATTGCGGCCGCTGTCCGTCGCGATGCCGCCAAGCTCAAAGAGATCAACGCCCGCGACGTCGAGCGTGCCCGCGCCAACGGCCAGGATGCTGCCTTTATCGACCGCCTCACGCTGACCGACCGCGCCATCGATACCATGGCGGCGGGCTTGGAGCAGATCGCTGCGCTGCCCGACCCGATCGGCGAGATCAGCAATATGAAGTTCCGGCCCACCGGCATCCAGGTCGGCCAGATGCGCGTGCCGCTTGGCGTGATCGGCATCATCTATGAGTCGCGGCCGAACGTGACGGTGGATGCCGCGGCGCTGTGCATCAAGTCGGGCAACGCGACCATTCTGCGAGGCGGTTCCGAAGCGATCGAATCGAACGGCGCTCTGGCGGCGCTCATCGAGGAAGGCTTGGCAGACGCAGGCCTGCCGGCCAACGCCGTACAAGTGGTGGCTACGACGGATCGCGCGGCCGTCGGCAAGCTGATCACCATGACGGAGTATGTCGACGTGATCGTGCCACGCGGCGGCAAGAGCTTGATCGCGCGCCTGATCGAAGAAGCACGCGTGCCGATGATCAAGCATCTGGACGGCATCTGCCACGTCTACATCGACGTCGATGCCGACATCGAGAAGGCCGTGCGCGTGTGCGACAACGCCAAGACGCAACGCTATGCGCCGTGCAACACGATGGAAACGCTGCTCGTGTCGCGCGATGTGGCTGCGCGCGCGCTGCCGCCGCTGGCAAAGATCTACCAGGACAAGGGCGTGGAACTGCGCGTGTGTCCGGCCACGCGCGCCACGCTGGAAGCGGCAGGCTTCGGCAATCTGAAAGATGCCGTCGAGGCCGACTGGCATACCGAATATCTTGCGCCGATCCTGTCAATCCGCACCGTCGACGGCCTGGACGACGCCATCGAGCACATCAACACCTACGGCTCGGCGCACACCGATTCGATCATCACCGAGAACTATTCGACCGGCATGCGCTTCCTGCGCGAGGTCGATTCGGCCAGCGTGATGATCAACGCGTCCACGCGATTTGCCGACGGCTTTGAGTACGGCCTGGGCGCCGAGATCGGGATCTCGAACGACAAGCTCCACGCGCGCGGCCCGGTCGGCCTGGAGGGGCTGACCTCGCTGAAGTACGTCGTGTTCGGGCACGGCGAGATTCGCACCTGATATTGACTGCTGCACGTTAAGCGCCGCCATGAGCGGCGCGACGTTTTTACCGATCGCGGTTCACGCCTTTTACGGGACGCTTCGCATGCTCTGGGTCAAAGCCTTTCACATCGTCTTCATTGCGTCGTGGTTTGCTGGGCTGTTCTATCTGCCGCGCATCTTCGTCAACCTGGCAATGGAAACCGAGCGCGCGGCCATCACGCGCCTGCTGATCATGGCGCGCAAGCTGTTCCGCTTTACGACCATCCTGGCAATTGTCGCGATCCTGCTGGGGCTGTGGCTGTTCCTGGGTTATCGCATTGGACTGTATCCGCCCAACGGCTGGATGCACGCAAAGCTCGCGCTGGTGCTCGTGACGATCGGATACCACCATGGCTGCGGCGTGCTGCTGCGCAAGTTCGAGGCGGGCGCCAACAAGCGCTCCCACAAGTTCTACCGCTGGTTCAATGAACTGCCGGTGCTGTTGTTGCTGGCGATTACGATCCTGGTGGTCGTGAAGCCATTCTGATTTTTTCTGATTTTCCGATGGCAACTGCTTACTTCGCGCCATGCCCCCGTGGGCTGGAACAGGCGCTGGCCGATGAACTGGCCGAAATCGCCATCCGCCCCGAGGTCGATGAGCTGGCCGCGTTCGAGGTGGGCCGCACCGTACCGGGCGGCGTGCACTTCTTCGGCACGCAGGGCGCGGCATATGCGGTCAACCTGCACAGCCGCATTGCCAGCCGCGTGCTGATGCGCCTGGGGTCGCGCGGGTATCGCTCCGAGGACGATATCTACGCGCTGGCCGCAGCGCAGCGCTGGGAAGACTATTTCACGCCCGACGAGATGATCCGCGTGGACGTGACCGCGCACAAATCGCCGTTGCAGAGCCTGAAGTTTGTCGGCCTGCGCGTGAAGGACGGGGTGTGTGACCGCTTCCGCCAGCGCATGGGCGCGCGCCCCAGCGTGGATACCGTCTCGCCGGACGTGCGCATCTACGCATACCTGACCGAGACCGATTGCACGATCTATCTCGATACCACCGGCGAGCCGCTCTTCAAGCGCGGCTGGCGCCAGGAAAAGGGCGAGGCGCCGCTGAAGGAGAACCTCGCCGCCGGCATCCTGCGCCTGACGGGCTGGACGGGTTCCCACGGCATGCCGTTCTACGATCCGATGTGCGGCAGCGGCACGTTCCTCGTCGAAGCTGCACAACGTGCACTGGGCATTGCACCGGGCGGGCAACGCGCCTTCGCCTGCGAGTGGTTGCAGGACCACGATGCCAAATGCTTCAAGCGTCTGCGCGAAGCCGCTGCGGATGCGGCCGCCGCGTCCATGCGCCGTACGCCGCCATTGGTGGCCGGCGCGGACATTTCCACCGATATGCTGGCCTATGCCGCCGCGAATTGGCAGCGCGCCGGTCTGCCCGGCGAGCCGGTGCTCAAGCAGGTCGATGCACGCTTCGGCAAGCCGCCGTTTGAGGTAGCCGGCGTGTTGTTGATGAACCCGCCGTACGGTGAGCGTATCGCCGTGCGCGGTGCACACGGTTCACGCCGCCGCCGACCGGAAGGCGAGGGCGACGAGGATGGCACCGTGTTCGAGCGCGCCAGCCGCGCCATGGGTGCCCCGCGCGACGATGGCCGCCGTCCGATGCGCGAGCTGCGGCAACCTGAGCCGCCCCCCCCGGTTGACCCCGAGGAAGAGGCCGCCGCCAACGAATTCGCGCAGGCTTTTGCCGGCACGCTCAAGCGTGAGTTCGCCGGCTGGAAGGCGTTCGTCTTCACCGGCGATCTTTCGATGCCGCGTCGGATGCGGCTGAAGGAATCGCAGCGCACGCCGCTCTACAACGGCAACATCGAATGCCGCCTGTTCCGCTTCGACATGGTGAAGGGCGGCATGCGTGATCGACCCGAACGGCCCGAGCGGCCCGCAAAGGGCGATGCCTCAAACGACAACGCCGACGCATAGGCATCGGCGCTGTGTGACAACTGCGGGCCCGTTTCAGGCGGCCTGCAGATCCTGGAAATGCTCCATCCACGCCGCGAGTTGATCCGGCGTGAGCTGCGTCTGGTTGTCGAGCAGGCGCAGCTTGACGGTCGCGCCATCGCGCTCGGCCGTGAGCGACCAGCCCTTGCCATCGAGCCACAGCAGGAACGCCAGCCACTTGGCATGCGCCTCCGACACCTTGTGCGTGGACGCGGCTTCCAGGAATTCCGTCAGCGTGGTGAGATCAACCACCGCCGCAGCATCGTGGCCCGACGGCGAGACCTTGCCGTCCAGCGCCTCGGCCAGCACCTCCAACGCCTGGGCTGCCGGCTTGCTGTCAAAGCGCGACGACAAGTCGAGATAGGCCTGCCGTACTGCGTGGCTGAACTCGCCGGTGCGCAGGCTTTCTTCGCCGACCAGCTCGGTGTAGTCCTTCATCGCCCAGTCGGGCTGTGCCAACGATTGCAGACCCACGGCGGCGGCGGCACGCAGGTAATCGTTGACGGCGCTGAACGACGACAGTCCCGACACCGCGAGGTACAACGTCTGCAGCGCGCCGATGCGGTGCGTGAGCGTCTGGCTTTGGCGCACCGTCATCTTCTCGCGTAGCAGCGCGTCGCGTTCGCGGCGCAGATCGGAGAACTCCAATGCTTGCTTCAGTTCCACGCGCAATGCGGTGATGTCCCACGGCTTCTTGATGTAGCGGTGAATCTGCCCCTGGTTGACGGCCTCCACCGTGTCTTCGATTTCGGAGTAGGCGGTCGTCAGGATGCGCACGAGGTGCGGATAGCGCTCGCGGGCATAGCGCAGCAGCTCGTTGCCGAGTTCACCGGGCATGCGCTGGTCCGACACGAGCACACCGAGTGTGGCGGCGTGCCGGTCGAGCATGCGTTTGCCTTCTTCGACCGAGGTGGCGGTGACGACCGGCGCCAGTGAACCGATGGCACGGCCGAAGTACGTCAGCGCCAATGTCTCGTCGTCCACGTACAGGATCTTGGGCGGGTTAGTGGGCGTGTGGCCCCCGGGATTGGTCATCCGTCACTCCTCATAGCAAATGCGGCCAATACGGCAAACGCGCGGATCACGTGCGGCGTGGTTCGTAGTGTTGATGGTCTTGTCATGGGAACGTCAGAGTCACGCGCGTGCCTGCGCTGGGTGCGGAGTCGATTGCAATCGCTCCCCCGAACGATTGCATGATCCGCGTACAAAAAATCATGCCCATGCCGTTGCCGCCTTCTTCGGCGCGCGTGGTCACGGGGTCGATGGTCAGCCGCGCGAGAACATCGGGCGCGATACCGGGGCCGTTGTCTTCGATGCGGATCATGTGCTGGGCGTTGCCCGCATCTGGCGCACGGCTTGCGACGATTTCAAGCTTCGGCGCATGGGTGTGTCGCAGTGCCTGCAACGCGTTGCTCGTGAGCGACGAGAGCACCAGCATCACGCAGTTGGGCAGCGTCTGGATCGGAAAATCGTCTTCCACGCGGTACGACACCCATTCGCGCTGTGCGTTCGTAAACGGGTACGTATCGAACAACGAGCGGATCAGCCCGCCCGCGCTGTTGGGCGTGGCTGCGGTGCCGGGCTTGCCGTAGGTGTTGCGCACGGAGTTCAGAAACGTGGCGATCACTGAAAGGCAGTAGCGCGCGTTGTCTTGCACGCGATCGGCCGCGCGCCCAATTTCAGGAAGGGCGCCGGGCGTGGGCTCACTCTGGTCCACGCGCATGCGGATGCCGCGCGCAAAGTTGGAGATGGCCGCCAGCGGCGTGTTCAACTCGTGCGCCAGAAAGGCCAGCGTTTCGTCGATTGCCATGAGGCGCTGGGTACGCAAGAGGCGGTCCTGGCGCAGTGCCAGAGCCTCCTGCAGCGAGCGCCGCACGTCTTCGGGCTGATAGGGCTTCTCCAGGATCTTGAACACGCGTCCGGTGTTCACGGCCTGGATCAGCAGGTCCTTGTCGGCATACGCAGTGACGAGGATGGTGGCGATGTCGCCGTATTCTGCATCGATGAAGCGCAGCAGTTCGGTGCCGTCGCCGCCGGGCATGCGGAAGTCGGTCAGGACCACGCTGATGCGCTCGTGCGAATCGCGCAGCACGGTCTTGGCTTCTTCGACGCTGTTGGCCGTCAGCACCTCGTAGCCGACGCCGATGGTGCGCGCGAACCATTTGCAGGCTTGCGCTTCATCGTCGACGTAGAGGATGGTGACGGTCTCCGGCGTGGTGTCCATGATGCGTCTACTCCGAGCGCGGCAGATCGAACGTGAAGCGCGCCCACTCGCCTTCCTGGCTCGTCACCGCAAGGGTGCCGCCGTGGCGCTGGATCACGCTGTAGCTGATCGACAGGCCCAGGCCCAGGCCCTTGCCGACATCGCGCGTGGTGAAAAACGGCTCGAACACGCGCGACAGGTTCTTTTCCGAGATCCCCGGGCCATTGTCGGTCACCACCACATGGAGGCGGTTGTCGATCCACTCACCGGCAATTTCGATGCGCGGGTTCTCGCGCTGCACCTTTTGCATGGCAAGCGCCGCGTTCGACAACAGGTTGATCAGCACGCCGATGATGGCCGCCTCGTCGCCGCGCACGAGCGTGTCAGCCGGCAGCTTGCGTTCCAGGGCCACGCCGCGCAACTCGTGGCTCGTCAGGCGGACGGCCGAGTCGATAGCCTTCTCGACCAGGAACGGTGCATCGGCTTCGCCTTTCTCGGGGCTGCGGTAGGCGAAGGTCTTCAGGTCCGACACGATGTGCTGCACGCGCTGCATGCCTTCCTTGGCATCGGTCAGGCATTCGAGCAGCATCGGGCTGCTCTTGGCGGTCGGATCTTCCTGCGCCACGGCAATCGCCATCAGGCAAAAGTTGACCGGGTTGTTGATCTCATGCAGCAGGCCGGCGGACAGCGTGCCGATGGCGGCCATCTTTTCCTGCTGCAGAAGCTGGCCCTTGATGTCGGTGAGGTTCTGATTGGTCTGCGCCAGCTGCTCGTTCTTCTGCGCCACTTCTTCCTTGAGCCGGAAGAGCTGGAAGCGCCCGCGCTCGTTGAAGTACGTGTACAGCGTACTCGTCGCAATCGAGAACAGGATGAACATCGAATGCACGATGAAGATCTCGCGCGACTGGATGCCGCCCGGATGCAGCGTGCACGCGATCACCCAGAAGATGTACGTGCAGGTGCCGAACAGTACGGCCTGCAGAAAGCCGATCGGCATCACCATGCCCACTGCATAGATCGCCAGGTTCAGCCCCGAGTAATACGGTGAACTGGCGCCCTCGGTGTCGTAGATCATCCACGAGATCATGATCTGCGGACAGATCAGCCAGAAGAACGTCAGGCTCTGCACGTGCTCCTCGCCCCAGCGCGTGTACAGCACAAGCAGTGCGCCTAGCATGATGAGCGACGTGATGACGCGCAGCGAAGCGAACAGCCACAGCTTGTCCACATACATGCCGTAGTCCAGCCCGACACCGGCCAGCACCAGCACGATGCCGGTAATGGCGGCCATGCGGCTGAAGACGAGCCGGAACTGCTTGAGCTCGGCCTGGTATCCGTGATGTGTAATAGGCTCCATGCGTGTTCCTGGGCTGCGGATTAAGCAGCGGATGTGGCAAGCCGGGCCACGCTGGCCTGGGCGAATACGTTGACGCCGGTCACGTCGGTATAGACACGCACGTCGTGCGAGCCTTCGGGCAGCAACTCAGCCATCAGCGGTTCATCGCGATAGACGAGGTACCACTCCAGCACGTGTTCCATCACGAAGCGCATCGGGTTGTTGCCGTGCACGTTCGTCGCAAGAATGGCGCCGCCCTGGCGCGTGCGCGAAGCAAAGTAGGAGAGCAAGCGCTGGCAGACCTTGTTGGACAGATAGTCGAACAGGCCGGCGCAATACACTGCATCGCAATCGCCGGCTTGCGGGCTGTCGGCCGTGATGCGGCGCTTGAGCAGTTGATGCACCGATTCATGCACGAAATCGACGGTGACGGTCTTGCGCGCGCGGTCCATCGCGCGGCGCATCTGCTCGCGGGTGTAGTCGAGCGTCTCTTCGCTGAAATCCACCAGCTCGAACGACAGCAGCGATGGCTCGGGATGCTCCTGAATGAAGCGCTGAATTTCCACCGCAGGCCCGCAGCCGACGTTCAGCACCTTGAACGGTCGGCCCGCCGCCTTGGCCTGGGCTGCCAGGTCGCTCAGATACTGCACGAGAATGTCGATGCGGTTGCGGTGCGCCTCGGCCACGTCGGTACGCAAGAAGGCGGCGTTGACGATCTGGAAGTACGTGTTCGGCCCCTCTCGCGGGTCGGAGAGGATCTGGTTGACCATCTCGTAGTCGCCCGCGTAGCCCAGCGGCTTGGTGTACGTGCGATAGATGAATGGCGCGCGCAACAGCAGCGGATGCAGCGCCGCCTGCGCGAACGTGCGGTGAGCAGGTGCAAGCTCCGCCTCGACCTTGCCCGCTTCCGATTCCAGCCCGTCCATGTAGCCCTTGAGCTTGAGCATGATCGGCTCGGCCAGCTCCTGGAAGACATCCATGCGCAGCTTGTTGTCTTCGCGCGGCAATGTCTTCGACAGATCCACCTGTTCCACCCAGCGCGACACTTCGGCCAGGAACGCTCGCATCTCGTTGACGACGATCTGATAGTCGCGATGGATGCGGAAACGTTCCTGCCATTCCTGCACGAACGTTCGCGCTTCTTCGCCCACCGAGGCGGGCGTGTCGGCCACTTCCGACAGCTCGCGCCATTCGTCGATCAGCGTGAGCGAGACGACGGCGGTCAGCCCCGTGTTCACCAGGCTGATCACCACCGCCTTGCCAAGATAGGCTTGGCGCGTCCCCATCTTGATCGCGAGTTCGGACAGCACCTCGCTCACCTGCACGATCGAGTAGGGGTTGTAGATCTCCATCACCAGGGCACGCCGCTGCAGCGTGATGATGGTGCCGCGGACCTGCTGACCCTGTGAGTTGCGGAAGCTGACCGCGGGATCGATTTGGTTGGGTGAGTACACGGTGCGAATTTGCCGGAGACTTCAGGGAAAACGTCTGCCAAGCGGGACGCTCACTCCAACAACCGCGCACCCGGGGTCGTAGCGCGATCCGGGCACCGCGAATACGGCGCGCCCCGCCGACACTGCCGGGCATGCCGCCGCATCAGTCGTGAAAGCGTGCTTGAAGCCGTCCGCTGGCTGTGCGCAATACGCGCCAGCCCGGGCGTCTCTCGCCCAAACCCGCTTCGAGAAGATCGGGGAGGATGATCGACTGCAGCCGGCGCCTTCAGTACTGCTACCGCGGCACCTCTACTGCTCGCCGATCAACAGCGTGGCAACGGGAATCGTGCAACCGTGAACCATGACCAGATTGGAACGATGCACTCCGCTGACATCCGCAACGCGCGCTGCTTGAACGCGCGGCCCGCTGCTGCATCCCAAATCGTCCCTCAAGGAGAATCCCGCACAGTAATGAACTCGGGGCGCCATATCGTATGTTGCGTGCTGGCACCCGTATTCGCCATGATGCCGCAGGTATGCCACGCATGCATCAGGGCGATTCAGCCGGGCCATGCTCTGACGTCATGGCTGCCGGATGACGCAATTGATTGTACTTGCCCAATGTGACCCACACAATGCGGAAACCCGCAGTGCAGAGCAAAGCGGAAACACCACCTCAGCGTGGCTTGCGGCCGGTGAGCGCGTCCGGATCCTGTTTGTAGTTGGTGAGGAATTGGGCGTAGCTGTAGACCTGTGCCGGCAGCAGATGGCTGGGCATGTCGAACAGCGCGTAGTAATACGGCTCGCGCCCCTGGCACACCTCTGCGGGCAGGCAATATTGTTCCCACTCCACACAGGCCGGGGTGTACATCCCATCGCCGGGCCAGAAGAACGGGACGATCTGCTTGTCGTGTAGCCCCTTGAGCAGCGCGTCGGGCGCGTTGTAGGCCTCGGCGTTTTCCAGGTGCGTGAGCATGCTCGCGTTGGTCTCGATGACCATGAGCGTCGCCCGCCCATCGGCCGTGAGCAGCAGCACGCCGGCGGGGTGCGGATAGAGGTAGTACTCGATGAAGCGGTAGCGCGTAGACAAATCGCGCACGAGCCGTGTGATCGCCGGGTCTGACAGGAAGCTGAACGAGTGGCGCGACAGGAGATCGCGCAGTGTGCTCGACAGGTTGCTGAAGTAGCGCACCTGCAGTGCTTCGATTTCCGCGCTGAGCCGCTCGGCCATCGCCGGATTGTCTTTCTTGATGTAGCGGTCGATCAGGCCGTCGTTGAAACCCTGCACGGCGATGTTCTCGTCGGCCATGCCGGTGAGCAGGATCGTCATGCACGGTAGATCTTTGAGCTTGGCGCAGAACTCCAGACCGTTCATGCGTGGCATGGAGTAATCCACCACGATGACCGAGGGCTGGAGGAAGCGGTTGACCTCGTGGATCTGGCGGTAGACGCGGTCGACGTCGAGCTGGATCGTGCGGCGCTCGGTCGAGAACGTCAGGTCATCGTGCGTGACGCGCACGGGCAGGAAACCCGGCATGCGAAGCGAATGCCACTGGCGCAGCCACGCCAGCGCGTCTTCCGGATCATTGAAAGCCAGCAGCGCACGTGATGGGTCCATCTGGAACCCGAGGCTTTCCACGAACGATTGGCTGTCGTCGACCACCACCGTCAGGGTAGGGTGGAAATAGACCGGCAGGGCGCTGTCCTGTTGCATACGTCGGGAAGAGTCGGAAGAGGGCTGGGTGCAGCGCACGGCCGGTGTAGCCGGCGCTGCCCGTTTCCACTACGTTACTGTCTGCCGCTGCCGGGAGCAAGCGGAACCGGTCTGGCCTGACGGCACATTGACGGCTGTCAGTGCGCCGCTTTACTCGACGGATTTCACCATGTCCTCAACGACCTTCTTGGCGTCGCCAAACACCATCATCGTCTTGTCCATGTAGAACAGCTCGTTGTCCAGCCCGGCGTAGCCGGCGTTCATCGAGCGCTTGTTCACGATGATGGTCTTGGCCTTGTAGGCCTCCAGGATCGGCATGCCGGCAATGGGCGACTTCGGATCGTTCTTGGCCGCCGGGTTGACCACGTCGTTGGCGCCCAGCACCAGCACCACGTCGGCCTGGCCAAACTCACCGTTGATGTCTTCCATCTCGAAGACCTGGTCGTAAGGCACTTCGGCTTCGGCCAGCAGCACGTTCATGTGGCCCGGCATGCGGCCTGCGACCGGGTGGATCGCGTATTTGACGGTCACGCCCTTGTCCGACAGCTTTTCG
Organism: Ralstonia sp. PBBBR1; assembly: GCF_002256165.1. Classification (NCBI taxonomy): domain Bacteria; kingdom Pseudomonadati; phylum Pseudomonadota; class Betaproteobacteria; order Burkholderiales; family Burkholderiaceae; genus Ralstonia; species Ralstonia sp. PBBBR1. Next base: position 401,012 of record NZ_NKIL01000003.1, on the reverse strand, counting down.
GTCAGTTCCTTCAGGGCGTGCTGCGCGCGCGCCACGGCCAGGCCATAGCCGGGGACGATGATGACCGTCTCGGCGTTGCCCATGAGGAAGGCTGCATCATCCGGCGAGCCCGATTTGACCGGGCGCTGCTGTCCGCCGCCACCTGCTGCGGCCCCGGCGGATGCTTCAGAACCGAAGCCGCCCAGGATCACGTTGAAGAACGACCGGTTCATCGCCTTACACATGATGTAAGACAGAATTGCACCGGATGACCCGACCAGCGAGCCGGCGATGATCAGCATCGGGTTGTTGAGCGAGAAGCCGATGCCGGCCGCCGCCCAGCCCGAATACGAATTCAGCATCGACACCACCACCGGCATGTCTGCGCCGCCAATGGGGATGATGATCAGCACGCCCAGCACAAAGGCGATGGCCGTCATGATGATGAACGGCAGCCAGCTCTGGCTCAGGAAGAACAGGATGCCGAAGCCGAGCATGGCCACCGCCAGCAGCAGGTTCAGCATGTGTTGGCCGGCAAACTGCACCGGCGCGCCCTGGAACAGGCGGAACTTGTATTTGCCCGACAGCTTGCCGAAGGCGATCACCGAACCCGAAAACGTGATGGCGCCGACGAACGTGCCGATGAACAGCTCCACGCGGTTGCCCAGGGGCAGCACGTTGTCGCCGGCCATCGTGATGCCGAAGGCAGACGGTTCGGCTACCGCAGCGACGGCAATACACACTGCGGCCAGACCGATCAGCGAGTGCATGGCGGCCACCAGCTCAGGCATCTTGGTCATCTCGACCGTGCGCGCCACATAGGCACCGATGCCCCCGCCCACCACCAGGCCCGCGAAGATCAGGATGAAACCCGTGGAGGTGCCGCTCTCGGTGCCGGCAAACATCTCGGCCTTGAGCTTGTAGATCAGTGCGACGGTCGTGACGGCGGCAATCGCCATGCCCGTCATGCCGAACGCGTTGCCGCGCCGCGCCGTGGTCGGATGCGAAAGCCCCTTGAGCGCCTGGATGAAGCAGACGGAAGCCAGCAGATACAGCAGGGTGACAAGGTTCATGCTCATTGCTTGGCTCCCTCGCTCTGATCGGCCTTGGCCTTCGGCTCCTTCTTTTTGAACATCTCAAGCATGCGCTGCGTGACCAGGAAGCCGCCAAACACGTTGACTGCCGCCAGCGCCACCGCCACCACGCCCATCGTGCGGCCGAGGCCCGTCTGTGTGAGGCCGGCTGCCAGCATGGCACCGATGATGATGATGGCCGAGATGGCATTCGTCACGGCCATCAGCGGTGTATGCAGCGCCGGCGTGACCGTCCAGACCACGTGGTAGCCGACGTAGATCGCCAGCACGAAGATGATCAGATTGATCACCGTGTGATTGACCAGCTCCATGAGTGCTCCTCCTCGCTTCTTGGTCGATGTGCGAAGCGGCCAGGTCGTTCAGGCCCGGCCGCCTGGCGCGTCAGGTTTCCTTGATGGCCTTGATCTTGTTGCCCTCGCCCAGCAGCACGACCTTGGGCTTGTAGTTGGCGACTTCTTCTTCGTTCATCGGCGCGTAAGTGCAGATGATCAGCAGGTCGCCCACGTGGGCGCGGCGTGCGGCGGCGCCGTTGAGCGAGATTTCGCCCGAGCCGCGTTTGCCCTTGATGATGTAGGTCGAGAAGCGTTCGCCGTTGTTGACGTTGTACAGCTCGATCTTTTCGTATTCGCGCATGTCGGCGGCATCGAGGAGGTCCTCGTCGATGCCGCAGGAGCCTTCGTAGTCGAGATCGGCCTGGGTGACCGTCGCGCGGTGCAGCTTGGCGCGAAGCATGTTGCGTTGCATGAAGCTTTCCTTGAAACAAAAGATGAAATCGCCACTGGCCACCACGCCGGGCTGTGACGCCCGGCAGGCCGCCGTCTCCGTTCTTATTTGGCGGCGCTCGTGGCTGCGGGAGCGCGCACCACCTGGCCGGCCTGGCTGAGCAGGCAGGCGGCCACGATGTCGTCTTCGCGGTTGATGTTCAAGCCGCCATCCTTGTCGATGATCAGCTTGAGGAAATCAAGCACGTTACGGGCGTAGAGGGCAGAGGCATCGGCCGCCACCATCGACGCGAGGTTGGTGTAGCCCACCAGCGTGACGCCGTGTTTGACGACCACGCGGTCGGCTTCGGTCAGCGGGCAGTTGCCGCCTTGCGCTGCCGCCAGATCGACGACGACCGAGCCTGGCTTCATGGCCTGCACGGTAGCTTCCGACAGCAGCGTCGGCGCGCGGCGGCCCGGGATCAGCGCCGTCGTGATGACGATGTCGGCTTGGGCTGCACGCGTGTGCACGAGTTCGGCCTGGCGGCGCATCCAGTCAGGCGGCATCGGGCGGGCATAGCCGCCCACGCCCTGGGCGATTTCGCGCTCTTCGTCCGTCAGGAACGGTACGTCGAGAAACTTCGCACCCAGCGATTCGATCTGCTCTTTCACCGCTGGCCGCACGTCGGACGCCTCAATGACGGCACCCAGGCGCTTGGCCGTGGCGATGGCCTGCAGGCCGGCCACACCGGCGCCGAGGATCAGCACGCGCGCGGCTTTCACGGTGCCAGCGGCGGTCATCAACATCGGCATGAAGCGCTGGTAATGGTTGGCAGCGACCATCACCGCCTTGTAGCCGGCGATGTTGGCCTGCGAGGAGAGCACGTCCATGCTCTGCGCGCGCGTGGTGCGCGGCGCGGCTTCCAGCGCAAACGCGGTGACGTTGGCGGCGGCGAGGCGGGCCGTGTTTTCGTCATCAAACGGGTTGAGCATGCCGACCAGCACGGCGCCCGGTTGCATCTGCGCCAGTTCGGCCGCTTCCGGCGAGCGCACCTTGAGCACGATCTGCGCGCCAAGCGCCTCGGCGGCGGTTCCGATCTTGGCGCCGGCCGCCACATAGGCGTCGTCAGGCTGGGCAGCGGCGACACCGGCACCCGATTGCACCGTGACCTGATGGCCAAGCGCCACGTACTTTTTCACCGTTTCCGGGGTCGCGGCAACGCGCGTCTCGTCCGCCCGCGTCTCCTGCGGGATGCCGATGTGCATCGTGTTCTCTCCTCGCTGATTATGGTTAGGATGCGCGCGAAGTGAACGAAGGCGCGCTGGATCAGGATCGACGTGCAGCTTACCCGAACTTTTTGGCGCACGGACGCTCGTCGAATGCCATGTCGAATATCCGATCCAACATGGAACGCGGGCCGATTCTGCGCAAACGTGTGCTCAATTGTTCACAACTCAGGCCTGGCGCGACATGCCCTTGTTCCAGCGGCCCCATGCAAGCGGGGAGGGCAGCCTCCAGCTACAATAACGCCTTGTTTTTGTTGCCTTTTTGCCATGAACCAAGCTGTCCGCTGGAAACCCAGCGTTACCGTTGCCGCCGTCATTGAACAGGACGGGCGCTTTCTGCTGGTGGAGGAGCACACCGATGCTGGCTTGCGCCTGAACCAGCCTGCCGGCCATCTCGACCCGGACGAAAGCCTGGTCGACGCCGTCGCGCGCGAGGCACTGGAAGAAACCGCCTACAGCTTTGTGCCGACCGCGTTTCTGGGCTGCTACATGGCGCAGTTCCAGCCGCCGCAGGGGGATCCGGTCACCTACGTGCGGATGGCATTTACCGGCGAGCTGGGCCCCCAAGACCCGCGCCGCACGCTGGACGACGGCATCGTTCGCACTGTCTGGATGACGGCGGATGAAGTCCGCGCCAGCCGCGAGCGCCATCGCAGCCCGCTGCTGCTCGCCTGCGTGGAGGACTACCTGGCCGGCAAGCGGTATCCGCTTGACGTCATCCACACGCACGCCAGCGTGTACGGCCTGGGAGCGCAGTCATGAGCAAGAAGCGCATCGTCGTCGGGATGTCGGGCGGCGTGGATTCCTCCGTCACTGCCTGGCTGCTCAAACAGCAGGGCTACGACGTCGTCGGCCTGTTCATGAAGAACTGGGAAGACGATGATGACAGCGAATACTGCTCGACCCGGCAGGACTGGATCGACGTGGTATCGGTGGCCGACTTGATCGGCGTCGACGTGGAAGCCGTCAACTTTGCCGCCGAGTACAAAGACCGCGTGTTTGCGGACTTCCTGCGCGAGTATTCGGCCGGCCGCACCCCGAATCCCGACGTGCTGTGCAACGCCGAGATCAAGTTCAAGGCCTTCCTCGATCATGCGATGGCGTTAGGCGCCGACACCATCGCGACCGGGCACTACGCCCGCGTGCGCGAGGTCGATGGCCGCTTCGAGCTGCTCAAGGCGTTCGATCACACGAAGGACCAGAGCTACTTCCTGCACCGGCTGAACCAAGCGCAGCTTTCGCGCACGCTGTTCCCGCTGGGCGAGATGCCGAAGACGAAAGTGCGTGAAATTGCTGCCGAGATTGGCCTGCCGAACGCCAAGAAGAAGGACTCGACCGGCATCTGCTTCATCGGCGAGCGGCCGTTCCGCGATTTCCTCAACCGCTACCTGCCGACCAAGCCCGGCCCGATCAAGACGCCGGACGGCAAGACCATCGGCGAGCACATCGGCCTGGCGTTCTACACGCTGGGACAGCGTAAGGGCATCGGCATCGGCGGCAGCCGCGACGGCACCGGCGATGCCTGGTACGTGGCGCGCAAGGACATGGCGGCCAACACGTTGTACGTGGTGCAGGGACACGACCACCCGTGGCTGCTGGCGCATACCGTGCACGCCGACGATCTGAGCTGGGTTGCCGGCCACGCGCCCGCCGAAGGCACCCGCGTTGGCGCCAAGACGCGTTACCGCCAGGCGGATGCGCCTTGCACCGTCGCACGCGCGGCCGATGACGCACTCACGCTGACCTTCCCCGAGGCCCAATGGGCCGTCACGCCAGGCCAATCCGCCGTGCTGTACGACGGCGAGGTCTGCCTGGGCGGCGGCATTATTTCGGCAGCTGAGCCTGCTGTCGTCGAAAAGGCGGTCGCCTAAGCGGTTTTCGCAACACTGCGTTGTGTCGGGTGCGGCTGTTGCTGCACTCGTTTAAGCTTGCGCGCTGATTTGTCTCCACACTGGGTTGGTCATGCTGCCACGTCGCTACTGGGCCTTTGCGGGCGTTGTGCTGTTGTTTGCCGTCACCGCGGGGTTTGCGGTAGCGGGGCGCCTGCATTGGGTCTGTGCCGTCGTTCCGGGCGTGTTCGTGATCCTGGGCGTGCACGACATGACGCAGACGCGCCACTCGGTGCTCCGCAACTACCCGCTCTGGGGTCACTTCCGCTTCCTGTTCGAGTTCATTCGCCCGGAAATCCGCCAGTACTTCGTTGAAGACGACACGGACGAAAAGCCCTTCTCACGCGCACAGCGCAGCATCGTTTATCAGCGCGCCAAGGGCGAAGTCGATAGCCGTCCGTTCGGCACCGAAGTCGATGTGAAGGTGCCGGGGCACGAGTGGATCGGCCATTCGCTGGCGCCAACGCGCATTGCCTCGTCGGACTTCCGCGTGATGGTGGGCGAGGGCCGCGCTAAGCCGTATTCGATGTCGGTGTTCAACATCTCGGCGATGAGCTTCGGGGCGCTGTCGGGCAATGCTATTCGCGCGCTCAACCGTGGTGCGAAGCTCGGCAACTTCATCCATGACACGGGCGAGGGTTCGATCTCGCCGTACCACCGCGAAGAAGGCGGCGACCTGATCTGGGAAGTCGCCTCCGGCTACTTCGGCTGCCGTGACGCCAATGGCCGCTTTGATCCAGACCGCTTTGCCGAACAGGCGCGCAGCCCCCAGGTGAAGATGATCGAGGTAAAGCTGTCTCAGGGCGCCAAGCCGGGGCACGGTGGCGTCCTGCCTGCCGCCAAGGTGACGCCCGAGATTGCCGCCACGCGCGGTATTCAGATCGGCAAGGACTGCATCTCGCCGGCCGCGCATTCGGAATTCAGCACGCCGCTGGGGCTCCTGCAGTTTGTGGATCGGCTGCGTACGCTGTCGGGCGGCAAGCCGACCGGCTTCAAACTGTGCATCGGGCATCCGTGGGAGTTCTTCGGCATCGTCAAGGCAATGCTCGAGTCCGGCATCCTCCCGGACTTCATCGTCGTTGACGGCGCGGAAGGCGGCACGGGCGCGGCGCCGCTGGAATTTACCGACCACGTTGGCACGCCGCTGCAGGAAGGACTGCTGCTGGTGCACAACACGCTGGTCGGCACCAACCTGCGCGACAAGATCAAGATTGGCGCGTCGGGCAAGATCGTCACGGCGTTCGACGTGGCTCGCACGCTGGCAATGGGTGCCGACTGGTGCAACGCTGCACGCGGCTTCATGTTTGCGCTGGGCTGCATCCAGGCGCAGAAGTGCCACACCGACCGCTGCCCGACCGGCGTGGCGACACAAGACCCGTCTCGCCAGAAGGCGCTGGTGGTGCCGGACAAGGCCGAGCGCGTGCATCAATATCACGCGCACACGTTGCACGCGCTGCTGGAACTGACGCAGGCGGCCGGCCTGCAGCATCCGGCGGATTTCCGCGCGCACCACATCGTGCGGCGCGTGTCGGGTAACGAGGTGCAGTTGCTCTCCGCTCTGCTCAAGTACCTCGAACCCGGCGACCTGCTGGCCGGGCGGTATCGCTTCCAGTTGTACGAACGCTACTGGCCGATGGCCCAGGCCGAACGGTTTGATCCGGTGGCCGTGTAGCGCTCGCGAATTACCATGGATTACTGCGGCTGGGTTTCCATGAAACTCGGCCGCTTTTCAATGCGCGCGTAGAACGTGGCGAGGTTGGCGTGACGCTCGCGCCAGTCGATCTGCGGCTGGCGGAAATCCAGGTAGGCAAGTGCGCAACCGACGGCGATGTCGGCCAGCGTCAGATGGTTTCCGTTGCACCAGGTCTTGTCGGCCAGGCCTTGCGACATGGCTTGCAGCGCCTGATCGATCTTGTGGCTTTGGCGTGCAAGCCACGTTTCGCTGCGCTGCTCCGGCGTGCGCTGCGTGTGTTCAATGCGCAGCATGAGCGCGGCGTCGAGCAGGCCGTCGGCCAGCGCTTCCCAGCAGCGCACTTCTACGCGTTCACGGCTCGAAGGCGGAATGAGGCGCGCCACCGGCGACAGCGTATCGGCGTATTCCGCAATGACGCGCGAGTCGAACAGGGCGCCGCCGTCGTCCATCACCAGGCAGGGCACCTTGCCCAGCGGGTTGAACTGGTGGATCTGCGTATCTGCGCTCCACACGTCTTCCAGCACGAACTGGTAGTCGATTTTCTTTTCAGCCAGGACGACGCGCACCTTGCGGGTGTACGGGCTGGCGTGCGATCCGATCAGTTTCATAGGCATGTCATGTTGGAGGCGGAAGTATAGCCGCGCACTTTCCCGAGTGCGCTGGGCGGCGCCTGGCCCCAACTCAACCAAACGGAGGCTTGCTTTAGGCTGGATTGGCCATGAAAGACAGGTGCCGGGTGGTAAAATCGCGGGCTCGCTTGGGTGCGCGTATGCACCTTGGTTCAACGCGCAACGCCGCGTCCGGGTTGTCCGGATTGAGATTCCCTTCACATTTTTCCCCGCCTGCCATGTCGTCGCTTTCTGCCCTGACCGCTCTGTCTCCCATCGATGGCCGCTACGCTGCCAAGGCCGATCCGCTGCGCGAGTGGCTGTCGGAAGCCGCTTTCATGCGCAATCGCGTGAAGGTGGAGGTGCATTGGCTGATCGCCCTGTCGCAGGCTGGCCTGGCAGAGATTCCGCGCTTCTCGGCCGCCGCCGAGGGCGCACTGCTGGCTCTGGTGGAGAACTTTGCCGAGGCAGACGCCGCCCGCATCAAAGAGATCGAAGCCGTCACCAACCATGACGTGAAGGCCGTCGAGTACTGGATGAAGGAGCGCGTGCGCGGCAATGCCGAGCTGGAAGCCGCCAGCGAGTTCATCCACTTCGCCTGCACGTCGGAAGACATCAATAACACCTCCCACGGGATGATGCTCAAGGGTGCGCGTGACACCGTGATCGTGCCGACGCTGCGCCGCGTTCAGGCTCGCCTGGTGGAGCTGGCTCATGCCAACGCCGACGTGCCGATGCTGTCGCGCACGCACGGCCAGCCGGCCAGCCCGACCACGCTGGGCAAGGAAATGGCCAACGTAGCCGCGCGCCTGGACCGCGCCATCCGCCGCATCGAAGCCGTTGAATTGCTGGGCAAGATGAACGGCGCCGTGGGCAACTACAATGCGCACCTGTCGGCGTATCCGTCGCTGGACTGGGAAGCCTTCTCGAAGAACGTGATCGAGACGCGCCTGGGCCTGACGTTCAACCCGTACACCATCCAGATCGAGCCGCACGATTACATGGCGGAGCTGTTCGACGCCGTGGCGCGCGCCAACACGATCATCCTGGATCTGGACCGCGACGTCTGGGGCTACATCTCGCAGGGCTACTTCAAACAGAAGACCAAGGCCGGCGAGATCGGCTCGTCGACGATGCCACACAAGGTCAACCCGATCGACTTCGAAAACTCCGAAGGCAACGTCGGCCTGGCCAACGCGGTGCTGCGCCATCTGTCGGAAAAGCTGCCGGTATCGCGCTGGCAGCGTGATCTGACCGATTCGACCGTGCTGCGCAACATCGGCGTGGCGTTCGGCTATAGCCTGCTCGCATACGACGCCTGCCTGCGCGGCCTCGGCAAGCTCGAAACCAACCCGGCCCGTCTGGCCGAAGACCTCGACGCCTGCTGGGAAGTGCTGGCCGAGCCGGTGCAGACCGTGATGCGTCGCTACGGCATTGCCAACCCGTACGAGCAACTCAAGGAACTGACGCGCGGCAAGGGCATTTCGCGAGATGCGCTGCGTGAGTTCATCGGCACGCTGGCGATTCCCGAAGACGCTCGCAAGCTGCTGCTGGACATGACGCCCGGCAGCTATATCGGCAAGGCAGAAGAACTGGCGCGCCGTATCGCCTGATTGTTGCAAAAATTTGGTGGTGTGGTCTGAAGAACGGCCCGCTCCCGAATCCGAGGGCGGGCCGTTTTGGTTGGCGTCCTCCGCAGAGCTATCCGCTGAGCCGCTGGCATTAATATGCTTAGTTAATCAAAAAATTTGAATTGCTTGGTGAACTTCGCGCTGACTTGACCGGTCGGATTGCGCAAATAATGCACAACTGTTTGGCGCCGTGGCCCTACCCACAGGCGCCGCCACCGAGCGCTCCAAAATACCGAGGGAACCGATGTCACAAGCCGCCCACTCGAATCGCGCCATGCGCGGCGCCGCTGACCACGGCGCCTATACCAAGCCGGCCATTGCGATGCACTGGATCGTCGCGCTGCTGATCTTCGCGGCCTTCGGGCTCGGTCTGTACATGACCGATATCCCGGGCTTTACGCCTACCAAGCTGAAACTGTTCTCGTATCACAAATGGATCGGTATCACGGTGCTGATCTTTGCGGTGCTGCGCGTGCTGTGGCGCTTGACGCATCCCGCACCGGGCCCTGTGCCGGGCATGCCGAAGTGGCAACACGCCGCCGCGGAAGCCGCGCACGTCGGGTTGTATCTTTTGATTCTTGCGGTGCCGCTGACCGGCTATCTGCTCAGCGTCGCGGCCGGCGTCAAGGTTGTCTATCTTGGCCTGTGGGAACTGCCGATGCCGTTCGACAAGAGCGACACGCTGAAAGACATCTTCGGCATGGCGCACGAATGGCTGAACTGGACCATGGCGGCCATCGTCGTGGTGCACATCCTGGCTGCGCTCAAGCACCACGTCGTCGAGCGTGACGGCACGCTGCGTCGCATGGTGCCTTTCCTCCGCTGATTTCCAAATGCGCCGATGCACGGTGTGTGTCGGTGCTCCTGCCTGTCCATCCTGACCAAGACTGCCGGCATGATCCGGCCTGACTGAAGGAGTCTGATGATGAAACGTGTTGTGCGCCCCCGCGTCATCGCCCTGGTTGCTGCCGGCGCGCTGGCGATCGCTGCCGTGTCGGTATCGGCCATCGCCCAGGTGGATGCCGCCAAGAGCAGCGTCACCGCCACCGGCAAGCAGCTCGGTGTGCCGATGGACATCAAGTTCGGCAAGTTCGACGCGGCGGTGAACTACAACCCGGCCAACGTGGCGGCATCGACTGCCAAAGTCGACATCGATGTCACCAGCGTCGACGTGGGCAGTAAGGAATACAACGACGAACTCAAGAAGAAGGATTGGTTCGACACCGCCAAGTATCCGAAGGCGACGTTCGTGTCGTCTGCGTTCAAGCCCGGTGCGGGCGGCAAGGTTGACGTGGTCGGTAAGCTGACCATCAAGGGCATTACGCAAGATGTGACGGCACCTTTCACCTTCAGGCAGGAAGGCGCCACGCAGATATTTGAAGGCGCACTGCCGGTCAAGCGCAACGCATTCAAGGTGGGTGACGGTGAGTGGAAGGACACGTCGGTCGTCTCTGACGACGTAACGATCAAGTTCCGCGTCGTCATCGCCAAGAAGTAATCAGCAGTTCCAACCCAACGTTTTTCCGGCCCTCGTGTGCCGCTTTTATCCGCAGGAGTTCTCATGAAATTGCGTACCCTCGTTGCCGCACTGTCGGCCATTGCTGCCACCGCCGCCTTTGCTGCACCGGCCACGTACCAACTCGATCCGAGCCACACCTACCCAAGCTTCGAAGCTGACCACATGGGCGGTCTGTCGAAGTGGCGCGGCAAGTTCGAAAAGTCCAGCGGCACCGTGACGCTGGATCGCGCCGCCAAGACCGGCAGCATCGACGTGACCGTGCAGACTGACAGCATCGACTTCGGTCTAGCCAAGATGAACGAGCACGCCAAGAGCGCCGAGATTTTCGACGTGGCCAAGTACCCGACCGCCACGTTCAAGGGCAACTTCACGAAGTTCAAGGGCGACGTGCCGACCGAAGCCGAAGGCCAGTTGACGCTGCATGGCGTGACCAAGCCGGCCAAGCTGGAAATCGACGCGTTCAAGTGCATGCAGCACCCGATGCTCAAGCGTGAAGTCTGCGGCGCCGATGCCGAGATGAAGTTCAAGCGCGACGACTTCGGTGTCGACTACGGCAAGGCCTATGGCTTCAACATGGAAACCAAGCTGAAGATCCAGGTGGAAGGCATCAAGCAAGACGCCAACGTCGCGCAGCAGTAAGTCTGGCGACACGCCACAGCCAAAGAAAAAGCCCCGCAATTGCGGGGCTTTTTTGTTGCCCGAGGAATGCATCCTCTGGGCATTGGAAGAGCCGAGTCTTCAGACTTGCGCGCCGAAGTTCGGATCGTCTTCCTTCGGGCCACCGGCCTTCTTCTCGGACTTGACCAGGTCTTCACGCTTGACGCCGAGCCACATGCACAGCGCGGCTGCCACGAACACCGACGAGTAGATACCGAACAGAATACCGATCGTCAGCGCCAGGGCGAAGTAGTGCAGCGTCGGGCCGCCGAACACCAGCATCGACACCACCATCATTTCGGTCGAGCCGTGGGTGATGATCGTGCGCGAGATGGTGCTGGTAATCGCGTGATCGATCACCTCGTGCGTGTTCATCTTGCGGTACTTGCGGAAGGCTTCGCGGATCCGGTCGAAAATCACCACGGATTCGTTAACCGAATAGCCCAGCACCGCCAGCACCCCCGCCAGCACCGACAACGAAAACTCCCACTGGAAGAAGGCGAAGAAGCCCAGGATGATCACAACGTCGTGCAGGTTGGCGATCACGCCCGCAACGGCAAACTTCCATTCGAAGCGGATCGACAGGTAGATCACGATGCCGACCACAACGAACAGGAGCGCCAGCAGGCCGTCGGTGGCGAGCTCCTTGCCCACTTGCGGGCCGACGAACTCAACGCGCTGCAGCTTGGCGTCGGGGTTCACTGCGTTCAGGGCTGTCATCACCTGCTGGCTTTGCACGGCCGAGGCGATGGGCTTGCCGTCCGGGCCGGTCTTGAGCGGCAGACGGATCATCACGTCGCGCGAGGTGCCGAAGTTCTGCACCTGCGCATCGGCGTAGCCGAGCTTCTCAACGTCGCCGCGGATCTTCGGCAGATCGGCGGCCTGGGTGTAAGCGACTTCCATCACCGTACCGCCGGTGAACTCCACCGACAGGTGCAGCCCCTTGTGGAACAGGAAGAAGACAGCGGCGATAAACGTCAGGAACGACAGCGCGTTGAGGATCAACGCGTGCTTCATGAACGGAATGTCGCGGCGGATGCGGAAAAACTCCATGGTCTGCCCTTTGTGGCGACCGCCCCTTCATGTTGGGGGCGGTGCCGGTTTTATGCGAGATTCGTTGTGGGTGGCGTGATTACTTGGCGGGCGATTCCGCGTTCGTATTGCCCGGCTTCCACACCTGCCCGATGGCGACGCTCTGGAGCTTCTTCTTGCGGCCGTACCAGAGGTTCACGAGACCGCGGTTGAAGAACACCGCCGAGAACATGGACGTGCCGATCCCCAGGCAGTGCACGATCGCGAAGCCGCGTACCGGGCCCGAACCGAAGGCGATCAGCGCCAGACCGGCGATGAGCGTCGTCACGTTCGAATCGAGGATGGTCGCCCAGGCACGGTCAAAGCCGGCGGCGATGGCCATCTGTGCCGACGCGCCGCAGCGCAGCTCTTCACGCACGCGCTCGTTGATCAACACGTTCGCGTCAATGGCCATACCGAGCGCCAGTGCGATAGCTGCAATACCGGGCAACGTGAGCGTGGCCTGCAGCATGGAGAGCAGTGCGATCAGCAGGAACACGTTGACGCCCAGGGCCGCCACCGAGAACGCGCCGAACAGCATGTAGTACAGCACCATGAACACCGAGATGGCGAGGAAGCCGTACAGCGCCGAATCGAAGCCCTTCTTGATGTTGTCGGCACCCAGCGATGGGCCGATGGTGCGTTCTTCGATGATTTCCATTGGCGCGGCCAGCGAGCCTGCACGCAGCAGCAGCGCCAGGTCGGAAGCCGCCTCGGTCGAGCCCATGCCGGTGATCTGGAAGCGCGAGCCCAGTTCGGACTGGATGGTCGCCACCGTCAGCACTTCGCCCTTGCCCTTTTCAAAGAGCACGATACCCATGCGCTTGCCGATGTTGTCACGCGAGACATCGCGCAGCATGCGGCCGCCCTGGCCGTCGAGCGTGATGTCGACCGACGAATTGTGATTTTGGTCGAAGCCCGCCGAGGCGCTGGTGATGCGATCGCCCGTGAAGATCACCTGCTTCTGCAGCAGGACGGGAGCGCTGCGCCCTTGCGTGAACAGCTCGTCGCCCAGCGGTACCGGGTCGCCGGGGCGGGGCGCGAGCGGCGCGTTCGGATCGGCCAGGCGCGCTTCCAGCGTAGCGGTGCGGCCGATGATGTCCTTGGCCTTGGCGGTGTCCTGCACGCCGGGCAATTGCACAACGATGCGGTCCGGGCCCTGCTGTTGGATCACCGGCTCGGCCACGCCGAGTTCGTTCACTCGGTTATGCAGCGTGACGATGTTCTGCTTGACTGCGTTGTCCTGCACTTCCTTCATCGCAGCGGCGGTGAAGGTGCCGGTGAGCGTGGCGCCGTCGGCGCTCTTGTCCACGGTGTAGGCCAGTTCGCGGGTCGAATCGGCCAGCAGCGTGCGGGCGCGGTCGGCGTCGTCCGGGGTGCTGAACTTGATCGTGATGGTGTTGCCGTTGCGGTCGATGCCGCTGTGTCGAATGCCCTTGTCACGCAGTTGCGTGCGGATGTCGCCGGCCAGCGAGTCGAGCTTCTTCGTCACGGCGCCGTTCATGTCGACCTGCAGCAGGAAGTGCACGCCACCGCGCAAATCGAGGCCCAGGAACATGGGCTTGGCAAAGAACGGTGCCCCGCTCAACCAGCGCGGCGAACCGGGCAGCAGGTTCAGCGCCACGATGTAGGTCGGATCGGCTTGATCGGTGTTCAGGCCGCGGGCCAGGATGTCCTTGGCCTTGAGCTGCGTGTCGGTGTCGGCAAAACGCACGCGCACGCTGGCGGAGGTGCCGTTGTTGTCGAAGAACACGCCGTCGGGCTGAATGCTGGCCGCAGCCAGCAGGCTCTCGACCTGCTTTTGCACGTTCAGGTCGACCTTGACGGTGGCCTTGCCCGAAGACACCTGCACAGCAGGCGCCTCACCGAAGAAGTTCGGCAGCGTATAGAGGAACCCAATGGCAAGCGCCACCAGGATCACAAGGTATTTCCAGAGCGGATAGCGATTCATCTTGGAATGCAGAGAGGCGACGCCGAAGGGCGCGGGCGCGGATTCTTAGAATAGGCGCTGCCTGGGGTTCCGGCGCCGGCACAATCGTGCGCGGCGCCTGGATGTGGCGATTACAGCGCCTTGAGCGTGCCCTTGGGCAGCACGGTGGTCACGGCACTCTTCTGGACAGTGATTTCGGTGTTGGCAGCGATTTCCACGGTGACGTACTGCTCGGCCACCTTGCTGACCTTACCGAGGATGCCGCCGGCGGTGACCACTTCGTCGCCCTTGGCCAGGGCTTCGAGCATCGCCTTGGTTTCCTTCTGGCGCTTCATTTGCGGGCGGATCATGATGAACCACAGCACCACGAACATCAGGATGATGGGCAGGAAGCTCATCAGGCCACCCGCGGCACCACCGGCTGCCGGTGCAGTTTGCGCGTAAGCGTCGGAAATCAGGAACACGTCAGAACTCCGTAATGGTTCGTCAATCGGTCAAAAATCGGACCGAGCATTCTACCATTGCGATGCTGCGGCAAATGGGCGCGCCGGGCACCCTGGGCAGGCGCGTTACAACGCTCCGCGCGCGCGGTCTGCAGCAAAGCGCGCCTGGAATGCGGCAAAGCCGTGCGACTCGATGGCGGTGCGCATTTCGGCCATCAATTCCAGGTAGTAATAGAGGTTGTGGATGGTGTTCAGGCGGGCACCCAGAATCTCGCCGACGCGCTGCAAATGGTGCAGGTAGGCGCGGGAGAAATTGCTGCAGGTGTAGCAACCGCAGGTCTCGTCCAGCGGGCGCGGATCGTTGCGGTGCACCGCGTTCTTGATCTTGATGTCGCCAAAGCGGGTGAAGAGCCAGCCGTTGCGCGCGTTGCGGGTCGGCATCACGCAGTCGAACATGTCGACGCCGGCGGCAACGCCTGCCACCAGGTCTTCCGGCGTGCCAACGCCCATCAGGTAATGCGGCTTGTTTGCAGGCAGGCGAGGCGCCACGTGCTGCAGCACGCGCATCATGTCTTCCTTGGGTTCGCCGACCGACAGGCCACCGATGGCGTAGCCGCCGAAACCTTCGCCGCCCGCATCGGCGTCAATCGCTTGCAAACCGGCCAGCGATTCATCGCGCAGGTTCTCGAACATGCCGCCCTGGACGATGGCGAACAGCGCGTTCGGATTCTTCTCGCGCTCGAATTCGTTGCGTGAGCGCTGGGCCCAACGCAGGCTCATGCGCATCGAGGCGGCGGCTTCGGCCTCGGTGGCGGGGCGATCGCCGATCTTGTATGGCGTGCATTCGTCGAACTGCATGACGATGTCGGAGTTCAGCCGGCGCTGGATCTGCATCGAGATCTCGGGCGACAGGAACAGCTTGTCGCCATTGATGGGCGACGCAAACGTCACGCCATCTTCGGTGATCTTGCGCAGATCACCCAGCGAAAACACCTGAAAACCACCCGAATCGGTCAGGATGGGCTTGTCCCAGCCGTTGAAGCCGTGCAGGCCCTTGTGCGCGTCCATCACTTCCAGACCGGGGCGCAGCCACAGGTGGAACGTGTTGCCAAGGATGATCTGCGCGCCGATGTCCTTCAGCTCCGCCGGGGACATCGCCTTGACCGCGCCATAGGTGCCCACCGGCATGAAGATGGGCGTTTCGACCACGCCGTGGTTCAGGGTCATGCGGCCGCGTCGGGCGAGGCCATCAGTGGTGAGCAGTTCGTACTTGAGCATGGTCAGAGCGATTGGGTTTCGCCGGGTTCGCCGGGTTCGGTGGGGGCGCGCGTCAGCAGCATGGCGTCGCCGTAACTGAAGAAGCGGTAGCGCTGGGCGATGGCGTGCTGATAGGCCTCACGGATGGCGCTCATGCCGGCAAACGCCGATACCAGCATCAGCAAGGTCGACTTGGGCAGGTGGAAGTTCGTCACCAGCAGGTCGACGGCGCGGAAGCGGTAGCCGGGGGTTATGAAGATGTCGGTCTCGCCGCTGCAGGCATTGAGCGTGCCATCCGGCTGCGCGGCCGATTCAAGCGCGCGCATCGACGTTGTGCCGACCGCGATCACGCGGCCGCCGGCTGCGCGCGTGGCGCGGATCGCTTCGGCCAGTTCGGGCGTAATTTCGTACCACTCGCTGTGCATGCGGTGCTCGGCAATGTTTTCCACGCGCACCGGCTGGAACGTGCCGGCACCGACGTGCAGCGTGAGAAAACCGCGCCGGATGCCCATGGCGTCCAGCTTGGCGAACAGCGCATCGTCGAAATGCAGACCGGCCGTGGGTGCCGCGACGGCGCCCGGGTTGCGCGCATAGACGGTCTGGTAGCGCGTCTCGTCGAAGCTGTCGGGGTCGTGCTCGATGTAGGGCGGCAGCGGCAGGCGGCCGTACTGCTCGATCAGATCGAGCGCCGGCTGCGGGAAACGCAACGTAAAGAACGGCTCGGCGCGCGGTCCGACCGTCACGTCAAAGGCGTCGGCCAGGCGCAGCGAGGTGCCCTCGACGGGCGACTTGCTGGAGCGGATCTGCGCCAGCACCGTGTGTTCGTCCAGCAGGCGCTCGACAAGCACCTCCACCTTGCCGCCGCTGGCTTTGTGGCCAAAAAAGCGTGCCTTGATGACGCGCGTGTCGTTGAAGACCAGCAGGTCGCCGGGGCGCAGGTAGTCGACCAGGTCGGCAAACTGGCGGTCTTCAAAATGCACGGCATCTTCCGTACGGCGTACGGCCAGCAGGCGGCTCGCGGTGCGGTCGGGCAGGGCGGTTTGTGCGATCAGCTCAGGCGGCAGATCGAAATCGAAATCGGACAGCGTCAGCATGAAAAGTGGCGCAGACGTGGATTGCGCCAAGTGATGGTCGCGGGCGCCGGTACAATCGGGCGACTCGCAAAGTTCGCCATTGTAAACGTCCTGTGCCGTCTCGCGCCCGTTCCGCCACTGATGCTGCTCCTATGCCCGACGCTGATACTGCGCCGGCGCCGAAGCCAAAACGCGCGGCCACGGCAGACAAGCCAGCCAAGGCAACGGCCAAAACTGCCCGCCCAGCAGACAAGCTCGCCAAGCTCGGCCTGCACCGCGACGTCGATCTCGTCCTCCATCTGCCGATGCGCTACGAGGATGAAACCACGCTGCTGACCATTGCCGAGGCCACGGCCCGCGCCAACACCGGCTGGGCTGCGCAGGTGGAAGGCACGGTCACGCGCAATGAAGTGGCGTTTCGGCCGCGTCGGCAGCTCGTCGTGCATATCGCCGATGACTCGGGCGAACTGGTCCTGCGCTTTCTCAATTTCTACGGCAGCCAGGTCAAGCAGATGGCCGAAGGCGTGCGCCTGCGCGTGCGCGGCGAAGTGCGCGGCGGCTTCTTCGGCGCCGAGATGGTGCACCCGACCGTGCGCGCCGTGGCGGACGATGAGCCGCTGCCCGATCGCCTGACACCGGTGTATCCGAGCACGGCCGGCGTGGCGCAGGCCTATCTGCGCAAGGCAATCCTGAACGCGCTCACGCGCACGCCGCTGCCGGAAACGCTGCCGAACAGCCTCGTCACCGGCCCGCTCGCGCCGCTCAAGCTGATGACGCCGGCCGACGCCGTGCGCCTGCTGCATCAGCCGATGCCCGATGTCGATGAGCACAGCCTCGTCGAGCGCACGCACCCGGCGTGGCTGCGCATCAAGTTTGATGAACTGCTGTCGCAGCAGTTGTCGCTCAAGCGTGCGCAGGCCGCGCGCCGCATGCGCAACGCGCCCATCCTGCGCGACAGCGGCAAGGATGGGCTGCTCGCGCGCTTCATGGATGCGCTGCCGTTCAAGCTGACCGGCGCCCAGGCCCGCGTGTGGGAAGAGATTCGCGCCGATCTGGCGCACCCGTACCCGATGCAGCGGTTGCTGCAGGGCGACGTAGGCAGCGGCAAGACCGTCATTGCCGCGCTGGCAGCGTGCCAGGCCATCGATGCGGGCTGGCAGGCGGCGCTGATGGCGCCGACCGAACTGCTGGCCGAGCAGCACTACCGCAAGCTTTCTGCGTGGCTGGAGCCGCTGGGCGTGGACATCGTCTGGCTGGCCGGCAGCCTCAAGCGCAAGCAGAAGGACGAGGCGGCGGCGCGCGTGGCGGCCGGCACGGCGCAACTCGTGATCGGCACGCACGCGCTGATCCAGGATGCGGTCACGTTCGCGCGGCTCGGCCTGGCGGTGGTCGATGAACAGCATCGCTTCGGCGTGGCGCAGCGGCTCGCCCTGCGCGGCAAGGCGAGCAACGGCGACGGCCCCGCCGCCAACGTCCAGGTGCCGCACCAACTGATGATGTCCGCCACGCCGATCCCGCGCACGCTGGCGATGACGTATTACGCCGATCTCGACGTCTCTGCCATCGACGAGTTGCCGCCCGGCCGCACGCCCATCGTGACGCGCCTGGTGAATGATGCGCGGCGCGACGAAGTGATTGAACGCATCTACGCCGCAGCACGCGAAGGGCGACAGGTCTACTGGGTTTGCCCGCTGATCGAGGAAAGCGAAGCGCTGCAGCTGCAGACTGCCGTTGAAACCTTCGAGACGCTTTCGCAAAGTCTGCAAGGCCTGAAGGTGGGCCTCGTGCATGGACGCCTGCCATCGGCCGAGAAGGCCGCCGTGATGAGCGCCTTCGCCGGCGGCGACCTGCACGTGCTGGTGGCCACCACCGTCATCGAAGTGGGCGTGGACGTGCCCAATGCCTCATTGATGGTGATCGAGCACGCCGAGCGCTTTGGCCTTGCGCAACTGCATCAACTGCGCGGGCGGGTGGGGCGCGGCACGGCGGAATCGGTCTGCGTGCTGCTGTATCAGGCGCCACTGTCCCCGACGGCCAAGCAACGCCTGCAGACCATGCGCGAGATCACCGACGGTTTCGAAATCGCCCGGCGCGATCTGGAGATCCGCGGCCCTGGCGAGTTCCTGGGGGCGAGGCAATCGGGCGAAGCGATGCTGCGCTTTGCCGACCTGAACCAAGATGCGTGGCTCGTCGAGTTTGCGCAGGGCACCGCGGACGAGATGCTCGCGCGCTTTCCTGAAGCCGTCGACACCCATCTCAAGCGCTGGCTGGGCGAGCGCGAGCACTACCTGCGTGTTTAAGGGCTGAGGCGCACGCTTCGGTACGCCAGCTGTGCCTGCTTGCGCAAGCGCTTGGCCGTGTCCATCGCACGATCGGCCTGCTTGAGCGGGGCGGCGATCTCCGTCTCTCCGTCAGCTGAACGACACGGACCGGCATGTCGCCCGTATGAGGCGCCGTTACAACTTTCGTATGCTCTGCGACGGCGCGGGTGGACTCGGCCGGGCGCGAGACGTTGATGTCCCATCGCTCTTCGTCCGACGCTCGCCCTCACGGCTTAGCCGATAGTCGGCTCCAGCCGAATCAGCGTGATCTCCGACGGCGCACCGAACCGCTTGGGCGGGCCCCAATATCCGGTGCCACGGCTGGTGTAGATCCACAGACGCCCCAGCTTGTGCAATCCGGCCGTAAATGGCTGCTGCAGCGGGACAAACAAACTCCACGGCCAGAACTGGCCACCATGCGTGTGTCCTGACAGTTGCAGGTCGAAGCCGGCCTCTGCCGCGGCCGGGGCGCTACGCGGTTGATGCGCGAGCAGGATCGTGGGCGTCACGCCGGACGGCGACCCCGCCAGCGCTCGCGTCGGATCGCTCGTGTGCGCAGTGTCGAACTTACCCGCACTGAAATCGGTCACGCCTGCGATCACCAGTGGCGCGCCGTCATGTTCGAGCACCGCATGCTCGTTCATCAGCACCCGCATGCCGAGCCGCTCGAACTCGGATACCCACGGGCCGACGCCCGAGTAGTACTCATGATTACCCGTTACCGCAAAAACGCCGTGCCGAGCCGACATGCCGGCCAGCGGCGCGATATGTGGTCGCAGCACTTCGACCTCGCCGTCCACCAGATCGCCCGTCACGGCGATGACATCGGGTTGCAGTGCATTGAGCCGGTCGACCACGCCCGCCACATACGCACGCTTGATGGTGGGGCCGACATGCAGATCGGTGATTTGCGCGATGGTGAAGCCGTGCAGCGGCGCCGGCAGGCCTGCGATGGGCACCGTCACCCGCGCGACGCGGGGGATGCGACGCGCGTTGACATAGCCGATCAACGTCACCAGCAAGGTGAGCGCGACGACGAGCAGGGCCGAGTCATGCCGATAAGCCTGTGGCAGCACGATCAGCGCGATGTCGCGCAGCAGCGTCAGCACGAACAGCGAAGAGAACAGGCCCATCAGCAACGCACCGAACCAAGACACGCGATCGGCCAGCGAGATGGGGCGGATCACGAAGCGCGCCGCCATCCCAGTGGGAATCATCACCGTCGATATGAGTAGGAAGATGATGCCCGCAGCCCAGCCGGCGCCATTCCAGCCCAGATCCGGCAGCAGCCGCCATCCAATGTAGACATGCAGCGCTGCCATGAGCCCGACCGTCGTCATCAGGAAGCGGCGTCTGCCGCGGGGCAGGGATCGACTGCCGTTAGGTTCGTCACGCATGCTGGGGCGGCTCCTTACTGTTTTGTGTTTCGGTGAAACGCATTCACGGGAGATGGGGCGGATGGCAGCGTTGTCAATGCCGGACCGCCATTCGAACCCCAAGCAACATCGCACGTCCCTTGGTAAAATCTATCGACATCCCCAAGTCGATTGATCGCCATGACGCTCACCGAACTCAAATACATCGTCGCCGTTGCGCGGGAACGCCACTTTGGGCGTGCCGCCGAGGCCTGCTTCGTCTCGCAGCCGACGCTGTCGGTCGCCATCAAGAAGCTGGAAGACGAGCTGGCCGTGCAGATCTTCGAGCGCGGCGCGTCGGAAGTGAGCGTCACGCCTGTCGGCGAGCAGATCGTCACGCAGGCGCAGCGTGTGCTTGAACAGACGATGGCGATCCGCGAGATCGCCAAGCAGGGGATGGACCCCCTGGCCGGGCCGCTGCGGCTCGGGGTGATTTATACGATCGGCCCGTATCTGCTGCCCGCGCTGGTCAAGCAGATGATCGACACCGTCCCGCAGATGCCGCTGATGCTGCAGGAGAACTTCACTGTGCGGCTGGTGGAGCTGCTCAAGCAGGGCGAGATCGACTGCGCCATCATGGCCGAGCCGTTTCCGGAAGCCGGCCTGATGACGGTGCCGCTGTACGACGAGCCCTTTGTCGTGGCGGTGCCGCGCGGCCACGAACTGGCGAAGGCGTCGTCGGTGGACCCAGCGGCGCTTAAGCAGCAAACCATGCTGCTGCTCGGCAACGGCCATTGCTTCCGCGACCACGTGCTGGGCGTGTGCCCGGAGCTGTCGCGTTTCTCGCAGAATGCGGACGGCATCCAGAAAACCTTCGAGGGTTCGTCGCTGGAAACGATTCGCCATATGGTCGCCAGCGGCGTGGGCATTACCGTCCTGCCGCGTACGTCGGTGCCGAACATGCGGCCTGCCGCCACCGATCTGCTGACCTACGTGCCCTTTCAGGAGCCGGTGCCCGACCGCCGCGTTGTGCTGGCCTGGCGCAAGAGTTTCACCCGCATCGCCGCGATCGAAGCGGTGGCCAAGGCGGTCGCGCAATGCAACCTGCCCGGCATCAAGCTGTTGCCGCCCACGCCGCTCGTTCACTGATCTCCTGAGTGGTGCGTTGACCGTTGTCGGCTTAGCGAAGGGAATTAGAAAAAGCGACGCTTTTTCGCTGAGAATTAGCGAAGTTGGCTAGAAAAAATAGCGAAGCTGATCAGATTGCCATGTGGCGTTCGCAGTTCCCTTCCTCGTTCTTGTTGGAGGGCGGGTGGTGACGGGAAAACTGCCTTAAATGCTTCATTGTTGGATCCTCAGGCGCTCGCCGTAAATGGCAGCTAGCCACGTCACTGAAGAAGCAGAGGCCACAGATTAGTGCGCTGGAAGGTTGGAGGCCTATCAGATGTCCCTAGACTGCGATAGGCTCGTGTTGGTTTTGTACTCCTTGGTCCACATATCCCCGGGGTTTCCGCTTAGATGAACGAGCGTCAACCGGCGTGAATGCCGACGCGTCACGGCGGAGCACAAAGGATGGCTGTCCATAGCTTAGTGTCCCATCGCCACACGATAGCGGCAGTTGTGACGCCTACAAATATGCACAAGACAAGCAGAGCTCGGACTTTGCGCCGCGTGATAAACCGCATAGCTCACCGCCTTAACTGACAAAAAACGCTGCCTACCGCATGGTGCATGTCCAATTGCGGGCCACGCCCGAGGCGGAGCACTTTACATGCCGCGGAAGCAACGTCAAGAAATGACAGGAGCCAGGACGCCGGGTGTGCGCCCAGTTTCAATAATGCGTGAGCAATCTCCCGCGCTACCCCACGTTCATCGGCAACAACACCATCTGTTTGCCCTGCACGTGTAGGCGCGTCTGGATCTCAAGCGGCGTCTGGTTGTGCAACCAGGCGGTCAGGAAATTGACCTGTTTGAAGATGAGCTTGCTGGCAAAGCACACGCTGTTCGGGAAGGCGTCCATCGTGGTTTCGGCCAGGCGCGTGAATTCCGCAATCGGGTGCGTGCCGAAGGCGATGCGGTAGTCCGCCGCCATGCCGTGGCGCCGGCAGTGCGCCACGTAGTACGCCAACGATGCGCTGATGGTCTGGCGCAGGTGGTCCAGATGTTCAGCGCCTTCATAGCTCTGTGCGTCCACCTCGCCCACGGCCAGGAAGATCACGTTCTTGAAGTGGCCGGGAAACAGCCGGTTCACCCACAGCAGCGCATGCATGCTCGCCCCAAGATGCTTGCCGACCAGCAGAATGGCAGTCGGCTGTGAAGGGTCTGGTTTGGCCGGGGCGCTGCTTTCGTCCACCGCAGGGGGGGCTCCGCCAAACAACGCATCTTCCTTGGCGATCTGTGCGCGGGTTTCGTCATAGTGCCGCCGGATCAGGACGCACAGCGCCACGACCGCGCTGGTGACCAGCACTGTCAACCAGCCGCCCGCCGTGAATTTCTCGACCAGCGTGATAACCAGCACCGTGCTGGTGACCGACAGGCCCAGGGCGGACAGTGCGAAGTGCTTGAGCCAGTTGCCACTGTCCTTGCGGCGGCGCCACCAGTACGTACACAGGCCCAGCAGTGACAGGCTGAACGTCAGAAACACGTTGATGCTGTACAGCACCACCAGCACCGCCACCTCGCCGTGCGTCCACAGCAAGATGATGACGCTGGCCACGCCCATCACGATGATGCCGTTCTGCCGCACCAGCCGCGTCGACAGATCGCGGAAATGCCGCGGCACCCAGGAGTCTTGCGCCATGTTCGACAGCACCGCAGGGCCATCCAGAAAACCCGTCTGCGCGCCCACCAGCAACAGGCCCGCCTCGAACGCCAGCACGGCTGCCAGCAGCACACTGCGCGCAAGCGCTGAGTCGAGCCCCATGTGGTCGATCACGCTGCCGAACACCACCGCGTTAAGCGTCTGGCCTTCCACTGGCTTGGCCTGCCACAGCATGTACAGCAGGATGATGCCGCCCGCCGTAAAGGCCAGCGACGTCGCCATGTACAACATGGTGCGCTTGCCGGCAGGCACGCGCGGCTCGGCCAGCATGTTGACGTTGTTCGAGACGGCTTCCAGGCCGGTATAGGTACCGCCGCCCATCGAGAACGCGCGCATCAGCAAGCCGAGCATCACCAGCGGCCCAAGCGCCTGTGACATGCCATGCGCCTCGCTGACTGCGTCCGGCACTACCGTCACCAAGTGGTCGCCGTGCACGGCCACGCCATAGACGATCAACCCGAGATGCAGCACCACAAAGCCGATGAAGATCGGCAGCAACACCAGGATGGATTCCCGCATGCCCCGGAAGTTGAGCCCGGTCATCAACACGACCAACACGATTTCGGTGCCCAGCTTGAACGCTTGCGCGCTCACGGGCAGCAGGCTGAAGAACGCGTCCACGCCGCTTGCCAACGAGGTGGCGACGGTCAACACGTAGTCCACCAGCAGCGCCGCCCCCGACACCAACCCGGGGCGCGGCCCGAGTAGTGCCGTGGCCACCCGGTAGCCACCCCCGCCGGTCGGGAACAGCTCGATCACCTGGTTGTAGCCCAGCGCGATGATGAACACCGTGGCAGCCGTGGCCAGCGCGAGAAACAGCGCGAGCGGCGTGTGCTGGCCCAGCGCCAGAAAGGCTTCTTCCGGGCCGTAGCAGGAGGAAGACAACCCATCCGCCCCCAGCCCGACCCACGCCAGCAACGGCGTCACCGCAATGGCATGGCGTGTGCGCGGGTCCAGCGGGTCCAGGGGCTTACCCACCAGCAGTTGCCACATCTTGGTCATGCTTGCCATGGCGTCTCCGTGCAGCGAGTGGTCTTATGGGGGCCAAGTTGGCTGTACTGCTCAATCTAGAGCAGCGTCCGCACAAATGCCACCGATGCCTGCCAAGGCGGCCTTTGCCCGTGAACTGGCTTAAACAGGGCATCCAGGGTGGTTTGTTTACGCGATTTTTTCACGCGCGGGTGATCTCTCTACACGTTTTTGACGGTCGGCTGGCTACGCTTCAGCTATCACCACTACGCGGGCGCCATGCGCCATCATCGAGATGGACATCCTAGCCAGATGGTTGCTCGGCATCGGCGCCATGGTCGCCGTTATCGCATTGTTCATCGCTGTCTACCTCACGGATCGGCGCGCGGAGGAACGCTATGGTCGCGCCATCGAGCAGCACGGCGCTTCGGACTCGAACACGGCGGACCTGTCTTAACGAAGCGCTCAGAGCCCAACGTATCCCGGTACCCGCAGGCAACCACCCGACTCACCCTGCCGCCGGCCGATCAACGTGATCAAACCTTGCCATGCTGAAACTTCTCGTACCGGTTAACGGCTCCCGCCACGCACTGGATGCCGTGCGCCACGCCGCCTTCCTCTGCCAAGATCGCTGCGCGTCGGACATCGTGCTGCTGAACGTGCAGGCGCCACTCGAAGGCGGTCGCGCCAGCGCTTACCACTCACTGGAGGCGCTGCGCCAGCTCGAAGAACAGGACGGAGAAGCCGCGCTTCGACAAGCGCGCGCCATCCTGGACGATGCCGGGGGCGCGTTACGTGGCGCAGATCCGAGTCGGCCGCGTGGCCGAAACGATCGCCCAGAGCGCTGCGGCCAATCAATGCGACATGATCGTGATGGGTTCAGCAGCGCGTACCCCCCTGGGCTCTTTGATCAGAGCCAGGCTGTCAAATCGGCTGATGCGCTTATCGCGCATCCCGGTGATGTTGGTGCGCTGAATGCAGATATCTAGCCCTATGGCCGTTGTATGCGCGATACGCGAAGAAATTTCTTGTCCAATTTGGTCGGAGTTGCTAACCTGCGCGCCGTCACAACTACGGATTAATTTCCATGGACAGTTGTTCTAGTCGATCTTCGATCGCACATTGAACGGCTAGACAGTCTCGGCGTGCCGCGTGCGCACCTCACCACTGCCTAGCCGCATTGCACGGCGGGCAGTGGCACTTGTGTGGGTTCTCTACGCAAGTCTCTTCCCCAATTCGATTGTTTTACCGACACGGCCATGTGGCTGCGTGCGCGCTTGCGTGCGTGGTTTCCTGGGAGGGCCGTGGTCGGCTCGTGCCTACGTTCGTCATAGAAGCGAACGGGGGAGGTCTCATGTTGTTTCTTTCGATGCTGCAATACGCTTGGGTCGCAGTACGTCCGCTGGTTCTGGCACGCGCCGCAGCGCTTGGCCGTCCAGCGTTGTTGGCTGTGATCACGCTGCTGTCGGTTTGTGCGCAGGCTGCCCGCGCGGAAGAGGCCCCGGTTGCCGATGCACCGCTGATCGCCAGTGGTGAATTGGGCGATCGCTTTGGATTCCATGGCCAATCGACGTGGGTCTGGCAAGCCAAGCCGGCATTCAACGCGCCGTACAGCGGCGACAACAGCCTGACACCGGGCCGCGCCACCAGCTATTCCTTCAGCACCACGCTGGATTTGGGCATGCGGCTGTGGAAGGGCGGGGAGTTCCACTTCAACCCGGAAGTGGTGATGGGCAAGGCTTTCTCCGATCTGCATGGTTTGGGCGGCCCAACCAACGGGGAGTTGGCCAAGGTCACTGGCACCGACCCGACGCTGTATCGCGCCCGTGTTTTCATGCGTCAGACCTGGGGACTGGGCGGCGATACGGAAAAGGTCGACGCCGACTTCAACCAGTTCGCCGATGTGGTCGACAAGCGCCGCGTGGTACTGACCGTGGGCAACCTGCCAGTGCTCGATGTGTTCGATGCCGTGGAACATGCGCATGACCCGCGCACACAGTTTCTGAACTGGTCATTCATGACGCATCCATCTTTCGACTATCCCGCCGATGCGCGCGGCTACAGCTGGGGCGTGGCGCTGGAATATATCGACAGCGAACTCGGCTGGGCTGTCCGCGCAGGCCGTTTCCTGCAACCGGTGGAGTCCAATGGTTTGCCGCTCGACACGCGCTTTCTCAAGCACTATGGCGACATGCTCGAGCTGGAAAAGAGCTACACGCTGTTCGGCCAGGAGGGCAAGGTGCGCCTGCTGGGTTGGCGCAACTTAGCGCGCATGGGCCGCTTTGATGATGCGATTGCGCTCGGGCAGGCCACCGGTGCCGCGCCAGACCTGAGCCAGGTGCGGCGCGAGCACGCCAAGGTGGGCGTGGGCCTGTCGTTCGAGCAGAAAGTGGGCGAAAACCTGGGCCTGTTCACCCGCCTGAACTGGTCGGATGACAAGACTGAGACCTATGCTTTTACCGAGGCGGGCCGCAACGTGTCGTTCGGCGGTCTGCTCAAGGGCACGTCCTGGCGGCGGCCGAATGATGTGCTGGGAGCGGCCTTTTCGCTCAACATGCTGGGCCCGGATCATCGTGCCTATCTGGCGGCGGGCGGCAGCGGCGCCTTCCTGGGTGACGGCGCGCTGAACTATGGCCACGAGCGCATACTCGAAGTGTTCTACAGCTTTCAACCGGTCAAGGGCATCACGCTCAGCCCCGATTTTCAGTTGATCCAGAACCCCGGTTACAACCGGGACCGCGGGCCTGCCAAGTTCTTTGGCATTCGTGCCCACGCGGAGTTCTAACGCCTACGGAGGACCCATATGGACAGTCCGAGTCGACCTTATCCGACATCCACATCTGTTTCCCACTAGGCGAGTCTGCCGCACGGTTTTCCCTGCTGTTGACTTGCCGCCTAGGCAAGGCAGCGGTGTCTGCATCGCTCCTTGATTGTTTGAATCTGCCGCTAGGGTAAGACGACCCCTGTGCGGCGATTGCCGCATGCCGCGCATCTGTTGCACCCATGTGGCGAGGAGTTGCCATGCGCAAATTCAACATTCCCGCCCGCCGTTTCTCGGCCATCGCGCTGCCGTTCAGCTCGCCGTTCGTGCAGGCCCGCGCCGGTGCGCCCGAGCGTGCCAACGCCGTGCCCGCCACCGCCAATCGGCGTGCGGATGACGGCGGTCAACCGCTCTCCGGCCACGGCTACGCCGCTGCCGCTATCCGACTGTCGCGCACCTACTGGTAACCGGCGGGTAGCCCCACCACCCAATAACAAATCGGAGGTCGCTATGACCCAACTGACTCCGGGCATTGACACACCAATCCGTCATGCCGCTCTTGATAGCGCCCATGTGGGCGACATCCGCGGTGCGCTGGGCACCATCGCCCACCACGATACCGGCGCACGCGATAGCTGGCGCGCGCGCCTGCGCACGTTGCTCGCCATTCTCGGGCCCGGCCTGATCGTCATGGTCGGCGACAACGATGCTGGCGCGTTCGGTACGTACACGCAGGCCGGGCAGAACTACGGCACCACGCTGCTGTGGACGCTATTGCTGCTCATTCCCGTGCTCTACGTGAACCAGGAGATGGTGCTGCGCCTGGGCGCCGTCACGCGCGTCGGCCATGCGCGGCTGATCTTTGCGCGCTTCGGCAAGTTCTGGGGCACCTTCTCCGTCATCGATCTGTTCCTGGTGAACGCGCTGACACTGGTGACGGAGTTCATCGGCATCAGCCTCGCGCTGGAATATCTCGGCATCCCGCGCCACTGGGGCGTGTGTGCGGCGGCCGCGCTGGTGATGCTGGCGGCGTCCACCGGCGACTTCCGCCGCTTCGAGCGCTTCGCGCTGATATTGGTGGCGGGCAGCCTCACGCTCATACCCATCTTTGTGATGGTGCATCCGCCGATGGGGCAGGTGGCGCGCGATTTCTTCGTGCCTGCGCTTCCGGCCGGTGTACCGCTGGCCGAGGTGATGCTGCTGATCATCGCCATCGTAGGGACGACGGTGGCGCCGTGGCAATTGTTCTTCCAGCAGAGCTACGTGATCGACAAGCGCATCACGGCGCGCTTCATCCGCTATGAGCGTGCGGACCTCTGGCTTGGCATCGTGCTGGTGATTGCCGGTGCCGTGGCGATGATCGCCTTCAGCGCGCAGGCCTTCCACGGTACGCCAGAGGTTGGCAACTACACCGATGCACTGGGCACGGCGAAAGGGTTGGAAGCGCACTCGGGCCGCTGGGCCGGTGTGCTGTTTGCGATCGCGCTGTTGGACGCCAGCATTATCGGCGCATGCGCGGTGTCGCTGTCCACGGCCTATGCGATCGGCGATGTGTTCGCTGTACGGCATTCGCTGCATCGCAAGCCGACGGAGGCCAAGGGTTTCTATGCGATCTACTTCGGGCTGACGCTGCTGGCCGCAGGGTTGGTGCTGACGCCGGGTGTGCCGCTCGGGCTGCTGACCAACGCGGTGCAATCACTGGCCGGCGTGCTGCTGCCGAGCGCCACGGTGTTTCTGCTGCTGTTGTGCAATGACAAGGCCGTGCTGGGCCCATGGACGAACGGACGCGCCATGAACATCTTCACCGGCGGGGTGGTGGCGGTGCTGGTGATGCTCTCCGTCATCCTGACGGCGGCGGTGCTGTTTCCAGGCATCGGCGAGTTCGAAATCGGCGCGATCCTGATCGGCGGTTCGCTCATCGCCATCGTCATGTCGCTGGTGCTGTGGCACATCGAGCGGCGCAGTCATCGACCCCAGCATCCACTGCGCGTGAGCGTGCTGGATCGCGACCACTGGACCATGCCGCCGCTGGAACAGCTCACGCCAGCACGTTGGACACCGCTCAAGCGCACGTGGATGTTTGTGCTACGTGGCTATCTTGTGGTGGCGGCTGGATTGGTTTTGGTGCGGATTGCCGGGTTGTTGACCGGTTAATGCTAGGCCAGCAGCCATTAGTTGCTTTTGCTCGCTTCTGACGTGCGCGCGGCCGTCGTGAGCTAGCCTGCACAGGGTGGAAGCCTGTCTACGGGATCGACGTGGGTCATGACATTGAGTACGTCACGTCGTTCCAAGACGCGTCGCCTGGCTTCGAGCGCGATGTCGTGACCGACTTTCACGGTTGCGGTGCTTTCGATCTCCAAGTGCGCGTCCACCAGGATCATGTCGCCCATCTTGCGTGTCCGAACGTCGTGAACGCCAAGCACGCCTGGCGTGCCGAGCATTACTTGCTGAATTTCGGTCGCTGTCTGTTCATCGACGGCTCTGTCCATGAGATCGTGCAGAGCATTCGAGCCAAACTGCCACCCCATTCTGGATACCATCAGCCCCACAATGAGTGCGGCCACCGGGTCGAGCAGGTGGAATCCAAGCAAATTGCCAATGATGCCGAGTGCGACCACCAACGAGGAGGCTGCGTCGGAGCGAGCATGCCAGGCGTTCGCTATCAGCATGCTGGAGCGCACGCGCTCGGCGATAGCCAGCATGTACCGGAACAACAGCTCTTTGCTTACCAGTGCGCCAAGTGCAACCCACAAACCAATCAACTTCACATGTGAAATTGATTCCGGATGCTCCAGCTTGGTGACCGAGCTCCAAAGCATTCCGATGCCTACGGCAAGTAGCAGCAAGCCCAAAACCAGGGATGCCGCTGTCTCGAACCGAAGGTGACCATAGTGATGTTCTGCGTCCGGTTCCTTCTGGCTATGGTGTCCGGCAAAGAGAACGACGAAATCCGAAACCAGGTCGGAAAGCGAGTGAATCGCGTCGGCTATCAACGCTTGTGAATGGGCAAGAACGCCAGCAACCAGTTGCGCGGCTGTTAGGGCCAAATTTACACCCACGCTCACGAGAGTGCTGCGTTTCGCCGCGCGCTTCATGGCGGGCGTCTCGCTGTCGACATCGATCTCGGTCGGCTGTTGCATGGTCTTGTTCGTCTGATGGTCGAGGACAGATCACCTTGCGGGCGAGTGCCTGAATTTGTCCAAGATCATAGGGGGAGAGCTAGCCGTTTGGGAAATAACCGGGAGCCGCAGAAAAGAATCCGCATGAGAGGCGTTCGCATTCGCTGTTGCATTGGTTAGCACAATTGCAATACCGGGATCCGTGATCCAGCAAAGAGGCGCTTTCAGCCTTAAGCCGCATCAGATTGCCTCGAGACCAGAAAGCGTTTTCGTCCCCCACAAGTACTTCATGCCAGATGCCATTGGCGCGGGGCGAATCTAAGTCCCTACCCCCATCGTGAACATGCGCATCAAGACTATCCACTAGTGAGCCAGGATCGGCTTGCCGAACAGCGACGGCAGGAAATCATCAAGGAAGAACAACACCTGAATATTTGCGCCGACACCTCGCGTCGATCCGTGCGTTGCAGGAAGCACCATTTCCGCGGCAACCTGCCACGTATCCTTGACATAGGCGACCCCTGGGTTGACGGTGCCGCGCGTGCGTTGCCCCCGTGGCGAGTCGAAAGCGAACTCAATCAAGGGAATCCATTGGTGCAGGGGTTCGTCCTTGGGCAGCACGCCTGGTACAAATCGATCCGTCAAATAGAGCGTGCTGTACTCCAGCGCGAATCCCCAGTGCACCGTGGTGACATTGGCTGTCCTTACAGTGTTGAACTGCCGCGTCGTCGGGTCATAGCTCAAGTTGTCCGACGTCTTGCTGGTCGGCACGGCCACGCTGACGCCCGCTGTGATGCCGAATGGCCGCAGCCAAGACCATGCGTCAGGCAAGGCGCCGAACCCCTGGCCTATATAAAGGCTGGGGGCGATGGTCGCTGAAGTGTTGGCGCCGAGCCGTTTGGCCCCGGTATGGGGCAGTCCATAGATTAGCGAACCGGCAACAAGCGTTTCGTTCAGGTCATCTTCGTAGAGCCTGGACTTGAGTACCACGTCGGAACCGGTTGCGCCGGGCTGTCGCGTGTTGCCCCAGTCGCGCCGGATGACGCCCGTGTCAAAACCGATCGAGACCTCGGGTGTCAGCAGCCTCGCGAACGAGATCGTTGCACCGCGATCCGTGACGTTTCCGCTGTCATCAGGGTGTTTTACAGCGCCCGCGGTGATCGAGAGTTCGTCAGCAACGGCTGGGTCATCGAAATTGAGTGTGCCCGGAAAGAAGCGGTTGCCCGCGATCCCGTGCGCATGCGATGGGCCGGAGACGCCGCACGCAGCAAGGGCGAGCGCTGCTGCGCAAATGCGAACAAATGCGGATGGGCGGTACATGGTCGAGAGAATCTGCGGTCAGCCCGCGAATGTTTTTGTTGTGGTCGGGCAGATGCGGCACACCTGGCAGGGTGCCGCGCCCCATGTTTGGGGATGCGGAGGAAATGTCCGAGTCGGCCGTTAGGCTAGTTGCCTGGCAACGCGTGAACCTCCACCGTGATATGCGAGAGTGCCTGAAGTCGCCGCAACCGTTGGTGATAAAACTGCGGCCCGCGATGCGCTTGGCCTGTGCTCACCGAGACCACCGCGCCCAGGTGGCCAGGGCCGATGCGCCACACGTGCAGGTCGAGCAGCGTGTCGCCATCGGACTCCAGCGCCGTCTTGATGCGCCTGCCGATATGTTTGTCTGGGGTCATGTCGACCAGGATGCCGCCCGTGTCGCGCATCAATCCGTACGCCCAGTTGGCGATGACCAACGCACCGACGACGCCTGCAAGGGGGTCCATCCACAGCCAGCCGAAAGCTCTTGCTAACAACAGCCCAACAATGGCTAGCACAGAGACGGCGGCGTCGGCCAGAACGTGCACATAAGCTGCGCGCATGTTGTGGTCGCGATGGTGTGCCCCGTGTCCGTCGGCGTGGTCGTGGTCATGCTCTTCGAAATCCACGCTGTATTCCTGACCACCGATGCCGAGCACCGCAGTGAAGGCATGTGGCTCCGGAATCTCTGTGGTGGATTCCAGATAGTTTGCCTTGCGGACCAGCAGGAATTCCTGGCGGCTTCCGTCCGGCCGGAACGTGGTCACCGTCGCCACATCGCCGGGCAGCGGAGCAGTTTCTCCAGCCAGGCGGAACACTGGCGGTACGCCTTCTTCAAAGATCGACAGTGCGAACACGCCCGCGGGCGCGTCGATGTGCTGCACTTCCTTGCCATGCGGATGCGTGTCGCCAAGTCCGGCTGCGTCGTGATCGTGTCCGTGGGCGTGACCATGGTGATGACTGTGGCCATGGCTGTGACCACCGTGGTCGCCACCGCTCAGCAGCCAGGCGCTGGCGATATTCACCAGCAAACCGACGATCGCAATCGGGATCGCCTCACTAAAGTGGATGGGCACCGGCGAGAGGAACCGCACCACCGCTTCGTAGCCGATCAACAGCGCGATCATCGCCAGGATGATGGCGCTGGTGAAGCCGGCCAGATCACCAAGCTTGCCCGTCCCGAACACGAAGCGCGGGTCGTTCGCATGACGTCGCGCATAGGTGTAGGCCAGTGCCGCGATCAGCATGGCGCCTGCGTGCGTCGACATATGCAACCCATCGGCCACCAGTGCCAGCGAGCCAAACATGCTTCCGCCGATGATCTCGGCGGCCATCATGAGCGTGCAGAGCACGATCACGGCCCAGGTTTTGCGCTCGTTCTTTTCGTGTCCCTCGCCCAGGAACACGTGGTCATGGCTCGCGCCGAACGGCGTGTCGTAGAAATTGCTCATAGCCGACTCACTTGAAATAGCTATGCACGACCTCGATCAGCTGCTCCTTGGCGCTGCCGTCGGCGTGCTCATGTTCGTCATCCACCTCGGTCAGGTGGGTGCGGATGTGGTCTTCCAGCACGACGGCGAGCAGGCCATTCATGGCGCCGCGGCAGCTCGTGATCTGCTGCAGTACGGGGGCGCACCCTTGCTCCTCCTCCAGTGCGCGCTCGATGGCATCGAGCTGGCCCCGAATCCGGCGAACGCGGTTGAGTAGCTTCTGCTTCTCACGGATGGTGTGGCTCATCCCATTGCCTCATCAAAATATACTGTAGGGGAGTATACTACATAAGATTCAAGTCGCCGTGATGGCCAAGCGATTCGTATTCATTGCCGGCGAGGACAACAGTCGCTTGCTCGTCCTGAATATGAAGACCAAGCAGCTCCCTGCATGCCTCGATCTCGGAAGGGCGCCTGATGTGTGGACTACGACCTTGATTTCGGGCAGCTCTATGTGGCCGGTGAATCCGGTGTGCTGTCGATCTTCCATGCCGCCGCGACGGGTGTGACCAAAATCGGCGAAGGCTTGGTGGGGCCGAACGCGCACAGCTTGGCGATCAACCCAGCCACACGTGAAATTTGCTTTCGCTTGAAGGACATCGACCGCCACACCATGATGCGTGTCATGCGACTTGGCGCCTAACACCTATGAACGCACGACAGCAGGGCCGTCTGCTCAACCAACTATCGTTATGTCCATTCGCACCGCTAGCCCTGCTTTGGCCGCCGCGCTGTTATTTGGCGCGAGCACGCCCCTGGCCAAAACTCTGACTGGCGGAATTTCGCCAATCCTGCTGGCAGGGCTGCTCTACCTGGGAAGTGGCCTTGGCCTGGCAGGCGTGTTGTTGGCTCGGTGGCTGACGCGGAAGCCCGCTGAGACGCCGCAGCCGGGACCGACCATCCCCCGCCGCGAGATTCCTTGGCTGCTCGGCGCCATCCTGGCTGGCGGAGTAGCGGGACCGGCGCTATTGATGACGGGGTTGACGCAAACGGGGGCCGCCCCCGCATCGCTGCTACTCAACGTCGAAGGCGTCTTCACCGCGTTGATCGCGTGGCTCGTGTTCAAGGAAAACGCTGACCGGCAGATCGTGCTCGGGATGATTGCCATTGTTGCGGGCGGTGTGCTGCTGTCATGGCAACCGGATGCGGCCAGCTTGTCGCCAAGCGCCTTGCTGATTGTGGCGGCCTGCGCCTGCTGGGCGGTCGACAACAACCTGACGCGCAACGTCTCCTCCAACGATGCGGTACTGATCGCGTGCCTCAAAGGCCTGGTGGCCGGCACCTGCAATACCGGCTTCGCGCTGGCCGCCGGCAATGCATTGCCTTCTGCGCTACCGCTTGCGTCGGCGATGGCGGTTGGGTTCGCTGGGTATGGCGTGAGCCTGGCGTTGTTCGTGGTGGCCTTGCGGCATCTGGGGACTGCCCGGACGGGGGCATATTTCTCCGTTGCGCCGTTATTCGGCGTGGTGATTTCCTTCCTGATCTGGCCGGAAATTCCTGGGGTGTTGTTCTGGCTGGCGGCCGTGTTGATGGCGCTTGGCGTGTGGCTGCACCTGCGCGAGCGGCATGAACATGAGCACGTGCACGAGCCGATGGAGCATACGCACGCGCACCGACATGACGAGCACCACCAGCACGAGCACGATTTCCCGTGGGACGGCAAGGAGCCGCACGTGCATGTGCATCAGCACGAGCCTTTAGTCCACAAACATCCGCATTACCCGGATATTCACCATCGCCATACACACTAGGCGCAGGCAGCAACCAGTGTTGCGAACGCAGCGGTCTCGAGCCCACGTTTCGCCAAAAGTACGTGAATCGACCAAGTACGAAGCGCCGATGCCGTGCCGGGGTGGTTTCGGCCGAACGACCATTTTCCGATTTGGTTCGCTGCCCCAATGGTCGGATTGCTCAGTTTATGTGGCATTCGGCGCAGGTTTGCACTGTTTATGAGTCATTCTCCGTGATCGGAGCCATATGTACATCCGAAAGGGAACTAAGGTCCTGTGTGCACTATGTAAGTTGCGTTCAGCGACCTAGACTGATATTCGCCTGGACCAGGAACCCTCGCGATGGAGGGTCGACAGGTCAGGGTGGGGAACGCAAGAATCCACGTATGTATGGTTTGTGGAGCGCCTTATGCCGGCCCGCCGGATCCCCAAAAATTACCTCTTTGTCACCGGCCGTCACGCATCTCCTCAGGCGGACGAAGTCATCGAGTTCGAGTCAATTCTGGAGAAGGAGTACATGCTCCTGCTCGACTCCGATCCCCGCGTCGACTCATACGAAGCACAGCCTGTCGAAATCCCGCTGTCTCGCGGGCGAGTCTATGTCCCAGATCTGCTGGTGAAATATCGTGACTCCTCCTCGGGCGACCAGCGGCCACCTGAGTTGGTGGAAATCAAAATACAAGAGCACCTTGACCAGCATGCCGAGACGTATCGGGAGAAGTTCGCTGCAGCAGCTGTATTTGCAGAAGAGCGAGGCTGGATCTTCGTCACTCGAACAGAGGATGACATCAGGACGCCGCGCATTCAAAACTTGAAGTACCTGCACAGGTATCGCCATACGCCCGCAGATCCCATTGAGGTGGAACGGGTGCTTGACGCGATGCGCCGGTTGGGTAGCCCAACGACTCCGGAGACGCTACTGGGCAGTTTGACGGACAGTTTAGAGACGCGCGCAGAGTTGATTCCGGTGCTTTGGCATCTTGTTGCCCATGGCGAAATTCACGTGGATTTGCAGATCCCGCTGGAAAGCACGCAACTGTTTCTACCGAGCTAGGTCATGGCAAGCAAGCCGTTAGCAAAGACGCCGACCCTTCTATCGATTAAGAAGGGGGGCAGCTACAGCCACGATGGGCGTACATACGCGATTCTCCACTACGCTGGCTTGGACAGCGTTATCGCGCGCGAGGATGCATCAGGAGCGATGGTTATCCTCAACGTGGGGTCGCTCAAGGCACCGTTTAAGGGCCTTGAGGGCTTCCCGGAGCCCAGAGAGCATATCGACCTTGAAGACGTATCGGAGGATGACTGGGAAATCGCGCAAAGCCGACTGGACATCATTAGTCCTCTGCTCGCTCTCCGGCGGAACCGGACTAAGGCGGACTATGTCGCTGTGGCAGCCAACGCAGGCGTGAGTGTCCCGACGCTCTATAACTGGCTGCGAACCTACCTTTCGTCCGAGCAGTTGTCCTCGCTGATACCGACGCGCAAGAGCGGTGGTCGCGGGCGCAGCCGGCTAGCGCCTGAAGTGAAACTGATCTTGGACCAGTACGTTCAAGAGCACTATCTAACCAAGCAGAAGCCGTCGGCAGCGAAGGCCGCCAGGGAGGTCCGCCGCTTGTGCCATGTCGCAGCGCTTGAGCCTCTCCCAGCCGTGTCGACCATCTACCGACATCTAAGTTGGTTGGACGAGCAGGAAGCGCTGAAGCGCCGTGAGGGGCGCCGCGCCGCTGAACAACGATTTGGTGTGAACAAGGGATCCATTCCGGACGCCGAATGGCCGCTTGCCCTGGTTCAGGTCGATCACACTTTGTTGCCCGTCATCATCGTGGACGAGAAGCACCGTAAGTCGATCGGCCGGGCCTGGATCACCTTGGCAATCGATGTGTTCAGCCGCGCCTGTTTGGGTATGTATTTGTCTCTGGATCCACCTTCAGCGATGTCTGCGGGTATGTGTATCTCGCACGCCATGTTGGACAAGGGCGAATGGATGGCACGGCTGGGATGTGGCGATATTGAGTGGCCCTTCCGCGGCCCCATAGACGTCCTGCATATGGACAATGCCAAGGAGTTCAGAGGCAAGATGCTGGCCGTTGCTACGCGGGAGTACCACATCGACATTCATCTCCGGCCGGTCAAGCAGCCTCGCTATGGTGCGCATATCGAGCGGCTCATGGGTACCGTATCCGAGGAGTTGAAAGAACTCAAAGGGGCAACCTTCGCAAATCCCCAGCAGAAAGGAGAGTACGACGCCGAGGGCAATGCCTGCATGACCATCGACGAACTGGAGAAATGGCTTGTCCTAATGTTCGCTCGATATCATCGAGACGTTCACGCCGGCATTGGCACGACGCCATTGACCAAATGGACTGAGGGCATTCTCGGCACACGGGGAAAGATGGGGCGTGGAATCCCACCAATAGTCACCGACCCCGAGAAGCTCCGCATCGACTTCATGCCATATGTGGAGCGAACGATCCAAGGCGATGGCGTCGTCAACGAAAGAGTTCACTACTTCCATGACGTGTTGCGGCCATGGATCGGCGAGCGTGATCCTGATAATCCGAGGAAGGGCAAGCAGTTCCGGTTTCGCTATGACCCGCGCGACATGAGCGTGCTGTACTTCTTCGATTCGGATCTCAAACGTTACCAGGCGATTCCCTATCGAGATTCGAGCTTGCCGCCTGCAAGTTTTTGGGAGATTCGCGCGGCCAACAAAGCGGCGAAGGACGCCGGCATGAAGGACTACAGCGAGCGAGATCTTTTTGCGCTGATCACTCGGCAGCGTGAACTCGAAGAGGCTGCCGCTGCACGGAGCAAGGCGGCGCGTCGAGCAGAGCAGCAACGCAAGCAGCAAGA
Source organism: Ralstonia sp. PBBBR1 (assembly GCF_002256165.1). Classification (NCBI taxonomy): domain Bacteria; kingdom Pseudomonadati; phylum Pseudomonadota; class Betaproteobacteria; order Burkholderiales; family Burkholderiaceae; genus Ralstonia; species Ralstonia sp. PBBBR1. The sequence goes on along the minus strand of NZ_NKIL01000003.1, from coordinate 363,459 downwards.
GAAGGCACGCGCGCGGAAGCCTCAAGATTTGCCGCGTGCTTCGAAGGTGGATCCCTCCAGACTAGCGCCAAGCATCCGGGGATACGACCCTGACGATGTCCAACCGCTGAGCGATGATGAATAGCATGATGACTCAGTATGCTCACCTCAGCCCGACAGCACAGACGCACCTGGCGCTGCCGGACAAGGACCGCATTCGAGAGATCCAGACAGGCACGTGGCTGCCCCTCGACCATGCGAAGACGACACTTCAGAAACTAGAGGAGTTGCTCGACTATCCAAAGGTGACGCGGATGCCGAGCTACCTCATCGTGGGCCCCTCATACAGCGGCAAGACGTCTATTCTTGAGCGGTTCCGCGCTGACCACCTTCCTGATATGGATCCCCACAAGGAGGTCACACGATGTCCGGTGGTGATGGTCGATGCGCCACCGAAACCCGACCTGTCCGACTTCTATAGTCGGATCATGGATAGTCTGATGACGCCGTACAAGCCGACGGCTCCGGTCTACGAAAAGTATTCGCAGGTCAAACGTCTTTTCGGCGAGATGGATGTGCGCATCCTGATCATCGACGAGATCCACCATCTGATTGCCGGTGGCCTTACCAAGCAGCGCGAGTTTCGCAATGCCCTCAAGAGCCTGAGCAATGAGGCAAAGATCAGCATCGTCGCTTCAGGGATTGAAGAGGCGTACAACGCGTTTAACTCCGATCCGCAGATGTCGAGTCGGTTCGTCCCGATCGAGATGCCCAGTTGGACGCCTGGCAAGCAGCTAGGGACGTTGCTGATGACTCTGGAGCGGCGGACACCACTGCGCAAGCCGTCAGGCCTGCATTACCCCGAGATGATGCAGGCGATCTATGTAAAGAGCGAATCCACCCTTGGGGACATCTTCGATCTAGTGAAAGCGGCGGCAGTGGAGGCAGTTAGGTCCGGTGAAGAAGCGATTACGGAGAAGTTGCTTGCCGATCTGGATTGGGTTCCGCCCTCCAAGCGTAAGACCTACAGGCGGAGACTATGAAAACGTGGTCATGCGCAAAGACGCAGCTCTGGCCGATACGATACAAGCCCATACCTGGTGAGCTATTATCGAGCTGGATCGTGCGGCTAGCGCATGGCCATGGAATGGGCGTGATGCCGTTCTGCAACGTGGCGCTTGGTCCCATGGCTCTGCAACTGACGATGGATATCGACCGACGCAGTCGAGAGTCCCTTCTGAAGGCGTTGGCGTTGCACACAGGAACGCATCCGGACGCAGTGCATCAAGCCACGCTGCGCGTCTACGAGGGGGTTCTCTATCGACAGTTTCACGTTGGGGGATTCCTCCCTTGGGTGATCGCTATCAATCTGCCGCGGAGCGTCAGGCTTGGCCCAGGTCTCCAGTTTTGCCCGTACTGTCTCAGAAGTGACCCGGTACCGTACTTCCGTCTCTCCTGGAGGGTTGCACTTCAAACCTTCTGTGAGCGGCACCAATGCTTGTTGCTGGATCGGTGCCCAGGCTGTGGCGCTTGCTTGTTTGTTCAGAGGGTCGATTCAAACTGGTGCCACGCGGAAATAGATGGTATTTGCCATTGCCACAACTGCGATTTCGACCTCCGATTGGCGGAGGCACCTGCAGTAGACGATCGAGGGAGCGGGCTTTTAGCTCTGCTGCAGCAACTGACCCGCGAGCTTTCTGTCGTGAACGCGATAGGTCTGCCAGGCCTGTTAGAGCGTCTACACGCTATGGCGGTGACGCTGTTGTCGGGCAAGGCCAAGCCGCGCCTCTGCAATAGCCTTGCGTGTCGCTTCGGCTACGCTGACCTGGAAATTCAACAGGCCAGAATGCCGGCGTTCGAACTGCAATCTGTAGTGACACGGCATGCGGTGCTTCTTTGGTCCCTCTGGCTTCTTCAACGCGACCCCGATGCGTACGAGCGGCCGGTCAAGCCGGTCGCTCCGCTACACCATCGGTTCATCAAAGAGATCCTGACGCAGCCACGAATCGATGCGGGTGGTCAGACGGGCTGCGACTCGTTCGGAGACCTTTCAATCGCAGGGGAGAGTTCAGCGCAGATACGCGATGGCCGCGTGGTACAGCTGCATTGAGATCCAGGAGCGTAACTCGTCAGGGGCACTGACCTGAGTGTGCTCCAAGGCCATCACCTGATAACCAGTTCCATTCTGCACCGAGATAAACGCCCCCGTCGCCGCCTGAATCGCATGTTGAATCGCTTCGTCACTCTTGTTCGCCAGGGGCACCGCGAATGAAACAGGTGGGCTGGCCTCGTGAACCATGAGCAAGGTGGATGCTTCCTTTGATGAAACAGCGAATGCTGCTACGCGCTTCATCCGGTTTTCGTCATCCGGAACCAGCAGATGTTCGTCCAGTACCCCGTCCTCGTCCGCGATTAGTGGCATGGGGACAGACCACCCGTCGTCGCGGCTTGCCGTCAGGACGCGCACGGACGCGTCGTTCAGCCCAGATAGCGCTTTGACTGCGTGCGCCAAGAATGCCGGTGGGTCCGGAACCTCGTTGTCGCCATCGACGATTTGCGCTTCTCGGATGCGCTTCGTGGAGCCCGGCTCGCCAATCGCATGCTCGCTGATGGGTTCGCCGGACGAGGTAGTGGTACGAGGTTTCTGTCCACCAATGGCGCGGTCCGCGAAGACCCACTTGTTCTCTAGGTCGACGAACCGCCGATTGCCGCGCATAGGCATCGTAGCCGGAGCAAGCTGCGATGAAGGGTCATGCTCTTCCAGGCTGACTTTGGAGGGTTCCTTGGGTTTTCGAGCTGATGGGACTGTAGCCTGCGGCGGGGTCTCGGGCGCTACCTTGCTGCCGAGATTCTTCCTTGTGCCGGTCACACGGAATCGCAATGATTTGAAGGGGAAAGGGTGCGAGCAACTCAGCAGCTGATAGACGAGAAACGTTCCTTTCTGATCGTTGCCGCGCGATAGCCACTTCCCGGAGGCTCGCAGCGTTGTCGTTCCTTCGAACGGAAAGAGGGTCTGCGGATAGATCTCCTGCCGCGCTTGTGCAGCTCGAGCACAGGATGCACCGATCATTGCGGCCGCATGCCATGCGAGGCGGCCGCCGGCAATTCGCGCGATGTCTTCGGCGCTCGCACGCGGAATGCGGTCTGCCAGCTGGAGCGTCATCCGGTTGTGCCGATCGATTGTCATCCCCGTGTAGAGATGCTCTTTCCGGAGTTGGGGAGAGAACAGCCTATTCAGCAGTTCGCTGGACGACCCAAAGTAGAAGCGGATCAACTCCATGCAGGGGACGACAAGTAGCTTGCCGTTCGGGAGAGTGACCCGGACGCAATAGGAGTGCGTGTTCTCGCGATGCCCCGCATGCTCGTGAAGTGGCAACATGAAGCCGCCATCCTCGAAGCTCGATCCCGCCTTTACAAGCTCGCAGGTGTCTCGGCTGATCTCCAGATCCTCACAGAGCAACTCTTCGTCTGCCGCACGGGATTCCAGGGCCTGCTCGCGCCACTGGTCGCCGATGCGCAAGAGCATCGCGGTTCCGACTGAAACCCAGCATCGGGTTGACTGTCTTTCCGCGTGACGGAGCGAGGGAAGCGATAGGCGAGCGGAAGTGTCCCGGCCGTTGCCTTTGGACAGCGAGACCAGCACGGACGGATGGCGCCGCCGCACCATGCGATCGGGAAAGGCGATGGGACCGAACCAGTCCACGCGCCAAAGGTCCTCGCTTTTGGGGAACGCGTTTATGCGAAGCATGCACCCTTGATTTCGCTTTCAAATCACGATCATGCGCTTTCGCGAGGGGCTTGAACCATTTAATTGGATTCAATATTAAAGAGCATATCATCTTGTGAAAGTTTTAGGACAATAAAATTGTCGCTGTTGAGCTCGGGCGGCAATTTATCTCTTAGCATCGAGGCCACAAATTGGATATGCGTTTTCTCTCTTTCTACGAGGTTGGCGATTTTTAATAACTGATTGTCATGCATGAGCTCTTTCTTGTCGTTTAGTAAGAAATGCATGCATGGAATATTTTCGTCGTCCGCGAATAGTGTATATGCGATATCAAAGCAAGATATCTCACCTTGCTTCTTTCCGGAACTCATGTTCATGTTGAACGTTTTGAACTTGTAAACCTGTCTTCCTGACCTTGTTTTTACAATTTCAAAAGTGAGTGCGTATTGCTCATCGTAAAGTTCTTCGGATATTTTCGAGAAAAATTCATTGAATCTATGTACCTGAGATTGAATGACGGATTGTGTTTCGCCTGAAAACAAATCGCCGTCAATCTCCGATAGTTGTCCCTCAATTTTTCCTATTCTTTCGCTCGTTGCGTCGATCTGTCTGATAACAGTTTGATACTCTCCAAGCAGCCGATGTTTCTCGTTCAGTTCCGATATTACAAGTTCAAGCTCATTGAGCGAACCACTTTTGGCCAGCTTGGCGGCAAGATTTCTTTCCAAGTCGAGTAGACGACTCAGTTCAGCCTCTCGGTTCGCTATCTCCTCTTCCAACAAAGGTATGTCCCGAGAAATGTATCTAGATTTCTCGTCGACCATTTTGTTGTGAAATTCAACCAATTCATCAAATGTCTTTTGCACCCCAGATAGCCGAGAGGATACTTCCGCGTAAAGTGCTTTTAACTGAACTGTGTCTACTTGAAATCGACGTGCTTGCGTATCGGCGACTGCTTCGGTCAGCAAATTGCGCCGCAGCTTTATTGCTCCAATTATGGACGACTCGGTGTTGATTCCGTACTTGATTTCATCGAGACGCTGCAAATCTCTTTCAAAATCTGGATTGATGTTAAAGGAGGCTCTTCGGTGATTGAGTTTTTCGATTTCGCGTTGGATTCGCGAAAGAAGCGTCTCATATACGAACTTTGATCCAGCGGCCTCCAATCTTGCCTTAAAAGCATTCTCAACACGCAAATCGCCGATGAGCTTTTGTCTCTCATCCCCACGTGAGAAATCACACCCCAGCATGTAGAGGTGAAGTGCTTCGTATTCCTCATCCTTTGTCATGGGATGAACATGACGAAGGGTGTTTGTAAGCGAGAAATCCTTGTAACGGATATTGTGTGAAATTAGCTGACCCAACGAGGGCTTTTTGCCGGATTGGCCAGGAAAAAGTTTCTCTGTGAGGGTGTGCGTGAATTCTTCTTCTGTTAATTGATTGCCGTTGATTCGACGGATCATTCCCTTTCTAGGGAGAAAATTTCTTTCGATGACAATCTCCTCCGAGCGAGGATTCGAAAGATCCGACGTGAGTGTCAATGTAATCAAAACATACGTTTTTTGCAGGAAATTTTTGACGATCTGATGCTCGCTCTTCCTGTCTTCCGGGTCCGTGTAAATCTCTTTCGGACTGCCACCAAAGCAGAAATCTATCAAGCGTAGTACTGTCGTTTTGCCAACATTGTTTCCTGTCGCCTCGTTATTGCTGTCCGGCGTTTCATCAACAATGAGATTGAGACCTGCATGAAAAGGTATATGTCGAATGACACCGTTTTCATTCTCAATTCGAAGCGACTTTAGAAACATGGCTCGATATTTCCACGATCATTGAAGTTAACCAGCTCTGCAAGGAAAAGCCAATCCAGAGAGAGCGTGAAAATTGGCATCTGAATTTCTCGGAGCTTTCGGGTCTCTGCGAACAAGTCCAGCATGCTCGTCTCGCCAGTTCCCTTGAGAGCCTTAAGAATAATTGAGCCGTTAAAGAACAGACTGTGATGGGGGTGTATGTTCTCTGGCAGCAGCATATTGATCTTTAGATGGGTTCTTGAAGATCTTGCAGCGAATGAAAGCATCAACGGCGATCAGGCTAACATGCTGCTCGAGTTCATCTAATGGCATTGTAACGCAATTCGAGCTATTTTGCGCGACTGTTACCATTTCTTCCACAATTTTAAAGAAGAGTTCATCTCCAGAGTGCTTTTTGTTGAGTTTTAGATATGCGGTTCTTAGGGATTGGAAGACAAAATTACTCTTGTTCTTGCCGGCGGCATCAAACTCTTCATAGATTCTGGAAATTCTATGATAGTGATCCTTGTAATCGTCGATTAGTACGGCCGCGACATCTAGGCCGTTGAATTCGATCTTGTCGTCGTAACGGAATGGAATTGGTTTGTTGAGGGAAAATCCGTCCGACAAGTCTTCGAGGGAAAGGGAGTTGATTACCTCTGCGAGATTGGTTTCGGTAAAGCGATTTACCGGGATCGCGTCGAGTTCTCGCTTTAGGAATTCGGAAATGGCCCTTTGCTTGATGATATCTAGGCTTTTGATTTTTTTAAGAATTGCTGGTATATCATAAATGTCTGACGCTGGGGAGAATGTCAGTTGATGAGGGTTTTTGTATTTTTTCGTTCGCAAGGAGTCTGCGTCGTCGGAGATGGGGACGAATTTGAAGGAGTATCCGTTGTATGAATTTAGATTCTTGGATAACGCAGATTCAATCTTCTGTTTGGTTGCGGTTGAGGAAACCTGCAGCACTATGAGGTTCTTCTTGTCGCAAAGATCAATCCCTTCAACATTCTGTTGGAATTGATTGATGTTCTCGAGCTCGTAGCCATAGAGCTCGTTAAGAAAATGAAGATAAAAATCTTCTGAGTGGTTGTGATAATCGAGGATGTTGAGTTTTCCGCGATTTTTTATCCTTGTGCACAGTAAGGATAATTTCTCTTCGCAAATGCTAAAATAGACAGGTCTCTGCATGTCCCTACCCCAGTATCATGGTTTTCATTGTTTGAGTGAGCGATTTTACATGGGGGACATGCTGGGGCACTAGATGGCTTTGCCAAATAAATCATTCCGAGAGTTTTGATTTATTTACTTCTCATTTTAGTTATTTGGAATACCCATCCTTTAGTGGGGTTGTGTTTCTCGGACTGGTGGTGAGGATATATGGCTGGTTTCGCTCACGTCTCGCTCTCGCCGTGAGCGCGAACTAGATCCGCCGTAATAGCAAGGTGTCGGGATCAACTCTTTCGATCGACAACTCGTCGCCAACCTTCCACCCCATCTGTTCAAACAGTTCGGAGGCAAGCGGGATGACCGGGTCGCCGATGCCATCGGGTGCGCCGACTACTGTGATGCGCCAAGCAGCCTGTGATCTCGCGCTCGGCAGATGCTTGAGGAGAATCACTCGTAAGGTTGCATCGGACTCGGGAAGCTCCAACCAACCCGCGAATCTGTCATCCGAATACTCCGCCCAAGCTCCAACCGCCTCGTCGTCCGTTGCCGTGAAACCGGCTTCTTTCAGGCATCGCAGCATCCGGTCAACATCATCGGGGAACTGCCTCCTGAGTTCCTGACGTTCTCTATATGTTGGCTTCATAGTGATGCGCTCCGAGTTCTATACCGTGGAACCAGTGCGGCAACGGTGGTTAAGCGTTTATTTGGGGAATAACGCCATCCTGCAATCGCAGCCACCGCCACCAAAATCTATGTGTTGGGTACGAAACCAATCGACATCTGCGTAACATGCCGCGGTACCTTCGGCACGGCGATGTTCTTGCCAGACGCCATCGCGGTCGCGAACGCATCCTGCACTAAGCGATGGGTTGCGCGCAGGTCGATGTCGCTTCGCTCGGACAAGGCGTCTGCCGCATTGGCGTCTAGTTCAATGCATCTGCCGGTGGCCCGCTGCAGCCGACGAACTTCTGCCAAGACGAGCCGCAACCGTTGCTCGGGCTCGGGTGCAGGGATGTCGAATACTTCCACGCGGCTCAATAGCGGCGCAGGCACCGCGGCGAGATCGTTCGCAGTGAGGACATAGATGATCCGACTGGCGTCAAATGCGATACGCAGAAATGTGTCCTCGAACATGCGTGCTGTTCCGGACTCAAGGAGGTCCAGCAGTACTGGAGTTACCGGATAGCGGCCGCCTTCTCCAAGCTTGTCCACCTCATCCAGGACCAACACGGGCGTCGCTGAATCGCCGCGAGCGAGCACCTCAAAGATCATCCCTGGCCGAGCGTCGCGCCATGCGCTATCACCGCCCGTCAGTTGGAAACCTGCTTGTGCGCTTCCCGCAGACCATTTCCGCATCGGCACACCCAAGATTTCGGCCAGCTTCAGCGCGAAGTGCGTTTTTCCGACACCAGGCTGTCCCGTCAACAGGATCGGCCGAACGCGAAAGTCCTTCGTCCGCATCGCACTCATGAGCGTGAGGTCGATCTTCAGCTTCTGAATTGGCTCGCGCAGGTTGTCAAACAAGTCCTGGGTCGTTTCGAGCCTCTTCAGCGTGGAGCGGGTGCGAGGCAGGGCTCTGTAGCCGTCATCAATGCCGGCTTGCGCTAGCAATGGTTGTGCATATCGCTCCTGGTGCCGGTCGGCACCTTGAAGGTTCTCGGCGGCGAGCGCCAGCGTCTCAGGCCGAAAAATTTGAACATGCCCGCGCCGATTTCGACGAGGTGGTGCAGGTACAGCCACCGGCGCGGCCGCGGGGGGCTCCTCAATTGAGAATCCGGGGATTTCCTCCTGGGACTCCTTGCTTTGTCGGGCCGCGGCAAGAGCTGTGCGAGTGTCAGAGGGGATAAGTAACCGCCATGCCGCGGCACTGGGCCACGCTGTGAGATCGCCCAAGGGCAGAAACCCAGGGGGGTGATCCGAGGAGCGCTCGGAAGCAGACATGATCTTTCTCCATACGCGAACTTGCGGCATGCAACCGCAGCTGTCCAATCGGGCAATGCCCGGGACCTATAGGGCTGGGAGTCAGCTGACTATTCGCGTACGAACTCGCTCGGGTGGAGCAAGCATGCGGCTGCCAATACCGACCGCTGGGGTCGATTGGTGACGGCGGATGTCCGTGGCAGCCATGGAGATGGGGGAATATTGGGTTGTGTTGCTACCTCCCTCCACCATAGAACACAGGTGGGGTTGGGGCTATCCGGCGAAGTATCGAGGCGCAGGAAAGCGGCGCTGCCAGAGGGTCATTGCATCCACGTACGTCGCGTAGGGGTTGTGCGACGCGTCATTCTCTACGCTGGCGAAACCGATAGAAATGGCTGTGCCACAAGGCTTTCCTGCCAAAACGTATCCGTTCCCGCTTCGATATTTTCTAGCCTACTTCGCTACTTTCTAATTTTCTTCGCTGAGCCAACAACCGTCATGTCGATGTAGCGAAGGAAACTGCAAAAAACCCCGCCGTTTGCCCAGGAAATAGCGAACTATGCTGCAAAAAATAGCGAAGATGATTGCAACCAAATTTGGCTGAACGAACTGCCCTGATTCCAGCGCAAGCCACTGCGCTAGGCCGGCCGACTCGGCGTATCAGCGTTACCGGAGTGCGCGACAGGCGCATCAGCTGATTCGAGAGCCTAGCTGCCATTAATGAGCCCAGCGGCGTGCGAGCTGCCGAGCCCATCACGATCATGTCGCATTGGTTGGCAGCAGCAGTTTGCACGATGGTTTCGGCCTCGCGGCCGACGCTGATCTGTGCCACGTAGTGGGAGCCAGCGTCGTCCAAGATGGCGCGCGCATGACGCAGTGCCTCTTCGCCGCCCTGTTCTTCAAGCTAGCGTAGCACCTCAAGAGAGTAGTAGGCGCTGGCGCGGCCCCTTTCGAGCGGCGTCTGCACATTCAGCAGCACGATATGCGACGCACAACGGTCCTGGCAGCGGAAGGCCGCATGGCGCACCGCATCCAGTGCGTGGCGGGGCGGGAGCCGTTGAAGGGCATAAGAAGTTTAAGCATTGCAAGGTCTAATCACGTTGATCGGCCGGTGGCAGGGTGAGTCGGGTAATTGCCTGCAAGTGCCGGGATAGGTCGGGCGCCACGCGCGCTTAAGACGGGTCCGCAGTGCTCAAATCCGAGACCTCACGCTGCTCAATTGCTCGCCCATAACGTTGCTCCGCGCGCCTGTCAGTAATGTAGACAGCGACGAACAAGGCGATGATGGTGACCATGGCACCTACACTGAGCAGCCATCGAGCTAGCAGTTCCATTTCAGTTGGTGCGTATTGCGCCCGCGCTGGCCATCCTATTCCTGTGGGCGCTTTTCCGGCGTGGCGTTGTGAATGGGCGGACACTGTTGGCCATGAGTTCTCTATATGCGCTGTTCGCACTGATTGTTATCTTTGGATTCCCTAGTGCGCGCTATTGACCCGCCGACCCTCAGGACTGCCTAATTGTTGTACATGGCATACGCGAAGAAATGCCTTGCTGGCTTGCGTGAGACTTGCTAATCTGCGCGCCGTCACAACTACGGAATAATTTCCATGGACAGTTGTTCTAGTCGATCTTGGATCGCACTCTGAACGGCTAAGCAGTCCAGGCGCGTTGGTTGCCCTTCCCGCCACTGCCTAGCCGCATTGCACGGCAGGTGGTGGTTCTTGCGTAGGTTCTCTGCGCGAGCCTCTTCCTGAATTCGATTGTTGTTCTCCGGTACGGCCATGTGGCCGCGCGTTTTCGTGCGCGTCGCTATTGGGAGGTCCGTGGCCGGTCGTTGCCTACGTTCGTCACAGAAGCGAACGAGGGAGGCCCCATGCTGTTTTTTCCCCTTATTCAACACATTTGGGTGGCAGTGCGTTCGCTTTCTGTAGTGCGAGCCACAGTCCTTAGCCAGGTCGCCCGTCGCCGTTCAGCTCAGCTGTCCATGGCAGTGCTGATGTCTGCCTTGGCTTGCGTTGCCCACGCAGAAAATACCGTCCTGGCCGAAACCCCGCCTACTTCTTCGGCGGAGGATCAGAATGCCGTGGGTTCTAAATCGCCTGCTTCTGCCGAGCAAGCGCCGGCAATGCCGGAGGCACAGTGGTGGAATTTCCACGCGCAGGCCACTCATATCACCCAGTGGCACTCCAAGTTCCGAGCCCCCTACGCTGGCGCGAACTCTTTGGCCTCCGACGGCGAGAGCAGTGAAACCACCGACATGACGCTCTTCGTTGGGCTGCGTCTTTGGCATGGAGCCGAGTTGTATGCGAACCCCGAAATTGATCAGGGCTTTGGCTTGAGCAACACGCTCGGTGTGGCCGGCTTTCCTAGCGGAGGTGCATACAAAGTCGGCAACAACACGCCTTACCATAAGCTGCCGCGGCTTTTCCTGCGACAGACCATCAACCTGGGGGGGGAGTCTGAACCGTTGGAGTCAGCGGCAAATCAACTCGCTGGGTCGAGATCCGCTGACAACATCACCGTCACCGTCGGCAAATTTGCCGTAGTGGACGTCTTTGACACCAACAGCTACGCGCATGATCCACGTGCAGACTTCTTGAACTGGTCTGTTATCGAAGCCGGTGCTTTCGATTATGCGGCGGACGCGTGGGGGTACACGCGCGGTGCTGCGGTGGAGTGGACACAATCTTGGTGGACCGTGCGCGGGGGCTTCTTTGCCCTGTCAACGACACCGAATAGCGAGTCCATCGATGTAGGCTTCAAGCAGCATGAATGGGTCGGCGAAATCGAAGCGCGCCATCAGTTGTTGGGCCGTCCGGGCAAGTTGAAATTCCTGGCCTTCGTGAACCGCGGCTATATGGGCCGCTATGACGATGCGGTGAGTCTGGCGCAGCAGACAGGATCGACGCCAGATACATCCTTGGTCAGGCAGTTCGCCTCCCGACGTGGCGTCGCGCTCAATGTTGAGCAAGAACTGGCAAATGATCTGGGTTTCTTTGCTCGGGCCAGCATGAATGACGGCAACAAAGAGACCTTTGACTTCACCGATATCAATCAGTCAGTTTCTGCGGGCCTTTCCATGTCCGGTAGCTGCTGGGGGCGTTCCAAAGACAGGCTTGGCGTTGCTTTTGCAGTTAACGGTTTGTCCAAGGCGGCGAGGCAGTATTTTGCGGCCGGCGGGTTGGGCGTCCTGATCGGGGACGGCGCACTGAACTACGGTACTGAGCGGATCGCTGAAATTTACTACACTTGGGCAGTCATGCCTCATGTCACTGCTGGGCTCGACTACCAGTACATTGTCCACCCCGCCTATAACCGGGACCGGGGACCTGTTTCAGTCGTAGCCGCACGCCTTCATCTGGATTTTTGATGCAGAATTTCTGTCCAACTAGCGTTTTGAGTAACGGGCACGCGAAGCAGGCGGCATTGCATCCCTGAAGCGTGCTTATTTGCATCGGACCGGCGCGGCAATTGCGCGAGAGCGTCCGTGCTGCGCTCCTGCTGATGCGCATTGATTACTAAGCGGCACTTTTGCAATCGGAGGACCCATATGGACAGTCCGAGTCGACCTTACCCGACATTTTCATCCCACTAGGCGAGTCCGCCGCACGGTTGTTCCCTGCTGCTGACTTGCCGTCCAGGCAAGGCAGCGGTGTCTCTCGTCGCTCCTTGATCGTTTGAATCCGCCGCTCGGGGTCCACGCCCTTGCGCGGCGATTGCCGCATGCCGTGCACGTGAGGTGCCCATGCGGCCAGGAGTGACCCATGCGCAAATTCAACATCCCAGCCCGTCGTTTCTCGGCGATTGCACTGCCGTTCAGCTCGCCGTTCGTGCAAGCGCGGGCCGGTGCGCCCGAGCGTGCCGAAGCGACGTCTGTCGCGGCCAACCAGCGCGCCGGAGATGGCGGCCAATCGCTCTCCAACCACGGCTACGCCGCGGCCGCTATCCGGCTGTCGCGCACCTACTGGTAGGCCCACGCGGGGCATCCAACAACACCAACAAACGGAGGTCGATATGACCCATTTCGCTTCGGGCATCGACGCACCACCGCGTCATGCCGCGCTCGACGACGCCCACGTGGGTGACATCCGCGGTGCACTCGGCACCATCGCCCACCATGACACCGGCGCACGGGATAGCTGGCGTGCGCGTTTGCGGACGCTGCTCGCCATCCTCGGCCCCGGCCTGATCGTCATGGTCGGCGACAACGATGCCGGTGCCTTCGGCACCTACACGCAGGCCGGGCAGAACTACGGCACCACGCTGCTCTGGACGTTGCTGTTGCTCATCCCTGTGCTTTACGTGAACCAGGAGATGGTGCTGCGCCTGGGCGCCGTCACCCGTGTGGGCCATGCGCGGCTCATCTTTGCGCGCTTCGGCAAGTTTTGGGGCAGCTTCTCCGTCATCGATCTGTTTCTCGTGAATGCGCTGACGCTGGTGACGGAGTTCATCGGCATCAGCCTCGCGCTGGAGTACCTCGGCATCCCGCGCCATTGGGGCGTGTGTGCGGCGGCCGCGCTGGTGATGCTGGCCGCGTCCACCGGAGACTTCCGCCGCTTCGAGCGCTTTGCGCTGGCGCTGGTGGCCGGCAGCCTCACGCTCATTCCCGTGTTCGTGATGGTGCATCCGCCGATGGGGCAGGTGGCGCGCGACTTTTTCGTGCCTGCGCTGCCGACCGGCGCACCGCTGGCGGAGGTGATGCTGCTGATCATCGCCATCGTTGGGACGACGGTGGCGCCGTGGCAGTTGTTCTTCCAGCAGAGCTACGTGATCGACAAGCGCATCACCGCGCGCTTCATCCGCTATGAGCGTGCGGACCTGTGGCTGGGCATCGTGCTGGTGATTGCCGGAGCGGTGGCGATGATCGCGTTCAGCGCGCAGGCCTTCCACGGCACGCCCGCGTTCGGCAACTACACCGATGCGCTGGGTACGGCGAAAGGGTTGGAAGCCCATTCAGGCCGCTGGGCCGGGGTGCTGTTTGCGATTGCGCTGCTGGATGCCAGCATCATCGGCGCGTGCGCGGTGTCGTTGTCCACGGCGTATGCGATTGGTGATGTGTTTGCCGTGCGGCACTCGCTGCATCGCAAGCCGACGGAGGCCAAGGGCTTCTACGCGATCTACTTCGGGCTGACCTTGCTGGCTGCCGGCTTGGTGCTGACGCCTGGTGTACCGCTGGGGTTGCTGACCAACGCGGTGCAGTCGCTGGCCGGTGTGCTGCTGCCAAGCGCGACGGTGTTTCTGCTGCTGTTGTGTAACGACAAGGCCGTGCTCGGCCCATGGACGAACGGCCGCGCCATGAACATCTTCACGGGCGGCGTGGTGGCGGTGCTGGTGATGCTGTCCGTCATCCTCACTGCGGCGGTGCTGTTTCCCGGCATTGGCGAGTTCGAGATCGGCGCGATCCTGGTGGGCGGTTCGCTCATCGCCATCGTCATGTCGCTGGTGCTGTGGCGCATCGAACGAAAAACCCGCCGGCCGCAGCACCCGCAGCGCGTGAGCGTGCTGGACCGTGATCGCTGGACGATGCCGCCGCTGGAGCAATTGACGCCGGCCCGCTGGACGCCGCTCAAGCGCACGTGGATGTCTGTGCTGCGCGGCTACCTTGTGGTGGCGGCGGGGCTGGTGCTGGTGCGGATTGCCGGACTGCTGACAGGGTAAGGCCAGGCCAACTGCTATTTACTTGCATTTGCTCAGCTTCGGCGCGTTCCGGCGAGAGCTTCGGCGTACTTCCTGCTTCACGCGCGGGGTAACTGAAGCGGTTGTGAGTCCAGTTGGGCAACGGGGACCAGAGGTTGCTCGCAATCGTGAATGTTCACGTATACGGGAGTGTCCTTCCTCAACGTACTACCCGCGGGTAGCGGTACCACCACGTGGCGCAATTTCCGCCCGCTATGCATGTATTTGCCGGCCATGGTTCCGAAGTCAAACCTCACGACAGCAAACAGTTGCGACGCGCTGGATTGGCCTACCCCTTGCTGACACAGCGCCACGAACCTCCCCAGATCGGCAGGCGCTCCAACCTTTTCGATTTCTCCGACTCTCCATCCCTCGTCGTACGCATATTTGCCTTCATAGATGGTCGTGCAACCGGCGAGGGTCATGATCAATAGGGTGCTGAGTGCTGCCACGCGCAGTGTCGAATGAAGAGCAAGCTTCCTCGGAGTTCCTTTCATCATCGGCCCCTTGTTCCTCGATATTGGACCCGCGGCCACGGACCTGTTCGATAGTCGTTGCGCATATGCTGAAAGTCCAAGCCCTATATTCAGTTTAGGGCAGGTCCTTCACACAGTGATACCGTACAAATCACAGTGCCATACGTGTCGGATACCGTACGGAGGTGGACCGGAGTAGTGCAAACGAAAACGCATCTCATGCCGGTTTTTGTTTGCGGCACCGGGTTATTCCGCAAAAGAACTTGCGTCGCGTCTATGCTTGCGCGGCTAGAAATCGGAGCCATCCATGCTGCATGCACGCCTCTCCAGCCTTGTCGGGCTCATCGTTACATTACTGGGTCTATCGGCGCTTCCGGCGCATGCCGTCCTTCCAGATGAGATTCAGGTCTACACCGGTGACATCAACGCACCTGGCGAGTTTGGTCTTGAGCTGCACCTCAACACAACGCCAAGCGGCATTTCGGAACCGTCCTATCCGCGCGAAGTCACAACGCCGCATGGTTGGCGGGCTACGGCCGAGTTTTCTTACGGCCTGACGTCGTCGGTAGAGCTTGGCCTGTACGTCCCGACCGCGCTCACACGCGAGAACACCTACTACGTCACGGGGCCAAAAGTGCGCGTGAAGTGGATGCCCGTTCGACCGGAAGAAGGCGTCGGTTACTTCGCCGGTGTCAACGTCGAGCTCGCTCACGTTGCAAATCGGTTTGATCAATCGCAGCAAGCGGCCGAGTTGCGACCAATCTACGGTTACCAGAATGAACAGTGGCTATGGGCGTTCAACCCAGTGCTCGACTGGAACCTCTCTGGCCCTGACCGCAGCGGGGTGCCCGAAGTCGCACCTGCCTTCAAGGTCGCGCGGACATTGGCAACAGGTGTTCGCGCTGGATTGGAGTACTACGCTGGGCTGGGGCGCGTCGACCATGTTTTGCCATTGCAAGAACAGCAGCACACCGCCTTTCTTGCGTTTGACGTGGATCGCAAGCCGTTCGTTTTCAACTTTGGCGTGGGCCGAGGTTTGACGCGCGCTACCGACCGATGGACGTTTAAGTGGATTTTCGAAATCCCCTTGAGCTGATCATCAGTTGGTGGGCTTCAATTCTCAATTGGAAGGCCCACGCCTCGTCAGCATCAGCGCTGTGCGATGTCACCTCCGCCCCGGTTCCACCACCCGCCCCCTAGCGCTTGAAATAGCGCAGCCGTGTCCGAGAGTCGGTTTGCGCGCGCCGCGATAGTGGCCTGCGTTGCTGTCTGATAGGCCTGCTCGGCGTTCAGCACGGCGAGGAGGTTGACTTGGCCGATTGCCCGCTGCTTGTCTGTGATGTTCAACGTCTTGCGTGCGGCCTGCTCGGATTTGAGCGAGGCTTTCAGCACGTCGGCGTCGGCATCCAGCGCGTGTAGGGTGTCGGCGACGTTCTGGAAAGCGGTGACCACGGTGCCACGGTACTGCGCCTCCGCTTGATCGACGCCCGCATCCGCCGCCCGCTTTTTCGCCAGCAGCGCCCCGCCGTCAAAGAACGTCTGTGCTACGTTGCCGACCAGGCTCCAAAAGACGTTCCCGTCACGGAACATCTGGCTGAAGATTTCGGCGGTGCCGCCTTTGGTCCCGGTAATCGTCAACTGCGGCAGCATATTGGCGATGGCCACACCTACCTGTGCAGTCGCGGCGTGCAGTTGTTCTTCGGCGGCACGCACGTCAGGGCGTTGTCGCACGAGATCCGACGGCAGCGACACCGGCAACTCCTTCGGCAGCGTGAAGTCCGCAAACGTGAAGGTGTCGGGGATGCCTTCGCTGGGTAGTTTGCCGGCCAGAGCGGCCAACAGATCGCGCTGCACCGCCAGTTGCTTTTGCAGATTGGGCAGCGCCTGCTCCGCTTGCGCCAGCGCCGTCTCGGCGGCTGCTACATCCAGCCCCGTCACAGCGCCAAGTTGGAACTGCTTGTGCAGGTTGTCGAGCAACTGCGTATTGATATCGACAATGCGTTGCTGCGCCGCGATCTGTGCGCGCAGCGAGGCTTCCTGCACGGCAGCCACCACGATGTTGGACGCCAGTGTGAGATAAGCCGCCTCCATCTGGAAATACTGCGCATCTTCGGTTGCCTTGAGCGATTCCACCTGGCGGCGATTCAGCCCGAAGACATCCGGTGCATAGCTCACCGTGAGCTGCGCGGTGTGCAGGGTGTAGATCGGCGCACCGGAGGTGAGCGTGGGCGAAATCGTGCCCACGGCATTCTGTTGGCGGCTGGGCTGATAAGAGCCCTGCAGCATCGGGAAGAACGCTCCCTGTTGTGCCCGCGTCTGCTGCTGCGCCACGCGCAGGGCAGCCTGGGCGGCGGCAAGAGTCGGGCTGGCGGCAATTGCATTGGCGATTGTCTTGTTCAGCTTTTCCGACTGAAACGTCTTCCACCATTGGTCGGACACCGGCATCCCCGACACGAAGCGCTGCGCCTCTCCACCCTGCGTGGCGGCGGTCGACGTCTGGTGCGGCAGTGGCTGCGGCGTATAGCCGCTTACCTTGGGGGCTTCGGGTGTTTTGAAATCCGGTCCGACCGCGCAGGCGGTGGTCAACAGGCATGCCGCCGCCATGGTAGTCAGGCGTAGAAGAACGGAGGCGGAAGATGGCGTGCCAAGGGCAGTGTTGGCGGGCATGGAGGCACCCAGTCTGATCGAATGGCGGCGATTCTATGAGAGCGGCGAATCATTGCGAACTGTGATTCATCACAGTAGACCGATCCGTGGGTGAGCAGCATCATGCGGGCAAATTTCTATCGTCTGGGGTATTGCTGTGCAGGTCGATTACAAGTCCGCTGCCATTGGGGGCGCCGTTGCTGCGTTGGTCGTTGGTGGCCTGATGTGGGGAATCGGGAGCCAGAATCGCTCGGAAGCCGCGCTCGCTCCATCGTACACAGGCGCGCCCGTCGCTGTGCCTGCGTCGCCGTCGCGTGATGGCCAAGCCGTCACTTTGAGCCAGGGCCAATTGCAGTACATCAAGGTCGCACCTGTGGAGCTGCGTGCATTCGCCAGCCGGCGTGAAGCCGCGGGCAATGTCGATTTCAACGAGGACCACGCGGTGCAGGTCTTCACGTCATACCAGGGCAAGATCCGCAACACGTATGCCAAGGTGGGCGACACCGTTGCCAAGGGCAAGCCGCTGTTTGATATCGAGAGCCCCGATCTGGTGCAGGCAGAATCCACGCTGATCTCCACTGCTGGCACGCGCAAGCTGACGACCGATGCGCTGGCCCGTGCGCGCCAGTTGTATGAGATTCAGGGCTTGGCACAGAAGGATCTGGACCAGGCTATCTCCGACCAGCAAGCCGCTGAGGCTGCCTACAAGGCCGCGCGTGAAGCCCTGGCGGTATTTGGCAAGACACCCGCGCAGATGGACCAGATCGTCCAGACGCGCAAGACCGATTCGCTGCTGACAGTGGTCAGTCCGATCTCGGGTCAGGTGACTGCGCGCAGCGCCCAGCCGGGCTTGCTCTTGCAACCGGGCAACGGCACGGCGCCATTCACGGTGGCTGACGTGTCAACCATGTGGATGCAGGCCTTTGTGCCGGAAGCCGACGTGCCGCTTCTGCATGTTGGACAGCCTGTCAAGATTCACGTCATGGCATTCCCCGGCCGGGTCTTCAACGGCAAGATCACCACCGTGGGCGCGTCGGTCGACGCCAATACGCACCGTATCCTGGTGCGCTCGGAAATCGACGACCCTAAGCACGAATTGCGCCCCGGCATGTTCACCTCGTTCGACATCACCACCGGCGCGCCCATCCAATCTCCAGCATTGGCGATGGACGGCCTAGTGCGCGAGGGTGACGGCACCATGACCGCCTGGGTCACCACCGACCGCAAGCGCTTTGCGCGGCGCGTGATCAAGCTCGGCCTTGAGCAGGACGGCTTCGTGCAGATCCTTGAGGGTCTGAACGCCGGCGAACTGGTCGCCAATGAGGGTGCGTTGTACCTGAGCACGGCTGCTTCCGGCAGCGTCAATAGCGCTGACTGAAGGGAGTTCACCGTGCTCAAAGCGATTCTCAAGCTGTCGCTGCTGCGACGGCCGCTGATCCTGTTGTTCCTGCTGGCGTTCGTGGCAGCAGGGTTGTTCGCGTACTCCAAGCTGAATATCGAGGCGTACCCCAACCCTGCGCCCGTTATTCTCGAAATTACCGCACAAACGCCGGGCCTATCGGCCGAAGAAATGGAGCGGTACTACACGGTGCCAATGGAAATCGGCTTGGCCGCGACACCCGGTGTGGAGAATATCCGCTCCACGTCGTTCTACGGTCTGTCGTTCGTGCGCGTGACCTTCAAGTACGGGATTGACTACTACTTTGCTTACACGCAGGCGGCACTTGCCCTCCAGCAGAACGTCAGCTTGCCCAATAACGTGCAACCGCAGATTCAGGCGTCCAGCCTGGTCGGCGAGGTGGTGCGCTATCAGTTGAAAGGACCGCCCCACTTTGGGCTGACCAACCTGCGAACCTTGCAGGATTGGGTATTGCAGCGCCGCCTGAAGACCGTACCGGGCGTGGCCCAGGTGGTCAGCTGGGGAGGCACGACCAAGGAGTACGACGTCGAGGTCGACCCAAAGAAGCTGGAAGCCTATGGCGTCACCCTGCCGCAGATGATGACGGCGCTGGGCAATGCCAACATCAACGTCGGCGGGCGCACGATCAATTTTGGGCAGCAGTCCGTCAACATCCGCGGCGTGGGTCTCATCCAAGACGTGAAGGACATCGACAAGATCGTCCTCACGCAGACCAACGGGGTGCCCGTGCAGGTCAAGGATGTTGCGAAGACGAAGATCGGCTTCGCGCCCCGTCTGGGCATTGCCGGCCGTGACAACGAAAGCGACGTCGTCACCGCCATCGTGGTGATGAACCGCACCATGCAGACCAACGACGTGGTGGCGCGCGTCAAGGCAGAGCTGGACAAGATCAATGCCGATGGCACGCTGCCGGCGGGTGTGAAGGTCGAGCGCTACTACGATCGCTCGGAGCTCGTCTCCGTCACCACGCATACGGTCATGCACGCGCTGCTGTTTGGCTGCCTGCTGGTGTTCTTTATTCAATGGATATTTCTGGGCGATCTGCGCAGCGCCATCATTGTCAGCGCGAACATTCCGTTTGCGCTGTTCTTCAGCATACTGATCCTGCTGCTGACGGGGGAGTCCGCCAACCTGCTCTCGGTCGGGGCGGTGGACTTCGGGATCATCGTGGATTCATCCGTCATCCTGGTGGAGAACATCTTTCGCAACTTCCAGATGCCGGCCGCAGAGCAGACGCGCCTGCTGATGAGCCGTGACGCGAAGATGCTTGGATTCCGCGTGCCCGAACGCCTGCGCATGATTTTCGTCAGTGCCTTGCAGGTTGATCGCGCGGTGTTCTTCTCGGCGCTCATAACGGTGGCGGCGTTCGTTCCCCTGTTCACCATGCAGGGGGTGGAAGGTCAGATCTTCGGCCCCATGGCGCGTACCTACGGCTATGCACTGGCCGGCGCACTGATCGCCACGTTCACGGTCACTCCAGCATTGTGCTCGTACCTGCTGCCCAAGAAGATTGAAGAGACGGAAACTTGGCTCGTCCGCATGTTGCATAAGGCTTATCAGCCTGCGCTGACGTGGTCGCTATCCAACCGGCGCATTGCCGTGACGATCGGTGCGGTCGTGCTTGCGGCAACCGCGGCACTTATGCCTCTGCTGGGCACCGAGTTCCTGCCCGCCCTTGAAGAAGGCAACCTGTGGATCCGGCTGACCATGCCGCAAACGGCCTCGCTGGAATCCGGCGTGGTACCGGTCTCGCGCATGCGCCAGATCCTGCTCAAGCACCCCGAGGTGCGCACGGTGGTGTCGGCTCACGGACGCCCTGACGATGGCAGTGATGCCGCTGGCTTCTACAACGCTGAATTCTTCGTACCACTTAAGCCGTTCGATCAATGGTCGGCCGGGATGACCAAGGAGAAGTTGATCGCGCAGATCCAAAAAGAATTCACCAGCGAGTTCACTGGGGTCGGGCTGAATTTCTCGCAGTACATTCAGGACAACGTGGAAGAGGGGTTGTCTGGCGTGAAGGGGGCCAACTCGGTCAAGATCATCGGCCCGGACTTGCAAGTGCTGGAAAGGTTGGCCGACCAGGTGCAAAGCGAAATGAGCAAGGTCAAAGGGATCACAGACCTGGGTATCTTTCGTGTGCTGGGTCAACCGAACCTGAACGTGCGCATTAACCGGGAGGCGGCCGCGCGCTATGGGCTGAACACAGGGGACGTGAACACCGTGGTGCAGGCTGCCTTGTCGGGCTCGCAGGCCACCACCATCCTGGAAGGTGATCGGCAGTTTGCCCTGACGGTGCGGCTGGCCCCGGAGTACCGCGCCACTATCGATGCGGTGCGCAACATCCGCGTCGCCTACACAAACGCTAACGGCGGCAACTCATACATTCCGCTATCGGCCCTGGCTGATATCACGCTGGATACGGGTGCGTCGTACATCTATCACGAGAAGAATGCCCGCTATATTCCGGTCAAGTTCAGCGTGCGTGGGCGCGATCTGGGTGGCACGGTGGAAGAAGCACAGCAACGCATCGCCCAGCATGTCAAGCTGCCGCAGGGTTACCGCATTGAATGGGCGGGTGAATTTGAAGAACTGGAGCAAGCCAAGCAGCGGCTGGCGGTCATGGTGCCGATCAGCATTCTGTTGATCCTGGTGCTGCTCTATGGGCTGTTCAATTCGCTGCGCGATAGTCTGATGGCGCTGGCCGGGATTCCATTTGCGATTACCGGTGGGGTGGCAGCGCTGTTCCTGACGGGGTTGGACTTCAGCGTCTCGGCGGCAATCGGCTTTGTCTCGTTGTTTGGGGTGTCCGTGATGGACGGTATTCTGATGATCACCTACTACAACGACCTGCGCCGAGAGCGCGGCCTCCAGCCCACGGAAGCCATGTTCCATGCGGCGCAACAGCGGATGCGGCCCATGCTGATGACCGCGCTGTCGGCATGTATCGGCTTGTTCCCGGCGGCTATTTCCACGGGCATCGGCAGCCAGGTGCAGCGGCCACTGGCCACCGTGGTCGTGGGCGGCATGCTTGTGGGCCCGTTGATGCTGCTGGTGATCGTGCCTGCGTTGCGGATGGTCTTCCTCGGCAAGGAGCCGCCGTCTGAAGACCCGCCCCTTGAGGAAGCGCCGGTCTGAGCGATGGTCGCCGCTTCGTGCGGCGGCGCTTACGGCTTAATGATCCCTGCACTGGATGCCCTGACCACGGCTTCTATGCGCGTGGCGACGCCCAGCTTTTCGCGCGCATTGTCCATATGGAAATCGACCGTTCGCTTGGAGAGCCCAAGAATCGTGGCGATCTCACCCGATGTCTTGCCGCGCGCAGACCATGCCAGCACCTCGGCCTCGCGCTCGCTCAGTTGTACGGGCGGATGCGCGGCATGCGTGCGCGGCCGTCTGGCGAGCCGGGTCTGCACGATGCTAATCAGGATTTCGAAATCGACCGGCTTGGTCACGTAGTCATCGGCCCCCAGGCGCCGCCCGCGCAGTTCGGAGTCGCGTTGCGCCATCGCCGTCAGAAAGACGAACGGAATCTCGGCATACCGTGGCGCGAGCGTGCGCAACTGCTCCAGCAACTCGAACCCTGTCATGCCCGGCATGCCCACGTCGCATAGCACAAGATCGGGGGCTTCGCGCAGGAGCATCGCCAGACCGGACTCTCCGTCGTGCGCCGTGACGATGGTATAGCCATGTTCAGCCAACTCTTCGGCGATCAGTTCGGCGGTTTCAATATCGTCTTCAATGCAAAGAATCTTGGCGCTGACTGGCTTCATGGATATTCCACGTGATGGTATGGTGACTGATGCTCCGCTCACGACGGGGCCAAGGAACACTGCGCAGGACACTACCTATGCACTCGCCAAAACCGGTCTCCGACGCGCCAGACGGGCGGCGCTTTGGAATCGCTTCACCGTCGATCTTGCGCCCTATCCGGGTGCGGCTGACGCTGGTGTTCGTGGTTTTTTTACTGTTGGTGGTTGGCGTCGGCGCTTTCAGTATCGACCAATTGGCGAGTTTCCACAGCGTATCTGCGCAGATCAGCGGGCGCTGGCTTCAGAACAGCCGAATTCTAGGGGACCTGAACAACTACATCTCGGATTACCGCGCGGCCGAAGGCGATTTTCTCATCGCCTCATCGCGCGCTGATCTGCGAGCCGCCGACGAACAGGTCGCCATGCTCGACAAGTTGATTGCCACGTCCCAGGCCCGCTACGACAAGATCGAGCACGATAGTGCCGAACACGAGCTCTACAGCCAGTTTGTCACCCAATGGAATACGTATCGTGAGCTCGCGAAACGGCTGATGATTACTGCCAAGGCAGGCGACGTAGCGGGCGGTACGCGGCTCTACCACACGGACTCCAAGCATGCATTCGACTTGGCCAACGACACACTGGGCGTGATGACCGAGCGCAGTGTCGCTGGCGCGGCAGCAGAAACCGAGCGTGAGGCACAGGCCTACCACGACGCGCGGCAACTCATCATTGGGGCGATCGTAGTAGCGGCATGGCTGGTCGTGCTGGCTGTGATCTACCTTGTCTACGCTGTGTCGCGGCCTATTGCTGCGTTGGTCGATCGCATGCACCACATTGCCAACAACGACACCCGGATCGACATCCCTGGCTTGGAGCGCCACGACGAGATTGGCGATATTGCGCAGGCCGTGGCGCGCTTTCGAGAAAACACAATCGAATTGGGACGCAGCAAGGATGCACTGATTGCCCAAGCCGCCGTATTGCAGGAGACGCTCGACAAGGAGCGTCGCATGGCCGAGCTGCAGCGCAATTTCGTCTCAATGGCTTCGCATGAATTCCGCACACCACTAGGCGTGATTGATGGTCAGGCCCAGCGGTTGATGCGCATGCGTGACGCTTTGCCGCCTGAGACGCTGGAAGAGCGTTGCGGGAAAATTCGCGCGGCGGTGCAGCGCATGACGCACCTCATGGATCACCTGCTCGACTCTTCGCACTGGTTAGATTCCACGACGCCCGCAGCGATGCGGCGCACCGATTTCCCGCTTGCGGCACTTTTGCACGAGGTTTGTGAGATGCACCGGGAAAGTACGCCAAGCGCACGGATCGACGAGTGCGTAGAGGCTGATGAGCCGAACACATTCTTCGGCGATGCCCGGCTTCTGTTCCAGGCCTTCAGCAATCTTGTCGGCAACGCCGTCAAGTACTCACCGCCAGGCACACCGGTCAGTGTGCGTGTGCGCAGCGATGCCGACGGTGTGTCGGTGACGGTTGAAGACCGGGGCATGGGCATACCCGAACGCGATATCGAGCGTTTGTTCGAGCGCTACGTGCGTGGGGGCAACGTTGCGGGGACGGTCGGGGCAGGTGTAGGGCTTTATTTGGTGAAGCTGGTAGTGGAACTGCACCGAGGGACGATCACCGTGACCAGCGAAGAAGGCAAAGGCTCAACATTCAACGTGTTCTTACCCCGCCTGAAAAGCTAGCTTGTGCCGGGTGGGAGCTCGACTACGGGATCGACGTGGGTCATGACATTGAGTACATCACGTCTTTCCATGACGCGTCGCCTGGCTTCGAGCGCGATGTCGTGACCGACCTTCACGGTTGCGGTGCCTGCGATCTCGAGGTGTGCGTCCACCAGGATCATGTCGCCCATTTTGCGTGTCCGTACGTCATGAACGCCAAGCACGCCCGGCGTGCCGAGTATCACATCCCGAATTTCGGTCGCTGTCTCTTCATCGACAGCTCTGTCCATGAGATCGTGTAGTGCATTCGAGCCAAACTGCCAGCCCGTTCTCGATACCATTAACCCAACAACGAGTGCGGCCACTGGGTCGAGCAGATGGAATCCAAGCAAATTGCCGACGATGCCGAGCGCGACCACCAACGAGGAAGCCGCGTCGGAGCGAGCGTGCCAAGCGTTCGCTATCAGCATGCTGGAGCGCGCGCGCTCCGCGATGGCCAGCATGTACCGGAACAACAGTTCTTTGCTCACCAGGGCGCCAAGTGCGACCCACAAACCGATCAACTTTACATGTGAGATCGACTCCGGATGCTCAAGCTTGGTCACCGAGCTCCAAAGCATCCCGATGCCGACGGCGAGTAGCAGCAAGCCCAATACCAGGGACGCCGCTGTCTCGAATCGAAGGTGACCATAGTGATGTTCCGCGTCCGGTTCCTTCTGGCTATGGTGTCCAGCGAAGAGAACAACGAAATCCGAAACCAGGTCGGAAAGCGAGTGAATCGCGTCGGCTATCAACGCCTGTGAATGGGCAAGAACGCCAGCAATCAGCTGCGCAGCTGTTAGGGTCAAATTGACACCCACGCTCACGAGCGTGCTGCGTTTCGCCGCGCGCCTCATGGCGGGCGTCTCGCTGTCGAGATCGATCTCGGTTGGCTGTTGCATGGTTTTGTTCGTCCGATGTTCGAGGACAGGTCACCTTGAGGGCGCGTGCCCGAATTTGTCCGCGATCATAGGGGCAGAACTGGCCATTTTGGTAATTACCGGGAGCTGCAGAAAAGAATCCGCATGAGAGGCGTTCTCATTCTGCGCATCTCCTCTGAGGGCCCATTCCCTGCCTCATTTATGGGGCATATGAGCCAAGATTGCTCCGTTTTTTAACGCATGTGTCTTTGCAATCGGTCACGGTGTCGACCACCGGACTGTGTTGGCGAGCAGGCAGCTCGCGCCTGCAATGGTCCGATCGCCATGTGTGCACTACATAAGTGTTCCGAGCCGACCTAGACTGGAAGACGCTCACGACGCTGAGCCCCCTCGCGATGGAGGGTCGACAAGTCTTGGTGGGGAAAGCAAGAATCCACGGATGTGTGATTTGTGGAGCGCTTTATGCCGGTGCGCCGGATCCCCAAGAATTTCCTCTTTGTCACGGGACGACACGCCTCTCCGCAGGCGGACGAGGTGGTTGAGTTCGAGTCGATCTTGGAGAAGGAGTACATGCTCCTGCTGGACTCGGATCCTTACCTCGAATCGTACGACGTCCAGCCTGTCGAAATTCCACTGTCCCGTGGCCGAATTTATGTCCCGGACCTGCTGGTGACATATCGTCCCACGCCTTCCGGAAATCTCCGACCACCTGAGCTGGTAGAGATCAAAACGCAAGAGCATCTGGATCGGTACGCTGACAAATACCGAGAGAAGTTCGCCGCGGCAGTGGTGTTTGCTGAAGAGCGAGGCTGGATCTTCGTTACCCGAACAGAGCTGGATGTCAGGACGCCTCTTATCCAGAACCTGAAATATCTGCATCGATATCGCCATACGCCGGCAGATCCGGTGGCAGTTGAACATCTACTTGAGGCGATGCGTCAAGAGGGGAGTCCGATGACGCCGGCAGCATTGCTCGGCTGTCTGACAGACAACTTGGAGACGCGTGCAACGTGGATTCCCGTGCTTTGGCATCTTGTGGCCCATGGCGCAATTCAAGCGGATCTGCAGGTTCCGCTGTCGGAAAGCACGCCACTATCTCTACCGAGCTAGGTCATGACGGGCAATTCACGAGCAAAGATGCCTACTCTTCTACACGTTAGGAAGGGCAGCACCGTCACTCATGACGGGCGCGAATATATAGTTCTCCGCCATGCCGATTTGAACAAGGTTCTCGCGCGTGAGAAGGCGTCGGATGAACTTGTTGTGCTGAAGCTGGGTTCACTTGAGGCCCCGTTCAGGAGCAGTGGCGATCCAGCAGAAGGCAATGATCAAGTTGATCTGGAAGACGTATCCAGCGAAGAATGGGAGGTTGCACAAATGCGTTTGGAAGCGATTGGCCCTCTGCTGGACAATCGGCCAAATCGTGCAAAAGCTGACTACGCTGCTGCAGCCATCAAAGCAGGTGTAGGCGTTCGAACGATCTACAACTGGCTGAGCGCATATTCAGCTTCTGAATTGTTGTCTTCGTTGCTACCGACGCGCAAGAACGGTGGCCGAGGGCGCAGTCGGCTCTCGCCAGAGGTGAAGTTAATCCTGGATAACTATGTTCGGGAGCACCATCTAACCAAGCAAAAGCCATCAGTCGCCAAGGCCGCTCGCGAAATACGCCGCCTTTGCTACGACGCAGGCATCGAGCCTCTTCCTGCAGCGTCGACTGTATATCGGCATCTCAGTTGGTTGAATGAGCAAGAGTCGCTTAAACACCGAGAAGGTAGGCGAGCTGCTGAACAGCGATTCCATGTGAACAAGGGATCCATCCCGGATGCAGGCTGGCCGCTTGCGCTGGTTCAAGTCGATCACACCTTACTGCCCGTCATCATTGTCGATGACAAGCATCGAAAATCCATCGGCCGTGCTTGGATCACCTTGGCGATCGATGTATTCAGTCGCGTTTGCCTCGGCATGTACCTAACTTTTGATGCCCCGTCCGCGATGTCCGCCGGCATGTGCATCTCGCATGCCATTCTGACAAAAGATGCTTGGATGGCTCGGATGGGGTGTGGGGACGTTGAGTGGCCGTTCTATGGGGTCATGGATGTGCTTCATCTGGACAACGCACGCGAATTCAGGGGCAAGATGCTGGCGCTCGCCGCAAGGGAGTACCACATCGATATTCATCTGCGACCGGTCAAGCAGCCGCGCTATGGCGGGCACATCGAACGGCTCATGGGCACGGTGTCGGAAGAGTTGAAGGGGCTGAAAGGCGCAACCTTCGCGAACCCGCGGCAGAAAGGGGAATACGACGCCGAGGGTAACGCTTGCATGACGTTCGATGAGCTGGAAAAGTGGCTTGTCCTCATGTTCGCGCGGTACCACCGCGCCGTGCACTCGGGTATCGGCACAACACCATTGACCAAGTGGCGTGAAGGCATTCTTGGAACACGGGAAAAGATCGGCCGCGGATTGCCACCGATACGCACCGATGCAGAGAAAGTCCGCATCGATTTCATGCCGTACGTGGACCGGACGATCCAAGACTACGGGGTCGCCATTGATGGAATTCACTACTTCCATGACATCTTGCGCCCGTGGGTGAACGCTCGCGACACAAAGAATTCAAGGCAGACCAGACAGTTCCGATTTCGCTACGATCCGAGCGATATGAGCGTCCTGTACTTTTTCGATCCCGACCTCAAACGTTATTTCCCGATTCCCTATCGAGACATGAGTCTCCCAGCGGCGAGTATTTGGGAGATTCGCGCGGCCAAGAAGATGGCACGAGATACGGGCATGGAGAAGTACCGCGAGCGTGACCTTTTCGCGCTGATCGCGCGACAGCGTGAGATTGAAGCGTCTGCTGCTACCAAGACGAAGGCGGCGCGTCGTGCCGAGCAGCAGCGTAAGCAGCAGGCCAAAGCTCGGGCGCAAAAGCCTCAAGACTTGCCGCAAGTTTCGAAGCTTGAGCCGACCAGACTTGCACCGGCGATACGAGGGTATGACCCTGACGAAATCCAACCGCTGAGCGACGATGACTAGCACGACAGCCGAGTACAGTCACCTCAGCCCGAAGGCGCAGGAACAGCTGACCCTACCAGACAAGGATCGGATTCGCCTGATCCAGGCTGGCACGTGGCTCCCACTCGATCATGCAAAGACGACGCTTCAGAAGTTGGAGGACTTGCTCGACTACCCAAAGGTAACGCGGATGCCGAGCTATCTCATCGTAGGTCCTTCATACAGCGGAAAGACTTCCATTCTTGAGCGTTTTCGCGATCAACACCTTCCCGATTTGGATCCTGAGCAGGAGGTTACGCGGTGCCCGGTGGTGATGGTCGATGCGCCGCCCAAGCCTGATCTGTCCGACTTCTACAGCCGGATCATGGATAGTCTGATGGCGCCGTACAAGCCGACGGCTCCGGTCTATGAAAAGTACTCGCAGGTCAAGCGTCTCTTTGGCGAGATGGATGTGCGCATCCTCATCATCGATGAGATCCACCATCTCATCGCCGGTGGCCTTACCAAGCAACGCGAGTTTCGCAATGCCCTCAAAAGCCTGAGCAATGAAGCAAAGATCAGCATCGTCGCCTCGGGGATTGAAGAGGCGTACAACGCGTTCAACGCTGATCCGCAGATGTCGAGTCGATTCGTACCGATTGAGATGCCTAGTTGGATACCAGGCAGGCAGTTGGGAACGTTGCTGAAGACCTTGGAGCACCGGACGCCGTTGCGCCAACCGTCAGGGCTCCATCGTCCGGAGATGATGCAAGCGATCTACATGAAGAGCGAGTCCACCCTTGGTGACATCTTCGACCTCGTGAAGACTGCTGCAGTGGACGCCATTCGGTCCGGGAAGGAGGCGATCACCGAACTGCAGCTCACCGAGTTGGACTGGGTCCCACCCTCCAAGCGCAGGACGTACACACGACGGCTATGAAAACGTGGGCATGTGCAAAGACGCCGCTTTGGCCAGTTCGGTACAAGCCCATACCAGGTGAGCTTCTGTCGAGCTGGATCGTGCGATTGGCCCATGGCCATGGAATGAGTGTGATGCCGTTCTGCAATCTGGCACTCCGCCCTGCGGCTCGGGTGCTAACGGTGGATATCGACCGACACGGCCCCGAGTCGCTATTGACATCACTGGCATTCCACACAGGAACCCATCTGGAGGTAGTTCGTCAGGCCACGCTGCGGGCCTACGAGCGGATCCTGTACCCACAGTTTCACATGGGAGGATCCCTCCGGTGGGTGATCTCTATCAATCTGCCGCGAAACTCCCGGTTCGGTCCGGGCCTTCAGTTCTGCCCTTACTGTCTGAAGAGCGACCCGATACCGTACTTCCGCCTCTGCTGGCGAGTTGCACTTCAAACCTTCTGCGAGCGACACCAATGTCTACTGCTTGATCGATGCCCAAGCTGCGGCGCTTGCTTGTTCATCCAGCGGGTAGACGCGAACTGGTGTCATGCGGAAATCGATGGCATTTGCCATTGCCACAACTGCGACTACGACCTCCGATTGGCGGAGGCGCCCGTCATAGACGATCGAGGGAGTGGTCTATTTCCTGAGTTGCAGCAGTTGACGCGCGAGCTTTCTGTTTTGAACACAGTGCGTCAGCGTGACCTGTTGGAGCGTCTGCACGCTATCGCAGTGACTGTGTTGTCATGCAAGGTCAAGCCTCGGCTCTGCAATTGCCTAGCCTGCAGCTTCGGCTACTCCGACTTGGAGATTGAACAGCCAAGAAAGCCGGCACTGGAGCTGCAACCTGTACTAACTCGCCACGCGGTGCTGTTGTGGTCGCTTTGGCTCCTTCAGCACGACACCGAGGCGCAGGGCGTACCGGTCAAGCCGATTGCTCCACTACATCACCAATTCGTCAAGGACATCCTGAACCAGTACCGGCGCGACGCGGGTTCGCCCGCGCGTCTTGATTCGCCAGTCGGGGCACCAGCAGACGGGCGCGCCTCATCATCGAAGGTACGCGATGGCCGCGTGGTTGAGTTGCATTGAGATCCAGGAGCGCAGCTCGTCGGGAGCGTTTGCCAGTGTGTGCTCCAAAGCCACTACGTGATAGTCGGTGCCGTTTTGGACGGCGATGAATGCTCCCGTCGCTGCCTGAATTGCGCGCTGTATTGCCTCGTCACTCTTGTCTTCCAGCGGGACAGCAAACGATATGGCTGGACTCGCTTCGTGAACCATGAACAACGTGGAAGCTTCCTTTGAGGAAACTGCGAAGGCGGCCACGCGCTTCAGGCGGCGCATGTCCTGCGGAACCAGGAGATGCTCGTCAAGTACTCCGTCCTCATCCGCGATCAGCGGCACGGGAACGGACCACCCGTCGTCGCGGCTCGCTGTCAGGACTCTTACGGAAGCGTTGTCCAGTGTGGATAGCGCTTTGACAGCATGCTCCAGGAATGCGGGTGGGTCTGGGACTTCGTTGTCGCCCTCGACGATCTGCGCTTCTCGGATGCGCTTCGTGGAGCCCGGTTCGCCGATCGCATGCTCGCTGATCGGTTCACCAGACGAGGCGCTGGCACGAGGTGTTTTCCCGGCAATGGTTTTGTCTGCGAAGACCCACTTGTTCTCCAGGTCGACAAATCGTCGATTGCCGCGCATGGGCATCGTAGCTGGAGCAAGCTGCGATGAAGGGTCGTGTTCCTCCAGGCTGATCTTGGAAGGTTCCTGGGCTTTCCGGGCCGTTGACGCGGCTTCCGGTGGTGGGGTCTCGGGCGCCATGCCGCTGCTGCGAGCTTTCTTTGCGCCCGTCACGCGGAATTGCAATGACTTGAAAGGAAACGGGTGCGAGCAACTCAGGAGTTGGTAGACGAGGAACGTCCCTTTTGGATCGTCGCCTCGCGACAGCCACTTCCCAGCGGCCCGAAGTGTTGTCGTTCCTTCGAACGGGAACAGGGTCTGCGGGTAGATATCCTGGCGCGCCTGCGCGGCACTGACACAGGAGGTACCGATCATCGCGGCCGCACGCCAGGCGAGTCGGCTTCCGGCGATTCGGGCGATGTCCTCGGCGCTTGCACGCGGAATGCGGTCGGCAAGCTGCAGCGTCATCCGGTTGCGCCGATCGATTGTTATGCCTGTGTAGAGATTCTCCCTCTGGAGTGGGGGCACAAACAGTCGGTTGAGGAGTTCACTGGACGAGCCAAAGTAGAAGCGGATTAACTCCATGCACGGTACGACGAGGAGCTTTCCATTTGGTAGCGCGACCCGGACGCAATAGGAGTGAGTGTTTTCGCGATGTCCCGCATGCTCGTGGAGCGGCAGCATGAAACAGCCTTCGTCGAAGCTCGATCCGGCTTTTACGAGATCGCAGGTGTCTCGGCTGATCGCCAGGTCTTCGCAGAGCAACTCTTCGTCAGCCGCACGGGATTCCAAGCCTTGCTCGCGCCACAGGTCACCGATGCGCAAGAGCATTGTGGTTCCGACTGAGACCCAGCATCGGGTTGTTTGCCTTTCCGCTTTGTGAAGCGATAGGGGCGATAAGCGACCGGCACCATCAGGGGCGTTGGCCTTGGAAAGCGAGACCAGCACGGATGGATGGCGCCGCCGCAACATGCGATCGGGAAAGGCGATGGGGCCGAACCAGTCCACGCGCCAAAGGTCCCCGCTTTTAGGAAACGCGTTTATGCGAACCATGTGGCTCTGATTGTGTCGTCAAACCGACGCCATGTACTGCGGAACCGCCTGGCCGCAGCGGTTGTGCCGCTCACTAAGACTTCCGCTATTGCTATGCCCTGCTATGACGGAAGTACAGGTAAACCAGTCCAATCGGTGCAATGAAGATTGCGAAAGCCCAGCAAATCAGCATCGTGGTGAACTTGGCAAACAGCATCACGATCGCGTTCACGAAGAAGATGTTGCTACCGAGGATGAAACCCATCACGCCTTCGTACACGAACCGGGCGTATGGATAGAGGAACGTGTTGACAATAAAGAATAGAACGACTGGGAAGGGAGCCGGTTTTCCAGCGTGGCTTACAAAGAAAAAGAAGAACGCGGGAAAGATCAACCCGAACAGGAAGTGGCGGAAGTAGTAAGGACGAGATAGCCCACCGAAAGTCTTGGCGAAGATAGATTGCATTTTCTGTGTGGTTGGTCGGGTACAAATGCGGATTCAAGTTGGTCGCAGGGGCATGGCTCAGATCGCGGTCAAACGCAATCGCGAGCGTGCCTGGATGTCAATGAAACGACATTAATCGACCGTGCTGCACCCTTCTCTAGTTGGGGGCGCCACTTACGCGAAATCAGGCCACTGCAATAGCGCGTGCAAGCTGCACGCTGGGCAGCAGTTGCAGTAGACGGTCTCAGGCGCTGAGGGGGGGCATCACCTTTGCACAGTACCGAAATTTCGTGCCTCTAATATCAGATATAAAAGCCATGATGGCTGGGTCTTCCTCTCTTTGTTATCGCGTCGGTAATCGCTGCCTTTGCCAAGGTTTCCATACTAAGGTGGGGTGCACATTGGCATTTTTCGGCTTACATTTTTGAGCGTGACACTGACCGCGTGGTCACTTCCAGTCCCATCATGCCTCTGAGAAATCAATTGAACGCAGATAAGCTAGTTGATGAGTACCCAGATCCCTATCCTGAGCTGCCAGTCGAGCGTGGCCCGCATGGGCGTGGGGTTGGTAGGTGGGTTCCGGATGAGAAGCACCTCTACCTCAAACAGTATCTTCATGCCACGCGTAAGGCCCAGGCGAAGTTCAAGCAGCGGGTACTGATTGATCCATTCTGCGGTCCTGGTCGCATTCAAGTTGTTGGCGAATCCTTTACCCGTAGTGGCGGCTCGGTAGTGGCGTACCGTCAATCCGCCGCCTCTGGCGCGCCCTTCACACGTGTCCTGATCGGCGACATCGAAGCGGAGCGAGTGCGAGCAAATCAGTTGCGCCTTGGTGCCGCCGGCGCCGCTGTACAGGGCTTCGTTGGGGCTGCGACTGACACAGTCGATGCCATGATCAAGGCAGTTCCGTTCGGAGCGCTTGCTTTGGCCTACATCGACCCTTACAACCTGGAGCACTTGTCGTTCTCAATCATCGAGCGCCTATCCAAACTGCAGCACGTGGATTTCGCCATCCACTTCAGTCTGATGGATCTAACGCGCAATATTGATATGGAGCTGGATCCCCAGCGGGATCGGTTCGACCATGCTCTGCCTGGCTGGAGGTCCAGGGTGCCTACCGATGGGTTGTCCAAGGCCAGCTTGCCGGGGTGGTTCTTTAACGCATGGTGTGACGCGGTGCGGGGCCTGGGTTTCAAGGTCAGTGTTCAGATGCCGAAGATTACCGATGGTAACGGGCGGATCATCTATCGAATGGTGTTCCTGTCCCGGCACGAGTTGCCAGACCGCATTTGGGATGACATTGTTCGCAGTCCTAACCTGAACCTGTTCGATTCCTGATCGGGTGTCTATATCTGCTTCGTTGATCTGACGGGCGCGGCTACCGCCGCGTCCGATTATTTTTCTTGATTAGTGGACGATTGTCCACCAAAATAACGAAATGGCTCGAACCAACAATGACCAGGCGCATTTGCGCCGACTTCGCGACACCTATGCGCAGATGGGGTGCGTGCCCTCGTACAGCCAGATCGCCAAAGCGCTTGGTTTCAAGGCGAAGAATGCAGCTTTCAAACTGACGCAGCGGCTGATTGCCTCCGGCCATCTGACGAAGTCTGTGGGCGGGCGCTTGGCACCAGGTCCCGCCTTTTTCACGCTGGAGTTGAGCGACGATGAAGTGCGAGCAGGCTTTGGCGCGGATGGCGACGCTACGGGCCTTGTGCAAGCGCAGGCTCTCGATCAACTGTTGATGGCGAAACCTTCGAAGACGGTGCTGGTGAAGGTGCGCGGCGATTCAATGCTGAACGTAGGGATCCTGAGTGGCGACGTGGCCGTGGTTGAGACGAGTTCGCAGGCTTTGACTGGCGACATCGTGGTGGCCGAAATCGACGGTAGCCAGACCATCAAGGAATTCAGGAATGATCGGGGCCAGCCGCGCCTTGTGTCGCACGGGATGGACGGCAAGACGGTGACTCCCGAGAAGACCCTGAACATCATCGGTGTCGTCAGGGGGATTGTCCGAAGTTATAGGCCGCAGTTGGCCGGTGGGGCTAAGATAAAAAAACAGGGAATATCTCGATGACAACCATCAGCAAGATTGAGTGGACTGAGCAAACCTGGAACCCGACAGTCGGGTGCACCAAGATCTCGCCCGGGTGCAAGCATTGCTATGCGGAGGCCATGGCCAAGCGTCTGAAAGCAATGGGGACGCCTGGCTATGAGAACGGCTTTGCGCTCACTCTTTTGCCTGAGCGCTTCAACGACCCGATCAAACGCAAGAAGCCGACAGTTTATTTTGTAAACTCCATGTCGGATCTGTTCCACGAGCGGGTGCCGGACGCGTATATCGACAAAGTATTCGAAGTTATTGCACAAACACCGCACCATACATATCAAATACTTACCAAACGAGCCGCTCGGATGGCGCGCTATTTCCGGAAGCGTTCAGTGCCGACGAATGCGTGGCTTGGAGTCTCTGTCGAGGACCGGAAGTACGGCGTTCCCCGTATCGACTACCTACGCCAAGTGCCCGCGACCATCCGGTTCCTATCAGTTGAACCGCTACTGGCCGATGTTGGTGAGCTCAACTTGACGGACATTCATTGGGTGATTGTGGGTGGTGAGTCTGGCCCGAAGGCGCGCCCAATGAAGATGGAATGGGCAGAGGCCGTTCGGGCACAATGCCAGGAGCAGGGAGTCGCCTTTTTCTTCAAGCAGTGGGGCGGATGGGGCGCAGACGGAAAAAAACGGGCGAAGGCGGCCAACGGCCGCGAATTAAATGGCCGGACCTGGGACGAAATGCCCGTCACCGTCATCGAGCGCATGGCATCTTCCTGAGAGGCATTGATGCGCACTTGATTTTGCGAGGTCGCGGGCGCACATTGATAGGCAGGGGTCACAAGAGCGCTGCCACTCAATGCCACACTACACATGGGTCTGGGGAAGTCCGCCGCCGCTGCTTAAGCGACACAGCGAGGTCAAGCATGCGCTCCTGCGCAACTACTTGATCGACTATTTCCTTACGCTGGTGCCGCTGCCGCACCAGGACAAGATCCAACTGACCATCGTTGATGGCTTCTGTGGTGGTGGGCTCTATCTCAACGAGGATGGCCAGGAAGTTCCGGGTTCACCTCTTGTCATTCTTGAGGCCATACGCGAGGCCGAAACGCTCCTGAATGTTCGGCAGGAGCGTCGCAAGCCGATCCTGATCGACGTCGAACTCATCTGCGTTGACGCCAAGATGCGGTCGTTGGACTATCTTAGGCGTTTGCTGGAAGAGCGCGGGTACGGAGCCGCACTCGCCAACGGTAAGGTGCGCTTGGTCAAAGGCGAATTTGTCGATCATTGCGGCGCGGCCATTCAACGGTGCCATGATCGAAGCCGCCGTTCAGGGCGAGCGTTGTTTGTTCTTGATCAGTACGGCTATTCCGACGTGCCGATGCACTGTTTGCGCGATATTTTTGCCAAGCTCAAGCACGCCGAGGTGATCCTCACCTTTTATGTTGATGCGCTGATCAAGTACTTGAATGAGCGCAACCTAGCGGCCTTCCAAAAGGCCACAGGCGTCAGTACATCGGTGCGGGCGTCCGAGCTCGATGAGATCAAGCAGTCGCCACGCTGGCGCGTACATCTCCAGTCCTCGCTCTACCAGAATCTCACCGATCAATGCTCGGCCCAGTTTTACACGCCGTTCTTTATTCGCCCTGAGCGCGGGCACGGAGATTTCTGGTTGCTGCATCTCTCGCAGCATTGGAAAGCTCGGGATGTGATGGCCTCCACGCACTGGCAGCACAACAACCATTTCTCTCACTATGGGGACGCCGGCTTCCACATGTTCAGCACGGGCTACATCAGCAAGATCGACGATGAGCACAAGCTGCAGGCAGGATTTGATTTCAGCGAAGTGGCGGCAGCAGTGAGCAAAGAAACCATGCTCGAACAGATCCCCGAGATGTTGTTCGATGGCGCTGAGGGGATGACCTTCGAGCAGTTCTTCCTGAAGCTGATCAACACAACGCCTGCTACTCGCGAAATGGTGGAGGCCAGTCTGCTAGAGCTTCACCAAGGCGGTGAGATCGTCGTGGTCGATGAATCCGGCGCCCCCTCCAGGGCGCGCGTCAGCCTGAAGAGCGATCATGTTCTGCGCTTGCCGTCGCAGCGCTCCTTCTTGTTTTCTTGAGGGCGTCAAGGCTTGCTGGACGACACAGAAATGCTTTAGACCTGCAAGATCAGCCTCAGATCGAATGCGCCGTTTTCTGTGCTCCGCCCCTTGGGCGCATAGCCTCGCGGATTGCAGATGACCCGACATGCTCCGGCGCTGTAGTCAGAGCTCCCGTGCATATGGCCATGAATCCACAGATCGGCGAGTTTGATTACATCATCCATGTGGCTCGCATACGCCGGCGTGAGCGGGTCATCTTGAAATCTCGGGGACACACTGCGCGCAGATGGAGCATGATGAGTGACGACTACTCGTCTGCATTGTGACGGGGTCATCAACTCTGTGGTCAGCCACTCGCGTGCGGCGTGGTGCATTTGAGCTGTGTCCTGTGGCTGCAGCTTTCTGAACACTCCGCGCGATTCGAAGCGAATGGCTCCGGTGAAGTCGGTCATGCCCCGAGCAGCGTAGCTCTCGGCAGCACGCACTTTTTCTTCTGCACCACCGTACAGCGCGAAGTCTGTCCAGAGTGTGGCGCCCAAGAATTCCACGTCCCCGATCGTGATCTTGTCCGTGTCGAGAAGGTGGACGTTCGGCGTCGCGGCGCACGCCGCACGCAGATCTCGAAGCACTCGACTGTGCTCACCTTTGTAGAATTCGTGGTTGCCGGGTACGTAGATAACCGGTAGGCCGCGGCTCTGGGTTTCAATCCAAGGCATTCCGCGCTTGCCCAGATGAATGTCGCCGGCAAGCACGACCACATCTACGTCGGTCGTGTCGATGTCGAGGGTGGAGAATTCGAGATGAAGGTCACTTAGAACGAGGAGATTCATGCTGTCCAGCAACGTCTGGGCTTCCTTCTTGGGCGCTGTCGCCTGGGCCAGCGTCAATTTTCGATTGCTGGCTTGGTTGGCGCTGGATGTAAGCCGGTGCGATGCCTCGCTTTTCGAGGCGACGCACTGCCTTGGCAACTGCTGCGTTCGCGCGTTCCAGGAATGTGCCGCTGGTCATGAATCGGCCGAGTTTGTCTGCCGGCATGGCTTGCTCCATTTGTCGTGCCCCAAGAGTACTCCCTCCACGCTTTCGCGGCCGAGCGTGCCGTTCAACGAGGTGACCCTGCTCGGGCTGCCTTCCAGCAGCGCAAGTCGTTGGACATCAGCGGATTCAATGCCGCCACGCCCTAGGCTCGCTCGCCCGTTTGGCCGTACGCTGCGAAGCCGATCGCCAGCCGCGCAGCGCGCCGCGGCACCTTGAGCACGGCGACGGCCTTTCCGGAGGCCATTGCTGTCGCAAACGCGTCCTGCACCAGGCGATGCGTTGCGCGCAGATCGACATCACTTCTCTCTGACAAGGCTTCTGCCGCACTGGCGTCCAGTTCAATGCGTTTGCCGGTAGCCCGCTGCAGCCGACGAACTTCCGCCAAGATGAGCTGCAGCCGTTGCTCGGGCTCGGGTGCCGGGATGTCGAATACCTCTACGCGACTCAGTAGAGGCGCAGGCACAGCGTCGGGATCGTTCGCTGTCAGGACATAGATGATTCGGCTGGCGTCAAATGTCATGCGGAAAAACGCGTCTTGGAACGCGCTCGCTGTTCCCGACTCAAGTAGATCCAGCAGTACTGGCGTAACCGGGTAGCGGCCATCGCTGCCAATTTTGTCCACTTCGTCCAGCATAAGGACAGGTGTCGCCGACTTACCGCCGGCAAGCATCTCAACAATCATCCCTGGCCGAGCATGGTGCCAGGCGCTATCGCTGCCCGTCAGTTGGAAGCTTGCTTGGGCACTTCCAGCAGACCACTTTCGCATCGGCACATTCAAAATCTCCGCCAACTTCAGCGCGAAGTGTGTTTTGCCGACGCCAGGTTGCCCTGTCAGCAGGATCGGCCGAACGCGAAAGTCCTTCGCCCGCATAGCGCTCATAAGCGTGAGGTCAATTCTCAACTTTTGAATTGGCTCGCGCAGGTTGCCAAACAACGTCAGCGCTGTTTCGAGCTTCTTCAATGCCGAGCGGGCACGCGGTAACGCTCTATAGCCGTCATTGGTCCGGGCTTGCTCCAATAACAACTGTGCGTACCGCTGTTGGTTGCGGTCGACACCTTGCAAGTTCTCGCTGGCCAGCGCTAGCGCTGCGGGCCCAAACACTTGAATATGCTTGAGCCTTGCTCGACGAGTCGCCGGTGCTTGCGCTGCCGACGCAACTGAGGATGGTTCCTCAACAGTGAATCCGGGGATCTCCTCTTTGGGTTCCTTGTCTTGCCGGGCGGCGGCTAGAGCTGAACGCATGTCCGAGGGGATGAGCAACCGCCATGTTGCGGCGCTGCGTAGTGCTGCGAGATCGCCTAAGGGCAAAAACCCGGGCGGATGCTCTGAGGGGTGCTCGGGAGCGGACATGATGTTTCTCCATACGCGAACTGGCTGCGTGAAGCCGCAGTTGTCGAACCGGGTAGTGCCGGGACCGAAAAGGGCTGGGGATCAGCCGACTATTCGCGTACGGGTTCGTTCGAGAGGAACGAACGCGAGGCTGCCCGAACCGACCGCATGGGTCGATTGGTGACGCTGAATGTCTGCGGCAGCCATGGAGATTTGGGAGGTGTGATGGGTTCGTATTGCTACGTTGTTCGACCATACAACACCGGCTCGGTTAGGGCTATCCGGTGAAGTAACGAGGCGTGGCGAAAGTGATGGCTAAGCGGCTTCGGCGTGCACGTGTGCCGTATGGAGAATTGTGCGACGCATTATTTGTGGGTCTGGAATGAACGCGAGGAATGGCCTTACTAAGGGGATTTCATGGGAAACACGCAATCTCCAGCTTCGATATTTTGCAGGCTACTTCGCTATTTTGAAATTTCCTTCGCTACGTCGACACGTCACCTCATGACGGCTATAGCGCACGCCTAATTGATAGATAAAAACAATCAAATATACGTTTCGATAGTATTTGAATAGACTGTCTTCCATGTTGAGCGCATCGCTCATTCCCTAAATCACCGTGGAGCCCGACATGTCCCTGCCGCTTGCCTCGAACACCGTTACGACCGTGCTGGCATGGCTCGCTAGCTATGGTGAATCGCACTGACCTGACGGATGCATGAAGTTGCCTGCGCGTGTGGTGTAGGCGCCAGGAACGCGCAGGGTCGCAAGGAGAAAAGGCATGGCAATGGTGCGGATGTTTGTTTCGGAATGGCAGGGGTTTGCGGGCACAGTGCGCGCCTCGCAGGTCGAGGTGCTGACGCTGTCGGGCATGCCGGGCAGTGCGGCCGGCGGCCACGGCACGCGCGCCACAGAATCCGCCCGCCTGCAACGCAAGTGGGTGCGCAAGCAGGTCGGTCTAACCATCGTGGCTGCCGGCGCTATGATCGTGTTCCTGCACGGTATGGTGCAGCTCATGGTCTGATGACCGGCCTGATGCTCGGTTGCCATCCGCTTTGCGTTTCGTCACAGGACGATGCGACGATCGGAACTTGCTGCGCGAGGGGCAACCGAAAGAAGGCTGGAAGCACGCGCGGCCCGACGCTGAATCCAGCGGACGGCATCGCGTTTTTGCACACCACTTCATAGGGGAATCCAGATGGCAAAGAAGAACAGCGGCGCGACTGCCGCAGCCCAGATCAACATCGGCATTGCTGACAAGGATCGCAAGAAGATCGCCGACGGCCTGTCGCGCCTGCTGGCCGATACCTACTCGCTCTACCTGAAGACGCATTACTTCCACTGGAACGTCACCGGCCCGATGTTCAACACGCTGCACCTGATGTTCGAGACGCAGTACAACGAACTGTGGAATGCCGTCGACCCGGTGGCCGAGCGCATCCGCGCGCTGGGTTATCCCGCGCCGGGCTCGTATTCGGAGTTCGCCAAGCTGTCGTCGATTCCGGAATCGAAGGGCATTCCCGAGGCGATGGACATGGTGCGCGAGCTGGTGGCGGGCCACGAAGCCGTGACGCGTACCGCGCGCAGCCTGTTCCCCGACGTCGACAAGGCCGCCGACGAACCGACCGCCGATCTGCTGACGCAACGCATGGACATTCACGAAAAGACCGCGTGGATGCTGCGCTCGCTCCTGGCTTAAGGCTGGCCTGAAGGCCGTTCGCCACGTTTGCGACAGGCGTTTCGGCAGCAGCGAATTGCGCCCCTCCCGCGAGCCCGTTGCGTTGCGGTTGGGGCGGCATCACCCCCCATGACCTAACCGAGAGAATCATGACGACTGAAGCCAAATGCCCGTTTTCCGGCCATTCTCCCGCTGCTTCCCACGCCTTCGGTGGCGGTACGGCCAACAAGGACTGGTGGCCCAATCAGCTGCGCGTCGATCTGCTGAACCAGCATTCCGAGAAGTCTGATCCGCTCGGGTCGAACTTCAACTACCGCAAGTCGTTCAATGCGATCGACTACGACGCGCTCAAGGCCGATCTGCGCCGCCTCATGACCGATTCGCAAGACTGGTGGCCGGCAGACTTTGGCCACTATGGCCCGCAGTTCATCCGCATGGCCTGGCATGCCGCCGGCACGTACCGCACGGGCGATGGCCGTGGCGGCGCAGGGCGCGGCCAGCAACGTTTTGCACCCCTCAACTCCTGGCCCGACAACGTCAACATCGACAAGTCGCGCCGCCTGCTGTGGCCGATCAAGCAGAAGTACGGCCAGGCCATCTCGTGGGCCGACCTGCTGATCCTGACCGGCAACGTTGCGCTTGAAACCATGGGCTTCCGCACGTTCGGCTTTGCCGCCGGCCGTGAAGACACGTGGGAACCGGACAACGATGTGTATTGGGGCAACGAGACCAAGTGGTTGGAAGCCACGCGCTATTCGGGCGAGCGCAACCTCGCGAACCCGCTCGCCGCCGTGCAGATGGGCTTGATCTACGTGAACCCGGAAGGCCCGGAGCACGCCCATGGTGATCCGCTCGCGGCCGCCAAGGACAT
Source organism: Ralstonia sp. PBBBR1 (assembly GCF_002256165.1). NCBI lineage: Bacteria > Pseudomonadati > Pseudomonadota > Betaproteobacteria > Burkholderiales > Burkholderiaceae > Ralstonia > Ralstonia sp. PBBBR1. Next base: position 322,165 of record NZ_NKIL01000003.1, on the reverse strand, counting down.
CCGCGAGACCTTCGCCCGCATGGCGATGGACGACGAAGAAACCGTTGCGCTGATCGCCGGCGGTCACACCTTCGGCAAGACCCACGGCGCGGGCCCAGCAAGCCACGTTGGCGCCGATGTCGAGGCCGCGCCGCTGGAAGCCCAAGGCCTGGGCTGGGCCAGCACCTTTGGCACCGGCAAGGGCGCGGATGCGATCACCAGCGGGCTCGAAGTCACCTGGACGCAAACACCCGCGCAATGGAGCAACTTCTTCTTCGAGAACCTGTTCAAGTACGAATGGGTGCAGGAAAAGAGCCCCGCCGGCGCGCTGCAATGGGTGGCCAAAGACGCCGAGGCGATCATTCCGGGCCCGACGCCCGATTCGCCCAAGCGCCGCCCGACGATGCTGACGACCGACTTGTCGCTGCGTTTTGATCCGGCATACGAAAAGATCTCGCGCCGCTTCCTGGACAACCCGCAGGCGTTTGCTGAAGCCTTTGCCCGCGCTTGGTTCAAGCTCACGCACCGTGACCTCGGCCCGAAGTCGCGTTACCTCGGCCCCGAAGTGCCGCGTGAAGACCTGATCTGGCAAGACCCGCTGCCGACGGCGACGCACAAGCCGACCGAGGCCGATATCGCCGATCTCAAAGCAAAGATTGCCGCTTCTGGTCTGTCGGCATCCGAACTGGTTGCCGTGGCGTGGGCGTCTGCCTCGACCTTCCGCGGGTCGGACAAGCGTGGCGGCGCCAACGGCGCGCGCATTCGGCTGGCGCCGCAGAAAGATTGGGCGGTCAACCAGCCGGTGGCCGGCACGCTGGCCAAGCTGGAGGAAATTCAACGCGCCTCCGGCAAGGCTTCGCTGGCGGATGTGATCGTGCTGGCAGGCAGCGTTGGTATCGAGCTGGCCGCCAAGGCCGCCGGCACGACGATCACCGTGCCGTTCACGCCGGGCCGCGTGGATGCGACGGCCGAGCAGACCGATGCCACGTCCTTCTCGGTGCTCGAACCCGTGGCCGACGGTTTCCGCAATTACCAGAAGACGCAGTTTGCGGTGCCGGGCGAAGTGCTGCTGCTCGACAGGGCTCAACTCCTGACGCTGACGGCACCGGAGTTGACCGTGCTGATCGGTGGCCTGCGCGCCATCAACATCAACGCGGATGGCAGCCAGCATGGCGTCTTTACCAGCACGCCCGGCGCGCTGACGAACGACTTCTTCGTCAACCTGCTCGACATGAACACCGAATGGAAGCCTGCCGGCGACATCTACGAGGGCTATGACCGCAAGACGGGCGAGCGCAAGTGGACCGGCACGCGCGTCGATCTGGTGTTCGGTTCGAACTCGATCCTGCGTGCGCTGGCCGAGGTGTTCGGCAGCGCCGACGGTAAGGAGCGGTTCATCAGCGAGTTCGTGGCCGCGTGGGTCAAGGTGATGAATCTCGACCGGTTCGATCTGGCCGCCGCCTAAGCTGCTTTCGGCGGGACTAAAATGGCGCCTTGCCTCGTGCAGGCGCCATTTTTCTTTGGTGATTTCCATGCAATCGTCCGCTGCCCAACCCAGCCGCCTCATGCTCTATGCGCGCCTGATGCGCATGGACAAACCGATCGGCACGCTGCTGCTGCTGTGGCCGACGCTGTGGGCGCTATGGATGGCCGCCGATGGCCATCCGCCGGTGTCGCTGGTGGTGATCTTCACGGTCGGCACGTTCCTGATGCGCTCGGCCGGTTGCGCGGTCAACGACTGGGCGGATCGTGACTTTGACAAGCACGTCAAACGCACCAAGGAGCGGCCGATCACCGCGGGCCTGATTGCCCCCTGGGAGGCGCTGGCGGTAGCCGCGGTGCTCTCGCTCATCGCCTTCACGTTGATCCTGCCACTCAATGCGCTGACCAAGTGGATGTCGGTGGCCGCCATCGTGATTGCCGGCACGTATCCGTTCTTCAAGCGGTTCTTCGCGATTCCGCAGGCGTACCTCGGCATTGCGTTCGGGTTTGGGATTCCGATGGCGTACGCGGCGGTGCAGGATCAGGTGCCGGTGCTGGCGTGGCTGATGCTTGCCGGCAATGTCTTCTGGGCCGTCGCCTACGACACGGCGTACGCGATGGTCGACCGCGATGACGATTTGCTCATCGGCATCAAAACCTCAGCCATTACTTTTGGACGTTTTGACGTGGCGGCGATCATGCTGTGCTACGCGGGGTTCTTCGGGATCATGGCCTGGGCTGGCCATGTGATGGCACTCAGCGTGGCGTACTGGATTGGGTTTGCCGCTGCCGTGGCGTTGTCGCTTTGGTATTTCCCGATGCTACAGACGCGTGATCGGATGAAGTGCTTTTTTGTTTTCCGGCATAACAATTGGCTGGGGGCCTGTTTGTTTGCCGGGGTGGCGGGGGCGTATTTGCTGCGCTAGGTGTTGGTGGTGCGTCCCCGATTTCATCCCCTGCCGGGGACGATACCGGGGATGGACCAGTACCCTCAATCCCGCCCAAACTCCTCCCCCATCTCCTTGCCGCGAGCCGCCGCAGCATGCATGGCCCGCACAAAGGCTGCCTTGATATCGGCGCCTTCCATTGAAGTGAGCGCCGCATACGTCGTCCCGCCCTTGGACGTCACACGCTCGCGCAGCACCTCCACCGGCTCGGACGATTGGCCTGCCAGCGTGGCCGCGCCAATAAACGTCTCCACCGCCAACGTGCGCCCATCCTCAGCCGACAGCCCAAGCTCCTGCGCCGCCTGCTGCATGGCCTCGATGAAATAGAACACGTATGCGGGGCCGCTGCCCGAGATGGCAGTCACCGCATCAATCTGCGCTTCGGCTGGCACCCAAACGCTCTTGCCCACGGCATTGGCGATGGCGCTGGCGGTTGCGCGGTCGGCGTCGGACAAGCCAGCGTTGGCGGCCAAGCCGGTCATACCCAGCCCCGAGAGCGCCGGCGTATTCGGCATTGCCCGCACCACACGTGCATGGCCATTCAGCCAGCGCGACAGATCCTGGATGCGGATGCCCGCCGCCACCGACAGCACCAGGCTGTCGCCCAGATGCGGCGCGAGTTGCGCACAGACCTCGCGCATCTGCTGCGGTTTGACTGCCAGGACGATCACGTCGCGGTCGGCCAGTTCTGCGCCGGGGGCGGCAGCGGTGCGAGCGGCCCAGGTGTGTTCGGCGCGGCTGCGGGCCGGTTCGGTCGGGTCCACCACCACGATGTTGGCGCCGTGTGCGCCTTTGGCGATCAGGCCGCCGATGAGGGCCGCCGCCATGTTGCCGCCGCCGATGAAGCCGAGTTTCAGAGTGTCGAGCATGAGTGTGGTGGTGTGAAAAAAAACAGGAATTCAGGCGTTTGCATAATGCCGCGCGCCGAAGATGGCGCTGCCGACGCGCACAATCGTGGCGCCTTCGGCAATCGCATCTTCCAGGTCGGCGGACATGCCCATCGACAGCGTATCGAGCGGGATGCCGGTCTCGCGCAGCCGATCCGCCAGGGCTCGCAGATCAGCAAAGGGCTTGCGCTGCGCGGCGGGGTCATCGCTCGGCTCGGGCACGGCCATCAGACCGCGCAATTGCAGACGTGGCAGCGCCGAGACGGCTCGTGCCACGGCAAGCACTTCATCGAAATCGGGCAGCAGGCCATGCTTGCTGGCCTGGCGGCTGATGTTGATCTCAAGACAGACCTGCAGCGGCGGTAACGTGTTGGGGCGCTGGGCCGACAGGCGCTCGGCGATCTTGAGGCGGTCGATGCTGTGCACCCAGTCGAACTGCTCGGCCACGGCGCGTGTCTTGTTGCTCTGCAGGGGGCCGATGAAGTGCCAGCGGATCGGGTCGGCGCCCGTGCGCAGGTCGGCCAGCGCGTCGATCTTGGCGATGCCTTCCTGCACATAGTTTTCGCCAAAGAGGCGTTGCCCGGCGGCATGTGCGGCACGTACGGCATCGGCGTCGAACGTCTTGGATACAGCCAACAATGTGACACCTGCAGCATCGCGCGAAGCCAGTGTGCAGGCCGTTGTGATCCGTTGACGCACGGCTTGCAAGTTGGCGGCGATTACAGACATAATCCGGCGACGTTTGTTACAAATAAACAAGGTTCCGGCACGTCGAAAGAACGGCTCGGAGCGCGTCTGGAGGCGCCATTGCGACGCCCGGGCGACATAAAAAAGTCGGGGGTCATTATAAAATGGACATCGCGCAGCTTCTGGCGTTTTCCGCCAAGAACAAGGCGTCGGACTTGCACCTGTCGGCCGGACTGCCGCCGATGATCCGGATCCACGGCGACATGCGCCGGATCAACGTGCCCCCGCTCACGCACCAGGACGTGCACTCCATGGTGTACGACATCATGAGCGACGGGCAGCGCAAGGTCTACGAAGAAAACCTGGAAGTCGACTTCTCGTTTGAGATCCCGGGGCTCTCGCGTTTCCGGGTCAACGCGTTCAACCAGAATCGCGGCGCTTCGGCCGTGTTCCGGACGATTCCGTCGAAGGTGCTCTCGCTGGACGACCTGAAAGCGCCCGCCGTGTTTGCCGACCTGGCGATGAAGCCGCGCGGCCTGGTGCTTGTCACGGGCCCGACCGGTTCGGGCAAGTCGACGACGCTTGCCGCGATGGTCAACCACCGCAACGAAAACGACATGGGCCACATCCTCACGGTGGAGGACCCGATCGAATTCGTGCACGAATCGAAGAAGAGCCTGATCAACCAGCGTGAACTAGGGCCCCATACCCATTCGTTCGCCAACGCGCTGAAGTCGGCGCTGCGTGAAGACCCGGATGTGGTGCTGGTCGGCGAATTGCGTGACCTTGAAACCATTCGCCTCGCGCTTACCGCCGCAGAAACCGGCCACTTGGTGTTCGGCACGCTGCACACCAGCTCGGCAGCCAAGACCATCGACCGGGTCGTCGACGTGTTTCCGTCGGACGAAAAAGAGATGGTCCGGACCATGCTTTCCGAATCGCTGGAGGCGGTGATCTCGCAGACGCTGCTCAAGACGCGCGATGGTTCGGGCCGGATCGCGGCGCACGAAATCATGATTGCCACGCCGGCCATTCGTCACTTGATCCGCGAGAACAAGATCTCGCAGATGTACTCGATGATGCAGACCAGCAGCGGCATGGGCATGCAGACGCTCGACCAGTGCCTGTCGGAGCTGATCAAGCGCTCGGCGATCAACTACGCAGACGCGCGCGCCATTGCCAAGAACCCAGACGCGTTCGTGAGCTGATGCGCGAACGGATGCGCTGACTGACACGTCAGCGCGCTTTCCAATTCTTTCCAGGAGGGGCACGCCATGCTGGACCGCGAAGCCGCCACCAAATACATCCACGAACTCTTGCAGTTGATGGTGAACAGCCGTGGCTCGGACTTGTTCATCACGGCAGAATTTCCGCCCGCGATCAAGGTGGACGGCAAGGTCACGCCGATCTCGCAGCAGCCGCTGAATGCCCAGCAGGCCGTCGGTCTGGTCAAGGCGATCATGAACGAGAAGCAGCTGCGCGAGTACGAAGACAGCTCGGAATGCAACTTCGCCATCACGGCGCCGGGCGCCGGGCGATTCCGCGTGTCGGCGTTCATGCAGCAAGGTCGCGCCGGCATGGTGCTGCGGACCATCAACACGAAGATCCCGACGCTGGGCGAGTTGGACCTGCCGCCGATCCTCAATGAGATCGTGATGAGCAAGCGCGGCCTCGTGATCGTCGTGGGCGCCACGGGCTCGGGCAAGTCGACCTCGCTGGCCGCGATGGTGGGTTATCGCAATGCGAATTCGTACGGCCACATCATCACCATTGAAGACCCGGTGGAATACGTTCACGCGCACCAGAACTGCGTGGTGACGCAGCGCGAGGTGGGTGTGGATACCGAGTCGTGGCACGTGGCGCTGAAGAACACGCTGCGGCAGGCGCCGGACGTGATCCTGATCGGCGAAATCCGGGATCGCGACACGATGGAATACGCCATCCAGTACGCGGAAACCGGCCACCTGTGCCTTGCCACGCTGCACGCCAACAGCTCGAACCAGGCGATCGACCGGATCATCAACTTCTTCCCGGAAGAGAAGCGTCAGCAGCTGCTGATCGACCTGTCGCTGAACCTGCGCGCGATGATTGCGCAACGCCTGCTGCCGCGTCAGGGCAAGAAGGGGCGCGTACCGGCCGTCGAGATCATGCTGGCGACCCCGCTGGTGCAAGACCTCATCTTCAAGGGCGAGGTGCACGAGCTGAAGGAGGTCATGAAGAAATCCCGCGAGCAAGGGATGATCTCGTTCGACCAGGCGCTGTTCGATTTGTACGAAGAAAACAAGATCACGTACGAAGACGCGCTGCGTAATGCCGACTCTCTCAACGATCTGCGGCTGCAGATCAAACTGCACAGCAAGCGGGGCGGGCAGACGGACCTGTCTGCCGGCACCGAGCATTTGAATGTCGTCTGATGTGGTCCAGGCGCTACACCATTTGAGGTAATTTGCGGCGCACAACGTTTGCGCTTCGCCCTGTACCCACCCGTCGTCATTAACTTTTCTTAATATTTGCTGAGAATTGCCGTATAAGCGGTGGGTGGGCTTGCCAGGTCATCGGCGGGCGCGCATCAAAACGATAAAAGCAACAGCAAATCCGGGTGGGTGAAAACGTGGCAAGCAAGCCGAGGTGTCAGCGCGCGCGGGCGGCGCGGGGCTTTACGCTGATTGAGCTCATGATCACAGTGGCCATTGTCGGCATCCTGGCGATCATTGCGTATCCCAGCTACGTCCAGTACATCGTCCGCTCCAATCGGGCAGCGGCGGAATCCTTCATGCAGGAAGTGGCGGCCGCGCAGGAGCGCTTCCTGCTCGACAATCGCGCCTATGCGCCTGACCTGACAACGCTGCAATACGCCAGCAACGTCCCGGCGAACGTTTCACCCAACTACACCTTCACGCTGAGCGCCAGCAGCGTGCCGCCGTCTTACCAACTGGCGGCGACTCCGCAGGGCTCGCAGCAGGCGAACGACGCCGCCTGCGGCACACTCACGCTGACCAACACCGGTGCCAAGGTGGCGTCCACAGGCGCCTCCAACTGCTGGAAGTGAGGCGAGCCATGACTACTCTGCGCAAGCCCACTCAAGGTTTCACGCTCACCGAGCTGATGGTCACGCTGGCCGTGCTCGCCATCCTCGTGACGATTGCGGTGCCGTCGTTCTCCGGCATGATCGCGACCCAGGCAACACGCAATGCATCGTTCGACCTGTCGTCCGCCGTGTCGTTGGCGCGTGCGGAAGCGGTCAAGCAGAACGCCATCGCCACCGTTTCGACCACGAGCACTTGGGCGAGCGGCTGGACACTGAAGGTAGGCCCGTCCGCCACGGTGATCCGCACGTTCGGGCCGTACAGCGGCGTCACCATTGCGGCGAGCAACGGCAACACGCTGTCGTTCGGCAACGATGGTCGCCCCACTGCAGGCGGTGTCACGTTCCAGGTTACGCCGACGAGTTCGTCGCAATCGGTCTCGCCTAGCTGCGTGCAAGTGGGCGGCAGCGGCCGCATCGCCGTGGTTTCGGGGACGTGCTCATGAGCGCCATTGCACGGTTGTCACATCGCCGGTTGGGCAAGCGCGGGCAGCGCGGCACGACCCTGATCGAGATCCTGATTTCGGTGGTGATCCTGCTGGTGGCGCTGTTGGGCGCGGCCGGAATGATGGTCCGCTCGAACCAGTCCGAGATGGAGTCCTACCAGCGCGTGCAGGCCCTGACGCTGCTGCAGGACATGGCGGCGCGGCTCAATGCCAACCGCCAGGTGGCCGCCTGCTACGCTGTGGCCGGCGCGATGACCACTGCCGGCACGGGTGGCATCTCGGCGCCCAGCTGCACGACGGGCTCGGCCGCACAGCAAGCCACTGTCACATCCGATCTCACAGCTTGGAACAATGCGCTGCTGGGCAATACCGAGACCGCTGCAAGCGGCACCGTTGCCCTGGGCGCCATGATTGGCGCGCGCGGCTGCATCGAAGCCATCGACACCGTCAACCAGGTCTATCGCGTGACGGTCGCGTGGCAAGGCCTGGTCAAGACCGTGGTGCCGTCACTGCCATGCGGCAGCGGCAATTTCGGTAGCGATGGCTACCGCCGCGCCATCAGCGTGCAGGTGCGCATGGGGGTGCTGTCATGATGGGCAATCGCACGCTGCGGCGTCTGCAGCGCGGGATGTCGCTGATCGAATTGATGGTCGGCATGACGCTGGGGCTGCTGCTGCTGACCGCGCTGGCGAGCTTGTATGCCTCGACCTCGCAATCGCGCGTGCAGCTGGGCAACAGCGCCACGCAGATCGAGAATGGGCGCTATGCGCTCGACATCATCAGCCAGGAAGTTGGGCTCGGCGGCTTCCTCGGTGATCTGAATCTGCTGGGTACCTCCGCCGTTGCCACGCCCGATGTCTGCGCCGCTGCCATCAATGCGCTCGGCTTCAGCAATAGCCCGGCAACGGTGCCCGTGGCCATCTACGGTTACGTGCCCGGTGCGAATGCGGCGCCATGCTTGCCCAACCTGTCGCCCAACTCGGAAATCCTGGTGGTGCGTCGCGTGTCGAGCACCATTACTTCTGCGAGCGCCGTAGCGGCAGGGCAGGCTTATCTGCAGGATTCGTTCTGCGGCACCGACACGGCGCCTTTTGTATTCAGCGCCACCGCAACGGACTTCACGCTCAAGGAAAAGACCTGCAGCAAGCCCGCAGACCTTCGCCAGGTCAGTGTGCGTGCGTTCTACCTGGCCACGTGTGACCGCTGTGGCACGGGCGGCGACAGCATTCCCACGCTCAAGATGGTTGAGTTTTCCAGCGGCGCAATGCAGCCCCCAAACTCGGTCGCCCAGGGCATCGACGACGTGCATTTCGCCTATGGCGTGGATATGGACGGCAACGGTTCGCCCGATTGCTACGTTGCCAATCCCGGCATCGACAACAGCACTGCATGCAACAACGTGGGGGGCTACAACTGGCTCGCGTCTGCCGCGACCAACTGGAGCAACGTGACGGCCGTGCGCATCAACGTGCTTGCGCGCACGCTGGGCGTGTCACCGGGCTGGACGGATACGCGGTCCTACGATCTGGGCCGCGGTACGCTCACCCCACCTTTCAAAGATGGCTACAAACGGCACGTCTACGCGCAACTCGCGCGCGTCGCCAATGTGGCCGGCCCACGGGAGTAGCCATGCGGCGCTTATCGGTTCGCCAATCGGCACGTCAGTCGGGCGTGACCCTCGTTGTCACGCTGATCTTCCTGGCGATTTTCATGGGCATTGTCGTGATGATGATGAACTCGGGCGTGATCAACACCAAGATCGCCGCCAACCAGCAATATGGTCTGGAGGCCCGCAGCGCGGCGCAGCAGGGCATTGAGCAGGTCATCAGCGCGGATTTCACCTCCAACCCGGTCGCCACCAACGTGCCGGTGGACGTCAACGGCGATGGCAAGGCGGACTACACCGCGCAGGTTGCTGCGCCTGCTTGTGTTGCCACCAAGCCCATTGCAAATACGCAGCTGACTACAAATACGACGAGCCCGAACTTTGCCGCTGACTCGTCCTGCTTCAGCGGCGTAAACAACAACTCGGACACGGGCATCCTCACCGCCGCCGGTACGCCAGGCGGGATGTCGAATTGCAGTGCGACGCAGTGGGATGTTGCCGCCACCGTCAACGATGCCAACGGTACGGCCGTGAACACGACGCTGCATCAGGGCGTTGCGGTTCGCGTGCTGACCGGCGCGGCATGTCCGTAAGCCCACGCGCAAAGCCAGGAAGAACCCATATGCGCTCCTTTGCCCAACGACTTGCCTTTGCCGCGACGGCAACTTTTGCACTCGCGCTGTCAGGCGCTCAACTTGCCAGTGCCGAAGACATTGATCTGTACACGGGGCTGCAGCAGAACGCCGGCAAGCCCAACGTTGTGATCATCTTTGACGATGGCTCTAACTCAGACGCCAACGCGACGTTCACCTGCTCGGCGACTGGGCTGACTGTGGCCAACCCAACAAAGAGCTCCGGCGCTGAGCAGTGTGCCCTCTACGGCGCCGCACAGTCGATTGCGAGCAATCCGTCTTTGCTGGGCAACGTCAATCTGGGTCTGATGTTGTTTGACCCCAAGAGCCCCGGCGGATTGTTCACGTTCCCTTCTGCGAATCCCAGGTCGGCGCAGACGCTGCAATTGATGGACAACAACGGCGTCAACAGCCTGCTGTCGTACATCCAAAACCAGTTCGCTACGGACCTGACCGGCGGCAACAATGTGCAGACAGCCGGCGCCATGCAGGAAGCCTGGGCGTTCTACGCGGGTTACCAGAACACCAAGGTGGCGGGCCTGTCTGGCACGCAGTACACATCGCCCATCAGTAACCCTTGCCAACGAAATTTCGTCATCTACATTGGCAACGCGACCAACAGCGGCCACCCTGCCGAGAGCGATCCGAAGATGTTGGCGGCGCTTCAAGCGGCCGTGCCCACGCCCACGGCTGCACAGACGACGCAAATCGCGATCAATAGCAAGTACGCGTCGAACTGGGGTGACGAGTGGTCGCGCTATATGTACCAGAGCGACCTGCAAGGCACGGCCAACACGGCCAACCCGCAGAACGTCATCACCTACGCCATCACGGTGACGGACGGCAAGAATCAGGACTACGTCAACTTCGATAACAGCATGGCCACCAATGGTGGCGGCAAGGCCTACACCGTTCAGCTTGGCGATGTGGCGGGCCTTCAGGATGCGCTGCTGTCGATCCTCAATGAAATCCAGGCGGTCAACAGTGTGTTCGCATCGGTCAGCTTGCCGGCTGCCGTGAACGCGCAAGGCCAGTTCCTGAACCAGGTGTACATCGGGATGTTTCGCCCCGATGCGACGGCAGCCCCGCGCTGGATGGGCAACCTCAAGCAGTACCAGGTGGGCTTCGACACCAACGGTAACCTCCAGTTGCTGGATTCAGTCGGCAAGGCCGCGCTGAGCAATGCGGGCACGGGGTTCATGTCGCCCAGCGCCATCAGCTTCTGGACCGCCGACCCGCCGCTGTCTTTTGGCTCAAGCGGTTATGGCAGCAGCATCAGCAATTGGCCGACCAAGGGTTTCTGGCAAAACAGCCCGTCCAGCAAGGGTTGGGCCTTTGACTCACCCGACGGTGAGATCGTCGAAAAAGGCGGCGCTGGTGAAATGCTGCGCGCATTATTCCTGACCAGCCAGGGCAGCCGCACGCTGCTTACCTGCAACGGCAAGGGCACTTGCCCGACCAGCACGGCTATGCCAACGTTCGACACGGCCAACACATGGCTGACCGGCACCAGCGGGCTCAACGCCATCAACTCATACAACAGCACGAACGGCGCGCCCACCATCGCGTCGAGCGAGCAGACCAACTTCATCAACTGGGTGCGCGGCCGCGATGTTCAGGCGCTGGACAATTCGACGGTCGCGGGGCAGGAAGCCGAAACTGGCCCGGGCTCGCCCGTGACGATCCGCCCGTCCATCCACGGTGATGTGCTGCATTCCCGGCCGGTGGTCATCAACTACGGAGGCAGCACCGGCATCGTGGTGTTCTATGGCGCCAATGATGGTGTCTTCCATGCCATTAATGGCAATCAGACGACGGGTATCAACGGGGTGCGACCTGGTGGCGAGCTGTGGGGCTTCATCCCGCCCGAGTTCATTGGCAAGCTGAGCCGGCTCTATGCCAACTCGCCACAGGTGAAGCTGTCCACTACGCCGAACGGCATTACGCCGACACCGACGATGCGTGATGACTTTTTCGACGGCAGTACGACCGTCATGCAAGACCAGCGCATTTCGGGAAGCGCCCGCACCATCATCTACTTGACCGCACGGCGTGGCGGTAGCTTGATTTACGCCCTGGAGGTAACCGACCCCGCCAACCCGCGCTATCTCTGGTCGCGCAGCAACACCGATATTCCGGAGCTGGGTCAGACGTGGTCCAAGCCGAGACTGATGCGCGTGGCCGGTTACGCCAACCCTGTACTGATCATGGGCGCCGGCTACGATGCGTCTTCCGAAGACAGCGACCCCGCACCCGGCACCGATACCATGGGTCGAGGCATCATTGTGCTCGATGCCTACAGCGGCGCGCCGGTCTGGAGCGCCTTGCCGAACTGCGCTGGCATGGCGGGCGTGTGTGTGAAGAACACCGGCCTGACCCGTTCGATTGCCTCGGATGTCACTACGGTCGATCGCACAGGTAGCGGTTACATCCAGATGGCCTACGTGGGCGACGTTGGTGGCAACATCTGGCGGGTGGACTTCCAAAGCTCCGCTGGCAACGCCCCCGCCAACTGGGCACTGACGCAGTTCGCGTCGCTCGGCGGCGCTGCCAACACCAACAACGCGCGCAAGTTCTTCTATGCGCCCGATGTCGTGCCCACCGCCGGTTTCAACGCCGTCATTGCCGGCACCGGCGATCGCGAGCACCCGCTATATTCGGCTTCTACAACGCCGGGCACCGCCTACAACGTGGTCAACCGCTTCTATATGTTGAAAGACCCGAATCTTGGCCCCGTGCCGGCTGGTTGGGTGCCATTGACGGAAGCCAACCTCGTAGATTCGACTTCGACGGCGTACAGCGGGACGGGCTCAGGCTTCTACATCACGCTGCCGAATCCGGGCGAGAAGGTCGTGAACGCCCCCCTCACGGTGGCTGGCTACACCACGTTCGGGACCAACACCCCGGCGGTTCCGTCCGCCGGCGCGTGCTACCCGAACTTGGGCATCGCCCGCACGTATTCGGTGAGCTTCCTGACAGGCACTGGCCAGAACCCGAATCGCTCGGTGGTGCTGGACGGTGGCGGGTTCCCGCCCTCGTCGGTCTATGGCGTGGTGCTGGTGAACAACGGCAGTGGCGGTACGACGCCGGTGCCGGTGTGCTTCGGGTGTGGCAACCAGACGGGAACGGGCGCAGGCGGCTCCGCGCTGGCGCCCGTCCAGGTGACACCTAAAGGCCTTGGCAAACGCAAGCGCACATTCTGGTTCTCCGAAACCGACAGGCACTGACCTGCATCTCCCAACGGCCCGCCCCGCGCGGGCCGTTACAATTCCGGCCAGATGCCGGAGCATTTCCGTTCCCGCAACCATCCGGAGAGTAGCCATGAGTGACGTCTATGCATTCGAGGCCGATTCGTTAACCGGCCAGCGCGTGCCGCTGTCGCAGTACAAGGGCAAGGTCCTGCTGATCGTGAACACGGCGAGCAAGTGCGGATTCACCCCGCAGTACGCGGGGCTGGAGGCGGTGTACAAGCGGCTGCACGACAAAGGGCTGGAGGTGCTCGGCTTTCCGTGCAACCAGTTCGGCAAGCAGGAACCGGGCGGCGAAGACGAAATCGGCGCCTTCTGCGAAAAGAACTACGGCGTCTCGTTTCCGATGTTCGGCAAGATCGACGTGAATGGCTCCACCGCGCATCCGCTCTACAAGTGGCTGACCTCGGAAAAGCCCGGCGTGCTCGGTATCGGAGCCATCAAATGGAATTTCACCAAGTTCCTGCTGCGCCGCGACGGCACGGTCTACAAGCGCTACGCGCCCATGACCAAGCCGGAAGAGATTGCCGACGATATTGAGCGGCTGCTGGCGGAGCCCGATCCCGCCTGACGTTGCGGTCGTCAATCCGACGAGCCTCGCACCTTGCGCATGAAATCCGCCAGCGAGCGCTCGGCGGATTCGGCAAAGTGGCGCTCCAGAATGTCGACCTTGACGCAGCGGTCGAGGCGGAAGGTGCGGTAGTCCTGACGATGTTCGCACCAGGCGGCCACCAGCCAGACTTGTCCCCAGAAGAACAGGCCGAGCGGTTGGATGCAGCGCTCGGTCAACTGGCCCTGCGCGTCGCGGTAAGCAAGCCGCGCAACAGCGTGGCGGCCAAGCGCTGCATGCAGCGTGTCGAATACCTGCTTGACCTCGCTGCCCATGCCGTAGCCGGGCGCGAAGATGCGCGTGGTCTCGGCCTCGGAGCGGCGCTCCGCGGGCAGGGCGCCCATGAGCTTTTCCAGTGCGGCTTCCACCGAGTCGGCCATGGTGCCACCACTCCACGCCTTGATCATCCGTGCGCCGGCCACGAGCGCTTCGACTTCGTCGGCGGTGAACATGAGCGGCGCAAGGTCGTAGCCTGCCCGCATGCGGTAGCCGATACCGGCCTCCCCTTCGATCGGTACGCCTGAGACGGATAGATCGCGGATATCGCGATACACCGTGCGCTCCGACACGCCGAGGCGGTCGGCCAGCATGGCCGCCGTGGTCAAACGGCGGCCTCGCAGGATCTGGGCAATCTGGAACAGGCGGTCGGCGCGGCGGGTCATGCGCGGCATTGTAGTGGGCTTGGGCCCGGGTGCAATGCGCGCCATATCCCCTACGCGCCGAAGGGCGTCAACTCGCGCTGCGGGTGGATGTCGACGATATCGACCTGCTCCCCACGGCGCAGCATGCGCTTGCCCAGTCGCGGGAAATCGGCAATCTCGATGTTGAGATGTTCGCCGCCGCACAGATAGACGAGATCGTCCTTGCCGCAGTTGCGCAGGTGATGCGCGACGCCTGTGGGGAAGGCCATGAAATCGCCGCCGCGCACGGTGAAGATGCTGTCGTCGATCTCGGCCTGCGCTTCGCCGGAAAGGATGTAGATCCATTCCTCCTCGCGCTGGTGCGAGTGATAGACGAACGACTCCTTGCCCGGCGGCACGCGCGCGAAATTCACGCCGGTACGTTTGAGCCCGAGCAGCCGGCCCATCATGGTGCCGTGAATTTCCGACAGGCTGTTCCAGGGGTGCGAAAACGACTGCGTGCGCGCGGTGACATCCGCGGCACGCATGAGATACGGGGATTGGCTCGGCATGGTGTTCTTCTCTGTCTCTTGGTGAAGGCCGGCGCCCGCGCACTGGCCTTGGGGAGCGTTACTGCTGTTACTGCTGCAGCAGGTACGCCTGCGTCTTGGCATCCGGCTCGTGCAGGCCGATGCGGTTGCCTTCGGTGTCGACGATGTGGGCGATGCGGCCCATGTGGTCGGGCAGCGTCATCGGCCCAAAGACGCATTGGCCGCCGCTGCCGTTCACGCGCTCGAGCACGGCATCCAGGTTGGGCGCGTTCAGGTAGACCACGCTGCCCTTGTCGGACGGCGCAAAGCCCTCCCCCTTGACCAGCGCACCGTGGATGGTCGTCTCACCCGCCGGAAACACGCCCATGGTCAGGTCGCCCATATCTTCCTGCTTGAGCTGCGTGTCGAAGACGTTCTCGTAAAACTTCACCGCACGCGGGAAATCGTTGGCGGGAATTTCAAACCAGTTGATGACGCTTGCCATGATGTTCGCTCCGTTAGGTGGCTCAGGCGGTTGGGAGTGCCGTTGCCGGTTAAGGTGGAGCGATTCTGGCGGGGGGCTCCTGACAGCGTTCTGTCAGGAGCGTTCAGGAGGGTGGCAAAGCGTGTTGCAGATTGCCCAGGCAGTGAATACCGGGCGGAGGGAGGAGCGATTCAGTGCGGAATCCAACCCGCCAGCAGCGGCACCAGCACGGCCGTCAGCACGCCGTTCAGGCCCATGCCCAGCGCCGAGAACGCCCCCGCTTCCGGATTGACCTGAAACGCGCGGGCCGTACCAATGCCGTGCGCCGCGATGCCGGTGGCAAAACCACGCACGCTGTACTCGCGCACGCGCAGCAGGTTCAGCAGCCGCGTCGTGGTCGTCGCCCCGACAATGCCGGTAATGAGCACCAGCACCGCCGTGATGGTCGGCGCGCCGCCAATCTTCTCCGAGATGCCCATGGCGATCGGGATCGTCACCGATTTCGGCGCCATCGAGCGCAGCGTTTCCGGCGATGCGCCCAACAGCCACGCGATGCCCACGGCTGACACCACCGCGACGACCGACCCTGCAAGGAGCCCAGCCATCAGCGGCACCGCGTGGCGGCGCAGCTTCGCCCACTGCTGAAACAACGGCACCGCCAGCGCCACCGTCGCCGGCCCCAGCAGGAAGTGCACGAACTGCGCGCCGTCAAAGTAGGTCTTGTACGGCGTGCCCGTCACGGTCAGCAGCGTGCCCAGGATGACAACCGCAATCAGCAGCGGGTTGACCATCGGGTTAAAGCGGCTGCGTTCATGAAGGCGCACGCCGATCAGGTACGCGATGAGCGTGGCGGTCAGGCCGAGCAGCGGGCTGGCGGCCAGATAGACCCAGAGTTGGTGCAGGTTGGGAGCCATCGCGTTCATGGGGCCAGCTCCTCCTGGCCTTCGCCGTGGTCCCCCGTGCGGCGCATCAGCGCGCGCGTCACGAGCGCACCGGCGGCAATCGACAGCCACGTCGATACGACGGTCGCCACCACGATTGGCAGCCATTCCTGCCCGATGCGGTTCAGTTGCGTCATGACGCCCACGCCGGCCGGCACGAACAGGATGGTCAGGTGACGCAGCAGTTCACGGACGGTGCCCTGCATGACTTCGAGCACGCGGCCCTTGTCCACCAGCAGGTAGATGACCAGCAACACCATGCCGATCACCGGACCGGGCACCGGCAGGTGCAGCGAATACGTCAACAACTCTCCCACCGACTGGAACGTCAACAGGATCGCGAAGGTTTGCAGCATGGGGCCTCCGGGCAAAACGAAGCGCCAAGTATAGAACCCGGCTGCGTTCGTTTCAGGCCAGCATGCGGTCGACCAGCTCGATCCAGTGTTCGACCGGCGTGTCCGTGCCGCTCTGCAGATGCGTCAGGCAGCCGATGTTGGCGGAGACGATGCGCTCAGGCTGCGTGGCTTGCAGCTTGGCGAGCTTGTCATCGCGCAGGCGATAGGCAAGTTCCGGTTGCAGCACCGAATAGGTGCCGGCCGAGCCGCAGCACAGGTGGCTGTCGGCGCAGAGCTTGACGTCCACGCCCAGCGAGGCGAGCAGCGTTTCCACTGCGCCGCGAATCTGCTGGCCGTGTTGCAGCGTGCAGGGCGGGTGCCACGCCACGCGTGGCCGTTGTGCTTCGGGTTTGGTCTTCTGCAGGAGCTGCTGCGAGAACGCCGGCAGCACCTCGCACAGGTCGCGCGTCATCGCGGACACGCGCGCCGCGCGTTCGGCATAGGCGGGGTCATCGCGCAGCAGGTGGCCGTATTCCTTGACCATCGCGCCGCAGCCGGAGGCCGTCATGACGATGGCCTCGGCGCCGGCCTCGATATGCGGCCACCATGCGTCGATGTTGGCGCGCATGTTGCCGAGGCCGCCCGCATGGTCGTTCATGTGATAACGGATGGCGCCGCAGCAGCCGGCGCGGTCCGCGCTGATGAGCTGCACGCCCAGCTTGTCGAAGACACGCGCCGTGGCGGCATTGATGTTGGGCGACATGGCGGGTTGCACGCAGCCTTCAAGCAGCAGCATCTTGCGAGCGTGCACGGTGCCGGGTCGCGTGCCGGCGTGCGGCTGCCGGGCCGGAACCTTGTTGCGCAGCACTGGCGGCAACATCGGCCGCACCGCCTGTCCGAGCTTGAGCGCGGAGCCGAACAGCGCCGGCCGCGTCAGGCCCTCGCGCAGCGCCCAGCGCACGGCGCGCTCGCCCAACGGGCGTCGCATTGAGCCCACCCCGCCTTTCGCGTCGAGCTGGTCATCGACGATCTTGCGGCCGATCTCCACCAGGCGCCCGTAGGTCACGCCGGACGGGCAGGTCGATTCGCAGTTGCGGCAGGTCAGGCAGCGGTCGAGGTGCAGGCGTGTAGCGGCGCCGGCGGGCTGGCCCTCCAGCACCTGCTTCATCAGGTAGATGCGCCCGCGCGGGCCGTCCAGCTCATCGCCGAGCAGTTGGTAGGTCGGGCAGGTGGCCGTGCAGAAACCGCAGTGCACGCACTTCTGCACGATGCTTTGGGCTTCTTCGCCGTCGGGGGTGTTGCGCAGGAACGCCGCGAGCGTGATTTGCATGATGGGCTTGCGTTAGAAGTCGGCGTACAGACGGCCCGGGTTGAAGATGCCGTGCGGATCGAAGCTGTCCTTCAGGCGTTTATGCACGGCCATCAACGGCGGGGCGACGGGCGTGAAGATGTCGCTGGCGCGGTCGCCGTTGCGGAACAGCGTGGCGTGGCCGCCGGCCTTGCGTGCTGCATCGCGGATGGCGTCGGCGGAGGTGTTGGCGGTGTCGATCCACCAGCGCTGGCCGCCGCCCCATTCGACGAGCTGCTCATCGGCCGACGCATGGCCGAGCGCCAGCGGCGGTGTGGCAGGGGGCAAAGCGATGCGCCACAACGGCAGGCTGCCTTGCACGGCACGCGCGAAAAACGCATGCGATTGCTCGCGCAGGTCGCGCCAGAACGCGGTCCCTTCTGCGTCCTCGACACGCTCGCCGCCGAGCTTGGCGATGGCTGCGCGCACGGCCGCATCGGCACCGCTCAGGCGCACCCACAGGGCACCGTCGATCCACGCGGACGCCGCAATCGGCAACGGCTGGCCACCCCAGCGGTTGAGTGTGTCGATGGCCTCGCCTTGTGCCATGGCAAAGCGCAGCGTCGCATCGCAGAACGGCATCGGCAGCACCTTGAGCGACACCTGCACGATCAAGCCGAGCGTGCCGAGTGCACCGGCCATCAGGCGCGAGACGTCGTACCCGGCCACGTTCTTCATCACCTGGCCGCCAAAGTTGAGCATGTCGCCGCGGCCGTCCATGACGACAGCGCCGAGCACGAAGTCGCGCAGCGCGCCCACCGACTGCCGGCGCGGGCCGGACAGGCCGGATGAAAACGCACCGCCTACCGTTGCCTGTCGGCCATTCGCAGCAAAGTGGGGCGGCTCGAACGCCAGCATCTGCTTGTGCTCGGCCAGTGCGGCTTCGATCTCGACCAGCGGTGTACCGCTGCGCGCTGTGATGACGAGTTCTGCGCAGTCGTAATCGACGATGCCGGACCACTCGCGCGTGTCGAGCACGGTGCCGTCGGGTGCGGGCGCGCGGCCATAGAAATCCTTTGTGCCGCCGCCGCGCAGGGTGAGCGGCGTGCGGTTGCTTGCGGCCTGCGTAATGGCGTCGCGAAAGCGTGCGAGCGCGGGCGAAAGGGCGGTGTCAGACGTGATGGGCATGTTGAACCTTCGGGCGCAACGGCTTGTTCGCTGCGTGCGGCTTCGGAATGGTCAGGCGGCGATCAGAAACGCGGCAAGTCGGGGTGGGGCAGCAGGCCGTTGCGCACGTGCAGCTTGCCGTATTCGGCGCAGCGCGCGAGCGTGGGGATGGCCTTGTCGGGGTTCAGCAAACGCACCGGGTCAAAAGCCGCCTTCACGCGCAGAAATGCGTCACGTTCTTCTGCCGAGAACTGCACGCACATCGAACTGAGCTTTTCCACGCCCACGCCGTGCTCGCCCGTTACGGTGCCGCCGAGTTCCACGCAGGTCTCGAGGATGTCGGAGCCGAACAGTTCGGCGCGGTGCCATTCGTCCTGGTCTTCGCCGTTGAAGAGGATGAGCGGGTGCATGTTGCCGTCGCCCGCGTGGAACACGTTGATGCAGCGCAGGGCGTACTTCTGCTCCATCTGCTGGATGCGCCGTAGCAGCGTGCCAATGTGCTTGCGCGGGATGGTGCCGTCCATGCAGTAGTAGTCCGGCGAAATGCGCCCGGCTGCCGGGAAGGCATTCTTGCGACCGCTCCAGAACTTCAGGCGCTCGGCTTCGCTTTGCGAGACCTGGATGCGCGTGGCACCGGAGGCGCGCAGCACTTCGCTCATGCGCGCGATCTCTTCGGCCACTTCTTCGGGCGTGCCGTCGGATTCGCACAGCAGGATGGCGGCCGCGTCGAGGTCGTAGCCGGCGCAGACGAATTCCTCAACGGCAGCGGTGGCGGGCTTGTCCATCATTTCCAGCCCCGCCGGGATGATGCCCGCGGCAATCACGTCGGCCACGGCGTTGCCGCCGGATTCCACGTCGTCGAAGCTCGCCATGATCACCTGCGCGAGTTGCGGCTTGGGGATCAGGCGCACGGTCACTTCCGTCACCACGGCCAGCATGCCTTCGGAGCCGATCACCGTGGCCAGCAGGTCCAGGCCGGGGGCGTCGGGCGCCTCGCTGCCGAATTCAACCACCTCGCCGTCCATCATCACGGCGCGCACGCGCAGCACGTTGTGCACGGTCAGGCCGTACTTCAGGCAATGCACGCCGCCGGAGTTCTCGTTCACGTTGCCGCCGATGGTGCAGGCAATCTGCGATGACGGATCGGGCGCGTAATACAACCCGTGCGGGTTGGCGGCTTCCGAAATGGCGAGGTTGCGTACGCCCGGCTGGACCACCGCCGTACGCGTGTATGGGTCCACCTTGATGATGCGCTTGAACTTGGCCAGCGACAGCACCAGCCCGCCCGGCGTCGGCATCGCACCGCCCGACAGGCTCGTCCCCGCGCCGCGCGGCACCACGGGCACGCCCATGCGGTGGCACACGCGCAGGATTTCGACGACCTGCGCCTCGGTATCCGGGAGCACGACGGCCAGCGGCACCTGCCGGTAAGCGGCCAAGCCGTCGCATTCATACGGGGTGGTGTCTTCGCGCTCCCAGAGCAGCGCGTCGTCGGACACGATCTGGGACAGCGCGGCGGTCAGCTCAGCCTGCAGGGCAGACGGATCGCGAGCGGTGGCGGGCAGCGATGCGTTCATGGGGTGTCTCTCATCGTTGTGCCCGGCAGCGGTGGCCGGGATGGAGGGCACTATAGCCCGGCCGCCGCGCCATGCGGCGTGTTAAGGACTTTTGCTGCGATGAATTTGGCTCGCCGGAGCGGCCAATGCGGTTCATCGCGGGGCAGCAAGGTTTCATTGCCCATTCGCGCGAGCCTGACCTCCACGATCGAGCCTTCAACCGCCGACGGTGGGGTGCAAAGCACCGAGCTTCACACTAAAAGTATCGAATCCGAGGTTCAGGTACCTCGCGCGTGAGGCAAATAGGATCGGCGTTGATGAAAAAAGCAGCAACGATGACGTTCGGAACGTCAACTTCGAGGCCCTGGGGCTCGACCCATGACGCTTTTTGCCCCGACGTTGCTGTTTTTTTCATCAGCGCTGAGGGTTCAGGGCTTCAACGTCGAAACTAAAAGTTTCGAATCCGGTAGTTCGAGACCCAGCCGCGAGGCTCGGGGGCCGGCCGCTGAGCGGCTTACCAATCCAGCCCAAGCAACCAATCCACAAAATGCCGCGCCTCGGGCTTCATCGGCGCCTGCTCGCGCTGGACAATGTAATAAGCATGTGGCGACGCCGATTCGATGTCCAGCAGCCGCACGATCTGCCCCGAAGCCAGCCAGTTGCGCGCCATGGCTTGACGCACCAGCGCCACGCCCTGGTTGGAGGCGACGGCTTCGAGCATTAGGCCGATGTCGTTGAACAGCGAGCCGGTCGCAGGCTCCGCCGCGTCCAGCCCGGCCGCCTCGAACCATGGGCGCCAGGGCTCCAGCGGGCTGCGCAGCAGCGTGAGGTTCAGCAACTGCGACGCTTCGGTGATGGTGTTGCCGCTGATCTGCTCGAAGTAGGCCCGCCCGCACGCCGGGAAGACCGGCTCGTTGAGCAGCAGCGTGGTCTTCAGGTCCGGATAGCGGCCGGTGCCGTAGCGGATTTCGACATCGGTGTCCTCGGCTTTCACGTCGAGGAACGGGATGGAGAGATGCAGTTCCAGATCGATGTGCGGGTACAGCGCGTTGAACTCCGGCAGACGCGACACCAGGTGCTGGCGTCCGAACGTGGGCGGAATCGCCACGCGCAGCCGCGCGCGCTGTTTGCTGAATTCCGGCCGTGCCAGTTCGTGCAGGGTGTCGAGCGCCACTTGCACACTGCGCAGGTAGCGCGTGCCCGCGGCGGTCAGCCGCAACGCCGTGCCCGTGCGCACGAAGAGGTCTTCGCCCCACAGCTCTTCCAGATTCTTGATGCGGTGCGATACCGCGCTGGGCGTGACGGACAGTTCTTCGGCCGCGCGCGCGAAGCTCGCATGGCGCGCCCCGGCCTCGAAGGCAATCAACAGATGCAGCGGAGGAACGCGCTTGAAGACGGAAGACATGCGGGCGGTCGCTGGTAGGTGAATCGGTTACAGGTGGAAGATCTTGCCGGGGTTCAGGACGTGCTTCGGGTCCAGCGCCTGCTTGATGCTGCGCATCAGGTCGATCGCATCGTTGCCGTGTTCGGCGATGAGGAAGTCCATCTTGTGCAGACCCACGCCATGCTCGCCCGTGCAGGTGCCGTCCATGGCAATTGCACGGGCGACGATGCGCTGGTTGATGCGCTCGGCCTCTTCCAGTTCTTCCGGCTTGTTTGGGTCGATCAGCAGCGCAACGTGGAAGTTGCCGTCGCCCACGTGGCCGACGATGGGGGCGGGCAGCTGCAGCGCGCTGGCAAGCAGGTCCTTCTCGGTCTCGACCACGCATTCAGCCAGGCGCGAGATCGGCACGCATACGTCGGTGGTGACGGCGCGGCAGCCCGGCTTGAGTTGCAGAAAGGCGAAATAGGCGTTGTGGCGAGCGTTCCACAGGCGGCTGCGGTCTTCGGGGCGCGTGGCCCATTCGAAGCCTTGGCCCTTGTGTTCAGCAGCGATCTGCTGGACGGTCTCGGCCTGCTCCTGCACGCCGTGCTCCGAGCCGTGAAACTCGAAGAACAGCGTCGGCATCTCGGGCAGCGTGAGCTTGTCGTACTGGTTGATCGCGCGGATGGCCAGCGCATCGACAAACTCCACGCGCGCAATCGGCACGCCCATCTGGATAGTGTCGATCACTGCCGACACCGCATCGCCCATGCTCGGGAAGGCGCACACGGCCGCGGATACCGCTTCGGGCTGCGGATACAGCTTCAGCGTGATCTCGGTGATGATGCCAAGCGTCCCCTCGCTGCCGATGAACAGGCGTGTGAGGTCATACCCCGCCGACGATTTACGTGCGCGGTTGGCCGTCTTGATGATGCGGCCGTCAGCGGTGACCACCGTCAGGTTCAGGACGTTTTCGCGCATCGTGCCGTAACGCACGGCGTTGGTGCCCGAAGCGCGCGTCGCGCACATGCCGCCGATGGATGCATCCGCGCCCGGGTCGATCGGGAAGAACAAACCGGTATCGCGAATCTCGGTATTGAGCTGCTTGCGCGTGACGCCCGGCTCGACCGTCACCGTCAGGTCTTCGGGGTGCACCGACAGCACGTGGTTCATCTGCGAGAGATCGAGGCTCACGCCACCGGCCACGGCCAGCAGATGGCCTTCGAGCGACGATCCGGCGCCATACGGGATCAGCGGAATCTCGTGCTCGAAGCAGAGCCTGGCGACGGCAGCGACTTCCTCGGTGGTCTGCGCGAAGACGACGGCGTCGGGCAGCATCGGGTCGTAGGCGGATTCGTCGCGGCCGTGGTGGGCGCGCACGGCTTCGCTCATGGAGACGCGATCGCCGAAGCGGGTGCGCAGCGCGTCGAGCATGGCCGGGGGAATCGGCTTGCGGATGATATGGGAGGGCGGGGCTGGATGGTTCATGGCGTCTCGCGTGGGGCAGCGGTCTGAAGCCGGCTCGGGCTGTCATTCTAACGCCGGGGTCGTACCGCCCTTGCGATAATGGCGCCACCAACATTGACGCGATACAGGGAGACGCACCGTGGGCAACCGCTTATCGAAGATCGCCACACGCACCGGCGACGACGGCACCACCGGCCTCGGCGACGGTAGCCGCACGGACAAGGACAGCCTGCGCATCGCCGCCATCGGCGACGTCGACGAGCTGAACTCGCACATCGGCGTGCTGCTGACGGAAACGCTGCCCGACGGCGTGCGCACGGCGCTCACCGCCATCCAGCACGACCTGTTCGATCTGGGTGGCGAACTCTGCATTCCGGGCTACACGATGGTGACGACCGCGCACGTGTTGCGGCTCGACCAATGGCTGGCCGACTACAACGCCGATCTTCCGCGGTTGGCCGAATTCATCCTGCCCGGCGGCAGCCGCGCTGCGGCCCAGGCGCATGTCTGCCGCACCGTCGCGCGCCGTGCCGAGCGCAGCATCGTCGCACTCGGCCGCGCCGAGACCATTGGCGAGGCGCCGCGCCAATACGTCAATCGACTGTCGGACCTGCTGTTCGTGCTGGCGCGCGTGCTCAATCGCGCAGATGGCGGCACGGACGTCCTCTGGAAACGCGACGAGCACAAGCCGGCGTAATCACCGTCGGCACCAAACAAAACGGCCCGGCGAGTGACGGCAACTCGCCGGGCCATTTTCTTGCAGCGCTGACTTAGTTCACGCTCGTTGGTGTCGTCGTGCTTTGCGCCACGGCGGCCAGCCCCGCCAATTGCCCCGGCGTGGTGATGGTCAGCGCCTGCGATGGCGTCGGCGCCGGGAAGCCGGCTTCGGCCAGCGCTTCCTTGATGGTGCGGTTGGTGTCGAAATAGACCTGCCAGTAGTTGTCGTTGTGCGTGTACGGGCGCACGGCCAGCACCGGCCCAACCAGGTTGAATTCCAGGATTTCAACATCGACCGCCGGTTCGGTCAGCACGTTGGGAATGGCGGCCACCTTCTCCTTGAGCAGCGCGATGGCGGCGCGGTGGTCGGCGCTTCCGGCCAGTTGTGCCTTCAGCTCGACGCGGCGGAAGGGGTTGGAGGTGTAGTTCTGGATCGTGTCCGCGAAGATCTTGCCGTTGCCGACAATGCTGACCACGTTGTCTGGCGTGTTGATGGTCGTGGCAAACAGGCCGATCTCCTTGATGGTGCCCGTCACGCCGCCGGCCGTCACGAAGTCGCCCACCTTGAACGGCCGCAGCACGATCAGGAACGCGCCCGCAGCAAAGTTCGACAGCAGGCCCGACCATGCCATGCCGATCGCCACACCGGCTGCGGCAATCAGCGCCGCGAACGTCGTCGTCTGGATGCCGAAATAGCCGAGGATGCCGATCACCAGCAGCACATTCAGCGTGACGGTGATGATGGAGCCGACATACCGCAGCACGGTCGGATCGACCTTCTGTCGGCTCAACGAGCCTTCCACCATGCGCACCGCCAGATTGATCAGCCAGCGGCCGACTACCCAGAAAACGATCGCGCCGAGGATCTTCATGCCGACGTCGGTGGCGTATTGCGCCACGATTGCCTGGTACTTGCTTGCGGTGTTGACGGCGGTGTCCGCCAGGTTGTCTGCCATGGGTGCCTCCGAAAGAGCAGGGGGAAACCCACCTACGATATGTCAAAGACAACGCACTTGTGTGACTTTGATACGCTTCGCTCACATTTGTTATAGATCTGCGCTTTGATGCGCGCGCAAAGAAAAAGGACGCCCGCAGGCGTCCTTTCCAATCACGCCTGAGGGCGTCTTAGTTGCCGCTGCCCGGTACCAGACGGCGCTTGCGCACGGCGTCGGCCAGCGTTTCCAGCACCTTCACCGAATCGTCCCAGCCGATGCAGGCGTCGGTCACGCTCTGGCCGTAGGCCAGGTCGGACACCGGCGTGCCTTGCACGTGGTCCTGGCGGCCGGCATTGATGTGCGATTCCACCATCACCCCGACGATGCGGTTGTCACCGGCAGCCATCTGGCGGGCGATGTCTTCGCACACCGGAATCTGGTTCTCGTGCTTCTTGCTGCTGTTGGCGTGCGATGCGTCGATCATCAGGCGCGCGGCCAGGCCCGACTTGGAGATGGCGTCGCAGGCTTCCTGCACGCTGGCCGCGTCATAGTTGGGCGCCTTGCCGCCGCGCAGGATGATGTGGCAATCCTCGTTGCCTGCCGTCGACACGATGGCCGAGTGGCCGCCCTTGGTGACCGACAGGAAGTGGTGCGGCTGCGATGCGGCCTTGATGGCGTCCACGGCGATCTTCACGTTGCCGTCGGTGCCGTTCTTGAAGCCGACCGGGCACGACAGGCCGGAAGCCAGTTCGCGGTGCACCTGGCTTTCGGTGGTGCGCGCGCCGATGGCGCCCCAGCTCACCAGATCGGCGATGTACTGCGGGCTGATCACGTCGAGGTATTCGGTGCCGGCGGGCAGGCCCAGTTCGTTGATGTTCATCAGCAGCTCGCGCGCGGTGCGCAGGCCGTCGTTGATCTTGAAGCTGCCGTCCATGTGCGGATCGTTGATCAGACCCTTCCAGCCGACGGTTGTGCGCGGCTTCTCGAAGTACACGCGCATCACGATTTCCAGCTCGTTCTTGAAGCGCTCGCGCTGCTCGACCAGGCGGCGGGCGTAGTCCATCGCTGCCTTGGTGTCGTGGATGGAGCAGGGGCCGATGATGACGATCAGGCGGTCGTCCATGCCGTGCAGGATGCGGTGCATCGCGTTCCGGCTTTGGTAGATCAGGTCGGACACGGTGTCGCTGCACGGGAATTCGCGGATCAGATGTGAGGGCGGCGTCAGCTCTTTCAGTTCGCGAATGCGCAAATCGTCGGTGTTCTTCGGCATGGAAAGCTCCGGGGATGTGTCTTGAGTTCTATTGGAAACGTCTACTGTGTTCGGATCATGTTTCGCGTCGGTGCCGGGGTGGGGCAGGTGACTGGGCGAAAAAAAACCGCCAGGGTCGCTGGCGGTTTTCGGTATCTGCTGGGTGCTTTATTTTTGCTGCAAGCGCCCCTCTCCTTCCGCCAGCGGTGCGAGATGCCAAAAGTAAAAGTAAAAAAACTTGGCGAAGGACATGAGAGGAAAACCAGGCAATGCAGGAAAAATTGTGGCGCGCGGGTGACTTGGAACTACTGCGCCGCACCAATCGAACCGTCTTTATAAACCCTTTTTTTGAGGGCCGCAAGCGCGGATTTTCCGGGCCTGCGGCGTCAAGACGACGGTTTCAGGGCGATTAAGCCGTGCCGCCCACCGTCATGTTCTCCATGCGCAGCGTCGGCTGACCGACGCCCACCGGCACGCTCTGGCCTTCCTTGCCGCACACGCCGATACCCGAATCGAGGCGCATGTCGTTGCCGATCATGGTCACGTGCTTGAGCGATTCCGGGCCGCTGCCGACCAGCGTCGCGCCCTTGACCGGAGCGGTGATCTTGCCGTCCTCGATCATGTAGGCCTCGCTGGCCGAGAACACGAACTTGCCGTTGGTGATGTCGACCTGGCCGCCGCCAAAGTTGACCGCATACAGGCCCTTCTTGACGCTCGCGATGATCTCTTGCGGATCCTTGTCGCCGCCCAGCATGTAGGTGTTGGTCATGCGCGGCATCGGCAGGGCGGCGTAGCTCTCGCGGCGCGCGTTGCCGGTCACGGGCATCTTCATCAGACGCGCGTTGAGCGTGTCCTGCATGTAGCCGGTGAGGATGCCGTCTTCGATGAGCGTGTTGCACTGCGTGGGGTTGCCTTCGTCATCGAGGTTCAGGGAGCCGCGGCGGTTGGCCAGCGTGCCGTCGTCGACCACGGTGACGCCCTTGGCCGCCACGCGTTCGCCCATGCGGCCGGAAAACGCCGACGAGCCCTTGCGGTTGAAGTCGCCTTCGAGCCCGTGGCCGATGGCCTCGTGCAGCAGCACGCCGGGCCAGCCCGGGCCGAGCACCACCGTCATCGTGCCGGCCGGTGCCGGCTTGGCTTCCAGGTTGACGAGCGCGGAAGAGACCGCCTCGTCCACGTATTCGCGCAGCAGTTCGTCGGTGAAGTAGCCATAGGCATAGCGGCCGCCGCCGCCGGAGCTACCCATTTCACGGCGCCCGTTCTGCTCGGCGATGACGGTGACGGAAATGCGCACCAGCGGGCGCACATCCGCGGCGATCACGCCGTCGCTGCGCGCAACGAGCATCACGTCGTATTCACCGGCCAGGCCGGCCATCACCTGCACCACGCGCGGGTCTTTGGCGCGGGCGAGCTTTTCGATCCGCTCGAGCAGGGCAACCTTTTCGGAGGCCGTCATCGAATCGAGCGGGTCGTTCGGTGCATAGAGCGAGTGGCTGCCCGGGGTGCTGGCAAGGCTGCCCGCCACCTTCACGCGGCCGGCGCCAGCTTTGCCGATGGTGCGCGTGGCACCGGCAGCCTGCATCAGCGCGGGCAGGCTGATGTCGTCGGAATACGCAAACGCGGTGCGGTCGCCCGAGACGGCGCGCACGCCCACACCCTGGTCGATGCTGAAGCTGCCGGATTTGACGATGCCTTCTTCCAGGCTCCACGCCTCGTTGCGCGTGTACTGGAAGTAGAGGTCGGCATAGTTCACGCGGTGCGTGAAGATGTCGGCCAGCGCGCGCTGCAGATGCGCTTCATCAAGGCCGTACGGATCGAGCAGCACGCGGCGCGCGATGGACAGGTTCTGGATGGCGATGTCGCCTGCGTTCATGGTCGGTTCTCGCAAAAAATTCGATTGGCTTACATCACGCGGTGCTTGAGCGCCGGCAGATCCCGGCGCACTTGGGCGATGCGGGCGGGGTCCATGTCGCCGATGGCAACCCCTTCGCCCTCAGGAACGGAGGCGATGATTTCCCCCCACGGGTCGATCAACATGGAGTGCCCCCACGTGCGGCGGCCGTTTTCATGGCGCCCGCCCTGAGCGGAGGCCAGCACATAACACTGGTTCTCGATGGCGCGGGCGCGCAGCAGGATTTCCCAGTGCGCGGCGCCCGTCACGTAGGTGAAGGCCGCCGGCATCAGAATCAAGTTCAGGTTGCCCTGCGACGCCAGCGCCCGGTACAGCTCGGGAAAGCGCAGGTCGTAGCACACCGACATGCCCACGCGGCCGCACGGCGCATCGAAGGCGACCGGCGTGGCGCCGGGCTCGATGGTGCGGGCTTCGTCGTAGCGTTCTTCGCCGCGTACGAAGTTGAACAGGTGGATCTTGTCGTAGCGTGCGACCCGCAATCCGGCCGGGTTGAATGCGAGCGACGTATTGCGCACGCGCTGTGCGTCTTCGCACCACATCGGCAACGTGCCGCCGACGAGCCACAGCTTGTGGCGGCGCGCGGCATCGGCAAGGAAGGTCTGGATCGGGCCGTCTTCGTCGGCTTCGCGGATGCCGACCTTGTCGGTGTCCTTGCGGCCCATCATGCAGAAGTACTCGGGCAGCAGCGCGAGTTGCGCACCTTGGGCGGCCGCCTCGGCCAGCAGGGCGTCTGCCCGCGCCAGGTTGACGTCCACGTCGATGGCCGTCACGGTCTGGATGGCGGCGACGCGAAAAGGTGCATCGAAAGGCGCATCGAAAGGCGCATCCATACCGGATGCGACGGGGGCCGGAGCAACGGTGGTCGAGGTCATGGCGCCTATTTTGCCGAGGTTTGCGATTGGCTGCCCGAATTGCTGTTGGATGCGACTTTCTCGATCTTCGGATCGGCCCAGCTGCCGGTCACGCGGTATTGCGTGACGAATGCCTTCGACAGCTGATCGCCCAGGACCAACTGCGCGGCCAGCGTGCCCAGCCCGATGGCCGGATTGATGAACGCCGCCGCCAGCGAGGCCGACGTGGCGTCCACCTTGGGCGTGACCTTGACGCGCAGGTCCTGCGTTTCATCCAGGATGTTGGCCGAGCCCTGCATGGCCACCTGGAATTGCGGGCCCTTGACGGCAAAATCTTCAGTGTGGGCGATGCCGCTGGCGATTGTGCCGGTGGCTGCCACGCTCTCGAACGGCGTGCCGCGCCCGGTGGCGCTGCGCAGGTCGGTCGCGAAATGCAGCAGCCCCTGCAGGCTCAGCACGCCCGCCAGCTTGGCCAGGCCCGGATCGACCGGGAGGAACTGGCCGCGCTCCAGGTTCAGCGCCATGCGGCCGTTGAGCGTCGGGTAGTCGATCGACATGGGCGAGCCGCGCCAGACCACGCGGCCTTCGAGCTTGCCCTTGGCACCGTCGATCACCTTGGCGAAGCCCATTTTTTGCAGCAGCTCGCCGGTGTCGCGCAGGTCAAGGTTGAAGTCGAGCAGCGTCCGGCGCTCCGGATCATCACCGCCGCCGCGCAGGCGTCGCGGGATGCGCCACGTACCGTGGGCCGTGAGCGTGGCAGCAGGCTGCTCGATCTTCAGCGTTTCGAGCGTCCACACCGGCGCACCGTCGGTGATCTGGCTGCGCGCCTTGATCTCCAGCTTGCCGAGCGCCTTGCCGCGTAGGTCGAATTTGTCGGCGACGAGGTCGAGCGATGGAATTTCCTGCGAGCTGCTGGCCAGCGATTCGGTGAGCGCCGTCTCTTCCTTGGCGTCTGGGATGCTCATGCGCGACAGGCGCATCGTCAGCTCGCCGAAGGGCACGGCGGCGCTTTCGGCGTGCCAGCGCGCGCTGCCTGCAATCTCGCGCGAATCGATGGTCGATTGCCAGTTGGGGCCGTCGCGCGTGGCATCGATGCGCACGGCGTTGAAGTCGCGGCCCAGGATGCGCAGCGTTTGCGCGCGGGCGCTCAGGTGGCTGGGCAGATACGCGCTGTGGCTGTCGGAGGCGTTTGGAGCATTGGTGGCATGTTCGGCGGCAATCTGGCCGGCGCTCTTGTCTGCGGCGGGTGCGGCAAAGACATGGCGCCAGGCGTCGATGTCCAGTTGATCCAGCGCCAGGTTGGCCTGCACGCCCTCCTGCGGTTGCGGCACCGGTTGCCGCACGCCGATCCCGCCTCGCAGCACCTCGACGCCGTTGCCCGTGCTGCGTTGCTCGTAGCGCGCACTGACGATATTGCCGACCTGCAAAACGATTTCGTCGACGGCGTTGTTGGAAGCCAGCGGCTGCATCTCGAAACGCACCGGCAACGGCTGCCCGGCGGCCTTGTTGAGCGGCGCCGGCAGACGCACCGTCATCGGCGTGAGGTCGGACTGCACCTGAATCAGGGGGCGATGCTGCTTGACGCTGATGGTCGCGCTGTACGGGGCGCTGCCCTCCAGCGAGCGGGCGACGGCGGCCACCGGGCTGTTTTCCGGCGTCGTTTCACGCAGCCCTTGCGCCGATGCGGTGCCCGCCACCTGGATGCGGATCGTGCCATCGGGCGCGGTGCCACCCGTGGGGCGGATTTCGCCGCCGGCAAAGCGCGCGCGCAGGTTGTCGAAACCGATGCCTTTTTGCGTGAAGGTCAGCGCGCCGTTGACATCGGTGAGCGGCGGCGCCTGCGGAACCAGCGTGACGTCATTGCGCAGGAACGTGACGCTGCCCTGGGCGCGCGTCGAATGCATCTCGTGCAGCGGCAGGTCCAGCTTGAGCGCCAGCGTGGCGTTGCCCTGGGCGCGCGCGTCCTTGGTGAAGTGGCCGATCCACTGGCCGATGGGGCTGGCCTCAACGTATTGCAGGAAGTTTTGCGTGGCGCCGTCGCCGCGGCCCTCGATGGTGAGTAGCGGGTTGTGGTCGCCCATGTCGGGCAGCCTGCCATTCACGTCCTGCAAGTTCACACCCATCACCTTGGCGCGCGCAACCTTGAAGGCCAGGGACGCGCGATCGAAGATCACTGTCCCGTCGATGTTGGTGAACGCCGGCCAGTCGCCCGGGTGCGTGGGCACGCGGCCCGGCAGGTTGTGCCCGGCTTCGGCCGGCGCTGATTGGTAAGTTACGTCCTGGATCGGCACTTCCACGCGGAAGACACCTTTGTGCGGCGGACGGAACGGAAAGTCGTGCAGATCACCTGCCAGTGCGAACCCGACGTTATTCGCCGTGCCGGCTTGCAGCGCACCGCCCAGGTAGTCGCGCAGATGCTGTCCGATCGACAGCGGCAGGTAGCGCGGCACACGCGGAACGTTGGCACGGTCGAGCGTGCCTTTCAGGTCGATGGTGCCGAGATGGCTGGTGTCTGGCGCGTGGCGATAGCTGCCCGTGATACGCGCTGACAGGTCGTCGTTGGAGAGCGCGAGGTTGTCGCTGGCGACAACCAGTTCCTGCTTGCGATATGTCCAGTTGAACGTGCCCTGTAGCCGGTCCAGCGGCACGCGCGCGTCGGCAAAGGTGCCAGGCAGCAGTAGGGCGGTGTCGTTGGACTCGATGCGCAGCGTGCCCTTGTCGTCGGAGAAGACGGCGTTGCCGGAGAGGTTTTCAACGCCGGGCACGGCTGGCTCGGGATGCTGGCCCGGCGGTACCGCGGGCAGCGCACCGGGGCCGAACGAGACCTGGCGCATCGTGGCGCGGCCGGTGAAGTGCACCGGCGCCGGCGTATTTGGCCGCCAGCGGGAGACATCGCGCTGCCAGTTGATGTCCAGATCGTCGATGCGGCCGGACGGCTGCTTTGTCCGCAGTGGTTCGAGCACGCCGGCGGGCAGCGGCAGCGCGGTGGCGATGTTGCGCAGGTCGGCCAAATCCAGTGTCGTGGCCTTGACCTGCAGGCTGCGCAGCGCATCGCGCGCGTCGAGCGCCCACCCGACGGTGACATTGCGCACGCCGCGCGGCGTGCCAGCCGGGTTGGTCGGCGCCTGGATGCCGGGGCCTGCCAGTTCGGGTACCGACGGCGGTTGGGCGGGCGGGTTCAGCGGTTGCCAGAGCAGCGTGTCGAGGCGCAAGGCGTGCTCGCCTCGCGCGTTGCGCTGATGCGTGGCCAGCGCCTGGAGGCTGCGCAGCTGCAGCGGGTCCAGATCCTTGCGGACCTGGAGATCAAGCTGTTGCCCGGTCAGGCGTGCCTGGCTGCGCGTGAACACGCCGCCGGCGAACTCCACCGAGCCGTCGGAGGTGAGCGTGCCGCTCTTGGCGGCGGCCAGCACGGGCACGTAGCGCTGCACGGCAGCCAACTGCAGCGTATCGACCTGCCAGGAGGCCTGGCCGTGCCAGTGGCGCCAGTCGCCGGGCCGGGCGAGCAGGTCGTGACGGAAATCGGCGTGCAGTTTGATGGGACCGTTGAACAGCGTGGCCGAGGTTCCGCTGGCCTCCAGCCGGTGGCGCGTCGGGCCGCTGCGTAGCTGCACCCGCACATTGCCCAGCGCCACTTCAGGCAGCTTCTGCTGTTCGTCAAGCCAGCGGACGGCGCCTTGCTGGAAATCGATGTCGCCCTGGGAGAGCAACTGATCAAGGAAATTGCTGTCGCCGCCGGTGTCGGGGCCGAGCGGCATGCCGGCGACGAGCAGGGCGCCCTGCGTATCGCGCCGTACCAGCACGTCGGCCTGGCTGGCGTGCAGGGCGGCAAAGGTGATCTGCATGCGCAGCAACGAGCGCCAGGACAGCCGCGCCTGCACGTCCTGTATCGCGAAGGTGCGGCGGCCCGCGGTGTCGTGCGCGTCGATGCGCTGGGCGCGGAATGCCGGGTGCCAGCCCTCCCAGTAGGTCTCAAGCGAGCCGATGTCCACCGTGGCGTGCAGTGCGCTGGACGCCTCGCGCTGCATCCATTCGCGCGCCACGCTCGCGCGCGGCCACAGGATGAAGCGCACCGCCAGCATGCCGACGACGGCCAAGACGGCCAGCGCGGCGGCCGTCTTCCAGAGCACCCGCCACAGCTTGCGCCAGATCGGGGCGCGAAAAGCAGCCCCGATGCCCGCGCCGACCCGGCGGGCGAGCCATACCAGCCATGCCCAGGCCGAGGGCCGGCCCACCCCGCGTGTGGACAGGGTGCTGGCGTGTCCACCATCGGACTTCGGCGATTCTGGGGGCTGGGACGGGCGAGGCATGATGCGGATTATCCGATATTCAGGAGGCGGCGCCACATTTGGAGCCCGGGCGGCGCGCTGGCGGAGCGGCAAGCAGTGGGCAAGCACACCCGATGCCCGCGGAGTCTCTGGCCACTGCCGGTCTTGCATGCATTTCAGCGAGAATGGATGCTTCCGCCAATGCTCGATGGGTTCGCATGACCGATTCCGCCTTGTCCGCCCAGCCATTTCTGAAAGCTCCAGCCCGCGCGCCGCAGGGCGCCGCTGCCGCGCTGCCCTTTGCACTCGCCTATTCCCGTTATCTACAGCGCCAGGCGCAAGCGCGCGAAGGATGGGCCGAGCGTGTGCAGGCTGGCGCCAGCCATCCGATTGACATGGCGTGGCTGTTGGCGCGCTTCACTGAACTGTTCGATACCAGGGCCGTGGAGGCTGAGGCGGCGCTCAAGCGCGCCTTGCGCCTGTTGCGCAATGAAGTCTTCGGTGCACTGGTTGAGCGCGATCTGTCCGGCGCCGCGACGCTCGATGAGGTGACGGGCACGATGACCGACCTGGCCGAGTTTGCCGTGCGCACGGCCGTTTCCGTGATCGGCCAGGAACTGAGCGCCCTGCACGGCCAGCCGATCGGGCAATCCTCCGGCGAGGTGCAGGAACTGGTGGTGGTCGGCATGGGCAAGCTGGGTGGGCGGGAACTAAACGTCTCGTCCGACATTGACCTGATCTTTCTCTACGACGACGACGGCGACACCCAGGGGGGGGCGCGCCCCCTCTCCAATCATGAATATTTCACGAAGCTTGGCCGGCGGCTGATCAACGCGCTGGCCGATGTGACAGAGGATGGCTACGTCTTCCGCGTCGACATGCGCCTGCGTCCGAACGGCGATGCGGGGCCGCTCGCGTGCAGCCTCGGCATGTTGGAGGAGTATTTCGTTGTGCAGGGCCGCGAATGGGAGCGCTACGCCTGGATCAAGGGCCGCGTGATCACCGACCCGACCAGCCCGCATGCCGCCCGCGTGATCCAGCAGCTGGATCGCGTGACGGGCCCGTTTGTGTTCCGGCGCTATCTCGATTACGGCGTGATCTCCGCCATTCGCGCGCTGCATGCGCAGATCCGCAACGAGGCAGCCAAGCGCAGCAACGGTGCCAACCAGCAGCGCGATGACACGGGCCACCTGCAGGCGCGCTCGCCCAACATCAAGCTCGGGCGCGGCGGCATCCGCGAGATCGAATTTGTCGCGCAGGTGTTTCAGCTCATTCGCGGCGGGCAGGATTTCGGGCTGCGCGTGCGGCCCACGCTGGAGGTGCTGCGGGTGGCGGCGGAGCGCGGCCTGATCGAGCCCGAAGCGGTGGAGCGCCTGACCGAGGCGTACCGCTTCCTGCGCCAGCTTGAACATCGCCTGCAGTACATCGAAGACGCGCAGACGCACAACCTGCCGGGCTCGCCGGAAGACCAACTGCGCGTGGCGCACATGATGGGCTTTGACGACTATGCGGCGCTGGTCACCACGCTTGAGACGTATCAGGACGAAGTTGCACAGCATTTCGAGCAGACCTTCTCCGACAAGCAGGACAGCCAGCCGCCGTGCGCCGCGGTCTGGCACGCAGACCTGCTCGACGACGAGCACACGGAAACCGCCCGCGTACAACTCGCCGAACTCGGCTATGCAAATCCGGAGAGCGTGCTGGAGCGGCTGCGTGCAACGCGCAATTCGCCGCGTTATCGGGCGTTGTCCGAAGTCAGCCGGCAGCGTTTCGACTTGCTGATCAACCGTGCGCTTGATCAGGCATCGCGGCAGACCGATGCCGATGTCACCATCGCGCGCTTTCTCGATTTCTTTGATGCGATCAGCCGGCGTTCGTCGTACCTGTCGCTGCTGAGCGAATACCCGCAGGCCATGGAGCGCGTGGCCCACACGCTCCATGCATCGCGCTGGGCGGCGGACTACCTCACACGCCATCCGCAACTGCTCGATGAGCTGCTCGATGTGGAAGCGCTGTCGGCCGAGCCCGACTGGCCAGCGTTCAGGGCGCGCGTGCGAGAGCGCCTGCAGGCAGCGTCCGACCACGTCGAGATGCAGATGGACATCCTGCGCCAGGAGCACCATGCAGAAACTTTCCGCGTGCTGCTACAGGACCTGCAGGGCATGCTGAGTGTCGAGCACATCAGCGACCGGCTCTCCGATCTGGCCGACGCCGTGCTGGACCTCACGCTTGAAACCGTCTGGCAGCAGGTCGCCACCCGCCATCGGGAGGTGCCACGTTTTGCCGTGGTTGCCTACGGGCGGCTGGGCGGCAAGGAACTCGGCTATGCGTCAGACCTCGACATCATCTTCCTGTATGACGACGATGACGAACGCGCACCCGATGTCTACGCGTCATTCGCGCGCAAACTCATCACGTGGCTGACCAGCCATACCGCCGCGGGCACGCTGTTCGACGTCGATACGCGCTTGCGACCGAACGGTGCGGCGGGTTTGATGGTCACGCACTTCGAAGCCTTCCGCCGCTATCAGATGCGCGAGGGCGACAACGCTGCGTGGGTGTGGGAACACCAGGCGCTCACGCGTGCACGCTTCTGCGCGGGCGATGCGGAAATCGGCGAGCGTTTCGAGGCGCTGCGTACCGCCGTGTTGCGCCAGGAGCGCGATCCCGGGCCGCTGCGCGACGAGATCGTGGCCATGCGCGAACGCGTGGCGGAAGGCCATGCGAACCCGACCGGGCTGTTTGATCTCAAGCACGATCGCGGGGGCATGGTCGATATCGAGTTCACCGTGCAATTCCTGGTGCTGTTGCACAGCGCGGCGCATGCCGAGCTGACCCTCAACAAGGGAAATATCGCGCTGCTACGCATGGCTGGCGAACTCGGGTTGATTGACGCGACGGCGGCCGCGCAGGTGGCCGATGCCTACCGTGATTTCCGCGCACGCCAGCACAAGTTGCGGCTTGACGGGCAGTCCGCCGCGCGCGTACCCGTCGGCACCTGCGCGCGCGAAGCCGGCCACGTGCGTGCATTGTGGGAGCAGGTGTTCGGGCCCGCGCAATGACGGCGCATCGGCACGCGCTGCACACATGGGGCGCGTGCGCCGTTGTGGCTGCGCTGTCGGCGGCGTTCTCGTTCGTGCCGTGGCTGTACGCGTTCGGGCTGTATCAACGCGAGGCCGTGCGCGCGGGGCAGTGGTGGCGCATCTTGACCGCCATGTGGGTGCATCTGGACACGTGGCATTGGCTGGCGGATGCAATGGCCGCGGTGGGGCTCATCCTGCTGCTGGCGCGCGTGTTGCGGCCGCAAGCCATCGTTGGAGCGTTGGTGGTGTGCGGCGTGCTCGTACAGATCGCTTTGCTCACTCGGCCGACGGTGCAGTGGTACGGCGGGCTCTCTGGCGCGCTGCATGGTCTGGCGGCATGGGGCGGGCTGCGGCTGCTGAAACCGTCCGCCGACGGGGCCGAAGATCGCTTCTCGCGCTGGATTGGCGTGGCGCTGTGTGTGGGCGTGCTGGTGAAAGTGTGGCTCGAGCAATCGTGGCTGTCGCCCGTCGCCTATGACCCGCACTGGGGGTTTGGCGTGGTGCGCATCGCTCATGCGTTTGGTGCGGTGAGCGGATTGCTGGTGTGGGTGCTGGGGGAGTGGGGCTCGCAAGGCAGCAGGCAGGCGCCGCGCTGATCGGCAGAGAAGTCACGTGCCGATGCACGGAAAAACGGACACGCTGGTGGAGCTAGGGTGTCCGTTTTTGCGTTTAGACGATCGCGAGATTGCTCGATCAGCCCTTGCGACGGCGGAAGGTGACCACTCCGCTGGCGAGCAGCAAGCCTGCCAGCCACAGGGGAAGCGCGCCACCGCCGCCGCCACTGCTGCTATTCGTCGCGGTGCCGCTACCCGAGCCCGATGTCGCCGCCGCCGCCGTAGCAGTCACGCTCGCTGTATCGGAGGCGGTAGCGCCGGAGCTGTTCGTCAACGTCACGCTAAAGCTGTACACGCCCGCAACGCCCGGCGTGAACGTGGCTGTGCTGACGCCGTTTGCGTCGGGGCCTGCGGTCGTCAGGGTGACGGGGGTTCCGGCGGTCTGGGCCCAGACGGTGCTGCTGGTCGTCTTGTTGTAGCCGGCGCCGCCGACGGACGTCAGCGTGACGACCGTGTTGGCAGTGACGCTCGACGCCGATGCAGCCGCATGCACGGTCGGTGACCCTTGCGCCTGCGCGACGGCTGCGCCGGCATCCAGCGTACCGGCGCCGCACACGCCCGCGTGCGTTGCACAGTAAGTGCCGGCCACGAACGGTCGTGCCGATTGCTTGATGATCGCCGTGATGTTGTCTGGCGTGAGCGCAGGCTGAACCGACAGCATCAGCGCCGCGGTCGCAGCCACATGCGGTGTGGCCATCGACGTGCCGATGTCCTGGGCGTAGGCATCGCCCGCAGGCGACGCCACAGGCGTTGTCGTGCCCGAGTTGGACAGCGACACAATTTTGCTGGCGGAACCGGGAATGACCGTGCCCGAGCCTCCGCCAGGCGCGCTGATTGCCGTTTGTCCACCGACGTTGGCATAGAACGCGTTGTCGCCTTCCAGCGAGTGCGCTGTCACGGCGATGGTGCCCGTGCAATTGGCGGGCGCATCCACGGGCCCAGCCTCGTTGCCGGTGGCCACCACAATCGTCACGCCCAACGCACGCGCTGCGGTGATCCTGTTCTGCTCCAGCGTCGAGCAACTGCCGGGGCCGCCCAGGCTCATATTGATGACCTTGACCGGCGTCGGGTTGTTGGTGACGCCCGGCACCGAGCCGCCCGACAGCCACGTCACCGCGTCCATGATGTCGGACGTCGAGCCGCCGCACTTACCCATGGCCCGCGCCATCTGCACACGCACATGAGGGGCAATGCCCGCGATGCCGATGCCGTTGTTGCGCTGCGCTCCGATCTGGCCGGCAACGAAGGTGCCATGCCAACTGCTGTTGCTTGCCGAACTGCCGCAGAACGTCGGATACGACGCGGCGTCGCTGCTGCTCACCCAATCGCCCGGGTCGGACGGGTCGGTATTCGTGAGCGTGTTGTTGGCGCCGTTGTTGACGAATCCGGAAGGAATCGTGTTGCCTGTCTTCGGATCGGCGCTGCCGGTCATGGCGGTGCTACTGACGAAGTTGCGGCCCGTGCCGAAGTTCAGCCCGACAAAGTCGGCATGGTCTGCGCGGATGCCGGTATCGACAATGCCAACGCCAACGGTACTGACGCCGGTGGTGGTATCCCATGCGGCCGTCACGTTGGCGCCGCCGGGCGCGCTGGCGGTCGGTGCCAGCAGGTTCCATTGCTGGCCGAACAGCGGATCGGTGGCCAGTGCCATCGGCCGCATGATGCGGTCGGGCGACACATATTCGAACTCGCCGCTGGCTTCCATGCGCTGCGCAACGGTCTGGGCGTCTTCCAGCGTCATGATCTTGGGCAGCGTCAGTACGTGTGCCCCGCCCGACATTGGGCGTTTGTACGTCATCGGCAACTGCGCTGCCGCCGACCAGCGTTGCACGGCTACCACGTCTGCGCGTGTTGCCGCGCCGTCGGTTGCAATCGATTGCGTCTTCAATCCCGTGCTTTTTTCTTTCACGACCAGCTGCGTCACCCATTGCAGCTGCGTATTGAACGTCGTGGATTTTTCCACGGCCAGCGCCGGCGCAACGTGATACGACACCAGCCCAAGCGCCATCAGCGCCTGCGCTACACCCCCGGAAACCATCGCCTTCATCAGAGCAGCCCTGTCTTCTTGTTAGGAATTGCAACGTTTACGTTTGCATTGTCCAAAAGGATTGAGGCAGCGTGGCGTAGATCGTATTAGGTATAAACCCTAATATCCGGCGCTAAAAGGGGTGTGCGGAAGCGGTACAAATGAAAACCGCCTCGACAGGCGAGGCGGTCTTGCTAGGCCAAAGGCGGCGTCAATGTGGTAACGCACGCTTGCGCCGGCATGCGAGCCCCAGCACTAGCAGCAGTGCGGCACCGGCCAGCGGAATGGCACCACCGCCACCGCTGCTAGTACTCCCGGTCGATCCCCCCGACCCCGTCGTGCCACTGCCCGCGCCAGCCGGGGCCGTGTTCTGGGCATAGCCGACGGCACCGGCGGTATCCAGCAGGCCTGCGCCGCAGATGCCGGTGTTTACGGCGCAAAACGTGCCGCTCGGGTGCGGCCGCGCGGTCTGCTTCAGGCCAGCCAATATCTGCGCGTTCGACAACTGGGGTTGCACGCTAAGCATCAGCGCGATAGTGCCGGCGGTTTCCGGTGTCGAGAAACTTGTACCTGCCACCGACTTGACCGTGGGGTTGCCGACGCTTTGTGTGCCATCGTTGGAGTCGGCCTGGATGACGGAAACGGGCTCCGCACAAGTCGCGGGATTTGTCGTTGTTACGACCTTCGAGTTGCCGCAGCCACCCCCCGGCGCGGACAGCGCCACCTGCGGCCCCACGTTCGCGTAGCTGGCGTTCTCGCCGCTGTCGACGTGCGCGGTGACGGCGATCGCTCCTGAGCAATTGGCCGGTGCGTCAACGGTCTGCGCGGCTTCGTTGCCGGCAGCAGCTACGACGATGGTGCCGCGTGCGGCCAACTGATTCACTGCGTCTTGTTCTGCGGCCGAACATTGGCCAACGCTGCCCAGGCTCACGTTCACAACACGCGCCGGGTTGGCGTTGGCCGGCACGCCAGACACGTTGATGCCGCCCGCCCACAACATGCCGTCGACCGTGTCCGACAGCAGCGCACCGCACTTGCCCGACACGCGTACCGGCACGATCGGCGTGTTCCAGCCGACCCCCGCGATATCGAGCGCATTGTTTGTCTGGGCGGCGAGCACGCTGCTGACCTCGGTGCCGTGCCAGCTACTTGCAGGCGGATTGCTAATGTCATTGGTCGTGCAGCCGGAAATCTTGGGAACGTCAGCTGACGTAACGATGTCGCCTAGGTCGTGCGCGTCCGTTCCTCGGCCAAAGGAGTTACCCGCGCGCGCCGGGTCCGAGATGAAGTTGTAGCCCGGCAGGATCTTGGGGGACAGATCGGGGTGATCGGTGTAGCCGGTATCGACCACCGCCACCACGATGCCCGTCGAGCCCTGCGTGATGCTCCATGCCGCGGCCGCGTTGATGCCGCCCGGCACCAGCGCCGGCGCGGCCAGGTTGTTCTGCGTGGCGAACAGCGGATCGTTCGGAACGGTGTTGGGCCGCAGGATGCGATCGGGCACCACATAGGCCACGCGGGCGTCCTGCGCGATCTTGTCGACGGTGGCCTGGATGCTCGCGGCGTCGGTCAGGCCGGTGCGCATGAGTTGCGCGTTGGTGGCCAGCGTGCGCTTGACCTGCAGCGTGCTACCCGCGGCCTGCGCGACCGACAGCAAGCGGTTGCTCGCCTCGCTGGCCGAGAGCGTCTTGCGCGTGCCGCTCGTGTCGTCGCGCCATTTGATGATCAGGTCACCGGTGTATTGCGGCTGCGGTGTGGCAGCTGTGGCGAATTGGCTGCTCGCCACCCAGGCAACACAGGCAAGGCTGGCGCCTGCGCGGAGCCAAGACTTCAACCGGAAGAGGGAGGGGGTCATCAGCACGTGCTCCGTGGTGTCTCGTTGTCATGAGAAACGTCGTCACGATGTGATCGTTGACACACCGTTACACAAAACCAAAGGTAGCACGCGACTCGCCCACCTGGTGTGGTGGCGATGGCCGATCACGTTTGCGAGCGGAAAAGAGCCGGTCTGTGCGCCGCAACCGAAGCAGAATACGGGCCGGGTGAGGGGATGTGAAGCTGGAAACCGGACGCCAGACGGCGCCCGATGATTCACAGTGTGGAGCGATCTTGCGGCGGTTCAGCGTTGGATCTTCACGACGCGGTCCGGGTCGGCCGAAGCGATGCCGGGCGTGCTGCGCAACGCTGCCACCGCGCCATCCAACGTGGCCGATGCATCGCCCGAACTGGCGCGCACCACCCAGAACCCGCCCGACATCGGCCGTACCACGGCAAACGCCAGCCGTGGCGTTGCGCGTGCGCCGGCAGCATCCAGCAGGCCTTGCACGGTGGCAGACGACGTGGTCGGCGTGCTCAGGCCGATGATGACGTCGCCCAGACTGTGCGCAGCTGACGCGGAAGCCGGCGGCTGGGTGTTGGCCGAGGCGGGGTCCATGGCAGGCGGCTTGCCCGGATCAATGGCCGGCACGGACTTGCACGCGGCCAGCAGGCACAGGCCAAGAGCCACCGCCACCGCAGGCTTGGCGGACGACAGCAGGAATCGAGGGCGGGCAGCCGATGATTGGGCCATGCGGGCCATGAGGTTCTCCTTGGATTCGATAGTGGGTGTCTGTGGCCAGTGCTGCCGGAACCTTCCTACCAGCCATGGCAGTCATGGTTCCGGTATAGGCGATCACTGCGCCACGCGGCGGGATTTCCGCGCCGAGGATTCTGGCGCCGATTGTGCACGGCCTGCGGTGAGCATCTCGTCTGCATGGCGGCGCGTGGTGTCGGTGAGCGACGCCCCGCCCAGCATGCGGGCGATCTCGTCCACGCGGCCCGTGGCGTCCAGGACCACGAGGTCAGAGCGCGTGCTGCCGGCCACCGTCTGCTTGGCGACCTGAATGTGGTGATTGGCGAGCGCCGCCACCTGGGGCAGGTGCGTGACGCACAGCACCTGGCGGCGCATGCCGAGTTCGCGCAGGCGTCGTCCCACGACTTCGGCCACTGCACCGCCGATGCCGGAATCGACTTCGTCGAAGATGAGCGTGGGCGTCGGGCTCGCCTCGCTGGCGATCACCGAGATGGCCAGGCTGATGCGCGCCAGCTCACCGCCCGAGGCGACCTTCGCCAGCGGCCGCGGTGAAACACCCGCATGCCCGGCAACGAGGAATTCGACCTGCTCCAGCCCCGCCGCGCCGCCGTGTTCCAGCGCGTGCAGCGCGATGTCAAAGCGCCCACCGGCCATGGAGAGGCCTTGCATGGCGCCGGTCACCGCGTCCGCCAGCTCGCGCGCGGCCTTGGCGCGGTCGCGCGACAGCGCTTGCGCGACCGACATATATGCGGCGTGCGTTTGCGCTTCCTGGGCTTGCAGCGCATCCAGATCGGACGCGGCTTGCAGCGCAGCGAGTTGCGCCTGGCGCTCCGCCAGTTCAGCCGGCAGCGTTTCAGGAGCCACGCGGTATTTGCGCGCCATCGTGTGCAGGGCCTGCATGCGCGCATCGACTTCGGCCAGGCGGTCCGGATCCAGTTCCGCGCGATCGGCATAGCGAGCGAGCGTATGCACCGCTTCCTGGATCTGCACCTCGGCCGGCCCCAGCGCGGCCAGCACATCGGCAAGCGCCGGATCGATCTCGGCCAGTTCACGCAGCGTATGGAGCGTCGTGCCCAGTTGCGTGAGCACCGCACCTTCCGATTCGGACAAGCCATCCAGCGCCGCGCGCGTGCCTTCGATCAGGCTGGCTGCGTGTGACAGACGGTGGTGCTCGGCCTGGACCTCTTCCCACTCGCCGGGTTGGGGGGCGAGCTTCTGCAATTCGTTGACCTGCCATTCGATGCGCTCGCGTTCGAGCTGGGCTTCGCGCGACTGCTGCTCGGCGGCTTCGCGTGCGCGCACCACGGCGTGCCATTCGCGGAAGTGCTCGCTGACGACGCGCACGGCACCTTCCAGGCCTGCGTGGGCGTCGAGCAGGCTGCGCTGCGCATCCGTCTTGAGCAGCAGTTGATGGGCATGCTGGCCGTGGATGTCGACCAGTTGCTCGCCTACTTCGCGCAACTGCGCCAGCGTGACTGCCGCGCCGTTGATGAAGGCTTTGCTGCGGCCGGCGGCATCGACCGTGCGGCGCAGCAGGATCACGCCCTCGTCGTCGTGCAGTTCGTGCGCCTCCAGCCATGCGGCCACATGCGGATGCACGTCGAACTCGGCGGTGATGTCGGCACGCGGCGCGCCTTCGCGCACGACGGCCGCATCGGCGCGCTCGCCCAGCGTGAGTGCGAGTGCGTCGATCAGGATGGATTTGCCCGCGCCCGTCTCGCCCGTGAACACGGTGAAACCGTCGGCCAGATCAAGATCCAGCGCGTGAACGATGACGAAATCGCGGATGGTGAGGCTGCGCAGCATGGAAAGGGTGTTAGAGCCGGTTGTCTTCAGTCGGGTACTCGTGCCAGTGCAGCTTCTTGCGCAGCGTGGCGTAGTAGTTGTAGCCGATCGGGTGCAGCAGCTGCACCGTGCGCTCCGAGCGGCGCACCACGATGCGGTCGCCGGGCAACAGGGACGTGAGCGACTGCATGTCGAAGTTGACGCTGGCATCACGCCCGCTGGTGACCTGGATGACCACCTCGGCGTCTTGCGGAATGACGATCGGCCGGTTCGACAGCGAGTGCGGTGCGATGGGCACCAGCACCAGACCCGAGAGCGCCGGATGCAGGATCGGCCCGCCCGCGGACAGCGCATACGCCGTCGAGCCCGTGGGCGTGGAAACGATCAGGCCGTCCGAACGCTGGTTGTACATGAAGAAGCCGTCGACCGACACGGCCAGCTCGACCATGCCCGAGAAGCCCGAGCGGTTGACCACCACGTCGTTAAAGGCGAGGGCGGAGAAGATGACCTCGTCATCCCGCACGACCTGTGCCTGCAGCAACGTGCGGGTCTCGGCCTCGTAGCGGCCGGACAACATGTCGGGCAGCACGGTGTGCACGTCGTCGAACGGGATGTCGGTCATGAATCCGAGCCGCCCGTGGTTGACGCCGATCACGGGGACGCTGGCGCCAGCCAGGTGACGCCCGATGCCGAGCAGCGTGCCGTCGCCGCCCAGCACGACGGCCACATCAGCGTGGCGCGCCATCTCTTCGGGCGGCAGGGCGGGGTAGTCCTGGACGCCGATGTTGAGCGCCGTTTCGCGCTCGAACACAATGTCATGCCCCCGCCCGGCGATGCACGACGCCAGCTCCATGAGCGGGCCGGCAATGTTGGCGGCCGAATACCGGCCGACCAGCGCAACGGTCTTGAAAGGCGAGACAGGCGAGGTGGCGGGAGCTTGCGGGGCCACGGCGGACGGGGAAGTCGACATGCGCGCATTACACCATATCGATATGACCGTCGCCACGTTAGCGCGTGTTTCGTGGAGAAACGCCGACATCACCCGCAGGCGGGCGCCGATTTTGCGTAAAATTGACGAACCATGGACAAGCGCGCCACCATCCTCCTCAAGACCCTGATCGAACGGTATATCGCCGAGGGGCAGCCCGTGGGCTCCCGCACCTTGTCGAAATATTCGGGGCTCGATCTGTCCCCGGCCACCATCCGTAATGTGATGTCTGACTTGGAAGAGATGGGCTTCATTGCCAGCCCACACACCTCGGCCGGGCGCGTGCCGACGCCGCGCGGCTACCGCCTCTTTGTCGATACCATGCTGACCGCCAGCCCGCTGGATGTGCTGAGCACGCAGGATCGCATGGCGCAGCAGATGGTGGGCGCGATCGCAGAGCAGGTGCGCTCGCAACTTGCGTCGCATGGGGCGGAATCGTCGCAGCGGGTAATTGCGGCGGCGGCGCAAACCTTGTCCAACCTCTCGCAGTTTGCCGGCATCGTGATGACGCCGCGGCGCACGCATGCATTCCGGCAGATCGAATTCCTGCGCCTCTCGGAGTCGCGCATCCTGCTGATCGTCGTCACGCCCGAGGGCGACGTGCAGAAC
Source organism: Ralstonia sp. PBBBR1 (assembly GCF_002256165.1). NCBI lineage: Bacteria > Pseudomonadati > Pseudomonadota > Betaproteobacteria > Burkholderiales > Burkholderiaceae > Ralstonia > Ralstonia sp. PBBBR1. Next base: position 277,199 of record NZ_NKIL01000003.1, on the reverse strand, counting down.
CGCATTATCCATACCGATACGCCTTACAGCCCGTCGCAACTGGTGGAAGCGGCCAACTACATCAACGCGCATTACGGTGGCCAGACGTTCGATGCAGTGCGCGAAAGCCTGCGGGGTGAACTCTCTGCGCTGCAGGCCGACATGACGGCACTGATGCAGGCGGCCGTGGAGGCGGGCAGCAGTGCCGTGTCGGACGAGGAGCCGGTCGTCATCTCGGGCGAGCGCAAGCTGCTGGATGTGGAAGACCTGTCTTCGTCCATGGACAAGCTGCGCCGGCTCTTTGCCGTGTTCGAGCAGAAGACCGGCCTGCTGCAATTGCTCGACGTATCGAGCCGCGCCGAGGGCGTGCAGATCTTCATCGGCGGCGAAAGCAGCCTCGTCCCGCACGAAGACATGGCGGTCATCACCGCACCGTATGAGGTGGACGGCAAGATCGTCGGCACGCTCGGCGTGATCGGGCCGATGCGCATGGCATATGAGCGCGTGATCCCAATTGTAGATATCACGGCCAAGCTGCTGTCCAGCACGCTCAGCCAATATTGATCTACCGGTTGTTCTGTCTGCGAGCTGCATAAGCTCAGCCGATTTTCTTCGACGACAGGCCACGCTGCCGTCTCTCACAATCGACTCCGGCGCATGTGCGCGGTTCTTTTCTGCCGGAGTCTTTCATGGCTGGTTCTTCCCTCTCCCGTTTGCTGGCTGCAGCGATGTCTGCGGCCATTTCGTTCGCCTTGTTTGGGGCTGCTCCTGCACGCGCGGCCGACCGCGAGGTTGTTATCGCTTATCAGGACATGGTGCTGCCCTGGCGCTACGCCCAAGCCACGGGCGAGGTCGAGCGTGCCACCGGCTATAAGGTGACGTACCGCCAGCTCGCCAGCGGTGCCGACGTGGTGCGCGCCATCGCCTCGGGTTCCGTGCAGGTCGGCGAAGCGGGCTCCAGCCCGATTGCTGCCGGCGTGTCGCAGGGCGTGGACCTATCGCTGTTCTGGATTCTCGACAACATCAACGATGCGGAAGCGCTGGTTGCCCGCAACGGCAGCGGCGTGTCGCGGGTGGCCGACCTGAAGGGCAAGACCTTGGGCGTGCCGTATGTGTCGACCTCGCATTTCCATGCGCTGGTCGCGCTGCAACAAGCCGGGCTCGAGCCGCGCGACGTGAAGGTGGTCAACCTGCGGCCGCAGGAGTTGGCGGCCGCGTGGGACCGGGGCGATGTCGATGCCGCCTTTATCTGGGATCCGGTACTCGCCAAGGTGAAGAAGAACGGCACCGTGCTGACCACCTCCGGCAAGATCGCCGCCGCCACCGGCAAGTCGACCTTCGATGGCTTCGTGGCGGATCGCAAGTTCGCGCGTGACCATGCCGAGTTCATCGCCAAGTTTGTCGAAGTGCTGGCCAAGGCCGATGCCGCCTATCGCAACAACAAGGCCGCGTGGACGGCGACATCGCCGCAGGTGGCAGCCGTGGCCAAGACGTCAGGCGCAACGGCGGCGGATGTGCCGGCAAGTCTTGCGCTGTATGCCTTCCCGGATGCGGCGGAGCAGGCTTCCAAGCGCTGGCTGGGCGGCGGCGCGCAGTCGGGCGCGGCACAATCGCTGCTGGCCACGGCGCAGTTCTTGAAGACGCAGGGCACGATCCAGACGGTGCTGCCGGACTACGCTGCCACCGTCGACTCACGCTTTGTCCAACGTGCGGCTGGTACTGCCAACAAGGCAGTCGCCACCGCAACACGATGAGCCGTATCGATGTGCGTGGCTTGCGCGTCGACTACATCGACGCGCAGAGCCGCACGACCCGCGCCCTGGCCGGTGTGGATTTGTCGATCAACGCCGGCGAATTCGTTGTTGCGCTCGGCGCGTCCGGTTGCGGCAAGACCACACTGCTGAACTGCCTTGCGGGCTTTGTCGCGCCAACGTCGGGTCAGATCCTCCTCGACGGCCACGAAATCGATGGCCCCGGCGCGGACCGCGGCGTGGTGTTCCAGCGCTATGGGCTCATGCCATGGCTGAACGTGCGTGACAACGTGGCGCTTGGTCTCAAGCTGCGCGGTGTCGACCGCAAGACGCGGCATGCGCGTGCGCTTGAGTTGCTTCGGTGGGTCGGCCTTGAAGCGCATGCCGCATCGCCCGTCTATGCCCTGTCCGGCGGCATGCAGCAGCGCGTTGGCATTGCCCGCGCGCTGGCGACGGAGCCCCGCGTGCTGTTGATGGACGAACCGATGGGCGCGCTCGACGCGTTCACGCGCGAGACCATGCAGACGCTGGTGCTCGATGTCTGGCAACGCACCGGCACGACCGTTTTCTTCATCACACACGACGTGGAGGAGGCGCTGTTCCTCGCAACGCGCCTGATCGTGATGTCGCCATCGCCGGGGCGCATCGTGCAGACATTCGATCTGCCGTTCTCGCGGCAGGCGCTGGCAGGCGGCGACGCCCGCGCGGTGAAATCGTCGCCGGAATTCATTGCCTGGCGCGAGCGTGTGCTGGCGCTGATCCACCATGCCCCCGAGGCGTTGCTCGCATGAGCGCGCTCGAAACTCCCGTGCTGCAGCGCGCCTCCCTCGATGCAGCGCCGCCCTCCAGCAGACCGGTGCGCAGGCTGCGCGGCTATCGTCTGCCGGGCGAGGGCAGCGCATCGGGGCTCAGCGTGTTGTCGGTGACTGCGCTGCTCGTGCTCTGGTGGTCGGCCACCATCTTCCATTGGGTGCCGCCGTTGTTCCTGCCCTCGCCGCAGGCCGTGGGGCGCGCATTCATCGATGCCTGGCATGGCGATATTCAAGGCGGCCAGCCGCTGGCGGCACATCTTGGCTGGAGTGCGCTACGCGTGTTCGGCGCGTTTGCACTGGCTGCCGTGACGGCCATACCGATCGGCCTCGCGATGGGTGTCTCCCGCACCGCGCGCGGCTTGCTCGATCCGCCCATTGAGTTCTATCGCCCGCTGCCGCCGCTGGCGTACCTGCCGCTCGTGGTTATCTGGCTGGGCATTGACGAGCGCGCCAAGATTGTCGTTATCTACCTTGCCTGCTTCGCACCGATTGCCATGGCCGCGCGTGCAGGTGTGCGCAGCGCCACGCTTGAGCAGATCAACGCCGCGTATGCGCTTGGCGCAAGCTTCACGCAGGTGGTGCGGCATGTGATCTTGCCCGCCGCGCTGCCGGAGATACTGACCGGCTTGCGTATCGCCATCGGCTTCGGCTGGACCACGCTGGTGGCGGCGGAAATGGTGGCTGCAACCGTGGGCGTGGGGCAGATGGTGCTCAATGCGTCGAGCTTTCTGCGCACCGACCTCGTGGTGATGGGCATCGTGCTGATCGGCGCGATTGCATGGGTGTTCGACTTGGCCATGCGCGCCATCGAAGCGCGCGTGGTGCCCTGGAAGGGTCGCAGCTAGCGCAGACTCAGAAACTGCCCGTGAACTGATAACGCCCGCCGGGATGCCACATGGTCGCCACCGAGGCGACCTGGCCCTGCGACAGCGTCTTCCGCCGCAGCATCAGGCAGGGCTCGCGCACGTCCATGTGCAGCATCTCCGCAATCTCGCGCGGCGGCAGGCGCGCCTCAATGCCGTAATCCACGCCCTGCAATGGGGCGGCACGCATCAGGTAGGCGTTTGGCGTGGTCTGCGTGAAATCCTGCTCCATGTATTCGGGCGCCAATGCCGCGTTCACCCAACGGTCTTCCACCTGGATCGGCAGCTCGTTTTCAAAATGCACGATCAGTGAATGGAAGAGCACACGGCCTGCGGGCACGCCAAACGAAGCCGCCATTGCCTCGTTGGCGCGGGCGCGCTCCAACTTGTGCAGTTCGGCGCGATGCTGATGACCGCGCGCTGCAATTTCCTCGGCGATATTGCGGATCGCCACCAGCGTCGCCTGGTATTTCTGCTGCGCGACGAACGTTCCCAACCCTTGCACGCGCGTGAGGATCTGCTCGGCGGTCAACTCACGCAGCGCGCGGTTGACCGTCATGCGCGACACGCCAAAGGTCTGCGCGAGCGTGGTCTCCCCGGGAATCATTTCCCCTTCCTGCCACTCGCCGCTGCGGATGCGCATGAGGATGTCTTCCTTGATGCGCTGGAAGGCGGGCGTGCTGGCGGACGGGTCGTGTGACATGGGCGTGGCTTGCGGTGCGGGTAGGGCCGCGGAAGTGATGTGCGGATGGCGGTCATCATCAGGGTTTGCTCTTAGCTTGTAAAGTTTTCTTGCGTAAGTTGTATATACAACATAAGATGCGCTCCATGACAAAGGAGTTCGCAGGAGACCTCACATGAACGCCCCGACCCACGCTGCCCACCTGACCAACGATCCGCGCTACGACGCCTCGCGCGAAATCCGTGCCCCGCGTGGCACCGAGCTGCACTGCAAGAGCTGGCTGACCGAGGCGGCCTATCGCATGCTGCAGAACAACCTCGACCCGGATGTGGCCGAGAACCCCAAGCACCTCGTCGTCTACGGCGGTATTGGCCGCGCTGCGCGCGACTGGGCCTGCTTTGACAAGATCCTGGAAACGCTGCGCGAGCTGAACGACGACGAATCGCTGCTCGTGCAATCGGGCAAGCCGGTGGGCGTGTTCAAGACCCACCCGGATGCACCGCGCGTCTTGATCGCCAACTCCAACCTGGTGCCCAAGTGGGCGAACTGGGAACACTTCAACGAGCTGGATCGCAAGGGCCTGTTCATGTATGGCCAGATGACTGCCGGCAGTTGGATCTACATCGGTAGCCAGGGCATTGTGCAAGGCACGTATGAGACGTTTGCCGAAGCCGGTCGTCAACATTACGACGGCAAGCTGGCTGGCCGCTGGATTCTCACGGCGGGCCTGGGCGGCATGGGCGGCGCGCAGCCGCTGGCCGCCACGCTGGCCGGCGCCGTGTCGCTGAACATCGAGTGCCAGCAATCGAGCATCGATTTCCGCCTGCGTACGCGCTACCTCGACAAGCAGGCAAAGGACATCGACGACGCATTCAACCTGATTCGCCACCATTGCGAGCGCGGCGAGGCCGTGTCCATCGGTCTGCTCGGCAATGCGGCGGAAATCTTGCCGGAGCTGGTCAAGCGTGCCCGCGCCGGCGGCCTGAAGCCGGATCTGGTGACCGACCAGACCTCGGCGCATGATCTGGTCAACGGCTACCTGCCGATTGGCTGGACGGTCGAGCAATGGCGTGCTGCGCAACGCGACCCGTCGCAGCACGCCCGCCTGACCGACGAGGCCGCCAAGTCGTGCGCCGTACACGTGCAGGCCATGCTTGACTTCCAGGCCATAGGCATTCCGACCGTCGACTACGGCAACAACATCCGCCAGGTCGCGTTCGACCAGGGCGTGAAGAACGCCTTCGACTTCCCGGGTTTCGTGCCGGCCTACATCCGACCGCTGTTCTGCGAAGGCAAGGGCCCATTCCGCTGGGTGGCGCTGTCGGGCGATCCGCAAGACATCTACAAGACCGACGCCAAGATCAAGGAACTCTTCCCGCACAACACACACGTGCATCGCTGGCTCGACATGGCGCGTGATCGCATCGCCTTCCAAGGGTTGCCCGCACGGATCTGCTGGCTGGGCCTGGGCGAGCGTCACCTGGCCGGTCTGGCCTTCAACGAGATGGTCAAGAACGGCGAGCTGAAGGCGCCGATCGTGATCGGCCGCGATCACCTCGACACCGGCTCGGTCGCCAGCCCCAACCGTGAAACCGAAGCCATGCGCGACGGCACCGATGCCGTGTCAGACTGGCCGCTCCTCAACGCGCTGCTCAACACCGCGGGCGGCGCGACGTGGGTGTCGCTGCACCACGGAGGCGGTGTCGGCATGGGCTATTCGCAGCACTCGGGCGTGGTGATCGTCGCCGACGGCACGGACGCTGCGGCCAAGCGTCTGGGTCGTGTGCTCGTCAACGATTCCGGCTCGGGCGTCATGCGCCATGCGGACGCCGGCTACGAAAGCGCCATCGCCTGCGCCAAGCGCAACGGTTTGAACCTGCCGATGATCGGCTAAGTTAAAGACATCCTCTCGCATTGCTATGAACACCATGACCACGCCCCCCATCATCACGTTGCAGCCGGGCGCAATGTCCTTTGCCGACCTGCGCCGCGTCTGGCTCGCCCCCACGCCTGTTGCGCTGTCGGGCGATTGCGCTGCCGCCATCGAAGCCTCGGCAGCCACCGTGCAGGCCATCGTTGCCAAGGGCGACCCGGCCTACGGCATCAATACCGGTTTCGGCTTGCTGGCCAAGACGCAGATCCCCACGCACGAGCTGGAGCGCCTGCAACGCAACCTGATCCTGTCGCACGCTGTCGGCACCGGTGAAGACTTGAGCGATAACGTCGCGCGGCTGGTGCTGCTGATGAAGGCAGCGAGCCTGGCGCGCGGTTATTCGGGCGTGCGCCGTGTTGTGATCGACACGCTGTTGGCACTGCTGAACGCCGGCATCGTGCCCTGCATTCCGTCCAAGGGTTCGGTGGGCGCGTCGGGCGATCTGGCGCCGCTGGCGCACATGACGCTGGCCCTGCTGGGCGAAGGCGACGTGCGCGTGAAGGGCGTACGCACCCCGGCACGTGCGGCACTGGCTGCCGCGGGCATCGAGCCGATCGCGCTGGCCGCCAAGGAAGGCCTGGCACTCATCAACGGCACGCAGGTGTCGACCGCGTTGGCGCTCAATGGCCTGTTCCTGGCCGAGCGACTGCTGCAAGCCGCCACGGTGTCGGGTGCGTTGTCGGTGGATGCCGCCAAGGGCAGCGACGCGCCGTTCGATCCGCGCGTGCACACTGTGCGTGGGCAAGCCGGCCAGATCGCCACCGCGGCCGTGTACCGCAACCTGCTTGCCGGCAGCGCCATCCGTCAGTCTCACCTCGTGGGCGACAAGCGCGTGCAAGACCCGTACAGCCTGCGCTGCCAGCCGCAAGTCATGGGCGCGTGCTTCGACCTGATCCGCCAGGCCGGCGCCACGCTGCTCACCGAAGCCAACGCAGTGACCGACAACCCGCTGGTCTACGCCGACGCCGGTGAAGTGATCTCGGGCGGTAACTTCCATGCCGAGCCGGTGGCGTTTGCCGCCGACATGCTCGCGCTGGCGATTGCCGAGATCGGTGCGCTGTCCGAGCGCCGCATCGCGCTGCTGATCGACTCCACGCTGTCGGGCTTGCCGCCGTTCCTGGTCGAGCAGCCGGGCCTGAACTCGGGCTTCATGATCGCCCACGTCACGGCCGCCGCGCTGGCGTCGGAAAACAAGACGTTCGCCCACCCGGCCAGCGTCGACAGCCTGCCGACTTCCGCCAACCAGGAAGACCACGTCAGCATGGCAACCTTTGCAGGCCGCCGTCTGCAGGACATGGCAGAGAACACCGCCACCATCGTCGGTATCGAAGCGCTGGCGGCGGCGCAGGGCATCGACTTCCACAAGCCGCTGGCGACGTCCGACACGCTGCAGAAGGCACATGGCTGCATCCGTGCGCGCGTGGCGTACTACGGTGAAGATCGCCTGTTCGCCCCCGACATCGAAGCCGCCCGCCGCCTCGTGCTCGACGGTGCCCTCGGCGATTCGTGCCGCGCGCACGTCGGCGAACTCGCACTCGTCTGACCATGCTCGCCCAAGCCGAACCGAACGTCTGGCAAGGCCGCGTCGATGCGGAGGAAGGCCCGCTGGGCTTGCGTTGGCACCAGACGGTGCGCCGCATCGATGCATCGACGCCGCTGGCCAACACCGTCGCCCTGGCGGGCTTTGCCTGCGATGCGGGCGTCGCACGCAACCACGGGCGCACCGGTGCACAGGCGGGCCCCGCGGCCATCCGCAAGATGCTCGCGAACCTGCCCGCGCGTGCGGGCCGCGTGGTCGTCGACGCGGGCGACGTGACATGCCAGGGCGATGCGCTGGAAGACGCGCAGAGCGAATTGTCCGGTGTGCTGCACGATCTGCTCGACCGCGGCGCATTTCCGATCGCGCTCGGCGGCGGCCACGAGATCGCGTGGGCATCGTTTGGCGGCTTGGCGCGGCATCTGGCGGCGAAATCCAACCAGCCCCCGCGTATCGGCATTCTCAATCTGGACGCGCATTTCGATTTGCGCGCCGGCGAGCGCGGCAGCTCGGGCACACCCTTCCGCCAGATCGCCGAAGACTGTGCGCGGCGCGGCTGGCCGTTCCACTACGCCTGCCTGGGCGTGAGCACCTACGCCAACACCGAAGCGCTGTTCGCGCGTGCGCGCCAGCTCGGCGTGCGTTGGATGCACGACGATGAGATGGACGTGATGCAGCTCGCGCACGTGCTGAAGGTGGTCGAGGTGTTCCTGAGTCAGGTCGACCACGTCTATCTGACGATGTGCCTGGACGTGCTGCCGGCCGCGGTGGCTCCGGGCGTGAGCGCGCCGTCCGCACGCGGCGTGGGCATGGACTTGATCGAGCCCATCGTCGATCGCGTGGTCAGCTCGGGCAAGCTGCGGCTGGCGGATGTGGCGGAACTGAACCCGTCGCTCGACATTGATCACCACACGGCACGTGTTGCTGCCCGCCTCGTGGCACGGGTAGCAGACGGCATTGGCCTGCAAGGAACCACACATGGCTGATCCGGCCAATCCGTACTGGGATGCGCTCTGGACCAACGTCCACCTCGCCACGCTCACCGCCGACGCTGACGGCTACGGCGAGATCCGCGACGGGGCCATCGCCGTCAAGGATGGCCGCATTGCGTGGCTTGGCTACCGGGCCGATCTGCCCGTCAACGCCCGCGCCACGCGGGAGCACGACGGCGGCGGCGCGTGGCTCACGCCGGGCCTGATCGATTGCCACACGCACCTCGTCTACGCCGGCAACCGCAGCAATGAATTTGAAGCGCGCCTGAACGGCGTGCCTTACGAAGAGATCGCCCGCGCGGGCGGCGGCATCCTCTCGACCGTTCGCGCCACGCGGGCGGCCAGCGAAGACGCGTTGGCCGAAGCCAGCCTGCCGCGCCTGAATGCCCTGCGCGCCGAAGGTGTCACCACCGTCGAAATCAAGTCCGGCTACGGCCTGAACCTGGAAACCGAGCGCCGCATGCTGCGTGTGGCGCGCCGCTTCGGCCAGGCGTTGCCGGTGCGCGTGCGGACAACGTTCCTCGGCGCGCATGCCGTACCGCCCGAATTTGCTGGCCGCGCGGATGACTACATCGATCATCTGTGCGCCGATGTGCTGCCCGCGCTTGCCGGAGAAGGTCTTGTCGATGCGGTTGACGCCTTCTGCGAAACCATTGGTTTTACGCCCGCACAGACAGCGCGCATGTTCGACGCGGCCCAGCGCCACGGCCTGCCGGTCAAGCTGCATGCCGAACAGCTCTCCGACCAGGGCGGCTCGGCGCTGGTGGCTCGCTACGGCGGTCTTTCAGCGGATCACCTTGAATGTCTGACCGAGGCCGGCATCGCAGCCATGGCGCAAGCCGGCACGGTGGCCGTGCTGCTGCCCGGCGCGTTCTACTGCCTGCGCGAAACGCGCCTGCCGCCGATGGCCGCGCTGCGTGCCGCCAGTGTGCCCATGGCCGTGTCGACCGACTGCAACCCTGGCACATCGCCGTTGTCGTCGCTGCTGCTGGCGATGAACATGGCGTGCACGCTGTTCCGCATGACGCCGCTGGAAGCGCTGACCGGCGCCACGCGTCATGCTGCCGCAGCGCTCGGTTTGTCCGGCACGTGTGGCGTGCTCGCTCCGGGCTGCGCGGCCGATTTCGCTCTGTGGCGCATCGACCGGCCCGCCGATCTGGCGTACGCGATGGGGCTTAACCCGTGTGTTGGTGTGGTCAAGGACGGCGCCGTGGTGGCGTAAGGAACACGCGATGAATCGGCTCGTATAATCGGCCGGTCTATCGCGAACCCGCGCCCATGCCCTTCTTGCCCGAACCCCTGTTCCAGCACGGCCAGCCCGATCGCACGGCGATCCTGCTCGTCAACCTCGGTACGCCCGACGGCACGTCGCCACGCGAGGTCGGCCGCTACCTGCGTCAGTTCCTGTCCGACCCCCGCGTTGTGGAAATTCCGCGCGCCGTGTGGTGGTTCATCCTCAACGTGCTGATCGTGCCGCTACGCTCGCGGGCGTCGGCGCACAAGTACGAAAGCATATGGCTGCGCGAGGCCAACATGACGGGCTCGCCGCTGCTCGTCTACAGCGAGCGCCAGGCGCATGCGCTGCAGCAGTTGCTGAACGCCCAGGGCCACGATGTGGTGGTTGCCTGTGCGATGCGCTATGGCAATCCTTCGATTCCGTCCGTCATGCAGGCGCTGCGCAAGCAGGGCGTCGAGCGTATCCTCGTGTTGCCGATGTATCCGCAGTATTCCGGCACCACCACCGCGACGGCCTTCGATGAGGTCTTCCGCGTGCTGGGCGAAATGCGCAATCAGCCGGAGTTGCGGCTGGTCAAGCATTTCCACGATGACCCTGCCTACATCAATGCGCTGCACCAGCAGGTGGGGGCGTATTGGGCACAGCACGGCGCACCCGATTTCGCGCATGGCGACAAGCTGGTGCTGTCGTTTCATGGTGTGCCGCGACGGACGCTGGAATTGGGCGATCCGTATCACTGCGAATGCCTGAAGACCGGGCGCTTGCTGGGAGAAGCGCTCGGCCTGCAGCCGGGTCAGTACCTGGTCACGTTCCAGTCACGCTTTGGCCGAGCCGAATGGTTGCAACCATACACCGCGCCCACGCTGGAAGAGCTTGGCCGCGTCGGCACCAACCGCGTCGATGTGTTCTGCCCGGGCTTCCCGGCCGATTGCCTGGAGACGCTGGAAGAGATCGCCATGGAAGGGCAGTCGACCTTCCGTGTCGCCGGCGGCAAGGAATTCCATTACATCCCGTGCCTCAATGACAGCGAAGCCTGGATCGCCGGCATTGCCGACATCGCGCTTGCGCATCTGCAGGGCTGGCCGCTCACGCTTACGCATCCGCACGTGCTGGAAGCCAGCCGCACGCGTGCGCAGAGCAAGGGAGCGGCCGCATGAAGGTGAGCGCGGACGCGGCCGATCGCGTGCGTATCGACAAATGGCTGTGGGCGGCGCGCTTCTTCAAGACGCGTTCGCAGGCGACGGACGCGGTGGAGCGCGGTCGCGTGCAGATCAACGATCAGGCGGTTCGCCCCGCCAAGGATGTCAAGATCGGTGACCGCGTGCGGGTGCACGCGCATGAACAGCAGTGGGAAGTGGAAGTATTGGCGCTGGCGGAAGTGCGCGGCCCAGCTTCGGTCGCCCAAACGCTCTACGCCGAGACGGACACCAGTCGCTTAAAACGCGAAGAGAACGCCGACAAGCGCCGGCTCTATCGGGAACCCGCCACACAAATTGCCGGCCGGCCGACCAAGCGCGACCGGCGGCGCATCGACAAACTCGGCGGCGAATGACGCATTCCGCGCGAGTGTGTGCTAACTTGATACGCTCATCAAACCGCGCGGCATCTGCTCCATCTGCGCCGGCTTGATGATGTAGTGCTTGAAGAATGCCTTGCCGCTGCCGTACTCCGTATAACGTGGCGTGACAGCGCCAGACAGGCAAATGAACGTTGTGGCTGCGGTCAGGGTCAACAGCAGAAGCACGGTCAGAACGGGCAATTTGTTGTGCATGGTACGAACCCTCAAAGAAGCTCGCGCCCCCCGATTTTTTCTTGCATCATAGGCGGCCAATTGGGGCGTCGCAATTGCTGTGCCGTTGCAGTCTGATGAAAGTTGTAACCCCATATTTCGTGATGCACGGCGCACAGTTGTCGCGCATCCGGCGCCCTTGAAAAGCGCGCCAAATGCCCCATAACGGGGACAAATCGTTTGTAAAAATCCAGCGGATCGATTCCGGGCACATGCCGTGCGTCGATCCCCTTTATCCAGCGCTATGAAACACACTTCGGACACCCCCTCGAACTCGGACATGTCATCGGACAGCCAAGCCACCCAGCCGAACGCATCGGCGACGGGCCAAGCGGCCCATGCCTATTCGAGTCAGGCGCAGCGCGCAAGCGCCGACGCCGAGGCTGTCGCCGGTGACGAAGCCGCCGTGGCAGAAGCTGTGGCCGACGTGGACGTCGCTGAACTGCGTCGTCAACTGGAGGCCGCAGAAGAAAAGGCTCGCCAGAATTACGAAAACTGGGCGCGCGCCACGGCCGAAGGCGAGAACATCCGCCGCCGTGGTCAGGACGATGTGGCCAAGGCCCACAAGTTCGCCATCGAAGGCTTTGCCGAATACTTGCTGCCGGTGATGGACAGCCTGCAAGCCGCCTTGGCGGACACGTCGGGCGACGCCACCAAGCTGCGTGAGGGCGTTGAACTCACGCTCAAGCAGCTCTACGCCGCGTTCGAGAAGGGCCGTGTGACCGAGCTGAACCCGGTGGGTGAAAAGTTTGATCCGCACCGCCATCAAGCTATCTCGATGGTGCCGGCTGACCAGGAAGCCAACACCGTGGTGGCGGTGCTCCAGCGCGGGTACACGCTGGCCGACCGCGTGCTGCGCCCGGCCCTCGTGACGGTGGCGGCTCCCAAGTGAGCCGACGCGCCCCATGATCCAGAACATAGCCACTTCGCACGACGCCCACGCCGCGATCCCGGTCGACAAGACCGCGCTCGCGGCGTTCGGCATGCGCGAGGTGAACACCGAGACCTTCGACGCGGCCATTGCGGCCGCGGGCGATGCGCTCGTGTGCGTGTTCTTTTGGGGCGTCGATTGCTTTAACTGCGAGATGGCCAAGCAGGCCATGCTCGCGCAACCGGCCGCCGTGCGTGAACTGGGACTGAGTTGGCTGCATGCCAACGTTTATGCTCACCCGGAGCTGGGCCAGCGCTTTGCCCTGCACGGTATTCCGGTGTTCATGTTCTTCCATCGTGGCAAGAAGCTTGGCCGGGCGACCGGCTGGCATGGCCACGCGCAGTTTGCCGCCGCCGTTGCCAATGCGCGCAACAAGCTGGCCGGCAAGCCGCTTGTCTGAGGCAGCGACCATGATGACGTCGACGCCCATGGCTGCGGCCCTCTTTCTTGCTTCGCCTTCCCGTGCTGTGCGCCCCAAGCGCATGATGCGCACCTTGCCGCGCGCCGCTCAGGCGATGACCGCGGCCCTTGCCGCCGCCCGGCGGTCGTTCTAGTGCCCCAGCGGCACGTTGCCGCCGGGCTCGCTCTCTTTCACCAGCAGTTTTAGTGCGTGTTACCGCTGGCCGGCCTGTGTGCCCGCTGGTTTCCTTGCCGCTGCTTTGCGTTGGCCTGTGCGGCTATCGGCAGCGGCTTTGCTTCGTGTTGAACACAGACTTGTAGGAGATCGTCATGGCCAAAGCAGCCGCCATCTACTTGACCGAGCTGGACCTCACCCGCCTGGAAAACGCTGCCACCCGCGCGGGCAACAATTCGCCGCTGGCCGATCTCGTCGACGACCTGATTGCCCGCGCCAACGTGGTGCCCAGCAACAAGATTCCCGCCGATGTGGTGACCATGAACTCGGTCGTGTGCGTGGTGGACGACGCCGGCGCCGAGCAAAAGTGGACGCTCGTCTACCCGGAAGAGGCCAACGTGGCGTCGGCCAAGCTGTCGGTGCTCTCGCCGATGGGCGCTGCGCTGCTGGGCGCGCGCGCGGGCAAGTCGGTCAAATACTCCGCGCCCAATGGTGCTCAGCGTTCGTTGCGCATCGATCGCGTGGCGTTCCAGCCCGAGGCGGCCGGCCAGCACACGCTGTAAGCCGGCTGCGTCCTATCGCGAGAGGCTGTACCCGACGCGCAACTGCGAGCCCAGCTTGTGGTTGTAGTCGAGCAGGCTCTCGCCGTAGCCGGTGAAATACTGGATGAACAGATAGCCGGCCGTGCCAGTGAAGATTCGGCTCATCGGATACGTCAATTGCGCGTCGACGCTCCCATAGGCCTTGCGGGTGCCCGTGCGCAGCGTGGCGGCCAGTTCCCAGCCGTTGGGCGCACCGTACGACACGCGGAAATCCCCGAAACCACGGTAGTGGGCGATGTCGGTGTTGCCGGTGCGCGTGAGGTACGCGTAGAGCTTGGGCTCGAACTTCCAGTGGTAATCGCTCAGGTCACCAAAGTGGAACGTCGGGCGTACGAATGCGGTGTTGATGGCGCGTGAGGCGTCACCGTCGCGACCGTTCGATTCGTGCTCGATGCCGGCCGCGAACGATAGCCGTGTGAGCGCGCCGCCATGGACGCCCGTGTCGGGGCGGTAATAGAAGACGCTCGGCCGGTAATTCGTATCCCTGAACGGCGCCGATTCCTTGCCCAGATCCCACAGCGAGAACTGCGTATAACCGAAATACAGGTTATCGAACAGCGCTGCCGATGCCGGGTTTTCCGGCTGAAAAATCCGAAATTTGAAGCTCAACTGAAACTTGGCGTTCAGGCCCCCATGCGCGCCCACGGCGGCGAACATGGGTTCGTGGAACGTCAGGCGCGCGGTTTCTTCCGGGGGGCGGGACGCCTCACCATTGCCTGCCACAGCCACGGGAATGGGCGGTGTAGCGGTTGCGTTGGCAGCGAGCGCACTCGGGTTGGTGCCGAGCGCGCCGCCGGGGCGGGTCGCTTCGGCGGCGGCGTTGCGGGCGGCGCCGGTGGGGGCGCCATCCGCGGCAATCTGCGGGGCGTCTGCGCCACGCACGAGCGTCACCAGAACGGGCGCTGCATCCAGGTCCGGCACATCAATCCGGACGGTACCGCGCAGCACCTCGGGCAGCGTGCCCGTATAGGCGACCGTGCGGACCTGGCCGAGACGCAGGTGCAGGGTTTCTTCGCCAGCGTTGTGTCGATCAAGAATCACTTCTACCGGGCCCTGCAGATCAGCGCTGGCGGTGACGCGTAGCTTGGCTGGCACGGCATAGCTGCGCTGGGCGGCGTCTCCCGAAATGACTAGGGTCAGATTGAACGGCTGGTTGGCATTGACGCGGCGGGAGGGCTGAAGGAGGGCAACGGCCGCATCGGCGCAGGGCACGGCGCATGCGGCAAGCAAGGTAGCGCCAAGGATGGATCGAAGCGAGGGCAACGGCATGGGCGCAAAAGCCAGGTTCGTGTCCGGCGAGTGGCAATGCGCGCAAGGGTACCACCCACACCTTTTGTGCCCGGTTTGCGGCTCCGGGCGTTCAAAACGCACGTTTTTGCCAGGGAGCGCACGTTTTCGGGTGCTTTCCCAGGAAAAACCGGCCAAAATGCTCAACTTTTCAAAATTCGGCCTTGAAAAGCCGGACGGCACTCCCACATCCGATCCAAGTTTGTATTCAGTGCAGTCCTGACACCAGATTCGAGGAGCAAGAACATGGGCAAAATCATCGGTATCGACTTGGGTACCACCAATAGCTGCGTCGCCATCATGGAGGGCAACACCCCCAAGGTGATCGAAAACGCCGAAGGCGCTCGCACCACCCCGTCGATCATCGCCTACATGGAAGATGGCGAGATCCTGGTCGGTGCCCCGGCCAAGCGCCAGGCGGTGACCAACCCGAAGAACACGCTGTACGCCGTCAAGCGCCTGATCGGCCGCAAGTTTGAAGAGAAGGAAGTCCAGAAGGACATCGGCCTGATGCCGTATTCCATCGTCAAGGCCGACAACGGTGACGCCTGGGTGGAAGTGCGCGGCCAGAAGCTGGCACCGCCGCAGATTTCAGCCGAAACCCTGCGCAAGATGAAGAAGACCGCCGAGGACTACCTGGGCGAGGAAGTGACTGAGGCCGTGATCACGGTGCCGGCATACTTCAATGATTCGCAGCGCCAGGCCACCAAGGACGCCGGCCGCATTGCCGGTCTGGACGTCAAGCGCATCATCAACGAGCCGACCGCGGCTGCGCTGGCATTCGGCCTGGACAAGAACGAGAAGGGCGACCGCAAGATCGCCGTGTATGACCTGGGCGGCGGTACGTTCGACATCTCGATCATCGAGATTGCCGACGTGGACGGCGAGAAGCAGTTCGAAGTGCTGTCGACCAACGGCGACACGTTCCTGGGCGGCGAAGACTTCGACCAGCGCATCATCGATTACATCATCGGCGAGTTCAAGAAGGAGCAGGGCGTCGACCTGTCGAAGGACGTGCTCGCACTGCAACGCCTGAAGGAAGCCGCTGAAAAGGCCAAGATCGAGCTGTCGAGCACGCAGCAGACTGAAATTAACCTGCCGTACATCACGGCGGATGCCTCGGGCCCGAAGCACTTGAACCTGAAGATCACGCGCGCCAAGCTCGAAGCGCTGGTCGAAGACCTGATCGCCCGTACGATCGATCCGTGCCGCACCGCCATCAAGGATGCTGGCGTGAAGGTGTCGGACATCCACGACGTGATCCTGGTGGGCGGCATGACGCGTATGCCGAAGGTGCAGGAGAAGGTGAAGGAGTTCTTCGGCAAGGAAGCCCGCAAGGACGTGAACCCGGACGAGGCCGTTGCCGTGGGCGCCGCCATCCAGGGCCAGGTGCTGGGCGGTGACCGTACCGACGTGCTGCTGCTGGACGTGACGCCGCTGTCGCTGGGCATCGAAACGCTGGGTGGCGTGATGACCAAGATGATCGGCAAGAACACGACCATCCCGACCAAGTTCTCGCAGACCTTCTCGACCGCCGACGACAACCAGCCGGCCGTGACGATCAAGGTCTACCAGGGCGAGCGCGAGATGGCCTCGGGCAACAAGATGCTCGGCGAATTCAACCTGGAAGGCATTCCGCCGGCACCGCGCGGGACGCCGCAGATTGAAGTGTCGTTCGACATCGACGCCAACGGCATCCTGCATGTGGGCGCCAAGGACAAGGCGACCGGCAAGGAAAACAAGATCACGATCAAGGCAAGCTCCGGCCTGTCGGAAGCCGAGATCGAGCGCATGGTGAAGGACGCCGAGGCCAACGCCGAGGAAGACAAGAAGCTGCGCGAACTGGTCGACTCCCGTAACCAAGGTGAAGCGCTGGTGCACTCGACCAAGAAGGCACTGGGCGAGTACGGCGACAAGCTGGAAGCTGGCGAGAAGGACAAGATCGAAGCCGCGATCAAGGAACTTGAAGAGACCCTAAAGGGCACCGACAAGGCCGCGATCGACGCTAAGACCGAAGCGCTGGCAACCGCCTCGCAGAAGCTCGGCGAGAAGGTCTACGCCGACATGCAAGCCAAGGGCGAAGCCGGCGGTGCTGAACAAGCCGCCGCCGGTGCCCACGCAGGCGCGCAAGCCGGACAAGGCGCACCGCACGACGATAACGTCGTCGATGCCGAGTTCAAGGAAGTGAACGACAAGAAGTAAGCCAGATCGTCCGCCAGGCGGACGTGAGGGTACGCCGGGCAGTGATCATCGGGTTGTGCGGGACGCACCTGATGTCACGCTCGGCTTTTTTGCTATTCGACACGCAGTAAAAACAGGCGACGACTAAAGCCACCATGGCAAAACGTGATTACTACGAAGTGCTCGGGGTGGGTAAGAACGCGAGCGACGACGAGATCAAGAAGGCGTATCGCAAGCTCGCGATGAAGTACCACCCGGACCGCAATCCGGACAGCAAGGAAGCGGAAGACAAGTTCAAGGAGGCCAAAGAGGCCTACGAGATGCTCTCCGACGCTGAGAAGAAGGCTGCCTACGACCAGTACGGCCACGCGGGCGTCGACCCGAACATGGCTGGCGGCTTTGGCGCGGGCGGTGCAGGCTTTGGCGGCGGCTTTGCCGAGGCCTTCGGCGACATCTTTGGCGATATCTTCGGGCAGGCCCAGGGCCAGGGCGGACGTCGCGGCGGTGGCCCGCAGATGTATCGCGGCGCCGACCTGCGCTACAGCATGGAGATCACGCTGGAGCAGGCCGCGCATGGCTACGATACGCAGATCCGCGTGCCGCACTGGGACGAGTGCGACCACTGTCATGGCAAGGGCGCGGAGCCCGGTTCCAGCGTGGAGACCTGCCCCACCTGCCACGGCGCCGGTCAGGTGCGGGTGTCGCAGGGCTTCTTCACGATGCAACAGACGTGTCCGAAGTGCCACGGCAGCGGCAAGTACATCCCCAAGCCGTGTACCAAGTGCCACGGCCAGGGCAAGCTGAAGAGCCAGAAGACGCTGGAAGTGAAGATTCCGGCCGGCATCGACGAAGGCATGCGCATCCGTTCGTCGGGCAACGGCGAGCCGGGCATCAACGGCGGGCCCCCGGGTGACCTGTATGTGGAAATCCACATCAAGCAGCACGCGGTGTTCGAGCGCGACGGCGACGATCTGCATTGCCAGATGCCGATCTCGTTTGCGACGGCAGCCATTGGCGGCGACATCGAAGTGCCGACGCTGGGTGGTCGCGCCTCGTTCACGGTGCCCGAAGGTACGCAGGCCGGTAAGACGTTCCGCCTGCGCGGCAAGGGCATCAAGGGCGTGCGTTCGGGCTATGCGGGCGACCTCTACGTGCACATCAACATCGAGACGCCGGTCAAGCTGACGGAGCACCAGAAGGACCTGCTCAAGCAGTTCGACAAGTCCGTGCACGAAGGCGGCTCGCGGCACAGCCCGCAAGAGCAGTCGTGGCTGGACAAGGTAAAGAACTTCTTCTCCTCGTAAGAAGCCGCGCAAAGGTACCGCGCGGCCCGAGCTTGGCACTGTGATGCTCGTCGTACCGATGTACGGCTGCGCTTCTCGTACCAACCTCGGGCCGCTAGCTACGCTTTTCGAGGCTTCTTGAACACCATCTTTTCGATCAGGACTTCGTCATGCAGCCGCTCCAAGCGCCAGACGCCGGCGCGCCGTTCGCGCTGCTGGACGATGCCACCTCGGGCGACGCGCCGTGCTCGCGCTGGTACACCGGTTATGCCGGCGAGTTCTTCCGGCCGGCCGGCATGCTCGAGGGGCTGGACGATGATCTTCGTGCCGCCTGGCGCGAGGGTTTGCATGCCCTGATCATTGCGCCGTATGAGTTTGGTGGGCCGCTGGTCGGTCTGCCGGCTTTTACCGAAATCTCCTCCTCCTTGCCTGGTCACGATGGCCGCCTGCGCGTGCTGCTGTTTCGCACGATGCAGGTGCTGTCGCCGGCAGAGGTCGATACGTTGTTCGACGCGTGGCCCGAAGCGAGCGGTGCAGCGGGCCTGTTCGATTGTGCGGCCAGCGTCGATCACGCCACCTATACCGACGCCATCGCGCGCATCCATGACTGGATTGCGGCGGGCGATACCTACGAAGTCAACTACACGTACCGCCTGCGCATGACGGCGTTTGGCGCGCCAGCGGCGTTGTATCGGCGCCTGCGTGCGCGTCAGCCGGTGCCGTATGGCGCATTCATCGGACTGCCGGAGGGTGCGGCGATCCTGTCGTGCTCGCCGGAGCTGTTCTTTTCGCATCGCGCCGGCCAGCTTGTCGCGCGGCCGATGAAGGGCACCGCGCCAGCCTCCGGCGACGTCGAAGTCGACGAAGCCCGCGCCATCGCACTGGCCGCAGACGAAAAGAACCGCGCCGAGAACTTGATGATCGTCGACCTCTTGCGCAACGATCTGGGCCGCCTCGCGCGTGCAGGTTCGGTGCGCGTGCCGGCGTTGTTCGAGGTGACGCCGTTCGGCAGCGTGCTCCAGATGACGTCAACCGTCGAGGCCGAGATTCCGCCCGCCACCGGCCTTGCCGATTGCCTGCGAGCGTTGTTCCCGTGCGGCTCGATCACCGGCGCGCCCAAGCGGCGGACCATGGAGATCATCGAGGCGCTCGAGCCCGAGCCGCGTGGTCTGTACACCGGCGCCATCGGCTGGATCGATGCGCCTGCCGACGATCGAGCGATGGGCGACGCATGCTTCTCGGTGGCGATCCGCACGCTGGTCCTTGGCGCGCCCGGCACCGATGGTCTGCGTCGCGGCGAACTAGGCATTGGCTCCGGCATCGTGCACGACAGCATCGCCGATGAGGAGTACGCGGAGTGCCAACTGAAAGCGCGCTTCGTGACGGCGCTTGACCCGGGGTTGTCGTTGTTCGAGACGATGCGCGCGACACGCGATGGCGTGGCGCTGCTGGATTGGCATCTGGCGCGGCTGGAGCGTTCAGCGGCAGCCTTTGGTTTCCCGTTCGATCGGACTGCACTGACGAATGATGTGGCGCGTGCGTGCGCAACGCTGGAAGGCGAGGGCGCCTATCGCATGCGCCTGTTGCTTACCCCGGACGGTGGAGCAAACGTATCGGCCGTGCCGCTGTCACCGCTGCATGCCAGCTGGGATGCGCCGGTCCGCCTGCTGGTCGCATCGCAACCGCGTGAGGTCACGCACAGTCTGCCGACGCACAAGACCACGTTGCGCGAAGGCTACGATGCAGCCTGGCAGGCCGCCGAGCGCGCAGGTGCATTCGATGCCGTGTTCTTCAACGCCGATGGCACATTGGCCGAAGGGGGGCGCAGCACGTTGCTGGTCAAGCTCGATGGCGCGTGGTGCACTCCGCCGCTGTCCGCAGGCGTCTTGCCGGGGGTGATGCGTGCCGTGCTCTTGAACGACGCTTTGCCATGGCTTGGCGGGCCGCTGCAAGAGCGTTCGCTCACCCGCGCCGATGTTGCCCGCGCCGAGGCCATCGCCGTATGCAATGCCCTACGCGGCGTGGTGCCCGCGCATTTCGAGCCGGCCCTGACCGTCGACGTGCTCTAGCTTCCAGCGCGCCACGCCGGGCAGGTTGATGAGTTCGCGGTCGTGGCAGACCATCAGCAGCGTGCGGCCCTCTGCTGCCAGTTCTCCCACAAGTGCAATGACTTGCTCGCGCGCGGCGCCGTCAAGGTTCGATGTCGGTTCGTCGAGCAGCAGCACATCCGTTTGCAGGGCGCGAGCGCGCGCCAGTGCAAGGCGTTGCGTTTCGCCGCCGGACAGGCGTTCAGGCGGTACATCCACCACGTGCTGCAGCCCCGCCCAGCGCAGCGCATCTTCGACACGCTCAGCCAACTCCGCATGCGCGACACGGTGCGCGCCCGTGGTCAGCCCATAGGCGAGATTCGCGCGTACCGACGTGCGGAACAGGTATGGGTGCTGGTGTACGTAGGTCAGCCGCGCGCGCAGCTCGTGCGGGTAGGGTGACAGCGCCTGCCGCCCGCGGCCCATATCGACGGTCGCGCCATCGGCGGGGGCAAGCCCGGCCAGCATGCGCAGCAGCGTTGATTTGCCGACGCCGTTTGCGCCCGTGATGACAATCGCATGCCCTGCCGACAGCGCCAGGCGCGGAATCTCGAACAGAACGCGCGCGCCGTGCTGGCAGCGCAAGCCTTCAAACACCATCGTGGGCTGCGAGAACGCGCTCATGCCGGCTCCCTGCGATAGTTGCCAGCCCCTTGCAACCACGCCAGCACAAGGTTGACGAGCAGTGCCAGCACGATCAGCACGATGCCGAGTGCGATGCCCTGTGCAAACTCGCCCTTGCTTGTTTCCAGCGCAATCGCGGTGGTCATGGTGCGCGTGACGCCCTCGATGTTGCCGCCGACCATCAGCGCCGAGCCCACTTCGGCGATGACGCGCCCGAAGCCGGCCACCACTGCAGCCATGAGGCCGAAGCGCAATTCACGAAACACCGTCAACAGCAAACGGACGCGCCCGGCGCCCAGCACACGTGCGGTTTCTGCGAGACGCGGATCCGCCCGCTCAAGTGTAGTCAGTGCAAACGCCACGATCACCGGCAGCCCAAGCACCGCTTGTCCGAGGATCATGCCGCCTTGCGTGAACAGCAGCCCGAAGCCACCCAGCGGCCCCTGGCGCGAAAGCAGCAGATACAGCAACAGCCCGATCAGCACGGTCGGAAACGACAGCGATGCCTGCGCCAGCACCACCAGCGCACGGCGCCCCGCAAACCGGTGCATGGCGATGAGGTAAGCGATGAGCAGACCGGGGGGCGCCGCCAGCAGCAGCCCCGCGATCGCCACCTTCAACGACACCCAGACGATCCGCCACAACGCCGCATCGCCGCTGGCAAGCAGGGCGAAGGCGTCGACGGTGGCCGACCAGATTTCCATGCGGATGCCGCTCAGGCGAAGGTGTGTTCCGGGCCGGGGAACGTACCGTCCTTGACGGCAGCCACATAGGCGGCGACGGCACCATCGATGGTGGTCTGCCCGTCCATGAAGTTGCGTACGAATTTGGGGCGATGACCCGGGAACACGCCCAACATATCGTGCATGACGAGCACCTGGCCGGAGCACTCCAACCCGGCGCCGATGCCGATAGTCGGGATGGCAAGCAGACGCGTGACTTCACCGGCCAGCCCAGCCGGGATGGCTTCCATGACGACGAGTTGCGCGCCGGCGTCCTGCACGGCCAGCGCGTCGGCCTTCAGTTGTGCGGCCGCCTCGTCGCCGCGGCCCTGCACTTTGAAGCCGCCAAATGCATGCACCGATTGCGGCGTCAGGCCGATGTGCGCGCACACGGGGATGCTGCGTTCAACCAGGAACTTGATGGTCGGCGCGAGCCACACGCCGCCTTCGAGCTTGACCATCTGTGCGCCAGCCTGCATCACGCGCACGGCGCTGTGGAAAGCCTGTTCCGGCGTGCCATACGTGCCAAACGGCAGGTCCGACACGAGCAGCGCCTTGGTCGTCCCACGCGATACGCATTCGGTGTGATAGACGATGTGCTCCAGCGTGACCGGGAGCGTGGTCTTCTGGCCCTGCATCACGTTGCCGAGCGAATCGCCGACGAGCAGCACGTCGGTGCCGTTGCGATCCATCAGGGCGGCGAAACTGGAGTCGTAGGCGGTCAGCATGGCGATGCGCTCGCCGGCGGCGCGCATGGCCTGCAGCGAAGTCACCGTGACGGCCTTGCGGTTCGATTCCTGGAGATAGCTCATGGACTGAGACTCATTGGGGCATCGCGAGCGCCCACGCAGACCATGTGGTGCGTCGACTAGCGCGTTGCCAGCTTGATGAATTCCTTGGGCCCGCGCATCGCGTCGATGCGGGCGAGCAAGGTGCGGAAATCGTCGTCGTTGCCTGCGGGGTCGAAGGCAGCGGTGTCGACGATCATCGTCGGTGCGGCATCGTAATACAGAAACAGCTCGCCGTATGCGGCGCAGATGCGTTCGAGATACTCCGCATCGATGCCTGTTTCGTAAGGAACGGCGCGACGGGTGATGCGTGGCAGCAGGTCTTCGGCGCGCGCCTGCAGACAGATGACGAGGTCGATGCGCTGATGCGGCAGGGCCAGCGCATTGGCCATCGCGTCGTACAACGCGAGTTCATCGGCGGGCAGCGTGAGCTGGGCGAACAGCCGGTCGCGCGGCAGGAAGCTGTCGGCGACGATGCGCTCGCCGGCGAGCGTTGCCTTGTGCCACGCCTTCAGACGCTCGGCACGTTGCAGCAGGAAGCGCAGCTGCACCGGCAGCGCATAGCGCGCGGGGTCTTCGTAGAAGCGGGCGATGAAGGTGTTTTCGGCGGGCGTCTCGAACAACGTCGACGCGCGCAGATGATCGGCCAGACGCTGGGCCAGCGCGGTCTTGCCCACGCCAATGGGCCCCTCGACAACGATACGGCGCAGGTGGTCCAGGGCCATCGGCAGGTGTTTGTGCGTGGTGCGAATGATCAGGCGGCGGGCTGCTTGGCGCGCATGCACTGACACATCGTGGTCTTTTCGATGCGCTGGTCGGCCACGCCGGGCAGCAGCGCAGCCACGGCGCCAATGCCTGGAATCACGAGGTCGGGCGCCAGTTCATGCAGGGGCAGCAGGGTGAAGGCGCGTTGGCCCACGCGGGGGTGCGGCACCGTCAGCTCGGGTGAGGTGAGGACGTGGTCCCCGTAGAGCAGCAAGTCCAGATCGAGCGTGCGCGGCGCGTTGTGGAACGGGCGCTCGCGGCCGAACTGGTCTTCGATGTGGTGACAGATGCGGAGCAGCTGGTCGGCGGTGAAATGCGTATCGATGCGCACCACGGCGTTGATGTAGTCGTCGCCGCTGGATTCGACGGGCGCGCTGCGATACAGGCTCGATTTGCCGGTGACGGTGATGCCGACCTGCTGTGCGAGGCAGACCACGGCGTCTTTCACAGCCTGGCGCGCGTCGCCCAGGTTGGCGCCGATGCCGATGTACGCCACTGTCTTCACGTTTCCTCCGAACTTCCCGGATTGACGTCACCGACTGTATCCGATTTTGCCGGACCACGTCGGCGGCGACGGCGCTTGCCCGGACTCGCCGGACCAGCATTTGCCGAGGGGCTCGGGGCGTGCTTGGCTTGTGCCATGAGGGCTTCGCGGGCTTCGCCGTCGCCGCTCTGGAAGTCGGTCCACCAGTCGGCGAGTTCCTGTGGCAATTCGCCCGAGGCACAGCGCAGCGCGAGGAAGTCGTAGCCGGCGCGGAAGCGCGGCGACTCCAGCAGCCGATACGGCATGCGGCCCGAGCGCTTCTCAAAGCGCGGCTGCATGCTCCAAATTTCCTTCATGTCGGAGGTGAAGCGCCGCTGGATGGCGAGTTGCTCGGTCTGACGGTCGAGCACTTCATCCATGGCGGTGTGCAGCGCGGGGATCAGCGGCTCGCCGGCAGCGCGGCGGCGGTTCCAGTGTTCGACCACGTGATGCCACAGCAGGGAGGCAAACAGGAAGCCCGGCGAGACCGGCTTGCCAGCCTTGACGCGATCGTCGGTGTTGTCGAGCGCAAGCTGCACGAAGCGCTGGCCCATCGGCTGCTCCAGTGCGACGTCCAGCAGCGGCAGCAGGCCGCGATGCAGGCCCGCCTTGCGCAGCTCCTGCAGCGACGCCCAGGCGTGGCCCGACATCAGCAGCTTCAACATCTCGTCGAACAGGCGGGCGGCCGGCACGTTGTGGATCAGCGGGCCCAGCTCCGCGATCGGCGCGCGCGTGTCCGGGTCGATGTC
This sequence comes from Ralstonia sp. PBBBR1, assembly GCF_002256165.1. Taxonomy (NCBI): domain Bacteria; kingdom Pseudomonadati; phylum Pseudomonadota; class Betaproteobacteria; order Burkholderiales; family Burkholderiaceae; genus Ralstonia; species Ralstonia sp. PBBBR1. The sequence goes on along the minus strand of NZ_NKIL01000003.1, from coordinate 252,508 downwards.
GAAGCCGGTCTTGGCTGCGAAGCGCACCACGCGGAGCATGCGCACCGGGTCTTCGCGGTAGCGGGTGTGCGGATCGCCGATCATGCGCAGCGTGCGGGCGCGCATGTCTTCCATGCCGTGATGGTAGTCATGCACGGTTTCGTCGGCGGGGTCGTAATACATCGCGTTGACGGTGAAGTCGCGGCGGGTGGCGTCTTCGGCCTGGGTGCCCCAGACGTTGTCGCGCAGCACACGGCCGCTGGCGTCGACGGCGTGCGTGTGGTGGTCCAGCTCGGTGCGCTTGACGCGCTTGCCGGCGGGCACCTGCTCGGCGTCAACCGCGTCGACGAGCGCGCGGAAGGTCGAGACTTCGATGATTTCCTGATCGCGTCCGCCGTAGAACGTGACGTGCACGATCTGGAAGCGGCGCCCGATGATGCGCGAGCGGCGGAACAGCGCCTGGACCTGATCGGGCGTGGCGTTGGTCGCCACATCGAAGTCTTTCGGCTTGATGCCGAGCAGCAAGTCGCGCACGGCACCGCCCACGATGAAGGCGGCGTAGCCGGCTTCCTGCAGCGTGGATGTGACCTTGACCGCGTTGCGGGAGAGCAGCTTCGGGTCGATACCGTGCTCGTCCACGCTCCACACGCGCGCCTGGCGCGGCACGCCACCGGCGGAGGCCTTGGTGCGAGCCTTGGCCGCCTTCGGTGCCTTGGGCGCGCGGGTCTTCCTGGCGGCGGTCGCCCCGGGTTCAGCAGGTGCCTGAGGCTCTGCGGAGGTTTTGCCCAGCAGGCGATTGATGAGTTTCTTGATCACGCCACGCCCTGCTTAGAAGAGATCCATGATGCGCCAGTTGCGCGCGGCTGCGAGGTTGCGCAGCGTGTCGTCCGGGTTGGTGGCGACGGGGTCAGTCACTTCCTCCAGCAGCGGCACGTCGTTGGCCGAATCGCTGTAGAAGGTGCTTCGCTCGAAATCGCTCCAGCCGCGGCCCATGTTGGCCAGCCACTCGTGCACGCGCGCAACCTTGCCTTCACGGAAGCTCGGTGTGCCGGCCACATCGCCGGTGAAGGCGCTGTCCGGGCTGCCGTCGGTGGTGGCCGGTTCGGTGGCGATCAGGTGATCGATGCCGAACGCCTCGGCAATCGGGCGGGTGACGAAGCTGTTGGTGGCGGTGACCACGCAGCACAGGTCGCCGGCGTCCAGGTGCTTGTAGACCAGCGCTTGCGCTTGCGGCGTGATCTTCGGACGGATCACGTCGTGCATGAACTCGGCGTGCCACTGGGCGAGCGTGTCGCGCGGGTGGGCAGCGAGCGGTGCCAGGGCAAAGCGCAGAAACGCGTGGATATCCAGCGTGCCGGCTTTGTAGTCGGCATAGAACTGATCGTTCTTGCGCTGGTATTCGGACGCATCCACCACGCCGCGGCGAATGAGGAAGCGTCCCCACTCGTGGTCGCTGTCGGTGGGGATGAGGGTGTGATCGAGGTCGAAGAGGGCCAGATTCATGGGGCGCGATTTTACCCGAACGTTACATAACCGGCCGCGCCAGCCCCGGGGCTCACTTCATCAGCGCGAGCATGTCGCGCACGAGCGGCAGGGTGACGGCGCGCTTGCGGGCGAGCGAGTAGGTGTCGAGAGCGTCCAGCAAAGCCATCAGGCTCGGCATGTCGCGGTAGGAGTGCGTCACGAGCCACTGCGGCACATCGGCTGAGAGCTGCATGCCGCGTTCGCGGGCGGCCTGGCGCAGCGCTTCAACCTTGTCGGCGTCGGACAGGGGGCGCAACCAGTAGACCAGACCCCAACCCAGCCGAGTGCGCAGATCTTCACGCAGCGGCATCGCCATCGGCGCAGCTGCCCCGGAAATGGCGATGGCGGCATGCGGATGTGCGCGCACTTCATTGACGAGGTTGAACACGGCGATCTGCGCCCATTCGTCCAGGCGCTCGGCGTCGTCGATAGTCCAGACCGTGATGGTCGGGTCGAATTCGAAGGCCTCGGGCGGGGCGTCGGGTTCCAGCGTGCGGACTTCGTAGCCGCCGGCCTCGGTCTGGGCACAGATGGCCTGCAGCAGGTGGCTGCGGCCGCTGCCTTCCTCGCCCCACAGGTAGACCAGGCGGTCGGTGGCGGTACCGTCCACCACTTGCGGAATCAGGGCGCGCAGGCGCAGCACCGCCTCTTCGTTGCCGGTGGCGACGAAGTTGTCGAAGGTCGGGGCGGGTGTCGCACCGAGTTCGAGCGGGAGCTGTTCGGGTGTGGCCATGAAACGTGGAGTGGAATCGCCGTACTTTTCAGTTGCCTTCAGTTGCCTTTGGTGGCTTTCAATCCTGGTAGAGCCGGCTGCCCAGGTAAAGCTGTCGGATCTGCCGCAGACCGACCAGCAGCACAGCACTCATCGGTAGGGCGAGGAGGATACCGAAAAAACCGAACAATTGGCCAAAAGCCAGCAAGGCGAGGATGACCGCCAGCGGATGCAGGCCGATGCGTTCGCCCACCAGGCGGGGCGTCAGGTAGAAGCCTTCCAGGAACTGGCCGATGCCGTACACCACGGCCACCGCCAGCAGGCCATAGAGGTTGCCGAACTGCAACAGTGCGGCCAGGATGGCCAGCGTAAGCCCCACGCCAAAGCCGATATACGGGATGAACACGGCCAGCCCCGTAAAAATGCCCACCGGCAGCGCCACGTCAAAACCCGCCAGCGCCAGCCCCGCCGAGTAGTACACCGCCAGCACCAGCATCACGATGATCTGCCCGCGCAGGTATTGGGAGAGCAGGCCGTCGGTTTCGGCGGCCAATTCGCGTGCTTTGGGCAGCCAGCGGCGCGGGACGGAGGTTTCGAGCCGGCGCATGAGCATGTTCCAGTCCATCAGGAGGTAGAACATCACGATTGGGACGAGAAAGAAGAGGCCTAGCACCTGGACGGCCGCCGAGCCCGAGACGCGCAAATAAGTCAGCACCCGGGCCACCACGTCGTCAGGGCTGGCGGCGAGCTGTTCCGTGAGCAGGGCGCGCAGGCCGGGAAAATCTAAGCTGACATGCAGTCCCAATTCGTCCAGCTTGGGCGACAGAAATGCGTTGAGCTTGGCCAGCATCCCGGGCAATTGCTCGTGGATGGCCGGAATCTCCCGCTGCAGCACCGCCAGGATCAGCAGCATCAGCGCCACGCCGACCACCGACAGCACCAGGATCATCAAAAACACGCCCAGCACGCGCGGTACGCGATGGCGCTGCAGCCATTCCACGCCCGGGTGCAGGATGTACGACAGGATGAACGCGAAGACGAAGGGCGTGAGCGTCGGCGCCAGCGCCTTGAGCAGGGCCAGGAAGACAAGCGCCACGGCGATCCAGGCGAGCGTGCGCTTGGTTTCCTGTGACAGCACGGGGGCGTTCATGGGGGCGACGGTTCCGATGGCGGGGTGGAGGAGTCGGAAAAGCGGCCATCGGGACGGCCGCATCCGGTAAAATCGCGATTTTACTGGACCGGCGGGTCCGATTTTTGTGACTTCCCGCTGCCGTCTCGCTTTCTTTCCCGGTTTTTTCAATTCAGACGACTGTATGAGCGCTTCCGATACCCCATCCGCATCGACCGGCCTGTCTTACCGCGACGCGGGCGTCGACATCGAGGCGGGTGACGCCCTTGTCGACCGCATCAAGCCGTTTGCCAAGCGCACCATGCGCGAAGGCGTGCTGGGCGGCATCGGCGGCTTCGGCGCGCTGTTCGAGCTGTCCAAGAAGTATCAGGAGCCGGTGCTGGTGTCCGGTACCGACGGCGTGGGCACCAAGCTCAAGCTGGCCTTTGCGTTGAATCGCCACGACACGGTTGGCCAGGATCTGGTCGCCATGAGCGTGAACGACATCCTGGTGCAGGGCGCCGAGCCGCTGTTCTTCCTGGATTACTTCGCCTGCGGCAAGCTCGACGTCGACACCGCCGCCACCGTGGTCAAGGGCATTGCCCAGGGTTGCGAGCTGGCTGGCTGCGCGCTGATCGGCGGCGAAACCGCTGAAATGCCGAGCATGTACCCGGACGGGGAATACGATCTGGCCGGCTTTGCTGTCGGCGCGGTCGAAAAGCGCAAGATCATCGACGGCACCACCATTGCCGAGGGCGACGTGGTGCTGGGCCTGGCTTCGTCGGGTGCGCATTCGAACGGTTACTCGCTGGTGCGCAAGATCATCGAGGTGTCGCGCCCGGACCTGAACGCCGATTTCCACGGTCAGCGCCTGCAGGACGCCATCATGGCGCCGACGCGCATCTACGTGAAGCCGCTGCTGGCGTTGATGGAGAAGCTGACCGTCAAGGGCATGGCGCACATCACCGGCGGTGGCTTGACCGAAAACGTGCCGCGCGTGCTGCAAGACAACCTGACGGCCGTGCTGCACAAGAGCGCCTGGACGCTGCCGCCGCTGTTCCAGTGGCTGCAGAAGGCCGGCAACGTGGCCGATGACGAAATGCACCGCGTGTTCAACTGCGGTATCGGCATGGTCGTGATCGTGTCGGCGGCCGACGCACCGGCCGCCATCGCACACCTGAAGGACGCGGGCGAAACGGTCTACCAGATTGGCGAAATCCGTGCCCGCCAGGCCGGCGAAGCGCAGACGATCGTGGTCTGACGCGAAGCCCGCACCAACAAAAAACCGCCGATGCGTTCGGCAGTTTTTTTATGCGCGTCGTTGCGCGGGGGCTTATTTCAGCGGGACGTATTCTCCGCTGGCCGGGTCGTCCTTCTGCAGCGCACCGGTGTTCTTGTCGATGAGCAACGTGACGACGCGCGGGGCGGTGTTCGGATCGCCACCGCACGTCGGGGTGTGATTTTCCAACACTTCGACGCTGTTGTGCGTGTCGTCGGCCCGGTCCACCAGGAACGACAGGCATTCCTGCGGCAGGGTGGTCAGCTTGTACTTCTCGAGGGCGGCTCGGGCCAGATCGACGGCCTTGGCCTGTTCGGCTTCGCTGACGGCGGGCGCGCTTGCGGCCGGTGCATTGGCGGCGTTGGATGCGCCAGGGGCGGAGGCCGCAGGTGCGGAAGCCGGAGCGGGCACGGCAGGCTTGTGCGCGTCGTCGGAGCGGCCGCAGCCCGCAAGCGCGAGCGCTGCGAGCGCGGCAAGCAGCAGGGGTTTGGTCATGATGTGCGAAGCGTGTCGGCGATGATCAGCCCCCGACTTTACCCGGAACCGGCCGATCTTTTCCATGCCGCATACGCCTGTGGCATGCACACTGCGCAGGGCCGGTAGCCGGCGGCACGCGCATCGGCTTCGTCCAGGAAGAACACGCGGTGGCGCACATAACCGCCGCGCGCGATGGCCCGGCGTGCGGCGGCGCAATCGAGGCGGCCATAGATGCGAGCACGCTGATGCCCGCCTAGCGTGCCGGGCACGGCGCTCTCATAAGGCTGGCCGCAGGCGCCGATGAGCGTCCACGTTCTCACGCGGTTTCATGCGGCGGATTGCGCCTCGCGCTCCAGCAGCGCCAGCTTGCGCTCCACGCCCCAGCGATACCCCGAGGCGTTGCCGTCTCGGCGGATCACGCGATGACATGGGATGGCCACCGCAATGTGGTTGGTCGCGCAGGCCTGCGCCACCGCGCGCACCGCCCTGGGGGCACCGATGCGCGCGGCAATCTCGGTGTAGCTGATGGTGCTGCCGGGCGGCACTTCGCGCAGCGCCTGCCACACGCGCTCCTGAAACGCGGTGCCGCGCACGTCCAGCGGTAGGTCCAGGCCGATGGACGGCGCTTCGACAAAACCCACCACTTTCGCCACCAGATTTTCGAAGCTCGCATCGCCGCCGATGAGTTCGGCCTTCGGGAAGGTGTCCTGCAGATCGCGCACGAGCGCGTCGGGGTCGTCGCCCATCAGGATCGCGCAGATGCCGCGATCGCTCTGCGCCACCAAGATCGAGCCGAGCGAGCATTCGCCCACGGCAAAGCGGATCGTCGTCTGTGCGCCGCCTGCGCGGTAGCGGCTGGCCGTCATGCCGAGCACGTTGTCCGACGCCTCGTAGAAGCGGCTGCTGGCGTTGAATCCGGCGTCGTAGATGGCTTCGGTGACGCTGCTGCCGCGTTCCAGTTGCGCGCGCAGCTTGCGGGCGCGATGCGCATCGGCATAGGCCTTGGGCGTGAGGCCGGTGACGCTTTTGAACAGACGATGGAAGTGATACGGGCTCAGGCTGGCGTCTTGCGCCAGCGCGTCGAGCGTGGGCGGCGTGTCGGCTGCTTCAATGCGCCGGCACGCTTGCGCGACGAGCGCGGTTTGCTGCGCCCGGACGGTGGTCTGATCCGGGCCAGCACGGCGGCTCGGGCGGTAACCGGCGGCTTCTGCGTCGGCAGGCGTTTCGAAGAACTCGACATTTTCGGGGCGCGGCAGGCGCGACGGGCTGCTCGGCTGGCAATACACGCCGGTGGTCTTCACCGCATAGACGAATTGCCCGTCGGCAGAGGCATCGCGCGCCAGCACGCGAGCCCAGCGCGGGTCGTGTTCGACGAGGGTGGTGTCCGGTACGGGGCGGGCGGAGGTTTGCATGACGTCATCCAATGGACTGGGATGACTGTACTGTAGGTGTGGCCCCCTGGCGGGACACTCCGGGTCTTGCGGTCAAATTCGAAGCAGCGCACGCGTCACTTGACGCGGGGTGCTTTTTGCTGATCGGCGCGCGCGGCAGCCAGGTTGGTGGCGATCTGCTTGGCACCGGCAGATTCGGGCGGCAGCAACTGGTACAGGCGCTCCCAGTGGGCGATGGCATCGCTCACGTCACCACGTTCGACGGCGGCGGAAGCGGCCAGGGCCAGCGCTTTGGGCTCGTCCGGGTCGGCCTTCAGGGCAAGGCGCACCTGCTCGATGGGCGCACCAGCCAGGGCGCCGCCCTGCGCGGTGGCGAGTGCGTCGGCGTAATCGGCGCGCAGGCTGGCGACGTCGGGGGCAAGGGCGACCGCTTTGGCATAGGCGGCGACAGCATCGGCGGGCCGCTCCATCGTGCTGTAGGACCGCGCAAGCAGCGCCCAGCCGGGTGCGTCGTCAGGCGTGTCGCGCAGCCGTTTCGCCAAGCCGTTGACCATCGATTCGATCTGCGCATCTCCTCCGGTGTGGTCGCTGCGGGCGGCGGTCATCATGTCGCCGGGCATCCACAGAGCAGAGGGCTTTCCCAGGTGCTGGTACAGCAGCACGGCGAAGGTGGGCAACGCGGCCAGCAGCACTGCGGCGAACAGAACGGGGCGGCGGTCGGGTCGCGCCTGCGGGGTGCTGGCGGTGCCGGCTGTGTCGTCCAGCAGCCGCCGGCCAAGCTCTGCGCGTGCGTGCGCGTGGCCTGCGGCATCCATAGCGCCGGTGCGCAGGTCGGTATCCAGTTCGCGCAGTTGGTCTTGGTACCAGCGCACCATCTGGCTGCGCACGGTGGGGATTTGGATGTGCGTATCGCCCACATCGTTGCGCGCGCGTCGCAGCAATGGCGTCAGTAGAACCACCATGGTGACAGCCGTGAGGACGGCCGCGAGCAGCCAGAACAAGGTCATCACGGTCATGGACGGGGGTCTTCCGGTGGCGACGCCGCAAGCAGGGCGGCGAGGCGCGCTTGCGCGTCAGCGTCCATCTCGGCAGGGGGGGCCTTCTGCTGTTTGCGGGACGACACGATGCCGAACACCACCGACATCAGCAACAGCACCGGGCCGAACCACAGCAGATACGTCAGCGGTTTGACAGGCGGACGGTACAGGACGAAATCGCCATAGCGCTGCACGAGATAGTCCTTCACGTCGGCCTCGGTGGCGCCGGCACGCAGTTTTTCGCGAATCTGGCGGCGCAGGTCGACGGCCAGGTCGGCGTTGGAATCGGCGAGGGTCTGGTTCTGGCAGACGAGGCAGCGCAGCTGCTCCGACAGCGCATGGACGCGGGTGTCGAGATCGGTGTCCGACGCTGCGGCACAGGCGGGCGTCTGCAGCACGAACGCAGCGACGCCCGCGAGAAGGAGCGCAGCCAGTCGTTTATGCATGACCACCTTCCTGCTCCAGTTGCTGCAGAAGCGGCACGATCCTGCGTTCCATGGACTCGGCCGTCACGGGGCCGACCTGCCGATAGCGCACTACGCCAGCGCGGTCGATGACGAAGGTTTCCGGCACGCCGTAGACGCCGTAGTCGATGCCGACCTTGCCGTCTGCGTCGATGAGCGACGTGACATACGGGTCGCCCATTTGTTTGAGCCACGCGCGTGCCGCGTCGGCGTCGTCCTTGTAGTTCAGGCCGTAGATCGGCACGGCTGATTGCTTCGCGAACGCGTTCAGCACGGCGTGCTCTGCGCGGCAGGCGGTGCACCACGATGCCCAGACGTTGAGCATCCATACCTTGCCGCGCAGGTCTTGCGGCGTGAGGGGGCCGGCAGTCGATTCCAGCGCCGTTAGCCTGAACGCCGGTGCGGGCTTGCCGACCAGCGGCGAGGGCAGTTCGCGCGGGTCACGCGACAGCCCCGCCGCCAGCGCAATCACCAGAACAAAGAACGCTGCCAGCGGCAGCACGTAGCGCAGCTTCACCGTAGCTCCTCGGTCGCTGGCATCGCTAATGACGGGCCGCCCCGTGCAGTGTCGGGCGCGGCGCGCGATGACGTGAAGCGGCGGCGCAGCCGGTAGCGGCGGTCGCACACGGCCAGCAGCCCGCCCAGCACCATCAGCACACAGCCTGCCCAGATCCAGCCGACAAAGGGCTTGATGTAGATGCGCATGGCCCAGTTGTCTTGTCCGAGTGATTCACCAAGCGCGACATAGAGATCGCGCGTGATGCCGCTGTCGATGGCGACTTCGGTCGTGGGATTTTCCTGGCTGTGGTACAGGCGCCGCTCGGGTAGCAGCGTGGCCACGGGTTTGCCGTTGCGGCTGACGTCGACATGGCCGCGCAAGACGTCGTAGTTGGGGCCCTGCGCAGGCGCAACGCTGGCGAGGTGGAACATGTAGCCGCCCACCTCCACCTTGCCGCCCACGCGCACCGGCAGCTCGCGTAGCGTCTCTTGGCTGAGCACCAGCGTGACGCCCGCAATGAACACGCCGACCCCCGCGTGCGCCACCAGCATGCCAAAGTAGCTCGGCGGCAGTTGCCGCAGCGTCGTCAATCGATTGCCGGGCTGGCGAAGCTTTTCGGCCAGACTGGCCAGCGCGCTCACAAGACACCATGCGGCGAGCGTCAGCCCCAGGCCCGCCAGCGCGGACGTCCGATACAACACCGCCAGTCCGAGCCCGACGGCAACACTCGCCACTGCTGCCCATCGCAGCCGCACCGCCATCGACGGCAGCGCACCGTGACGCCAGCGTGCCAGTGGCGCGGCACCCATCAGCAGCACCGCAGGAGACATCAGCGGCACAAAGACCTGTTCGAAATACGCTGGCCCGACCGAGATCTTGCCCAGCCGCAGCACATCAAGCAAAAGCGGATACAGCGTGCCAAGCAATACCGTGGCGGCCGCCACCGCCAGCAGCACGTTGTTGGCCAGCAGGAACGATTCACGCGCGAACAGCGGGAACGTCGCGCCTTCCGAGGCGCTGCTGGACAACCGCTTTGCGCGCCACGCAAACAGACCGAGGGCGCCGCCCGTTACGATGCCCAGCAACGCGAGGATGAAGAGACCGCGCTTCGGGTCGACCGCAAAGGCGTGCACCGACGTCAGCACGCCCGAGCGGACGAGGAACGTGCCGAGCAGACTGAGCGAGAACGTGAAGATGGCCAGCAGCGCCGTCCATGCGCGGAACATGCCGCGCTTTTCCGTCACCGCCAACGAGTGGATCAGTGCCGTGCCTGCCAGCCACGGCATGAAAGACGCGTTTTCGACCGGGTCCCAGAACCACCAGCCGCCCCAGCCGAGTTCGTAGTACGCCCATGCGCTGCCGAGCATGATGCCGGTCGTCAGGCATGCCCAGGCGGCGGTCGTCCACGGCCGCGACCAGCGCGCCCAGGTGGCATCGAGCCGGCCCGACAGCAGCGCGGCCATCGCAAACGAGAACGCCACGGCAAAGCCCACGTAACCCATGTAGAGCATGGGCGGATGCGACACCATGCCCGGGTCTTGCAGCAGCGGGTTGAGGTCGCGCCCTTCCATGGCAGGCGGCAACAGGCGCAGGAATGGGTTGGATGCGAACAGCAAGAAAAGCAGCAGCCCCGTGCTGATGGCGCCCATCACGCCCAGCACGCGCGCCACCACGGGCAACGGCAGTTGACGGCTGAACAACGACACGGCCAGCGACCACAACGCCAGCATCGCCGTCCAAAGCAATATCGATCCCTCGTGTCCGCCCCACACGGCGGCCACGCGATAGGGCAGCGGCAGCGCGCTGTTCGAGTTGGCGGCGACATAGAGCACGCTGAAGTCGTTGCTGACGAAGGCCCATGTCAGCGCGCCATACGCCACGAGAACCAATGCACATTGCATGCGCGCAGCGGGTCGCGCCACGGCCATCCAACGCTCGTCGTCGCGCGCTGCGCCAACCAGCGGCAGCACGGATTGCATGGCAGCAGTCAGCAACGCCAGGATCAACGCGAAATGGCCTAGCTCGGCAATCATCGTGACGCGCTCCGGGCAGATTCCTTCGCCATCTGTTCGTTGACTTGCGCAGCGCGGCGTAGGGCATCAGCAGCTTCGGGCGGCATGTAGTTTTCGTCGTGCTTGGCGAGCACCTCGTTGGCGACGAAGACGCCGTCCTCACCGAGCCGGCCGCGTGCCACGACGCCCTTGCCTTCGCGGAACAGGTCCGGCAGCAAGCCGTGGTAGACGACCGGCACGCCGCGCGCTGTGTCGGTGACAATAAAGCGGATGGTCATGCCGTCACGTTCGCGCTGGATCGAGCCGCGCTCGACGAGCCCGCCCAGCCGGAAGACCTGTGCCACAGGCGCTTCCTTGGCGGCGATCTGGGTGGGGCTGAAGAAAAACACCAGATTGGAGCGGAATGCATTCAGCGTAAGCGCGGTAGCCGCACCCGCGCACACCAGCGCGGCGAGCAGGATGCCGAGGCGGCGTTGTCTGCGTGTCATTGGTCGCCGCCGTCAGGATGGGGATGACTGGCGCGATTGGTTGCGCGCCAGCGGCGGGCGAGCAGCAGCAACTCGGCCGCGATGCAGATGGCGGCCACGGCAAACGCGCCCGCAATATAGTCGACGTGATTGACGGAGAGCTGGCTCATGCCGGTGTGCTTGGGTTGAGGTCGTCGTCGGCGCGTTCGCGCATGATGCAGCGCACGCGAATCAGCGCCACGCAGATGCTGTACATCCAGCACGCGAGCGTCATCAGCAACATCCCGAGCAACATCGTCATCGCCATCGACGGAGCTGCCGTCAGGCTGATGGATGCGCCTTGGTGCAGCGTGTTCCACCACTGCACCGAGAAATAGATCACGGGGATGTTGACCACGCCAACCACGGCAAGCACGGCGCAGGCGCGCTCGGCACGGCGGGGGTCCTCAATGGCGCTCTCCAGTGCGATGAAGCCAAGGTACAGAAAGAGCAGAAGCAACTCCGACGTCAGGCGCGCATCCCATACCCACCACGTGCCCCACGTTGGCTTGCCCCACAGCGCGCCTGTCCACAGCGCAATGGCAGTGAACAGCGTGCCGGTGGGTGCCAGCGCCGAGGCCATCATCGACGAAAGCCGTGTGTGCAGCACCAGCGCCAGCGCGCAATAGCCGGCCACCACCAGATAGATGAACATCGACATCCACGCAGCCGGCACGTGCAGGAAGATGATGCGGTAGACCTCGCCCTGCTGCGCATCGGTGGGCGCCACCACAAAGCCAACGTAGAGGCCCGCGACAAGGAACATGAGTGCCGCCGCGCCAAACCACGGCACCAGCTTGCGCGCGAGTGGATCAAACCGCACGGGCGACGCATACGCGAGCCAGTTCCAGCGCCGGGAGGCAGGTTCGCGCGGGGCGGCAATGGGAGGGGTGTGGAGTCCTGATCGGTTCGTCATCGGGTCATTCCACGGCAATCCGCAGCCCGGCCGCAGTGGCCAGCGGGCACACAAACAACGACAGCGCCAGGCAAGCGCCCAGCAGCGACAAATGCGGCATGACATCAAGCCCTGCGTCGGCAGCTGATCCGGCGCCTGCACCAAACACAAGCACGGGCACACACAACGGCAGCACAAGGATGCACAGCAGCGCTGCTCCGTTACGCACGCCCAGTGTGAGCGCCGCGCCAACGGCACCGATCAGCGCAATGGCCGGCGTACCGATCAGCAGCGTGGCTGTCAGCAGGAGCGTTGCATGCAGCGGCAGACTGTACTGCTGCGCCAGGATGGGCGTCAGCAGCAGCAACGGCAGGCCACTCGCGAGCCAGTGCGCTGCGATCTTCGTCAGTACGATCAGCGCAAGCGGGTGTGGCGACAACAGCAGTTGATCCAGGCTGCCATCAGCGTATTCTTGCGCAAACAACCGGGAGAGCGAGAGCATCGACGCCAGCAGCGCCGCTACCCACAGGATGCCCGGGGCGAGCATGCGCAGCTGCTGCGGGTCGGGGCCGATGGCCAGCGGAAACAGGCTCGCCGCAATGACGTAGAACACCACGCCGCCGACCAGGTTGCCGCGTCGCCGCCATGACAGCGCCAGATCGTGCCGCAGGATGGCCATCAGCATGGGTTTCATGCGGTTCCCCCAAGCCGAAGTACGCGATTTGCCCCGTGCGGGCGCGACAGCAACTGGTGCGTGGCCATGATGGCCATGCCGCCTGCACGCAAGTGTGCATCCAGTTGTGCGGTGAAGAGCCCGAGTGCATGGTCGTCAAGCGAGGCGATTGGCTCATCGAGCAGCCACAGCTCGCGCCGGGCGAGCACCAAGCGCGCCAGTGCGACTCGCCGGCGTTGGCCTTGCGAGAGCTTGCGCACGGGCGTGGCGGCAAGCTTGCCGAGTTCGAGCGCTTCCAGTGCGGGCCCGATGCCAAACGGCTCGGATGCCGAATCGCGCAACCCGGCCAACTGCTTGGCCAGACGCAGGCTCTCTGTCACAGTCAGATCAGGGTCGATGCCGTTGGTGTGCCCCACATAGCAGAGCGCATTGAGCAAGGCGGGATCGCCGCTGCGCACGGGTACGCCGTGCCATGTCAGTGAGCCGCTTGCCGGTGCGAGCAAGCCGCAGAGCACGCGCAGCAGCGTGGTCTTCCCGCTGCCGTTCGCCCCCGTTACCTGTACCAGCTCGCCCGCCGACACCGAGAGGTCCAACTCGCGGAAGATCCGGCGGCCGGCGCGCGAAAACGTCAATTGGCTGGCAACAAGCACGGCAGGTGTCGGAGTCGAATGGGGGCTAGCGCATGCCGCACGATCACGTGCCTCACTCGGCCTTCATCTTCGACATGTCGGGCAGATGGTGCGCAATGCCCTTGTGGCAGTCGATACAGGTCTTCTCCTTGCTGCCCAGGTATTGGGAATGCATGGCAGAGGCGCGTGGGCTTTGCCGCGTGAAGTCCATCGATTCGTAGTTGTGGCAGTTGCGGCATTCCAATGAATCGTTGGCCTTCAGCCGATCCCATTCATGCTGGGCCAGCTCGAGTCGGTGGGCCTCGAATTTCTCGCGCGTGTCGATGGTGCCGAAAATCTTGCCCCACACTTCCTTGGAGGCCTGCATCTTCCGAGCAATCTTGTTCGTCCAGGCGTGCGGAACGTGGCAGTTGGAGCAGATTGCACGTACGCCGCTGCGGTTGGTGTAGTGGATCGTGCTCTGCAGCTCCTGATACACGTTGTCGTGCATTTCGTGGCAACCCGTGCAGAACGCTTCGGTATTGGTCACTTCCATCGCGGTGTTGAACGCGCCCCAGAACACCACGCCGGCAACAAAGCCGCCCAACGTTAGAAAGCCCAGGCTGAAATACGCGCTGGGCCGGTTGATGGTGCGCCAGTAGCGCTTGATCAGGTCGAACATGACTGCACCGCCTCAGTTCTTGCCAACGCTCTTGCCATCAGGCTTGCGTTTGAGCAGTTGATCGACATCGACAAACGTATTGGTGACAAGCGGCTTGGCGTCGGCCTGCGGCACGTGGCATTGCGAGCAGAAGAAGCGGCGCGGCGAAACGTCGGCCAGTTGATGGCCATCGCGGTCAACGTAGTGCGTGGGGCTGATCGCGATCGCGCGCATCTCTTCGGCCTTCGTACGCGCGTGGCAGGACAGACAACCGTTGTGGTCCTTGTTGATCTGATACATGTAGGTGCCGTCGATCTTGTGCGGAATCGTCGGCGGCTGCCCGGTGTAGTTGCGCTCGCGGCGCACGTCCTTGTTCTCGGTCGGATACAGGATCGGCGGTGTCGATTCGGCGGCAATCGGCGTGGGGCCGCGCATGGCGTCGACCACGCCTTGGGCTTGCGCGGGCAAGTTGGCAAGGGTCGCCAGGAGCAGCGCACAGATGGCGGCTGGCAGTCCCAAGAGTCGGTTGAGCTTCATGACGTTTTCCTGTTGCGCGTGTGTCGTCTGCCTGTGCTCGTCAGACCTTCACGATCTTGACGGCGCACTTCTTGAAATCCGTCTGCAGCGAGATCGGGCAGGTTGCATCCAGTGTGACCTTGTTGATGAGCTGGCTTGCATCGAACCACGGCACGAACACCAGGCCCTTCGGCGGCTGGTTGCGGCCGCGCGTTTCAATGCGGGTGCGCATCTTGCCGCGCCGCGAGATCACTTCGACCTCGACACCACGCCGCAGCCCAAGCGCGTTTGCATCTTCCGGGTGCATGAAGCAGACCGCATTCGGGAATGCGCGATACAGTTCGGGCACCCGGCGCGTCATCGAGCCCGAGTGCCAGTGCTCCAGCACGCGGCCGGTCGACAACCAGAACGGGTATTCCTTGTCTGGCACTTCCGGCGGTGCCTCATAGGGCAGGGCGAAGATCACCGCCTTGCCATCCGGGTTGCCGTAGAACTGGTAGCCGGTGCCGGCCTTGACGTACGGATCGCTGCCTTCCTTGTAGCGCCAGCGCGTCTCTTTTCCGTTGACCACCGGCCAGCGCAATCCGCGCGCCTTGTGATAATCGTCGAACGGTGCCAGGTCATGGCCGTGGCCGCGCCCGAAGCTTGCGTACTCCTCGAACAGGCCCTTCTGCAGGTAGAAGCCGAACGCCTTGGCTTCGGCATTGTTGTATTCCGGGTCGACGTCCTTGAGCGGGAACCTGTCGACATTGCCGTTGCGGTAGAGCACGTCGTAGAGGGTCTTGCCGCGCAGCTCCGGCTTTTTGGCGATGAGGTCTTCGGGCCAGACTTCTTCCACCTTGAAACGCTTGGAGAACTCCACCAGCTGCCACAGGTCGGATCGCGCCTCACCCGGCGCATCAACGAGTTGATGCCAGAACTGCGTGCGGCGCTCGGCGTTGCCGTAGGCGCCTTCCTTCTCAACCCACATCGCGCTCGGGAGGATCAAGTCGGCGGCCAGTGCGGTGACGGTCGGGTACACGTCCGAAACAACGATGAAATTCGCCGGATTGCGGTAGCCCGGGTAGCCTTCCTCGTTGATGTTGGCGCCGGCCTGCATGTTGTTGTTGACCTGCACCCAGTAGGCGTTGAGCTTGCCGTCCTTCAGCATGCGGTTTTGCAGCACCGCGTGATAGCCGGGCTTTTCAGGGATCGTGCCGGCCGGCAGCTTCCAGATGTGCTCGGCTTCTTCACGGTGCTTCGGGTTGGTCACCACCATGTCGGCCGGCAAGCGGTGCGAGAACGTGCCCACCTCGCGCGCGGTGCCGCATGCCGAAGGCTGGCCCGTCAGGGAGAAAGGGCTGTTGCCCGGTGTGGCGATCTTCCCTGTCAGCAGGTGCAGGTTGTAGATCATGTTGTTCGCCCAGGTGCCGCGGGTGTGCTGGTTGAAACCCATGGTCCAGAACGACACGACCTTGATCCTCGGATCGGCGTACAGCTCGGCAAGCTTCTGAAGCTGCTGCTTGAACTCCTTCTCCTTGCTCTTGTCCGGGTTCGCCAGCTTGGTGGTGTAGTCCAGGTCGTACGTCGAGACGAACTTCGCAAACTCGTCGAATGAGATCGGCTTGGAGTCACCCACCTTGTCGGCGTTCTTGGCGGCCTTCTGCACGGGGTTGTCGGGCCGCAGGCCGTAGCCGATGTCGGTCACGCCCTGCTTGAAGACGGTGTGCTTGTTGACGAAGTCCGTGTTGACCTTCTTGTTGGTGATGATGTAGTTCGCGATGTAGTTGAGCATCGCGAGATCGGCCTGCGGTGTGAAGACGATCGGGATATCGGCCAGATCGAACGAGCGGTGCGTAAACGTCGACAGCACCGCGACCTTCGTCTTGGGCGCGGAGAGGCGCCGGTCCGTCACGCGCGACCAGAGGATGGGGTGCATCTCCGCCATGTTCGAGCCCCACAGCACGAACGCGTCAGCGACTTCGAAATCGTCGTAGCAGCCCATCGGCTCGTCCATGCCGAACGTTCGCATGAAGCCGGCCACGGCAGAGGCCATGCAGTGGCGCGCGTTGGGGTCGAGGTTGTTCGAGCGGAATCCCGCCTTCATTAGCTTGACGGCGGCGTAACCCTCAAAAACGGTCCATTGACCCGAGCCGAACATGCCGACAGCGGTCGGGCCCTTTTCCTTGATGACGCGCTTGAACTGCATCGCCATCTCGTCGAACGCGCGGTCCCAGGTGACGGGCGTGAACTCGCCGTTCTTGTCGTACTTGCCGTTCTTCATGCGCAGCAGCGGCTGGGTCAGCCGGTCCTTGCCGTACATGATCTTTGAGAGGAAGTAGCCCTTGACGCAGTTCAGGCCCCGATTGACCTCGGCCTTCGGGTCGCCCTGCGTGGCCACCACGCGATTGTCTTTGACGGCCACTTCAACGCCGCAGCCCGTGCCGCAGAATCGGCAAGGCGCCTTCGACCACTTGAGCTGCGTCAGCTCTTTGTCGGTGACGAGGTTGGCGGCGCCAGCAGGAAGCGTGACGCCGGCCACCGAAGCGGTCGCGGCGGCAGCGGTCTGCTTAATGAACGCGCGGCGAGAGACTTTCATCGTCCATTTCCTCATTCATGGCGTCGGCCATTTCGTTGTGCTGGTAGATCAGGGCGGTGTTCAGCACACCGTCGATCTGCTGAATGAACGTCAGGTGAGCTGCGATGGCGCGCGAACTGGGCGCCTCAAGCGTGACCACGAGCTTGCCGTTATCGCTGGCTGCATGGATTTCGCTGCCGGCGATGCTTTCGATGGATTCGCTCACCCGTGCAATATGGGTTGGCCGCGTCTGGACCAGAACGCCGGCGATATGCCACTCGTCGTCATCGAGCGGCGCCGGCCGAACGGGGATATCTATTTTTCTTGTGTTTCGCATGACCCTGTTTTGGCGATGAACGCCTTTTTCTAATCAGTGCTGCGCGAACATACAACCCGACTCGCCCTCGGACCCCCCGGGCGTATTTCAATGCGTTGGCGGACCGCTCAGCAATTGGGTTGCCCAGACGATAAAGCCATAGCCGGCCACGATAATGACGGAAAGAACCGGCACCATGACGGCCGTCAGAAACAGAAAGCTCCGCAGCTCTTCGGATTTACGTCGCGCGTCGACGTTTTGGGGCTGTTCCACGATGACTCGACCAATGAGGGCGGCGCTAATGGCGCGAACGTTTTCCAGTAAAGTGAACGTCGCACGGGAATTCAAGGTTTTTGCATGATCCCGGCGTGACATATATCGCGCAAGCAATATGTCGTCGTGGCGTGATCTAGCGCAAGATTTGCCGGATTCACGAGCCTGAAACATTGACGGGCACGCGCCATAAGTACCAGGCCGCGACGGTTCGATACGGGCTCCACGCAAGACTAATCGTCTTCATCTGCTTGCGTGTGGGCGTGGCATCGAGCCGCTTCAAACGTCGGTAGCCATCGCGCACGCCGAAGTCGTCTGCGGGCAAGATGTCCGAGCGCTCCAGCGTGTAGATCAGCAGCATTTCGACCGTCCACCGGCCAACCCCGCGCAGTGTCACCAGCCGCTCGATGAGGGCTTCATCCGGCATGGCGAGCGCTTGCTCACGCGTAGGCACGATGCCGTCGAGCGCGGCTTGTGCGATGCCGCGAATGGTCGCCAGTTTGGTCGCAGAGAAACCGCAGGCGCGCAGCGCTGCCTCGTCGGTGGCAAGCACCTGTTGCGGTGCGGGAAACGCGGCGGCCGGATACAGCGCAAGAAAACGTCCGAGGATGGCGTCACCGGCCTTGGCGTGCAGTTGCTGATAGGCGATCGCGCGGATCAGTGCTTCATAAGGTTCGCGCGCTGGCTTGGCGGTGTGGCGGCAGGGGCCGGTGGCGGAAATATGGCGTGCCCAGTCTTCGTCCAGCGTGGCCATGAAGGTTGCGGCTTGCCGGTAGGCGCTTTCGGACAGATCTGCGGCGATAGTCATGCGCTGATTTGCCGGTCAGCCGGCCTTGCGGAACGTGAGGTTGATGCGCTGGCTGCCCAGCATTGTGTGCGGGTGGTCCTTGAGTGGTGCAATGCCGTGATAGCGCAGGCGATCCGGGCCACCCCAGACGACGACATCACCGTGAAACAGGGGAATGCGTTGCGGTCTGTCGGCGCGGCGATGTCCGCCAAACAGAAAGACCGCCGGCATGCCGAGTGACACTGAGACGATCGGCGCGCCGTAGTCCTGCTCGTCTTTGTCCTGATGCAGCGACATGCGCGCGCCCGGCACATAGCGGTTGATGAGGCAGGCGTCTGGCGTGAAGCCGTGGAAGCCTGCTTCGGCGGCCGCGCTGTGCGCTAAACGCAGGAACACATCGGGCAGCGGCGGCCACGCGGCTCCCGTGAGCGGGTCGTGCGTGGCATAGCGGTAGCCGCGGCGGTCTGATGTCCAGCCCAGCGCGCCGCTGTTGGTGAGCGCGACTGACATCTCAAAGCCGCCCGGCGTGACCATGTGCCGAAACGCGGCCTGCTGCGCGATGGCATCCACCGCCGCGATCAGGGCCGGCGCTTCCGACAGCGCAAAGCCGCGCAGCACAAACGCCGCTTCGCCGAGCGCAATGCGTGTGTCGTCAGCGGGTGAGTGGTCGCCAAACAGATCGCCGGTGGTCATGGTGAGCAGGCTACAGAGCGTCGTGGAAGATGATGCCTGCAGTATGCCGCTGACCCGAGCGCAGGCGGCTCACACCGTGGCGCATGTTCACGCGATACGTACCGCGCGTGCCTTGTACGGGCCGATGGTGCACCGCAAAGACCACTGCATCGCCTTTGCGCAGCGGCACCACTTCGGGCCGCGACTGCATCCGCGGGCGCTGCTCCGTCATGACGAATTCGCCGCCGGTGAAATCGACGCCGGGTTCCGACAGCAGGATGGCCACCTGCAGCGGGAAGACGTGCTCGCCATAGAGATCCTGATGCAGGCAGTTGTAGTCACCGGGGCCGTATCGCAGGAGCAGCGGCGTCGGGCGCAACTGGCCGGCTTCATGACAGCAGCGCAGGAAATCGGCGTGCTTGGCTGGATAGCGCACGTCGATGTCCATGGCTTGGTTCCAGCGATTGGCGATGGTCGCCAGCGGCGGATAAAGCGACGTGCGCAATTGCGCGATGAGGTCCGGCAGCGGATACGCGAAATACTGGTATTCGCCGCGCCCGAAGCCATGACGCTCCATCACTACGCGCGAGCGAAACAGGCGGTCTTGCGGGTACAGCCCAGTCAAGGCGTTGCAGGCGCCGTCGTCCAGCAGGCTCGGCAATACGGCGCTGCCGACATCGTTGAGCGCGTCTTCAACGGCGCGCCAGTCGACGCCTTCTAGATCGGGACGGTGCCCCGCGCTGACATGCGCGGCGGCAGTGGAAAGCGGCATATGCGCTCCTTTCGGAGATTCGATACGCCAAGCGTACGCTCACGGGAGTGCGCGTGGCACTCCGGAGCTTGCGGTCGAATTCAGGCGTGTGCGGCCAGGCTGGCGGGCATGGCGGTGGCAGCCAGCTTGGTGAGTGCATCACCGGTGGCGCGGCAGATGCGCCACTCGGGCAGCACATCCGCACCCATGGCTTCGTAGAACGCGATGGACGGCGCATTCCAGTCCAGCACGCTCCATTCGAAGCGGCCGCAGTCCCGCTCCTGCGCCAGGCGCGCCAGGTGGATCAGGAGTGCCTTGCCGATGCCCAGGCCGCGGTATTCGGGCTCCACGAACAGGTCTTCCAGATACAGGCCCGGCTTGCACAGGAAGGTCGAGAAGTTGTGGAAGAACAGCGCAAAGCCCACGGCTCGGCCATCGACTTCCGCCAGCACCGCCTCGCAATACGGGCGCGGCCCGAACAGCATCGTCGCCAGTGCCTCGGGCGTGGTCTGCACGAGGTGCGTGAGCTTCTCGTACTCGGCCAGCGCAGAGATCAGGCGAACGAGCGAGGCGCAGTCGTCCGGCGTGGCGGGGCGCAGCATGAAGCGGGTCGCTGTGGTGGCGGTCATTGTGATGGCGATTCCAGTGAGGTTTGGACCAGGCGCGCGACCTGGTCGACGTAATCGGGCGCGAGGCAATCGACCACGTGCCGCTCGGGCGTGCTGCGCAGCCAGGTGATCTGGCGCTTGCAGAGCTGGCGCGTTGCGGCGATGCCTTGTTCGCGCAGGGCAGCCATGTCGATTTCGCCTTCCAGGTAAGCCCATGCCTGGCGGTAACCGACGCAACGGATGGACGGCAGCGTGGGCGAAAGATCGCCGCGGCGGCGCAAGCGCTCCACCTCGTCGAGCAGGCCGCCGGCGAGCATCGCATCGAAGCGCTGTGCGATGCGCGCATGCAGCACGAGGCGGTCGGACGGTTCCAGCGCGATCGTCAGATACTGCGCGGCTGCATCGTGCTGCTGGAACGCATTCGCGCCGACCTCGCGTGCGAGCAGGGCGGACATCGGCTGGCCCGTCAGCCGATACAGCTCCAGCGCGCGCTGGATGCGCTGCGCGTCGGTTGCGTGCAATCGCGCGGCCGTGACCGGGTCGACCAGTGCGAGTTTCGCGTGTAGCGCCGGCCAGCCATCGCGTGCCGCTTCGGCATCGATCTCCGCGCGGATGGCAGGATCTGCGCCGGGCAAATCGGAGAGCCCTTGCGTGAGCGCCTTGTAATACAGCATCGTGCCGCCGACGATCAGCGGCAGCTTGCCGCGTGCGCGGATGGCATCGATCAGCGCGTTCGCATCGTTGGCAAACTGCGCGGCGGAATACGCATCGAGCGGATCAATGATGTCGATCAGGTGATGCGGCGCGATGGCTTGTTCTTCGGCGCTGGGCTTGGCGGTGCCGATGTCCATGCCGCGATACACCAGCGCGGAATCCATGCTGATGATCTCGACCGGCCAGCGCTCGGCCAGCTTCAATGCGGCGGCGGTCTTGCCGGACGCCGTCGGCCCGAGCAGGCAAATCGCGCGCGGGGCGCTTGCAGCAGACGCAATCATCGGAATTACTGGCCACGCAGGAAGAGACGATCCAGGTCAGCCACGGTGAGCTGGATCCACGTCGGGCGACCGTGGTTGCATTGGTCGGCGCGTTCTGTCGCTTCCATCTGGCGCAGCAGTGCGTTCATCTCGTCCAGGTTCAGGCGGCGGTTGGCGCGCACGGCGGAGTGGCACGCCAGCGTGGCAAGCAGTTCATTCTGGCGTTCGGCCAGCACGCGCGAGCCGCCGTAGGCGTGCAGATCGCGCAGCACGTCGCGGGCAAGCGCTTGCGCATCGGCCTTCTGCAGCAGCGTCGGCACCGATCGCACCGCCAGCGTGGTCGGCGACACGGCGGAGATGTCAAAGCCGAGCAGCGTGAGCGTGTCGCGGAATTCCTCTGCGGTGCCGATCTCCACCGGGCTCGCGGCAAACGTGACCGGAATGAGGAGCGGTTGCACCTCGACGCGCTTGGTTTCGAGCGCGGTCTTGAGTTGCTCGTACAGGATGCGCTCGTGCGCGGCGTGCATGTCGACGAGCACCATGCCGCGCGTGTTCTGCGCCAGCACGTAGATGCCGTGCAACTGGGCGACGGCAAAGCCGAGCGGGTGGGCATCGTCCTCATCAGCCTGTTGAGCTGCGGCCGGCTCTGCAACGGCGGCAGGCGATTGCGCGGTTGCGGCGCCGCCATCGAACAATGTCGCGGCGCTCGGCACATCGGCCATCCAGGCAGGGCGGCTCGGCGGCATGGGCGCGCTATCGCCGCGCATCATGGACAGATATTCCGCACGCGGTTGCGCAATGCCGAGCGACGTCTGCCGCGCGGCCATTTGGTTGATCCAGCGCGTGGTGTTGTCGGCCGGCGAGGGCGCCGTCGCGACCCCAGCACCCTCAGGCGCTTCGGCGATGTCGGTGCGCAGGCTGTCGCCCTGTTCGCCGGCGTGGCGGGACAGTGCGCGTTGCACCGCGTGATAGACGAACTGGTGCACCGCGCGGCTGTCGCGGAAGCGCACCTCGATCTTGGACGGATGCACGTTCACGTCCACCGCTTCGGGCGGCAGCTTCAGGCACAGCACGTAGGCGGGGAAGCGGTCGCCGTGGAGCACGTCTTCGTAGGCGCTGCGCACGGCGTGGGTGAGCAGGCGATCGCGCACGAAACGGCCGTTGACGTAGAAGAACTGATGATCAGCCCGGCCGCGCGAGGCGGTCGGCAGGCCGGCAAAGCCGAACAGACGCAGTTCGCCGGCCGATTCCTCGAAAGGCAGGCGTGCGCGGGCGAATTCGGTGCCGAGCACGGCCGCCGAGCGCGAATCCGCCTGCGTGGCGTTCCAATGCTCCAGCGGCTTGCCGTTGTGATGCACGGAGATGGCCACGTCGGGCCGCGCCAGCGCGGTGCGGCGGATCACTTCCATGCAATGGCCCAACTCGGTCTGCTCGGTCTTCAGGAATTTGCGGCGCGCCGGCGTGTTGAAGTACAGATGCTGCACATCGACGGTGGTGCCGACGCCGCCGGACGCCGGCTGCGCGCGCCCGGTCTGCGCAATGATCTGCGTGGCGTGGGCGTCATGGGCGGTGCGCGACGTGAGCGTCAGCTCCGCCACCGAGGCAATCGAGGCCAGCGCCTCGCCCCGAAACCCCAGCGTGGCCACCGATTCCAGCTCTTCCAGCGAGCCGATCTTGCTGGTCGCATGCCGCATCAGCGCGACAGGCAGTTCGTCAGCCGGAATGCCGCCACCGTTGTCCGTGATGGCAATGCGCCGCACGCCGCCTTCCTCCAGCTTGATCTGGAGCTGCGTGGCACCGGCATCCAGTGCGTTTTCCAGCAGTTCCTTGACCACGGACGCTGGCCGTTCGACCACCTCGCCGGCAGCGATCTGGCTGATCAACTGGTCGGGAAGCGGGCGGATGGGGCGGCGGGAAGTCGAGGCGGAAGTCATCACGGCATTATAAATGTCACGCCCTGTGCGGCGCACCGACGCAAGCCTCGCCAACGGCTAGGGGAAATCTAAGTCACATCCGGTATCATTTCCCGCTCGTTCAGGGGGATGGTTTGGATATCGTGATGCAATTGGTCGACATCGTGCTGCATGTCGACAAGTCGTTGGGCTTGCTGATTCAGCAATACGGCGCGTGGGTCTACGTGCTGCTGTTCGCCATCGTGTTTGCCGAAACCGGGCTCGTGGTGCTGCCTTTTCTGCCGGGCGACACCCTGCTGTTCATTGCCGGCGCCATGTGCGCCACCGGCCAGATGGACGCCTGGCTGCTCATCGTGCTGCTGGTGATTGCCGCGACGACGGGCAACACGGTCAACTATTTCGTCGGCTCCTGGATCGGCCCCAAGGTATTCGACGGTCACATCCGCTTCCTTGATCACCAAGCGCTGCTCAGGACCCACACCTTTTACGAACGCCACGGCGGCAAGACGCTCGTGATGGCGCGCTTCATCCCGGTGGTGCGGACGTTCGCGCCGTTTGTGGCGGGCGTGTCGAAAATGACGTTTGCGAAGTTCCAGCTTTTCAACATGATCGGCGCCGTGCTGTGGGTGGCGATCCTGGTGCTGTCGGGCAAGGCGTTCGGTAATGTGCCCGTGATTCGGGATCACCTGAACACGATCGTGCTGATTGGCCTGGGCGCGGCGATTGTGCCGCTAATGCTCGGCGGGCTGTGGAAATTGCTCAAACGCCGTCGCGGCGCCGTCGCGCAGAAGTAAGCGTCAGTTCAGGTTCTTGCTCATGGCGCGCAGTGTTGGCATGCGCTCCTTGAGCTTGGCCGTGTCGGCTGCATCGGGCCGGGCGTCCACATAGGCTTCCAGATCTTCCAGCGCGGGCCGGAAGCACTCCAGATTGGCGTAGGCCAACCCCCGGTCGCGCACTTCCTCGATGGAATCGGGCAGCAGGATCACCAGCCGCTGCTGCACCGCCAGCAGGCGTTGCCAGCGCGATTCCTGCAGGTAGATCGCCTTCAGGTTGCGCAGCATGCGCGCGATGATCTCGCGGTGCGTGGCCACTTGCAGGAACACCCCGAGCGGCACCGTGTTCGGGTCTTCGATGCCTTCCTTTTCCAGGTACGGGTCGAGCATGTCCTGCAACTCTTCCTTCGACAGTGTCTGCCCCGTCAGCGGATCGAGCACGACCTCGCCCGCAGGAATGCTCATGCGCACCAGGAAGTGGTTGGGGAAAGACACGCCCTTGAGCGGCAGGCCGATCTGCTGGCCGATTTCCATCAGCAGCACGGCCAATGAGATCGGAATGCCGCGCCGGCTCTGCAGCACCGCATTCAGATAAGAGTTCTCGGGGTCGTAGTAATCGTTTGCATTGGGGCCGAAGCCCAACTCGCGATAGAAGAACTGATTGAGCAGGCGCAGGCGCTGGATGGCGGGCGTGCCCTCGGCGATGCGGTTTTTGATCCGCGCGACGAGCACGTCAATAGCAGCCAGCTCGGCTTGCAGGTCCAGATCCGGATACGCGTCCTGCGCAATCGACAGGGCGGTTTCTGTGAGGGGGATGCTGTCGTCGTCCGCGACCAGGGCCGAAAAATAATCGAGGACTTTAGTGGTCATCAGATGGCCTTTTTTCGGAACGTGGAGAACTTCAATCCGGTGAGCCACAGTGTACCGAAATAGACCACCGCGCACAGGACCAGGCTTGCCCCGAGCAGCGCGATGCGCACAAGCGGCTTGGCGCCCAGTCCCACCCAATCGAAATTGTGGGCAAGCCACAGCAGCGCCCCGGCCAGCAGCAATACGGCCGACATCACTTGCGCGATGAACAGCCCCCAGCCCGGCAGGGGATGGTAATAACCGCGCCGGCGCAGACCGAAGAACAGCAGCGCCGCATTGATGGTCGCGCCAAAGCTGATCGAGAGCGCCAGCCCGGCGTGCCCGAAAATCGGCACGAAGACATAGTTGGACAACTGCGTCGCCACCAACACCACCAGCGCAATCTTCACCGGCGTGCGAATGTCCTGTCGCGCATAGAAGCCGGGCGCCAGGATCTTGATGACGATCAGCCCGATCAGCCCCACGCCGTAAGACGTCAGCGCCTGGCGCGTCATCTCGACGTCCATGCCGTTGAATTTGCCGTAATGAAACAGCGTGGCCGTGAGCGGTGCGCCAAATACGAACAGGCCCACCGCAGACGGCACCGCCAGTAGCACGGTCAGCCGCAGGCCCCAGTCGAGCAGCGATGAGTACTCTTCACGGTTGTTCTCCGCGCTGGCCTTCGACAGGCTGGGCAGCAGGATCGTCCCGAGCGCCACGCCCAGCAGCGCGGTCGGGAATTCCATCAGCCGGTCTGCGTAGTTCAGCCACGACACGCTGCCCGTCGGCAGGCGCGACGCAATGTTGGTGTTGATGATCAGGCTGATCTGCGCGACGGACACCGACAGCGTGGCCGGCAGCATCTGCTTGAGCACGCGCCGCACGCCCGGGTGGTGCCACGCTTGTCGCACATTGAATGACACGCGCGGCAGCATGCCCACGCGGCGCAATGATGGAATCTGGATGGCCAGCTGCAGGACGCCGCCCACCATCACCGCATAGGCTTGTGCGTAGATAGGGGTATCAAGGTACGGCGCCACAAACACCGCTGCCACGATGAACGACAGGTTCAGCAGCACCGGCGTGAACGCCGGCACCGCGAACTGCCGCCACGTATTCAGAATGCCCGACGCCAGCGCGACCAACGACACCAGCCCGATGTACGGAAACATCACGCGCGTCATGAAGATCGCCGAGATGTACGCCTGGCTCTCGTGCTCCTTGAAGCCGGTGGCGACCGCGGTGACGATCAACGGCGCGCCAATCACGCCCAACGCCGAGATGATCACCAGGAACCACGTCATCACCGTAGCCACGGAGTCGACCAGCGCGCGTGTTTCAGCTTCGCCCTGGCGGTTCTTGAATTCACCCAGGATCGGCACGAACGCTTGCGAGAACGCGCCCTCGGCGGACAACCGGCGCAGCAGGTTGGGGATACGGAAGGCGACGTTGAAGGCGTCGGTGTAAACCGAGGCGCCGAAAGCGCGGGCGATCAGCGTCTCGCGAATGAGCCCCGTGATGCGCGAGAGCATCGTCAGGCCGCTGATCGTGGCGAGTGTTTTGAGGAGATTCAAGATGAATGCGTGGTTGGGCGCCGCCTGAGAGGCAAACACGGCGATGGCGGTCTGACCGACGGCGCCATGCGGGGTTCGCGCCCGGGGTGACTGACGTGACCGGAGGGCACAATTGCGGCCGTATCACAATTGCGGCCGTATTATAGGGACCGGCTCGGCATGCGCCAAAAAGTGCCGCAAAAGCCGCAAACTGCCGTTATCCGGGCGATTTTCACAACAGGGTTTGCGTTGGGTGCGGAAGTCTGCGTATAATTGCCGTCTTTCACCAATTTGCGCGCTTCGGCCTTCCGTGTCTCCCGGGGCGCTTGCTACCGTTTCTTCAGGGATTTTTCCATGGCAAACACCGCACAAGCACGCAAGCGCGCACGCCAAGCCGTCGTTCAGAACGCTCACAACTCGGCTCTGCGCTCGCGTCTGCGTACCGCAATCAAGGGCGTCCGCAAGGCTGTGGCCGCTGGCGACAAGACTGCAGCTGCTGCTGCATTCAAGACCGCCCAAAGCACGATCGACAGCATCGCTGACAAGAAGATCGTCCACAAGAACAAGGCTGCACGCGCCAAGTCGCGTCTGTCCGCTGCCATCAAGGCAATGGCTGCCTAAGTTCGGTTGATGCCGGCCTAGCCGGCATGGCGCGACACGCAACGTCGCGCTCCGACGATAAAAAAGCCCGTCTTCGGACGGGCTTTTTGTATTTTGCGCGCGCTGTAAATGTGCGAGGCGCTGCGTCGGACGAGCTTGCGAAGATTAGCTTTTCGCGGGAGCACCGCCTTCCGGCAGGATGCAGGCTTCCACGAGCTGGAGATTGTTGTCGTGCGCGAAGTTCAGTACGAAATCCAGCGCCTTGGGTTCGATGTCGCGCAGGCGTTCGTCGACGAACACGCTGCGGATGCCGCCCGACATGACGGGGCGCACATACGGGGAGTAGGTGAAGCGGGGGTCTCCGGTATCACCGGCGGGGCGGAACTGCGCCATCACACCGCACAGCCGATCGGCCCAGTCGCTCGGGCGGAAGGTCTTTCCGTCGCGGGTGACGCCCTGGATAAAGAATTGGCGAGGGTTGGCTGCCATGGACTGCGTGGGGCTGTGGAGATTTGCAAACGACTTCGACCGTGCGGGTGCCGCAACGTTCGAGCGGGGTGCACTTGTGGTGCAGATGATGCGCTTGCCTGGTTGCCGATTCATGAACCGGACGGACCGGCTTGTCGTACCGGTTTGCGGACGGTTGGGGCATCCGAGGCAGCAAGTATTATATCTTATATAAGACTTTCATCGGCCTTTCACCCAGGCCTTTATGTAGCCGGCCCGCGCAGGCGCGAAACTCGCCAAACCGGTGGCGATCCCGTATGATGGCCTGAATCTTCAACAGGCAAGGCGGCTAGGGCGACGTGCCACGGGATGTTCCCGGTGCGTCAACTGCAGGCCGCCTTCGTTGTTTTATGAACCCACCAAGCTCGATCAAGCACTACCTGCAGTTCAAGGACTTTTCTCTGGAAGAGTACGAATACCTGCTGGACCGTTCCGCGATCCTCAAGGCCAAGTTCAAGAACTACGAGACGTGGCACCCGCTGCACGACCGCACGCTGGCCATGATCTTCGAGAAGAATTCCACGCGTACGCGCCTGTCGTTCGAAGCCGGCATTCACCAGCTCGGCGGTCACGCAGTCTTCCTGAATACGCGCGATTCCCAGCTTGGGCGCGGTGAGCCGATCGAAGACGCGGCGCAGGTCATCTCCCGCATGACCGACATCATCATGATCCGCACCTTCGGGCAGGAGATCATCGAGCGCTTTGCTGCGCATTCGCGCGTGCCGGTCATCAACGGGCTGACCAACGAATACCACCCGTGCCAGGTGCTGGCCGACATCTTTACCTTCATCGAGCAGCGCGGCCCCATCAAGGGCAAGACCGTCACCTGGGTGGGCGATGCCAACAACATGGCATACACGTGGATCCAGGCGGCGGAGATCCTCGGCTTCCGCTTCCATTTTTCTGCGCCGAAGGGCTATCAGCTGGATCCGGCCATGGTGGCCGATTCCGCCTTGCCGTTCGTGCATGTGTTCGAAAACCCGCTCGAAGCCTGCGACGGCGCGCATCTGGTGACCACGGACGTGTGGACCAGCATGGGCTACGAAGCTGAAAACGAAGCGCGCAAGAAGGCCTTTGGCGACTGGATGGTCACCGAGGCGATGATGCAGCGCGCGCAACCCGATGCGCTGTTCATGCACTGCCTGCCCGCTCACCGCGGCGAGGAAGTCGAAGCGGCCGTCATCGACGGCAAGCAGAGCGTCGTGTGGGACGAGGCGGAAAACCGCCTGCACGTGCAGAAGGCGCTGATGGAATACCTGCTCTGCGGGCGTTACTGAGCCCGAGTCTGACGCCATAGAAAAAGGCCGCTCCGATTGACGTCGGAGCGGCCTTTCGCTTTGGGGGGGGGGGCCGGCAGTTACTTCTTGCCGCCGTCGAGTTGAGGCAGTGCGTTGGCGGTACCCAGCGACAGCAGGCCGGCCTTCGCGTAGATCGACAGCTTGTCGCGCGTGTCCATCAGGTCGAGGTTGCGCATGGTCAGTTGGCCGATGCGGTCGGCGGGGCTGAACGGTGCGTCTTCAACCTTCTCCATCGACAGACGCTCAGGTGCGTAGGTCAGGTTCGGCGATTCGGTGTTCAGGATCGAGTAGTCGTTGCCGCGGCGCAGTTCCAGCGTGACGGTACCGGTCACGGCGCGGGCCACCCAGCGCTGGGCGGTTTCGCGCAGCATGATCGCTTGCGGGTCGAACCAACGGCCCTGGTACAGCAGACGGCCCAGGCGCAGGCCGTTGATGCGGTACTGCTCGATGGTGTCTTCGTTGTGGATGCCGGTCACCAGGCGCTCGTAGGCGATGTGCAGCAGCGCCATGCCCGGGGCTTCGTAGATGCCGCGGCTCTTGGCTTCGATGATGCGGTTTTCGATCTGGTCGCTCATGCCCAGGCCGTGGCGGCCACCGATGCGATTCAGCTCCAGGAACATCTCCACCGGGTCGGCGATTTCGCGGCCGTTGACAGCGACCGGGCGGCCTTCGTCGAAGGTGATCGAGACTTCTTCCGCCTTGACCTCGACTTCCGGCTTCCAGAACGCCACGCCCATGATTGGGTTGACGATGCGGATGCCGCTGTTCAGGTGCTCCAGATCCTTAGCCTCGTGCGTGGCGCCCAGCATGTTGCTGTCCGTGGAGTAGGCCTTCTCGGCGCTCATCTTGTAGCCGAAACCTTCCTTGGTCATGAAGGCCGACATTTCGGCGCGGCCGCCCAGCTCGTCGATGAAGGCCTGGTCCAGCCACGGCTTGTAGATCTTCAGTGCCGGGTTGGTCAGCAGGCCGTAGCGGTAGAAGCGCTCGATGTCGTTGCCCTTGAAGGTCGAGCCGTCGCCCCAGATGTTGACGTCGTCTTCCTTCATGGCGGCGACCAGCATGGTGCCGGTCACGGCGCGGCCCAGCGGCGTGGTGTTGAAGTACGTGATGCCGCCGGTGCTGATGTGGAAGGCGCCGGACTGGATTGCGGCGATGCCTTCATTGGCCAACTGCGGCCGGCAGTCGATCAGGCGGGCCTTCTCTGCACCGTACTCCATGGCCTTGCGCGGGATGGCATCGTAGTCTTCCTCGTCGGGCTGGCCGAGATTGGCGGTATAGGCATAGGGCAGCGCGCCCTTGTTCTTCATCCAGCGCAGCGCAGCGCTGGTATCGAGACCGCCCGAGAAGGCAATGCCGACCTTCTGGCCGACGGGAACATGTTGCAGGATGGTTTCCATAATCTTTCTCTTCAAATAGCCGTTCAGGATTCAAACCGGCTCACGATCCGCAGCGAGCGCTCCGAGGTTGGTTCGAGAAGCGCAGCCGTACATGGGTACGGCGAGCATCGCAGGGCCAAGATCGGAGTGCGCAGTAGGATCGTGAGCCGGTTTCAGGCGTAGTGGCAGATGTAGTGGTAGGCCTCGGTCACCCGAATGTCGAACTTCGAGTTGGCCGGAACCTGGAAGCTGTCGCCTGCGCCGGACGTCTTCCATTCATCGGTGCCGTCGAGCTTGTATTCGCACGAACCACCCACGCATTCCATGATCTCGGCGGCGGCCGTGCCGAAGGTCAGCGTGGCCGGCAGCACCACGCCCACGGACTTCTTGGTGCCGTCGGGCAGGGTAAAGCTGTGGCTGACGCACTTTCCGTCAAAGTACACATTGGCCTTGGTGGTCAGGCGGACGCCGTCAAAGGTTTCGGTGGTCATGAAATGGAACGCGAAAAGGGAGGTCGTGGGGTCAAACCAGCCATTTTAGGCCATTGGGTCGACCGCGGGTATGTCGGGCGAGGGCTGCCTGGATCTTGAGGCGTGCGATGTGGCGCGAGATGCCCAGCGTGCCCACCCGCCAGCCCGTTTACACCACGACCGGTTCGGGTTCGATACGCACGCCAAAGCGCGCATGCACGGCGTCCTGGATCTCGCGCGCCAGCGTCATCAACTGGACTGCGCTGCCGCCGCCCCGGTGTACGAGCACCAGCGCCTGCTTTTCATACACGCCCACTGCGCCGCTCTGCCGGCCCTTGAAGCCGCATTGATCAATCAACCAGCCGGCGGCGAGCTTGTATTTGCCGTCCGGCTGGGCATATCCGACCAGATTCGGGAAGCGCGCGGCCAGCGCATCGCGCGTCGCGGCGTCGACGATGGGGTTCTTGAAGAAGCTGCCCGCGTTGCCAATCTCCGCCGGATCGGGCAGCTTGCGGCGGCGGATGGTGACAACCGCATCGAAGATGTCCTGCGCCGTCGGGCGGGCGATGTTCTGCGCGGCCAACTCGCGCGCGAGTTCGGCGTAATGCGTGTCGGGCTGCCAATCCACCGGCAGGGCGAAGGTGACTTCGGTGATGACGTAGCGATCGGCGCCGGCGCGCTTGAAGAGGCTGTCGCGATAGCCGAAGGCGCAATCGGCGGCGGTGAGGGAGACGAACTCGCCGGCGTGGCGGTCGTAGGCGCGCAGGGACTGGAAGCGGTCCTTGATCTCGACGCCGTATGCGCCGATGTTCTGGATGGGCGCCGCGCCCGCCGTACCGGGAATCAGCGCGAGGTTTTCCAGCCCAGGCAAGCCATGAGAGACGGTGTGAGCGACGAGGCCGTGCCATGATTCGCCGCCTCCTGCGGTGACGGTGTTGACTGCGTGGCCATCGACCATGCTTTGGCCAGTGGCGATGCCCATAATCTCCATCAGCAACACCAGGCCTTCGAAATCGCGCGTGAGCACGACGTTGCTGCCGCCACCCAGCACCAGCAAAGGCAAGCCCTGCACGCGCGGGTCGGCCAGCGCGGCGGGAATGTCTTCCGGCGTGCGCACGTGCGCGGCGTAGCGGGCGGTGGCCTCAAAACGGAACGTGTTGTGCTGGCCTAGGGGATAATGCGTGTCGAGCAACGCCATGGCGCCAAATCTGCTGGGAAAGCCAAGATTATAGAAGCCATGGCGAACGCGGCACCCGCACAAGGGCGCCGCAGCAACCCGAATTCAAGTCTGCAAGGAGAACACGATGCCGTCGTTTGACGTGGTATGCGAAGCCAACATGGTGGAAGTGAAAAACGCCGTGGAACAGGCCAACAAAGAGATTTCGACGCGATTCGACTTCAAGGGCTCGGACTCCCGGGTCGAGCACAAGGAGCAGGAACTCACGCTGTTTGCCGACGACGATTTCAAGATCGAACAGGTCAACGACGTGCTGATGAACAAGCTCGCCAAACGCAACGTCGACGTACGCTTCCTGGACTACCAGGACAAGCAGAAGATCGCCGGCGACAAGATGAAGCAGGTCGTCAAGATCAAGAAGGGCGTCTCGGGCGACCTGGCCAAGAAGATCGTCAAGACGATCAAGGACAGCAAGATCAAGGTGCAGGCGAGTATCCAGGGCGACGCGGTACGTGTGACCGGCGCCAAGCGGGATGACCTGCAAAGCGTGATCGCCATGCTGCGCAAGGAGGTGAGCGACACGCCGCTGGATTTCAATAACTTCCGCGACTGAGCCCGACGCGCTTTCCAAGCAAAACGCCCCGCACGAGCGGGGCGTTTGCATTTGCAGCGGCAAAGTTTACTGCGACAACTTCGTCACCTTCAGTGCCGGATCGGCGGCGATGGCGGCTTCCGAGAACGGTAGCCGGTTCCAGCGCTTGGCCGAGAATTCGCGCATCTGGTCGAACGCATGCGGTGAAGCCGGATCGGTCGATTCACCGTAGGTCAGAAGCGCATCGGCCACCGGACCCTGATCGTCGAACGTTACAGTCTGGATGTAGCTCGTGCCGAAATACACCTGCAGGCCCTTCGGCCCGATCGGCGTGCTCTGCAGCTTGTTCAGCACGCCCTCGTATTCCTCGCCGCCGTGCAGGGTGATGTTGTCGCCCGGCGCGTGTGCCGCCTGCACAGTGCCCAGCGGCGCATCCAGCGCAAAGCCGGCGGTGCGAACCGCGCCCACGGCATCCTTCAATGCTTTGAACACGGCCGTGCGCACGGCTGCATCGCTCATGCGCAGGCTGCGCGGCGTGTGGACCGGATCAGCCGGGTTGAAGTCGATCGCATGGACGTGCGGGATGTCCTTGGCGCGCATCCAGAACTCGCGGAACAGGTGCGCAGCGCGTGCGTCGACGTTGTCCGTGAGGTTCCATTGCGCCAGGGCGGCGCAGCCGTCGCGTACATCGGTGTCGAGATCGGACGTGCCTTTGCAGGCGGCCAGGAGATCGTCGTGCACGAGGTGGCCGGCGAGGTTGGCGTCGCGGAAGATCATCGCCTGCAGGTTCGGTAGGTTGACCTTGTTGCCGGGCAGCCCGTCAGTGCCGTTCAGGCGACGTTCGATTTCGATGATGCCGATGCGTGTGCGCAGGCGCTGCGGCACGTCGGTCGAGCCTATCACCGGCGAGAAGCCGGTCAGCTTCTGCGCTGGGTTGGTCAGCCACGAGCTGTCGTTGCTGTTGGCGACGTAGTCTTCCCGCTCCAGTACCGGCATGCGCGCGGGCGCCACCAGGCCCGGCACGGGCGAGGCCGGATCGACCTGCCAGTCGCACGCACTGCGTGAGCCGTCGAGCAGCACCAGCCCCGCGCCCTTGAAGAGCTTGTCTGCGAGCGGCGACGGCGCGCAACGCTTGAGCGCTTCAGCCGACACGTCCGGCGTGGTCGACACATCGGCAAACAGCGCACGGCCGTTTCGGTCGGTGGCGATCGTGTTCACCCAGGGGATGCCGAGGTTGCCGATCGCCTGCTGGATGCCCGCCACGTCCTTGGCCTGTGCGATATGCAGCCAAGTATCGATGGAGCGCGTGTTGTTGCGATTGGCGTCGCGCAGCGTGTAGGCCTTCTGCGAGGTCCACGGCATGCCACCGGCGGGCATCGACAGCACGGGGCCGTACACCGTGTTGTAGAAGGTGTGCGTGCGGCGCTCGATGCGGCCGTCCGGCAGCTTCACGTCAAAAGCCACGGTGCGCGTGGTCATCTTGTGCGGCTTGCCGTCAATCAGGTAGGTGGTCGGGTCGCCTTCGGCCAGCTTCAGCTCGAACAGCGTGAAGCGGCGGCCGGTGGAGACGGTATGCGTCCACGCCACGTCTTTGTTGAAGCCGATGCTGACGACGGGGAACGCGGCAATCGACGCGCCCATCACGTCCAGCTTGCCAGGCACGGTCAGGTGGACCTGGTAGAAGCGGTTGGTGGTCGTCCATGGGAAGTGCGGGTTGCCGAGCAGCACACCGCGGCCGTTATCCGTGGCGTCCTTGCCGAAGGCCCAGCCGTTGGAGCCGATCGGCATATCGCGCAGTTGCAGGTCGCGGTCGAGTGCAGCGATGTCGACGGCATGGGGTGGAATGACCGCCGATGCAGGGGCGCCGCCCGGGGGCCGCGCGGCGACGATGCTCGCCAGCATGGCACCTGCGCTCGCCTGGATGGCTTTTTCTTCGCCCATCAGCATCATGTCGGCTACCGTGAGCGGACGCACCCAGTCGGCATTGCGGCAGGCGGCTGGGCGGTTGGCGGCCGGCGTGTCTTTCAGATAGCGGTTGTAGCCCGCGATGTAGCCACGCAGCAGCTCGCGCGCTTCAGGCGACATCTGCGCATAGCCGGCGCGCAGGCCAGCCTCGTCGAATGCGCTCTTGAAGAAGGCGTCGGCTTGGGTGTTCGGCACCGACTTGAACGACACCACGACCGTGCCGTCCGGCCCGAACGTCTTCGAGCGCTCGCCGTGGACGGTGACGATCTGGTCGGCCAGCAGGCAGACATTGTCCTGTGCATAGGCATAGGCCATGCCGAAGCCGAGGCTGGCGTAGTCGTTGGCACGGACGTGCGGAATGCCGAAGCGGGTGCGGCTGATTTCAGCCGAGAGGCCGGTGTCCGCGGGCGTGGCCCAGCCACTGTCGGTGCTTGCGCAGCCGGCCAGCGCCGCAAGTGCGGCCACGGCAAGCGCGCTGCGCAGTGCGCATCCCTGCATGAATCGCTGCATCGTGCGTTGTCTCCTGATGTCGGTGTCGTTATAGGCGGTTGCGTCTGTGCGCAGCCACCGTCGCATCGTCAATCGGGCGCGTCTGATTCGAAAGAGGTATTCCCGCCAGAATTGGGGTCAATATCGCCACGGGAATTGCCGCACACGCCTATACTCGGGCATGCCGAAAATCGACCTGCTGACCTTTCCCGACGCCGGCTTTTCCACACTGGCAACGGCTGCCGACACGCTTGGCGTGGCCAATGCGCTGGCTTCCATGCAGGCCGGCAAGCGCGCCAATGCCGCCAAGACGCCGATGTTCGGCTGGCGACTCATCGCGCGGGACCCGGCGCATTGGCAGGCTGCGGCACAAACGCTCGCTTGCCGTTGTGATGCACTACCGGATGACGACGCGCAGCTCGGTGATGCGTTGATTGTCCCGCCCGTGCATTTCGACCACATTGGCACGCTGGAACAGCGCCTGGCTCTCCTGGAAGTGGAGCGCGCCACCATCCGCCGTTATCTGCAGGCCGGGCGGTTGGTGGCGTCGCCGTTCACGGGTGTGGCGATGCTGGCCGACGTGCTGCCGCCCGGGCAGCGCCTGACCGTCACGTGGCTGATTGCCGGGTGGGTGCAGGGCAATTTCCCCAGCCTGAAGGTGGTGCCGGCACAGGCGATTGTCAGCAGCGGCAACGTCATCACCGCACGGGCGATGGAGCATGGCGTGGCGCTCACGCATCGCGTGGTCGCGCGATTGGCGGATGCGCGGCTTGCGCGCACGCTGGGCAATACGGCGCTCGATCACCCCTCGCGCGGCGAGGCCATCGGCATCTGGCTGCGCAGCAAACCGGCCATCCGCGACAGCGTCGTGCTGCGTGCGCGGCGTTACCTGCAGCACCATCTGCACGAACCGTTTGACCTGGGAAAGCTGGCTGCGGCCGCCTCAAGCAGCGAGCGGACGCTGCTGCGGCATTTCACGAAGACGGTGGGGATGTCGCCGTTGCAATTGCTGCACCGGTTGCGCGTGGAGCGCGCGTGTCACTTGCTCGAAGTCAGCACGCTGAGCCTGACGGCGATTGCCGAGCAGTGCGGCTATCAGGACATGTCCGCCTTCCGGCGATTGATCCGGCGACACACGGGCCGGCCGCCGGGAGAACATCGGCGCGCGCATTCGGTGCGCGCCGAGCTGCGGAGTTAGGCCGCTTTTTTCTTCTCGCCGATGCGGCTTTCCTTGCCGGCCAGCAGCTTGGCGATATTGGCCCGGTGGCGCGCGATAAGCAGCACCGCCATCAGCGCAACCGCCCCGGCAATCCAGTCGAAGCCGTTCATCAGCACGTAGAAGAACGGCGCGAACACCGCCGACACCAGCGCAGCCAACGACGAATAACGGAAGAACACGGCGATGATGAGCCACGTAGCGAGCGTGGCCAGCCCGAGCCACACGTTCAGCGCGAGCAGAATGCCTGCCGCCGTGGCCACGCCCTTGCCGCCCTCAAAGCGGTGGAACACCGGAAACAGGTGGCCCAGGAACACGGCGATCACCACCAGCGCGATGCCGGTCTCGTCCACACCAAAGCGCGGGGCCAGCCATTGCGCCAGCCACACCGCCAGCCCGCCCTTGGCCGCATCGCCGAGCAGCGTGAGGATGGCCGCCTTCTTGTTGCCCGAGCGCAGCACGTTGGTGGCGCCGGGGTTGCCCGAGCCGTAGGTGCGCGGGTCTGCCAGACCCATCGCGCGGCTCACCACCACGGCAAACGAGATCGAGCCGATCAGGTAGGCGGCCAGGGCAAAAATGACGGTTGCGACGACTGGGGACATAGGAAATCGAGGAAATCAGGCTGCGGGATTGTAGCGTGCCGCGTAGGGTGCCCCAGCCGCCGCGTTCGTTTCAATCGGGGTTTGCACAGTTGACGGGCTGCGCGTTCAGCACGGTGGTGAGCACGCTGGGCGCGATGCTCACAAGAAAGCCGCGCCTGCCGCCGTTGATGTAGATGCGCTCCAGCTCCAGCACGCTCGCTTCCACAAACACCGGCATCGCCTTGCGCACGCCAAACGGCGACGTGCCGCCGACGAGATAACCGCTGTGCCGCTGCGCCACTTCGGGCTTGCAGGGCTGCACGGTCTTGCGGCCGGTCTGGCGCGCGAGGTTCTTGGTGGAGACCGAACAATCCCCGTGCATCAGCACGATCAACGGTTTGGCGTGTTCGTCTTCCATCACCAGTGTCTTCACGACGTGGTGTTCCTCCACGCCGAGCTGGCGCGAAGACTCGGTGGTGCCGCCCTTGTCGACATAGTCGTAGGTGTGCTCGGTGAAAGCGACGCCATGTGCCTTGAGGAACTGCGTGGCGGGCGTCTCGGAAACGTGCTTGGACTTGCTCATACGGGGCAGGGGAACGATCGCTATCCGCGCGGATGGTGCTGCGCATGCAGCGTACGCAGCCGCTCGCGCGCGACGTGGGTGTAGATCTGCGTCGTGGAAATATCTGCGTGGCCGAGCAGCATCTGCACGACGCGCAAGTCTGCGCCGTGGTTAAGCAGGTGCGTGGCAAACGCGTGCCGCAACGTATGCGGAGACAACGGCGCGTGAATGTCGGCGAGCAGCGCATAGCGTTTGATGAGATACCAGAACGCCTGGCGCGTCATGCCTTCGCCGCGCGCGGTGACGAAGAGCGCGTCAGCCGTGCGCTCGCCGAGCAGCGCGGTGCGGCCCGTTTGGCGATCCTGCAGATAACGCCGCAGCCAGTCGCCCGCTTCCGCGCCGAACGGCACCAGGCGGTCCTTGCCGCCCTTGCCCCCGACCACGCGAACCACGCCCTCGTTCAGGCCGACTTCCACCGTTTTCAGCGCGACGATTTCCGACACGCGCAGCCCGCTCGCATACATCAGCTCGATCATCGCGCGGTCGCGCAGGCCGAGCGGCGTGTCGACATCCGGCGCGTTGATGAGCGCCTCGACTTGCGTTTCGGACAGCGTCTTCGGAAAGCGGGGCGGCTGCTTGGCGGTCGGCAGCAGGCGCGACGGATCGGTGTTCACCACGTGCTCGCGCAACGCCCATTGAAAGAATCGCTTGAACACCGTGCGGCGCCGGTTGGCGGACGATGCGCGGCTCTCGGCATGGCGTGCGGCAAAGTAGTCAGCCAGGTCACCGTCTTCGGTTTCGGCGATGGACTTGTTGCGCTCGGCGAGCCAGTGCGCATAGAGCGTGAGGTCGCGCCGGTACGCATCGAGCGTATTGCGGGCGAGGCCATCCTCCAGCCACAGCGCGTCGCAAAAACGCTGGATGACATCTGCGCTTTGCGGCGGCAGGGATGGCGCTTCGGCGTCTTTCCGTGCGGCCTTTCTCATATCAGCATCACGCCTTCGTGGCGCAGCAGCCAGTGCTTGATGTTCAACAGGTAGCCATCCGTGTGATGCGAAAACCCGCCGATGCCGGACGCACTCACCACGCGGTGGCACGGAATGAGGATCGGGAACCAGTTGTCACCGCATGCCTGGCCGACCGCGCGTGGCACGCTGCCGATCTGTTGCGCGATGGTGCCGTAGGTGATGACGCTGCCGCACGGAATGGCGCTGATGGCCTGCCATACGCGGTGCTGGAAATCGGTGCCGGCGCGCGCGAGCGGGACGTCGAATGTCGCGCGAGGGTCGCTGTAGTACGCATCGAGCTGACGGGCCAGCCTTGCGATCAACGCGTCCGATGAATTGGCGAGGGGCGTGCCTTCCGGCAGGTAAACGAGTTCACGAAGCGCGCCGTCGGCCACGCGTACGCCCAGCTTGCCGAAGGGCGCTTCGAGAACGGCGTCGAAAGGGGATGGCATGACAGGGGCCGGCGCTGGAAAACAATCCTGCGAATCTAGCACAGGCCCCAGGTGGGGCAGGGTTACTGATCCAGCTTGATGTTCTGCTGCTTGACCAGGGTGCGCATCTTGTCGAATTCGCGTTTGATCTCGGCCGCGTATTGCTGCGGGGTATTGCCGACAGGCTCAGCACCGGCACCGCGGAATCGGTCCACGAGGCTGGGGTCTTTCAGCGCCTTCACGGCGGCTTCGTTGAGCTTGCGGATGATGTCGTCGGATGTGCCCGCCGGCGCGACCAGGCCATACCACGCCGGGTCATTCGCATCCTTCAGGCCGACTTCGGCAAAGGTGGGCACATCGGGCAGGCTATCGATGCGTTTGTTCCACGCCACCACGATCGGCTGTAGCTTGCCGCCCTTGATGAACTGAATGGACGACGGCAGGTTGTCGACCATGATCGGCACCTGGTTGGCCAGCACGTCGTTCAGCGCCGGCCCAGCGCCGCGATACGGCACATGGACCATCTGCGTTTTGGTCAGCACCTTGAACTCCTCACCGAGCATGTGGCCGATGCCGCAGGTGCCGGATGTCGCAAACGAATATTTACCGGGATTGGCCGTCAGCACCGCGACGAATTCCTTGTAGTTCTTGGCCGGAAAGGTCGGGTTGACTGCAATCACGTTGGCCACCGTGGCCAGGTTGGTGATCGGCTTGAAATCCTTGAGCGGGTCGTACGAAAGCTTCGGGTTGCACGCCGGGTTGACCGCGTGCGTCGAGACGGTGGCGATGCCGATCGTGTAGCCATCTGGCGCCGCCTTGGCGATCGCATCGGCGCCAATCGAACCGCCGCCGCCGCCCTTGTTTTCTACGACCACGGCCTGGCCCAGCACCTTCGAGAGCTGATCGGCCACGCCGCGCCCCACGATGTCGGTCGTGCCGCCCGGGGGAAATGGAATGATCAGCTTGAGCGGCTTGACTGGGTAGTTGCCGGCCAACGCCGGCCCGCACAACCCCATTCCTGCGGCGCCCATCAGGCTGGCGATCAGTCGTCCCTTGGTCATCGTCTCCTCCTTGTAGCTTGGTGTGCGTTCTGCGTTCTTGTGGGGAAACTGCTGAATAGCACAACGGCAAACGCCAACCATGCGACAACCGGGGACACCCCGAAAAGCCAATCGTCAGATTGTCAGGTTCCGAGCAGCCCGCTTTTCAGATCGCGGTCGACCGGGCTGTTGCCGATGAAGATGCTGAGCACGGCCTGGTAGAAATCTTCGCCGGGGATGGCCTTGGTGCGTGTCACGCCATTGATGCTGATGATGGTGCCGGCATCGGGCGCGTAGTCGAAGTTGATGGTGTCGCCGCGCTTGGTCGAGCCGATCTGGCGCATCGCGTCTTGCAACAGTGTCAGGCGGTCGGCCAGCTTCTGCACTTGAATTTCCGTCTGGTTGCGGTGGATGCCGTCGTTCAGCGCGTGGATGAAGGTGTCGGCGCCCACATCGCGCAGCGGGTGGATCTGCAGCCGCTTCGGCCCCTTCATGCCCAGGATGACCGCCGCGTTTTTCGCGCGCTCGGGCAGATACAGGCCTGCCACATAGCCTTTGATGACAAACACGGAACGCAGACCCGTGCCGTTGAGCAGCAGTTCGCGGCCGGCTACGCGTGCGGCGTCGTCGAAGGGCACGCCCTCGACGTTCACCGTTGCCCATGCCGGGCTCACGCACGCGGCGCAGAACACCGCGCCCAGGACGCCGCCTCGCCACGCGCGTGCCATCCGGGATGAGCAGGCACGCACAGCAACCTGCAACGCGCAGCGGAGATCAACAGGAGCGGAAAACATCGGAGTGAGCGGTTTGAGATTAAGCCGCCATTTTCCCGATATTTTGTTTGCAAACAATTGGTGTCTGCCCTGATGCGCAAGCGTTTGCGTACTAGGCGGTATAAGGCCCTGCTGGCATGAGCGTTAAGCAGGCATTCATGGCTCTGTGCTAGGCACACTTTGTTTGGTTTTTAAACCAATCGGCGTTGCAACTTGGAAAATCAGATTAAAGACGCGTCACAGTCCTGATGCGTTGACGTGCCTAACCCGAGCGAGCGCTTACGTCGTCTGTGCCAGCGCCCAGGCCACGTGTTCACGTACGAGTTCCGAGGCGTCATCGGCGCGTGCTTTCAAGGCGGCAAACAGTTGCGCGCGCGTGGTATCCGGCAGCGGGGCGCGCAGTGCGTTGCCAATCGCCACGGCAATGTTGCGCAGCCAGCGCTCGTGCCCGATGCGGCGGATCGGGCTGCCTTCCAGCCGCTGGTTGAATTCGGCGTCGGTCCAGTTGAACAGCTCTGCTAGCGTGGCCGCATCCAATCCGTTGCGCACATCGAAGTCGGGCAGGTTGGCCGGCACAGCAAACTTGTTCCATGGGCAGATGAGCTGGCAGTCGTCGCAGCCGTAGACGCGGTTACCCATCGCCGCGCGCAGCTCGACCGGGATGCTGCCCTTGTGCTCGATCGTCAGGTAAGAGATGCAGCGTCGCGCGTCCACCGTGTATGGCGCGACGATGGCCTGCGTGGGGCACACGTCGATGCAGCGCGTGCAGTTGCCGCAGAGAGGCTCCACGGGCGGGTCAACGGGAAAGGGCAGCTCGACGAGGATTTCGCCGAGGAAGAACATCGAGCCCGCATCGCGGTCCAGCAGCAGAGTGTGTTTGCCGCGCCAGCCCAGGCCGCCGTTGGTAGCCAGTGCGACTTCCAGCACTGGCGCCGAATCGGTGAACACGCGAAAGCCGTACGGCCCGATGGCACCGGCAATTTTTTCGGCCAGCTTCTGCAGGCGTTGGCGCAGTACCTTGTGATAGTCGCGGCCGCGTGCGTAGAGCGAGATGGTGGCGTCTTTCGGGCGCCGCAGGCGGTCCCACTCGATGGTGCGCCAGTCGCTGCCGGGTGTTTGCGGATCGGCCAGATGTGGCAGATACGGCATCCGCGCGACGATGGCGCGTACCGTTCCGGCAACAAGTTCGGCCGGGCGTGCCCGGAGCATGCCATGGTTCGCCATATAATCCATGTCACCGTGAAACCCCTGCGCAAGCCATGTCTGGAGCCCTTCTTCAGCATGCGACAGGTCGACATCGGCGATGCGGACCGCATCGAAACCGAGTTCGGCACCCCAGGAACGGATCTGCGCCACGAGCGCGTGCATGCCGGCCGCATCGGCTGGCAGGCGTGCATCCAGGTTCGTTTCGGGTGATGACG
Organism: Ralstonia sp. PBBBR1; assembly: GCF_002256165.1. Classification (NCBI taxonomy): domain Bacteria; kingdom Pseudomonadati; phylum Pseudomonadota; class Betaproteobacteria; order Burkholderiales; family Burkholderiaceae; genus Ralstonia; species Ralstonia sp. PBBBR1. The sequence continues at coordinate 210,636 of NZ_NKIL01000003.1, read as the reverse complement.
TGGGGGTGGCGGACATGCCCAAATTGTACGCAATGCCCACCGTGCTCCCTGCTGACGTGCCTTCTGGTCTGACCCCTCCGCTCGCCGAGCGCACGCTTTCGCTCGTCGATGAAGCGGCCACGTCGGCCTTTGGCACGGCGCTTGCGCAGGCGGTGCTGGCACTGGGTCCGCGGCCCGTGCAGGTGCAGCTCTCGGGCGATCTGGGCGCGGGCAAGACGACGCTCTCGCGTGCCATCCTGCGCGGCCTCGGACACACCGGGCGCGTGCGCAGCCCCACCTATACGCTGGTCGAGCCGTACGACGTTGCCGGAACTACGGGCACGCAAAAGGTCTATCACTTCGACCTGTACCGTTTTGCCGATCCCGAAGAATGGACCGATGCCGGTTTCCGCGACTGCTTTGCCGAACCCGCGCTGTGCCTGGTCGAATGGCCCGAGAAGGCGCAGGCGCTGCTCGGCACGCCCGATCTGCACATCGCGTTATCGGTCGACGTTGTGCACGAAACCTACGATGACGGCGTTGAGCATGCACCGCGCGCAGCACGTCTGAGCGCACGCACGCAGACCGGCCTTCAACTTCTACAGTCGTTGCAACACCTGTTCCCATGCTGATCAAGCATCTGCCGACCGACCATCCGGATGATCCCAACCTGCCGAGCCAGGCCCGCCGCCAATGGCTCACGCGCATGGCGAAGGCCGGCGCAGGCACGGTCATCCTGAGCCTGGTGGGCCCGCAGATTGCGCGCGGCGCCAACATCGTCGCCGTGCGCGTGTGGCCCGCCGAGGACTACACACGCGTGACGATCGAATCCGACGTCGCGCTCAAGGCCACGCATCAGCTCATCAAGGATCCGGATCGCCTGATGGTCGATATCGACGGGCTCGAGCTGAACCCGACGTTGCGCGAGCTGGTGGCCAAGATCGCGCCGAACGATCCGTACATCCGCCAGGTGCGCGTGGGTCAGAACCGGCCGAGCGTCGTACGCCTGGTGTTCGACCTGAAGGAAAGCGTCAACCCACAGGTGTTCACGCTGCTGCCGATTGCCGGCTATCGCAACCGGCTGGTGTTCGACCTGTACCCAACCAACCCGCCCGACCCGCTGATGCAGCTCGTGCAGGCCACCGAGGGCAAGCAGGAGCGCTTTGCCGCGTCGGGCGGCACGCCGATGCCGACACCGGATGACGATGACCCCATCGCTGCGCTGGCACGCCGCAGCAGCGGCGGCAGCCCAACCAAGCCGCCGATCGAAGAGCCGCACCTCCCGGCGCTTGCCAACCGCACGCCGCCGCGCAAGGTGCCGCCGACGACCTCTTCGAATCCTCCGTCGACGCTCGCCAACGCGCCGAATACGCCGCCGCTGGAGATCATTCCCGAGCCACCCGTGCCGCGTGCACCCTCGAACGGCCCGCGCATGCGCCGCCTGCTCACGGTCGCCATCGACCCCGGCCATGGGGGCGAGGACCCGGGCGCGACGGGCGGTGCCGGTACGCACGAGAAAGACGTCGTGCTGTCGATCGCCCGCATGCTCAAGGCCAAGATCGACGCCCAGCCCAACATGCGCGCCATGATGACGCGCGATTCCGATTACTTCGTCCCGCTGGGCGTGCGCGTGCAGAAGGCGCGCCGCGTGCAGGCGGATCTGTTCGTCTCCATCCACGCCGATGCATTCGTCACCCCGGAAGCGCGCGGTGCATCGGTGTTCGTGCTTTCGGATCGCGGCGCCTCCAGCGCGCAGGCCAAGTGGCTCGCCAACAAGGAAAACGCCGCCGACATGATCGGCGGTGCCAATCTCGGCTCGAAAGACGCCCAGGTCACGCGCGTGCTGTTGGATTTGTCGACCACCGCGCAGATCGGCGACAGCATGAAGGTCGGCAAGGCCGTGCTGGACCAGATCGGCGGCATCAACCGGCTGCACAAGGGGCAGGTGGAGCAGGCGGGCTTTGCGGTGCTCAAGGCGCCCGACATTCCATCGATCCTCGTCGAGACGGCCTTCATCTCCAACCCGGAAGAAGAAGCCAAGCTCAACGACCTGGGGCACCAGAACCAGCTTGCCGACGCGATCCTGCGCGGCATTCGCGCCTACTTTGCCAAGAACCCGCCGTTGTCGCGCAACCCGGGCGTCTGACGCATGACGACGCTTGTGCTACGCGAAGGCGGTGCGTCTGACGCCAGCACCATCGCCGACATCCACACGCGAAGCTGGCAGACCGCGTATCGCGGGCTCGGGGTCCTGTCCGACGCGTATCTCGACGGCGTGGCCAGCGCAGAGATGCACGCGAAGTGGCGTGAACGCATGACTGCACCCGTGGCCGGGCAATACGTGTGGTGTGCCGATCTGGATGGCGAGACCATCGGTTTCCTCTGCGCCATGCGTGAAGACAATACGCCATGGGGCGCGCTCGTCGACAACCTGCATCTGCTGCCGACGTCACGCGGCCATGGTGTCGGCAAGCGCCTGATGGGCGAAGCGGCGCGCTGGGCCGTGGCTCAGGGCATCACACAGTTACATCTGCTGGTGTACGAGGCGAACACCGCCGCGATCGGCTTCTACGAAGCCCTGGGCGGTGTGTCGGCCAGCCGGGACTGGCTGGAGACGGCCGATGGCGGGCACGCGTGGGTGCGCACCTACCACTGGCCGGAAGCGAAACTCGCGGGTCTGATGGGCCTGCGCTGATCAAGCCGGGCGGCTCGCCGGGACCCCCGCGCTGGCCTCTGCGTGGGCAACGCGATCGGCGTATTTGCGCGCCAGCGTCGAACACACGATGAGCTGCAACTGGTGAAAGATCATCAGCGGCAGCACGATCAGGCCGAGCGCAGGGTTGCCGGCAAACAGGATCTTCGCCATCGGCACGCCGTTCGCCAGGCTCTTCTTCGAGCCGCAGAACACGGCAGTGATTTCGTCGGCCAGGTTGAAGCCCGCGCGCCGCGACAGCCAAGTCGTCGCGCCCAGCACGACGAAGAGCAGCGCGCCGCTCATCACGGCCACGGCCACGATGGTTTCCCACGGATACTTCGACCACACACCCGCGTGCGTCGAATCAGCAAACGAGTTGAAGACGATCAGCAGGATCACCGCGCGATCCACTTTGTTGATGATCGGCTTGTGCTTGTTGATGAAGCCCCCCAGCACGGGTCGCAGCAACTGGCCTAGCACGAACGGCAGCAGCAGTTGCTCGGCCACGCCCAGCAGCGCCTTGCCGACCGACAGGTCCGCGCCCGACGCCTGGATCACGAAGCTCATCAGCAGCGGCGTGGCGATCATGCCGATCAGGCCCGAGATGGTCGCATTGAAGATGGCGGCCGGCACGTTGCCCTTGGCCATCGCCGTCATCGCCACCGACGACGACACCGTGGATGGCAGCGCGCACAGGTAGAACACGCCCAGCAGCAGTTCAGCCGGAATGAACGGCTTGCACGCAAACAGGATGACCGCGCCGATCAGCGGAAACAGGATGAAGGTGCAGCTCTGCACGAACAGATGCAGGCGCCAGTTGCGCGCGCCTTCGACGATCTTCTCGCGGGAGAGCGCCGCGCCGTGCAGGAAGAACACCAGCGACACGCCGACGATGGTGACGATGTCCAGCCGCAGCGGGCCGTCGCTCGCGCCAAGCGCCGGGAAGAAAAGGGCGAGCGCGACCATCACGAGCATGGCGCGGATGAACCCATCGATCTGGGACAACAACGGAGACAACAGCGGGATCTTCATGTGCGTGCGCGGTCACCATTACGTGACGGCGCGGTTTGGATGGCGGGATAGCCGCTATTGCACAACATCCCCATCTAGAATACAAATGCATTGATCGAATCAATTCATACGTCGTCGGCATGAATGTGACCTTGCGCCAGTTGCGCGTCTTTCTCGCGGTGGCACGTGCGCACAGCTTCAGCCGGGCGGGCGACACCATTGGCCTGACGCAACCGGCCGTGAGCCGCTCGATTTCGGAGCTGGAAGGCGAACTGGGCTTGAAGCTGCTCGATCGCACCACCCGCGAAGTCGTGCTGACGGAAGTGGGCCGCTCGCTGGCGACGGCGCTGGATCGCCTCGTCGCTGATCTGGACGACACGTTGCAACAGGCGCGACAGGTGAGCGAGCAGCGGCGCGGCCGCGTTGTCGTGGCGTCCAGTCCGACCGTGTCGACCCGGTTGATGCCGGTCTACGTGGCGGAGTGCGCGGTGCGCTATCCAGACATCCGCATGATCGTGCGTGACTCCGTGCAGGTCGACACGCTGCAATTGATCCGCACAGGCGGAGCCGATTTTGGGGTGGTGGTGGAACCCCTCGATACCGAAGGCCTATGGACCGAGCCACTGCTGATCGATCCGTTCTGCCTCGTCTGTCGCAAGGATCACCCGTTCGCGCAGCGCAGCAGTGTGCGCTGGAAAGATTTGCATCGCACGGCGGTCGTCCTGCTCGACCATGCTTCGGGCAGCCGCCCGCTCATCGACCGCATTTTCCTGCGCCACGGCGTTCACCCGGACGTTGCGCAGGAGATGGGTCACAGCAGCGCCGTATTCGGCATGGTGGAAGCTGGTATCGGCGCGGGCGTGGTGCCGTCGCTGTCGTTGCCGCTGCCGTCCTCGTCGCCATTGGTGGCGGTGCCGTTGTCCCCTAAGGAAACGCGCGCCATCGTGCTGGCGCGTCGGCATGACCGGTCGTTGTCGCCGGCGGCCGAAGCGGCGTGGCAGATGATTCGCCGGATGGCGCTGCCAGCCGCCTGACGACCGGATCGCTGCGCTTACTTCGGCTGCATGCGGATGGCGCCATCCAGGCGGATGGTCTCACCATTGAGCATCGGGTTCTCAACGATCGCACGCGCGAGCTGCGCATATTCCGACGGCTTACCCAGGCGCGGTGGGAACGGCACCATCTTGCCCAGCGCGTCCTGTACTTCGGCCGGCATGCCGAGCAGCATCGGCGTTTCGAAAATGCCCGGCGCAATCGTCATCACGCGGATGCCGTCACGCGACAGGTCACGTGCAATCGCCAGCGTCATCGCCACCACGCCGCCCTTGGACGCCGCGTAGGCCGCCTGACCAATCTGCCCGTCAAACGCAGCCACCGATGCCGTGTTGATGATCACGCCGCGCTCGCCGCCGGCGTTGGGTGTGTTGCCGGCCATGGCCGTCGCGGCCAGGCGGATCATGTTGAAGGTGCCGATCAGATTGATGTTGATCACGCGTGCGAACTGGTCCAGCGGGTGCGGCCCCGTCTTGCCCACCGTGCGCGACGCCGTTGCAATCCCTGCGCAGTTCACCAGCCCGCGCAGCGTGCCCAGCGATGTGGCGGCGTCCACAACGGCTTGCCCGTCCGCTTCGGACGTGACATCGCAGCGCACGAAGCGACCGCCCAGTTCCTGCGCCAGCGCCGTGCCGGCGGCCTCGTTCAGGTCTGCAATCACCACGTTGCCGCCGGCCTCGGCCAACGTGCGTGCCGTGCCTGCGCCCAGTCCCGACGCGCCGCCGGTGACGATGAATACCTGATCGCGAATCTCCATGCCATGTCTCCCTGTGTGTGGTTTGCGAGTTACTTGACGTTTACGTTCGCGTCAAGTTCAGCGTCGTATGGTAGCGCGAAGCGGCCGTCGATCGCGCAAAAAAAAGGCGCCTCATAATCGAGGCGCCGTTCTTCCTGGCGTGTAATGCGCGGGAGCGCTTAGTCCTGCAGCGCTCCGAACACGCGGGCCGTGATTTCGTCGACATTGCCCACGCCGCTGATCTTGCGGTACTTCGGCGGCGCAACCTTGGCGGCGCTGTTGCCGTTGGCGGCCCACTGCGAGTAGTAGTCCACCAGCGGACGCGTCTGGTTCTCGTACACGTCCAGGCGCTTGCGCACGGTGTCTTCCTTGTCGTCGTCGCGCTGGATCAGCGGTTCGCCGGATTCGTCGTCCACGCCTTCGGTCTTGGGCGGGTTGTACTTGACGTGGTACGTGCGGCCCGACGCCACGTGCACGCGGCGGCCGCTCATGCGCTCGATGATGGCGTCGAACGGCACGTCGATTTCCAGCACGTAGTCGATGGCCACGGCGGCATCTTTCATGGCTTCCGCTTGCGGAATGGTGCGCGGGAAGCCGTCGAACAGGTAGCCGTTCTTGCAGTCAGGCTGCTGCAGGCGGTCTTTCACGAGGCCGATGATGATGTCATCCGATACCAGGCCGCCGGCATCCATCACCTTCTTTGCTTCGATACCCAGCGGGGTACCGGCCTTGACGGCCGCGCGCAGCATGTCGCCGGTGGAGATCTGCGGAATGCCGAACTTTTCGCAGATGAATTTCGCTTGCGTACCTTTGCCGGCGCCGGGCGCGCCCAACAGAATCAACCGCATGGTGACGAGTTCCTCAAGTTTTCGAATCCTGTCGCGCTGTCAGGGTGTGTGAAGCGCGTTGGGAATCGGTCCAAGAGGGCGGATTCCCAATACGCCTGCGGGTAAAACCATGGCGACGCAATCGACGCGAACAGGCAGCCTAGCGGGCGAAGTTGACGCCAGCCTTACCGGACTCTGGGGAATCAGGCGTCCGCCGGACGGCGGCACCCATGGCTCGATTTGTCTCCCTGTCGCCGCTGTGGCGCCTGCGTGGGCGCCGTCATGCGGCTTGTCGTCCTCGCGATTATGCCATGCCGGGGCCGGGGTTTTGGCAGCCCCGCGCGCAAACTTCAGAGAAATGCGGGCTCAGGGGCCGTCCTGCGCCAGGAGTTCAGCCCAGGCAGCGCGTACCCGGGTAAGGTCTTCGGGGGTATCGACTCCGGCGGCGGGGGCGTCATCGGTGGTCAGCACGGCAATGCGCTCACCGTGCCACATCGCGCGTAGCTGCTCCAACTGTTCGGTCTGTTCGATGGGGGCGGCGGCCAATTGCGGGAAGCGGCGCAGGAACCCGGCGCGGTACGCGTAGATGCCGATATGGCGCAGCACGGGCATGGCCGGCAGCGGGCGTTCCGCAACGGACCCGGCCATGACGGCGGGCGTCCAGGTGTCGCGCGCCCACGGCAGCGGTGCGCGCGAGAACAACAGTGCGCGATCGGCGGCGTCCAGCACGACCTTGACGACGTTCGGGTTGAAGACGTCGGCCGGGTCGTGGATCGGGTGGGCAGCGGTGGCGATGGCGCAGTCGGGGTGGTCGCGCAGGTGCGCTGCCACGTTGTCGATCAGCGTTGGGGCGATCAGCGGTTCGTCGCCTTGCACGTTGACGACGATGGCGTCATCGGGCAGCCCCAGCACGGTGGCCACTTCGGCCAGACGGTCGGTGCCGGATGCGTGGTCGGCACGCGTGAGCACGGCTTCCACGTGATGCTGCATGCAGGCGTCGGCGACCGACGCTGCATCGGTGGCAACCACCACGCGCGCGGCGGATGACTGATGCGCGCGTTCAGCCACGCGCACCACCATCGGCTTGCCGTCGATGTCGGCCAGCGGTTTGTTGGGCAGCCGCGTGGACGCCAGCCGCGCGGGAATGACAGCAATGAACGGCGCGTGCGACATGGCGGTGACCTTCGTATCAGGCCGGATCGACCGGCGTGCCTTCCACGGTCTGGCGCGCTTCGTCAGCCAGCATGACGGGGATGCCGTCGCGGATCGGGTAGGCCAGCTTGTCGACGTGGCAGATCAGTTCGTTGTTGGCGCGGTCGTGTTGCAGCGTGCCCTTGCACAACGGGCAGACGAGGATTTCCAGCAGGCGATTGTCCATGGCGGTAGAGGCTCCGTGGCGGCCGCTCAACAGGTAGGGCGGCGCGCCGGTACAGCGGAAGGGGTGGCGTTATTGTGCGCTTGCCTTGAGCGTTGCGCGATCGGCCAGGGCGCGCACGCGCTGGCAGACCTGTTCGACCAGCGCCGGGTCGACCACCGGTGTGGTCGGCACCACCCAGATGCGCGGGTCGTCGAGATGGCCGCATTTTACGGCATCCTTTTCGGTGATCAGGATGACCTCGGCGTGGCTGTCGGTGAAGGGGTTGTTGGCGAAATCGTAGTGGTCGGGCAGCGGCAGCGTGCTCGGCTTGAGGCCGGCGGCACGCAGCGACGCGAAGAAGCGCTCGGGGTTGCCGATGCCGGCCGCGGCCAGCAATTGCCCGCCTTCGACGCGTGCGAACTGGGCCAGCGGGCGGCGCAGCGCCGGGTCGGCCAGGTTGTAGGCGTCCTGCAGCTCGAGGCGCATGCCAAAGACGTTCGGGCGGTCGGGCGTGGCGCGGTAGTTGGGGTCGTTGATGAGCGTGGCGTCACGGCGGCGCGTCATCGGCTCGCGCAACGGGCCGGCGGGCAGCAGGAAGCCGTTGCCGCCCATGCGTGTGTCGAACACGATGATTTCGATGTCGCGGCGCAGGCGGTAGTGCTGCAGGCCGTCGTCGCAGACGATCACGTTGCAGCCGGGGTGCGAGGCCAGCAGCGTCTGCGCGCACAGCACGCGGTCGGGGAAGACCCACACCGGCAGATCGGTGGCGCGGGCGATGAGCAGCGGTTCATCGCCGACGTCTTCTGCGCGGGAGTGTTCGCGCACGGGGCGGGGATGCTTCAGTTGTGCGCCATAGCCGCGCGAGACAATGCCCGGCCGCAGACCCGCTTCAGCCAGCGCCGAGGCCAGCGCAATCACGGCGGGCGTCTTGCCGGCGCCGCCTACGGTGACGTTGCCGACCACCACCACCGGCATCGGTAGGCGCACCGAGCGCAGCACGCCAGTGCGGAACAGCAGCCGGCGCAGCGCGCTTACCCCCCCGAACAGCCAAGACAACGGCCACATCACCCACGCAAACCAGCCGCGTTGCTGCCATTGGCGGGTGACGAAGCTGGCGAGGCGGTGCTGGGCGACGGGCATGCGGCGTGATGGTGGTTGAGAGACGGGTCTCTTAGCGGGCGTTGCCGGTTTGCGTGGCGAAGGTCAGGTGCGAGAGACCGGCCACCCGCGCCGCTTCCATCACATTGACCACCGCCTGATGTGCGGCCTGCGCATCGGCGTTGACGATGACGATGGGCTCGGGGCCGCCGGCCTTACCTGCGGCATTGCGCAGGGCATCGGCCAAGCTGGTGACATCGCGGGTGTCGAGCACTTGCTTGTCGACGGAGTAGACGCCGTTGGCGGTGACGGACACGACGATCTGACCCGGGCGCTCGGTGGCCTTTTCAGCCTCGGCGGTCGGCAGGTTGACCTTCAGTTCTGTGTAGCGGGAATACGTGGTCGTGATCATCAGGAAGATGAGGATCACAAGCAGTACGTCGATCAGCGGGATCAGGTTGATCTCCGGCTCTTCGCGGGCACGGCGCGGGCGGAAGCGCATGGCTGTTTCCAGTGAGGCGTTGCCCGGATCAGCCGCGCCGCGGCGGCAGGATCGCGTCGAGGTACGTGGTGGACAGATGCTCCAGCTCGACCACGTAGTTATCCACCACGCCACGGAAGTAGCGCCAGAAGATCAGCGTCGGGATGGCCACCACCAGGCCCAGCGCCGTGTTGTACAGCGCGACCGAGATACCGTGCGCCAGCGCCTGCGGGTTCGTGCCTGCGGCGGTCTGGCTGCCGAAGATCTCGATCATGCCGACGACCGTGCCGAACAGGCCCATCAGCGGCGCCACCGAGGCAATCGTGCCGAGTGCGTTCAGATAGCGTTCGAGCCGGTGGGCAACGTTCTGGCCGGCTTCTTCCACCACTTCCTTGGCGGCATCGCGCGAGGTGTTCGGATGCAGCACCACGTGGCGCAGCGCAGCCGCTAGCAGCCGGCCCAGCGGCGAACCCTGTTCCAGCGTGTTCACCACTTCAGGCGTGGCGCGGCGCTGATGCGCGACGGCCAGCGCCTCGTCATACACCTTGGGCGGAATGATCTTCTTACGTTGCAGGGCGACGAAGCGTTCGATGATGAGCGCGAGTGCGAGCACCGAGGCGATCAACAGCGGCCAGATTGGCCAGCCGGCGGCTTGAATGATGGAAAACACTGGACAACCCGTTTTGTCGTTGTGAAAGGATGTGATTCTGATTTGGTGCTCGTGCCGTCCGCGTCCCCGAACGCTGTCCGTTGCGGCAAAAACAGGCAGCACTCTAGCGCGTCGGACCTGCCTCGGCAACACGATGGCGCAGCATCGCGACATGCGCAGACGATGGTCAACGCATTGTCATGAAAGTTGGGGGCCGCACAATCCACAGCCACGCGGGATAGTCTTGTGGACGGGTTGTGGACATTGCCCGAACAAGCAAACTAAGTGCTTGATGCGAAAGGGCGTTCTGTGCCGTGCTTAAAAAATATGCAAGCGGCATTTCGTTGGCCAATCCATGGACAAACGCCGCCGACCCGGCAGAACGGCGGGTAATCCACACCGTTGCGGGACAGTTATGTGGATGGCTTGTGGACATTGCCTCAACAAGCACGCTAAGTGATTGATCCAAAAGGAAGTCCGATGGCGTGCTCAAAAATGAGGCAACCGGCGTTTTGGCGTTGATCAGGAGAAAAATGAGGGCGTGCTTCAAAAAACCGCCCGGAAATCCACAGCGATCCGGGACAGTCTTGTGGATGGGTTGTGGACATTGCCCGGACAAGCAACTTAAGTGACTGATTCAAAAGGGTGTTCGGCACTTCGCTTAAAAGTTGTGCAACCGGGGGGAGGCTCAAAAAAATGGGGATGCTCGCCGCGAACGTGTGAGAATCGACGGCCGATTTATCCACTGCCCAGGCGTCACACCACGGTTTTCCAGCGCCGCTGTGGATAACTTTGTGAACATCCCTGGGGCGCTTGCGCTAAATGCTTGACGCAGAACGAAATTACTTGCGCTGCTGAAATTTTGACATGGGTGGATTTTTCATAAGAATCAAAGGGTTGCGTCAAGATGCACAGAGCGCGTCACCTCACCTCTGTCAAGCTTGACAAGCACGTTATGCTGTGGACAGGTAGCCCGGCCAGCGTGAGTTGCCTCCCCTATTCAAGGTAGATGTCGCCCCAAAGCCTCATCGTTTTGCGCTCCTCGCACCACTTATGACCCCGCCACCGTCTTCCCGCCGCCCGTTTTGGATGGATGCCACTGCACCCACGGCCACATCCGCGCCGGAGGTGTCGGCTGCACCTGATGCCGCGTCAGCACCGAACCGGGGCGGGCAGGAGGTGCTCTCCGTCAGCGATGTCAATCGCCGCATTGCGGGGCTGCTTGAACGCAACTTTCCGCTGGGCTGGGTGCGCGGCGAGATCTCGAACTTCACGCGCGCGGCCAGCGGCCATTGGTATTTCTCGCTCAAAGATGCAGCCGCGCAGATCCGCTGCGTGATGTTCAAGGGCCGCAACCAGTACGCCGATTTCACCCCGCGCGAAGGCGAGGCCGTGGAGGTTCGCGCGCTGGTCACGCTGTATGAAGCGCGCGGCGAACTGCAATTGAGCGTTGAAGCCATCCGCCGGGCAGGCCTGGGCAATCTGTACGAGGCTTTCCTGCGGCTGAAGGCCGCGCTGGAGGCGCAAGGCCTGTTCGACGTCGACCGCAAGCGGCCGCTGCCACGGCATCCGCGCGCGATCGGCGTGGTGACGTCACTGCAGGCGGCGGCCTTGCGCGACGTGCTGACCACGCTGCGCCGGCGCGCGCCGCATGTGCCGGTGGTGGTGTATCCCGTGCCGGTGCAGGGTGCCGGTGCGTCGGAGCGTATCGCTGCCATGCTGGAACGGGTCAATGCCCGGGCAGAGGTCGACGTTGTCATCCTGTGCCGGGGCGGAGGCAGCATTGAAGACCTGTGGGCCTTCAATGAAGAACCGGTGGCCCGTGCGGTGGCGGCATCCGAAATTCCCATCGTGGCAGGTGTCGGGCATGAAACAGATGTGACTATCGTCGACTTTGTGGCCGATGTGCGCGCACCCACCCCGACTGCTGCGGCCGAACTCGTCAGCCCCGATCGTGCCCGCATGCTGCGCGATGTGGGCCGCGACTGGGATGCGCTGTCCGCGCAGTTCCGCCGCCAGCTCGATCGCCGCGCCCAGACCGTCGATTGGCTCGCGCGCCGCCTGCGCAGCCCGCAGGCGCAGATGCGCGAACGCCGCACGCAACTCGCCCATCTGGAGGGCCGTCTGCGCTTTGCCCTCACCGGCCGCGTGCAGCGGGCGGAACATCTCCAGCGTCTCCTGACGATGCGCCTGAACGCGGCGCGCCCGGATGCCACGCGAGAGCGCACGCGCCTCCAGCAAGCCGAAGCGACGCTGGCACGCGCCATGCGGGACACGCTGTCTCGCGCCCAGGAACGCCTGGCGCGTCAGCATACCGGCCTGGAACTGCTGGCGCCGCAGCGCACGCTGGAGCGCGGGTATGCGGTGCTGCTCGATGACAAGGGCCACGCCATCCGCGATCCGAACGCACTGCATGCCCGGGCGCACATCGAGGCGAGGCTGGCGCAGGGCACGGCCGACATCGAAATCGCCCGGGTGCAACCGAAGCTCGAACTGTGACCAGCGCATGACCTTATAGCGGCAATGATCGCGATTCCGCACGCGTTTAGCGGGTATTCCGACTATTTAGCCTGCGGTTTGCGCCGGTTTTGCAAGTCTCCTACAATCGTCGCTCCCAACCTGTACAACCCACAGAAGGCAAGAAAAATGGAACACACGCTCCCCCCGCTGCCGTACGCCCAAGACGCTCTGGCGCCGCACATCTCCAAGGAAACGCTGGAGTTCCACTACGGCAAGCACCACCAGACCTACGTCACGAACCTGAACAACCTGATCAAGGGCACCGAGTTCGAGAACCTGAGCCTCGAAGACATCGTCAAGAAGTCCTCGGGCGGTGTGTTCAACAACGCCGCACAGGTCTGGAACCACACGTTCTACTGGAACGGCCTGAAGCCGCAAGGCGGCGGCGCTCCGACCGGCGCGCTGGCTGACGCCATCAACGCCAAGTGGGGCAGCTTCGACAAGTTCAAGGAAGAGTTCACCAAGACGGCCATCGGCACGTTCGGTTCGGGCTGGGCCTGGCTGGTGAAGAAGGCCGACGGCTCGCTGGATCTGGTGTCGACCTCCAACGCCGCCACGCCGCTGACGACCGACGCGAAGCCGCTGCTGACCTGCGACGTGTGGGAACACGCTTACTACATCGACTACCGCAACGCCCGTCCGAAGTACGTCGAGGCGTTCTGGAACCTGGTCAACTGGGACTTCGTTGCCAAGAACTTCGCCTAAGGCGAATCGCTCCGGCGATCCAAGAAAACCTCCGCACCAGCGGAGGTTTTTTTATGCGCGCACGCTGCCCAGCATGTCGTGCAATTCATGGCTCATCATCGCCAGGAACACGACCAGGCCGATGTAGTAGACGGTGTAGGTCAACCGCGATTCGTTCGAGATGCTGTAGTACGCGCGGTTTTCCGGCGCGTGTGGGTCGTACCGCCAGGCCTTCATCAACTGCGGCACGGCCAGCACCGCAATCAGGATCAGGATCGGACTCGGCCGCCAGATGAACAGCGCCACCAGCACCGGTACGCCCAGAAACCAGATGCGCGGCGACAGCACCGCCGTAATCCGTCCACCGTCAAACGGCGAGAGCGGGATCAGGTTGAACAGGTTCAGGAAGCAGCCCGCGTAGGCCAGGGCCAGCAGCAACTGGCTGTCGGTGTAGCGCGCGAGCCCGTAGCAGAGCATCGCGCCCACCGTGCCGGCGACGGGCCCGGCCAGGCCGATATGGGCCTCGGTTTCCACATCCATCGGCTGCTGTTTCAAATCGATCCATGCGCCCACGAAGGGGATGAAGGTGGGCGCTCCCACGGCCAGCCCGCGCTGCCGCGCCGCCATGAAGTGGCCCATCTCGTGGATGAACAGAAGCACCACGAATCCCACCGCATAGCGCCAGCCGAACACGAAGGCATAGGCGACCACCGACAGCAGCATCGTGCCGCCGGTGGTCAGCAGCTTGCCGAACTTCAGCCCTGAAAACAGCAGGATCAGCAGCTTGGCCACGGCTTATGCGCTCGGCTTGCGCTTGAAGAACTTGGCGATGGCCGCGCCAAAGCCTGCCACCGCCAGGATCGCCACCTTGGCGAACTTCGCCAGGAACGCGGCGATCACCGCAAACAGGCCCAGCTTCTTGGCAGCGATGCCACCGACCAGCGCGGCCAGACCGTACTCGGCCACCTTATCGGTCTTCGCGTTGAAATCGGTGTAGCGCTTGCCGTCTTTGAAATCGAGATCGGCGAGCAGCTTCTGCACGGCGGGCTTGTCGGCGTCGACGTGGTTGCGGCCGGTGATCAGGTTCAGGCTGATGTAGCCGTCGCGCCCCAGTGCGTAGGTGTTGTAGTTGACCGCGCCGGGATCATCTGCGGGCTGGCCCTTGGAGCGCGCCGCCATCGACCAGATGAGGCGGTGCGTGGCGGCGTCATAGTGCGGACGCTCGACCCAGCCCTGGATTTCCAGTGCGGGGATGCCGCGCTTCTCGCGCTCTTCGTTGGCGGCGGCGGTGCCTTCCTTGAGCGATTTGTACAGATCGTCGACGTTCCAGTCGCGGGCGTCGTCGTCCTTGATGTAGCCCGAGGCCTCGTACTTGGCGACGACCATCCATTCGTCTTCGTCGCTAGTGGGCATGACCAGGCCGAGCATGTCGGGGTTGTTGCTGTTGCCCATGGCGTGCATGAGCTGCCCGGCGGCCGGCTGCGGAATGAACACCTCGTTCTTGCCGATCTTCAGTGTGGCCTGGTCACGCAGTTCGATCGACGTGGGGCCGACCCTCGCGGCGGCCTTGGCGGCCGCCCACGCCTGCTTCATTTCCTGTTGCCGATCGCTGGCCTGTTGCGCGTGGGCTGCCGTAGCGCCCGTCAAGCCCGTTGCGCCCAGCACCGCCGCGCACGCGAGCGCGCTCGCGCAGGCGCGCAGCGCGCCCTGAAACCCCTTGCCCATGTGCTTCTCCCGAAGATGTTCTTATGTGTTGATTGGCTCGATTCTTCTGACGCTTTGGCAGCCGCCAAAGCGGTCTGCAAGCTGCGCGGAAGCATAGCGGGAGCGGTGCGCCGGGCTGTTAATGGGCGTTAATGAAGCCGTGAGGATTACGGTTGAAGGCCCATCTGCCGCAGCAGCGTCTGGTTGTCTTCCAGGTGCCAGTTCTCGGCGATCTTGCCGTCGGCAATCCGGTACAGGTCGAAGGCCTGGAAATCGATCGGCTGGTTCTGCCCGTGCGTGCGGCCGAACTCGCCGGTGAAGTGTCCGCGAAAGCGCAGGTGCACCGAGACGCGGTCACCGGCGACAACCATGTCTTCGATCGCCACGCGCATGTCCGGCACTGCCGTGCGGAACGCCTTGGATGCGTCGAGCGGACCTTGCGTGCCCTGCACGCGCCCGGCTGGAAGTGTGCGGTCGACGAACGACGGCGACAGCGCTTCGGTGGCATAGCGCGCATCGCCGGTATGCCAGAAGGTGGCGTAGCGGCGCGCGGCCAGCACGGCGGCTGCGGCCTGCGGCGTGTCCGCTGCGGCGATGTGGTCGGCGCGGATGAGGTCTGCACCGGACGCAGCCGCAGCCGGGGTGATGGTGAGCGCAGTCGGCAACGTCAGCACAGCGGCGGCAAGCAGGGCGGGGCGGATGAACATGGTGAGACTCCGTTTGGGTGGCAATGCGCTGCACTGTAGATTTCCAATCGCGGACGATAAAGGGCTTGTGAGTCGATCTGGTTTCAATCCAGATTTGATGATCGATCGCCATGCCGGTCGTCCGCGCGAACGCAATCGAGCGCACGTGATAGTCGGTATCGCGCGCCCAGCTGCGTTCAAATGGTCCGCGCCGCGCCAGGTTTTTCTAGACTGGCCCTTCATCGAACAGACGCATGAAAAACAAGGGAGGGGACGGTGGATCCGAGCTACATCCTGTCGCGCACCGAGCGCGGCACGCAGGAACTGCAAACGCGCAGCGGGCACGTCACGCATCGGCAGCGGGCGATCCTGCTACTGGTCAATGGCGAGCGCTGCGCCGCGGACATCCTGGCGCAGTTGAGCAGCGCCGGCCCCGATATCGACGACCGTGCCGAAGACCTCGCGCGCCTGATTGCCGACGGCCATGTCGCAAGCCGCGCGCCCATCAAGATCGCGCCCAAGCCGCCCAAGCCGCCCAAGCCGCCCAAGCCGCCCAAGCCGGTGCCGGCCGCTCCGCTTGCGCCGCGCCACGTACGGCAGGCTTCGATCGCCGACTGGCGCCTGAGCCAGGCCGGCGCATTCTCGGCCTTGCAGCGCTATCTCGCCGAAGGTCCGGAAGCGCCGATCGACTTTCTCAACGGCTTGGCCGCACCGCTGTACGCCGCGCTGACGACGTGCCGCAGCGAGGCGTCCGCCCACGCCGTTGTCGCGTTTCTGGAGGCGCGCCTGGACGAGGAAGCCTGGAATGTGACCGAAGCGTCCTAGGTGTAAATACCGAATTCGCACTGTATTCCCGTTGAATGGGAATGTTGCATTGATGCATTGAGAAAATCGTCGCATTCTCCGTCGCAACATCACTCGACGGAGTTTCGCGATGACCGAGCCGGGCTTGGGCACTTCGCTAGCACAATCGGCTGCCGCCACGAGCGGTTCGGACCGCGTGCTGATGGTGCTCGCCACCATCGCCCGCCATGGCCGCCCGGTCGCCGCGCGCGAGCTGGTCGAACTGACCGGCCTGCCGCAGAGCACGCTGTACCGCCAGGTGGCGATGCTCAAGCGTTGGGGCTTCGTGCTCGAGTCGGCCGGCACCTATGCCCCGGGGCCGATCAGCTTGCAGCTCGCACTCGGTTTCGACCACGCTTCGCATCTGGTGCAGGAAGCGCGCATTGGCATGGCCAAACTCGTGGCCGAGTCGGGCGAATCGGTGGGGCTGGTCGTGGCCGTCAAGGATCAGGCCGTCTGCTTGGAGATGGTCGAGAGCCAGCAGTCGCTGCGCTGCTCGTTCGAGAAAGGGCGCGGGGTGCCCCTGCTGGCCGGCGCTTCCGCCAAGTCGTTGCTCGCCTTCATGCCGCCCGCTGCGGCGCGCGCCATCCTCGCCGATTTGCTGGCCGTCGATGCCGACACTCAGGCGCAATTGCAAGCCGAACTCAATGACATTCGCGCCGCCGGTTATGCGCTGTCCGAAGGCGAGGTCGACCCGGGCGTCTGGGGCGTGAGCGTGCCGGTGTTCCGGCTGCCCGGCCACGCGCTCGGCTCCATCACGTTGATGGCGCCTGCAACGCGCGTGCGCGGCAAGGAGCAGCGCCTGATCGACATGACCGTTGCAGCGGCTGCGTCCATTTCCGCACGGCTGCAGGACCTTTGAATTCTCGATTTTTCCGATTCTTTTTTCTCACCCCACATGCATCACACAAGGAGACCACTCATGGGGAATCGTCGTCAGTTCATGCATTCGATGCTGGCTTGTGCCGTGGCGTTGTCCGCTGCGGCGTCCTTCGCAACCGCTGCGCACGCTGCTGGGGAGCCGTTGCGAGTGGCTACCGACGCCACGTTCGCGCCGATGGAGTTTGTCGAAAACGGCAAGCGCACCGGCTTTGATGTGGACCTGATCGATGCGCTGGCCCGCACCCTGGGCCGCCCGGTCGAGTGGACCGACATCGACTTCAAGGGCCTCGTGCCGGGCCTGATCTCGCGCCGCTTCGACGTGGCCATTTCGGGCATCTACATCACGGAAGAGCGCAAGAAGGTGGTGGACTTCACGGTGCCGTACTACCACGGCGGCCTGGTCGCGCTGGTCAAGCAAGGCAACACGGCCATCAAGACGCCGGCGGATCTGAACGGCAAGAAGGTCAGCGTGCAGGTGGGCACCAAATCGGTCAACTACCTGCGCGAGAACTACCCGAAGGTCGAACGCGTGGAAGTCGAGAAGAACAACGAGATGTTCAACCTCGTCGAGATCGGCCGCGCCGATGCCGCCGTCACGGGCCGCCCCGCAGCCGCGTACTACGTGAAGGCGCGTCCGGGCCTGCGTCTGGTTGAGCCGGCACTCACCACCGAGGAATACGGCATTGCCGTGCGTCGCGACCAGCCCGAGCTGACCAAGGCATTGAACGCCGCGCTGGAGAAGATCAAGGCCGACGGCACGTACGACCAGATCGTCAAGAAGTGGTTTGGCGCCGCAGTTAAGTAACGACCGACGGACACGCTGATGGAACTGGATTTCTCTCCTGTCTGGGCCGGTTGGACGGACATCCTGCGCGGTGCGCTCGTCACGGTTGAGGTGACGGCCGCCGCGCTGGTGCTCGGTTGCGTGCTCGGCTTGCTGATTGGCATCGGGCGGCTGAACCCGCGCCGCCGACTCATCTACGGCATCTGCACGGTGTACGTGACGTTCATCCGTGGCACGCCGCTGCTGGTGCAGCTCTTCCTGCTGTTCTTCGGGCTGCCGCAGTTCGACATCCTGCTGCCGGCGTTTGTGTGCGGCGTGCTGGGGTTGGGCGTGTATTCGGGCGCTTATGTCTCGGAAATCGTGCGCGGTGCGATCCAGTCGGTGGATCGCGGGCAGATGGAGGCGGCACGCTCGATCGGCATGTCTTCAGCGCAGTCGATGCGCGCGATCATCCTGCCGCAGGCCGTCGTGCGGATGATCCCGCCGCTGGGCAACGAGTTCATCGCGCTGATCAAGAACTCGGCGCTGGTGTCGCTGCTCACGATCCACGACCTGATGCACGAAGGGCAGAAGATCATCAGCGTGTCGTATCGCTCGCTGGAGGTGTATCTGGCGATTGCGCTGGTGTACCTGGTGCTGACCAGTGCCGCCAGCTATCTGCTGCATCGGCTTGAACGCAACATCCGTGCGGGAGGCATGGTGCAATGAATATGGCGAATGCGAACCCGCAAACTCTGAAATCTGCGCTGGATGTCCCGATGATCCAGATTCGCGGGCTTACCAAATCGTATGGCGATCACACCGTGCTCAAGGGCATCGACTTCGAAGTCGACGCCTCGCAGGTGGTGGTCGTCATCGGCCCCAGCGGCTCGGGCAAGAGCACGTTCCTGCGCTGCTGCAACGGGCTGGAAATAGCCGAAGGCGGCACCATCGACATCTGCGGCAAGCGCCTGATCGACGACGGCAAGTTGCTGCCCGATGGCGAGTTGAACCAACTGCGGCAGCAGGTTGGCATGGTGTTCCAGTCGTTCAACCTGTTCCCGCATCTTTCTGTGCTGCACAACGTCACGGTGGGCCCGCGCATGCTGAGTGGCAAGTCAAAGCACGAAGCTGAAACGGAGGCGCGCGAGCTGCTGCAGAAAGTGGGCCTGGCACACAAGGCCGATGCGATGCCCGCAAGTCTCTCGGGCGGCCAGAAGCAGCGCGTGGCCATTGCCCGTGCGTTGGCCATGCGGCCCAAGGTGATGCTGTTCGACGAGCCGACCTCCGCGCTTGACCCGGAACTCGTGGGTGAAGTGCTGCAAGTAATGAAGCTGCTCGCCAAGGAAGGCATGACGATGTTGGTCGTCACGCACGAGATGGGTTTCGCGCGCGAGGTGGCCGACGTGGTGGTGGTGATGGACGGCGGCGGCATCGTCGAAGCCGGGCCGCCGTCGGTCATCTTTGGCGAGCCCAAGGAAGCGCGCACGCGTTCGTTCCTGCAAGCGGTGCTGACACGCGCATGAGGACGATGTTCGATGCCTCCGTCTGGCAGGGGCGTGACGACACCGGCGAGCGCGGTGACGTGACGCGCCTGTTCCAGGTTGTGCTGTCGCATGATGCGACGACGTTGTCCGGCGTGCCCGCGCTGCTGGGCTTTGCGTGCGATGCGGGCGTGGTGCGCAACCACGGGCGTGCGGGTGCGGCACTGGGCCCGCGGGAAGTTCGCCGTGCGTTGGCCAACGTGCCCGCGCATGGCCTGTCGGTGCTCGCCGACGCGGGCGATGTCACGTGTGACGATGGCGATCTGGAAGGCGCGCAAGCCACACTTGGCGAAACTGTGTGCGAGTTGCTTGATGCCGGCGCGCGCCCGGTCGTGCTCGGCGGCGGCCACGAGGTTGCCTTCGGCACCTACCAGGGCCTGCGCCAGCATTGGCAGAAGCAAGGCTGGTGCGGGCGTCTTGCGGTCGTCAATTTCGATGCGCATTTCGACCTGCGCACGAGCCGCCCCGGCAACTCCGGCACGCCGTTCGACCAGATCGCCGAAGACTGCGCCGCGCACGGCATCGACCTGACGTATTGCTGCCTCGGTGTGAGCCGCCTGTCGAACACGCCCGCGCTGTTCGACCGCGCCGACGCGCTGCACGCGCACTACGTGGAAGACACCGTCATGCAGGAGCGGCACCTCGATGCGCGCACGGCCGATCTCGATGCATGGCTGGCTGATGCCGATCACGTCTACCTGACCATCGACATGGATGTGCTGGCCGCCGCCGTGGCGCCGGGCGTTTCCGCACCCGCGGCCTATGGCATCACGCTGCCGATGCTCGAAGCCCTCGTGCAGCACGTTTGCGCGACCGGCAAGGTGCGCGTGGCGGATATCGCCGAGACCAACCCCGAATACGATCAGGACCGTCGCACCGTGCGCGTTGCGGCGCGTCTGGCTTATCACCTCCTGCGCAGTCCATGAAACTGATTCCTGCAGATGCAATGCGCCGCATGCCGTGGAAGAACGGAGGCGGTGTCACAACCGAAATCGCCATCGCACCGACAGGTGCCACGCTGGACAATTTCGACTGGCGCGTGAGCACCGCGCAGGTGGATGCGGCCGGGCCGTTCTCGCGTTTTGCCGGCATGGATCGCTCATTGGCGGTGATTGCGGGCGGCCGGCTGACGATGCACCGCGCCGACGCCGAAGCCGTGACGCTCGCGCCCGGCGAGGCCCCCGCGCGCTTTCCCGGTGAAGCCGATGTGCATGCCACGCTGGATGCACCGCTGTCGGATTTCAACGTGATGACGCGGCGCGACGCCTGGGCGCACCATGCCGAGGCCATTGCTCTGACGGCCGGCGAGCGCCGTTCACTGCCGCGCTTGCACCGGGGCATGCAATGGCTGGTGTATTGCGTGCACGGCGTGTTGTCGATCGGCGCTGACGATGTCCCGCAGGGCGCCGCGGCATGGCTCGATGCAGAGTGCGATGCTGACACGGTTGTCGCGCGTGTCGGTTCGGTCGGTTATCTGGTGGGCTTGTGGCCGGTCGCCTGACGTAGCGCCAGGTCAAACCAAATGCACCAAAAGAAAAGGGACCCCGTAGGGTCCCTTGCAAGTCTCCCGGTCCGGCATGCATGCCGGGCTCGGCAGAAGACTCTTACTTCTTCTTGTTCACGGCGTCCTTGAAGCCCTTGCCAGCCGTGAACTTCACGGTCTTGGTTGCCGGGATCTTGATGGCTTCGCCGGTGCGCGGGTTGCGGCCGGTGCGTGCAGCACGCTTGCCCGACGAGAACGAACCGAAGCCAACCAGCGTGATGGTGCCGCCCTTGGCGACGGTCTTCTTGATGTTTTCCAGCGCGGAGTTCAGCGCGCGCTCGGCGGCGGCGTTGCTCAGTTCAGCGTCTTTCGCAATGGCGGCTACGAGTTCGGATTTGGTCGTCATGTCAGTTCCCCACTTCAGGTTTGTTGGACAGCGTTGTACTGCGACCCGTTTTATATCACCGTTGCGAAGGGTTGCACATCCCCTAACTGCAAGGGTTTGCGGGCCGTTGCTTGCAGCCGACACTTGTCCCGCCTGGGTTTGCGGGCGAGCATCCGGGAAACACCCTATACCGACGCGGTTTGTTTGCATTTCCGCCAGCGTTCTTTACGCCGGAAACGCACCGAAAGCGCGCAGGCAGCACGGCAGCGAACCGGTTCGTCAGACGCCGTACACTGTGTCCCAGCGCCTGTGCCAACTTCATGGAGAACATCATGTCGAGTGCGCAAATGCCTGTCGGACAAGGCTTCGCGGCGGGCGGCGAAGCGCCGGAGCAACCGCGCGGACCGTCCGTTCTGGTGGCCGGCGCCAACGGGCTGGTGGGCCGCGCGGTGGTGCATCGGCTCGTTGCGCAGCCGTGGGCGGGCGGCGTGACCGCGCTTGTACGGCGGCGCGGGGCCTTGACAGCAGGGCAGGCGGCGCCCGGTCGATTGCGCGAATGCGTGGTCGATTTCGATCGCCTCGATGCGCCCGAAACCCAGTCTGCGTTTGCCGCCGATATCGTCATCTGCGCGCTTGGCACGACGATCCGGCAGGCCGGTTCCCAGGCGGCATTCCGGCGCGTTGATGTCGCGTATCCGGCTGAACTGGCGCGGCGCGCGTTTGCCGCTGGCGCGCATCATTTTCTGCTGGTGAGTGCGTTGGGCGCCGATGCGCGCTCGCGGGTTTTCTACAACCGCTGCAAGGGTGAGGTGGAGGCCGAAATCTTGTCGATCGGCTTTCCGTCGGTGACGGTTGTCCGGCCTTCGCTGCTGCTCGGCGCGCGCGCAGAATTTCGGCTCGGTGAACGCATTGCGCAAGGCCTGTCGTGCGCAATCGGATGGATGGTGCCCAAGACGTGGCGGCCGGTGCCGGCGGAATCGGTTGCGGCGGCGCTCGTCATGGCGGCGCGGGTGGATGCGCCCGGTGTGCGTGTGCTGGAGAACGCGGCGTTGCTTGCCGCAAAAGACGAACGGCCGGTGGGATGATCCACCGGCCGTTGTTCGGTCTAGTTTCGTTTCGGGGCTATTTCACGCGATCATTTTTCGATCGGCTTGCCCGTGCGGTCGTGCATCAGCGCCAGCGCAAACACGCTGATGATGGCAGCGGCCATCACGTAGTACGACGGTGCGAGCTTGCTGCCCGAGCTGGCAATCAACCACGTCACGATCAGCGGGGCAAAACCACCGAAGATGGTGACCGCCAGGTTGTACGAAATCGACAGGCCGGTGGAGCGTACCGCCGTCGGAAACTGCTCGGCCAGCACGGCCGGCGCCGGACCCGTAAACGCCGCCAGCAACACACCCAGGATCACCTGCACCTGCAGCAGCGTCTGCACCGTCGGGTTGACGTTGAGCCAGTGGAAGAGCGGATACGCCGCTGCTGCGATGACAAGCGCCACCGTGCCCAGCATGCGCTTGCGACCGATGCGATCGGACAGCGTTCCCATGAGTGGGCACAGCACGAAGATGATCGCGCCGCAAAGCGCCGTCGACTGGAACGTCGCGCCCAGGGGCAGCCCCAGCTGTTGCTTTGCATACGTCGGCATGTAGAACACCAGCGTGTAGGTGCAGACGGTCCAGAGAATCGTCACGCCCAGGCCACCCAGCACCTCGCGCGGATGATCGCGCAGCACTTGCGACAGCGGTGCCAGACGCGACTCCTTTGCCGCCTTTGCCTTCTGCGCTGCGAAGGCGGGCGGCTCGTGCAGGTGCGAGCGGATGTACATGCCGACCGGCCCGATCAACAGGCCGAACAGGAACGGAATGCGCCAGCCCCACGCATCGATCTGCTCCGGCGACAGACCGTTCGTGACGATCGCACCCATGGCGGCGCCCAGGATGAACGAGATGCCCTGGCTCGCCTGCTGCCAGCTTGCGAAGTAGCCGCGCCGTTCGTCCGGTGAATACTCGATCAGGAACGCCGTGGCGCCACCGACCTCACCGCCCGCCGAGAAGCCCTGGATGAGCCGCGCGATCACGATGAGGATGGGCGCGCCGATACCGATCTGCGCGTACGTCGGTGCAAGGCCGATGATGGCCGTGCCGATCGCCATCAGCATGATGGTGAGCGTGAGCGCAGCCTTGCGGCCCACGCGGTCCGCATAGATGCCAAGGACGACAGCGCCGACGGGGCGCATGAAGAATCCCACGCCGAACGTGGCGACCGTGAGCATGAACGAGGTGAAGTCGTTGCCGGTGGGGAAGAACAGCTTGGCGATGATGACGGCGAAAAAGCTGTAGACCGTGAAGTCGAACCATTCGAGGCCGTTGCCGATGGTGGCGGCGATGATGGCCTTGCGTCGGGTGGCCGCAGTGATGGCGGGTGCCGGTGCCCCATCGCCGTGGGTGGGCGCTGCCGTGGCTTGCATGGATGTGTCCTCCAGTGTTCTATGGGCATCGCCTGCCTCGATCTCTCCCCAGCGTGGGCGGCGAAGCGGTCATGGTAAGTGATCCGGCAAGGATTCGCTGCGGCGGTATACGAAGTCCTTGGAATTGAAGCAACCAAACGCTGTCGAACGCATATGCACATGCGTCCAACGGAGCACATCATGAGCCGCACACTGCAACGTCGCCGTCGTGCCGTCATCCTGCCGGGCGCGGTGGCCGCGTGCGCGGTCGTCTTGCTGGGGGGTTGCGTGGTCGCGCCGTATTACGACGCCTACGGGAACCCGATCGCCCCCGCAGTCGTGGCGCCTGCGCCAGCGTATCCGTCCTATCCGTACGACCCCTATTACTACTACGGGCCGGCCTATTACCCAGCGCCGGTGTACCCGGCGCCGGTTTTCGGCAGCGTGTGGATCGGCGGGGGCGGCTGCTGGGGCTGCCATCGCGGCTGGGGTGGCCGGGGGTGGGGTGGTCGCGGTTGGGGCCATGGAGGGGGCTGGGGGCACGAAGGAGGCTGGGGACATCGTCATTGATCGTCATCGTCAACGTGACGAAGACGCGCATCCGGCGCGCCCGAACGCCAGTTCCGCCGCCAGTTCAATACGCGTGATTGCGTAACGGAATCTGCTGCATCGCGACATACAATCCTTCGCTCTTAAAAGAAAAGCATGCGAGGAGATTGTCGATGTCCGTCATCATCGTGCTGGCTGCGCTGGCGTTCCTGATGTTCGCCGCGTATCGCGGCTACAGCGTCATCCTATTTGCACCACTGGCCGCACTCGGCGCGGTGCTGTTGACCGATCCATTGGCTGTGGCGCCGGTGTTCTCCGGCATCTTCATGGAGAAGATGGTCGGCTTCGTCAAACTATATTTCCCTGTGTTTCTGCTCGGTGCCGTGTTCGGCAAGGTGATCGAGCTGTCGGGCTTTTCGCGCTCGATCGTCGCGTCGGTCATCCGCGTGGTGGGGGCCAAGCGGGCGATGCTTTCCATCGTGCTGGTGTGCGCGCTGCTGACGTACGGGGGCGTGTCGCTGTTCGTGGTGGTGTTTGCGGTGTACCCGTTTGCGGCGGAGATGTTCCGCCAGGGCAACATCCCCAAGCGCCTGATCCCGGGCACGATCGCGCTGGGCGCGTTTTCGTTCACGATGGATTCGCTGCCGGGTACGCCGCAGATCCAGAACATCATCCCGACCACGTTCTTCCACACCACTTCGTGGGCTGCGCCGTGGCTCGGGACTATCGGCGCGCTGTTCATCATCGTGGTGGGCATGTCGTATTTGGAATGGCGCCGCCGCGTAGCGCTGCGCAATGGCCATGGCTATGACCACGGCCTGACCAAGCTGGTGAACGAGCCCGAAACCGCCGAGACGGGCACGCTCGCGCATCCGCTCGTCGCGCTGTCGCCGCTGGTGCTGGTGGGTGTGATGAACCTGGTGTTCACGCGCTGGATTCCGGCGTGGTACGGCAAGGTCGTCACCGTTGCGTTGCCGGGCCTGCCCAAGCCGCTCACCGTTGAAGCCGACAAGCTGACCGCGATCTGGGCCGTGGAGGCCGCGCTGTTGATCGGCATCATCGTGGTGCTCGTGTTTGGCTTCCGCGCCGTGAAGGGCCGCTTTGCTGACGGCAGCAAGGCGGCGGTGTCGGGCGCCTTGCTGGCCGCGATGAACACCGCTTCGGAATACGGTTTCGGTGGCGTGATTGCCACGCTGCCGGGTTTCCTGGTGCTGGCCGAGGGTCTGCGCGCGATCCCGAACCCGCTCGTCAATGAAGCAGTGACGGTGAGCACGCTTGCAGGTATCACCGGTTCCGCGTCGGGCGGCATGAGCATCGCGCTGGCGGCAATGGCCGATCAGTTCGTGCAGGCCGCGCAGGCGACGGGTATTCCGATGGAGG
Source organism: Ralstonia sp. PBBBR1 (assembly GCF_002256165.1). Lineage (NCBI taxonomy): Bacteria > Pseudomonadati > Pseudomonadota > Betaproteobacteria > Burkholderiales > Burkholderiaceae > Ralstonia > Ralstonia sp. PBBBR1. Next base: position 184,881 of record NZ_NKIL01000003.1, on the reverse strand, counting down.
TGCTGCACCGTGTGGCGGCGATGGCCTCGGGCGGCATGGACACGCTGCCGCACAATGGCGCCGTGATCACGCTGCTGGCTGTCACGGGCCTGACGCACCGCGAAGCGTACCGCGATGTGTTCTGCGTGACGATCATCAAGACACTGGCCGTGTTCTTCGTGATTGCCGTGTTCTACGCCACCGGCATCGTCTGACGCAGACGCTGCCGCAATGAAAAAAGCCGACGCGCAAACGTCGGCTTTTTTTCATGGGCGGATGCCGTTACTGCATGCTGCCCGCGGCGTCGGAGCGGCGTTCGCGGCAGACGCGCTGGGCTTCACCCGCCAGCGAATCGCACTGGTTGGCGCGGCGCGACCAGAAGGCGCGGTCCGACGACGATTCCGCCGTCGCCATGCCCCTGCCACGGCGGTGCGTGACGTGCTTGTCGACCCACTTGTCGGTCTTCACATGCGCACGATGGACTTTCTGCTTGAGCGTGCCGGGCGTCGCTTTCGGTTGCGCACCAGTGGCCTTGTTGTGATAGCCGGGGTTGGCGGCAGCATCGGCGTTGCGCTGAACCTGGGTGCGCGGGCCCTCCATTGGGCTATCGACGCCCGTCACTGCGCTGTGGTCCTTCTGCTGGGCCTGCGCGGGCGCCGCGCCGATCCACGCACAGGCGGCCACGGCGATCGCGGCGGCCAGACTCGACATCTTGCGTGCTTGCATGCTCGTTCTCCTTGTTGCGAAACGGGGGGCGGCTTCATGGCACGCATGCCGCGTGCCACGACGTGCATCCCTAACGTCACAATAGGAAAGCGGCCACCCGGCAGACAGTCGGCGTTGACTGAACCGCCTGTCGGACAAACGCTGTCAAGACAACGCGGGATGCAGCGTTCAAGCGCGCATGAACAGCCAGACCGTCAGGATGATCCCGACGATGACGACGAAGCCGCGCAGCACCTTTTCCGGCAGCCGATGCAGCAGCCAGGCCCCAGCAAACCCGCCCGCGATGCCGCCGATGCCTAGCGCCACCACGGCCGCCCAGTTCACCTGCGGCGAGAACGCAAACACCGCCACGGCGGATGCATTCATCGTCATGGCGAGCACGTTCTTGGTCGCACCCGCCATGCGCACCTGCTGGCCGGCCACGGTGAGCGCCGCCAGCATCAGGAAGCCGATCCCACCGCCGAAGTAGCCGCCGTAAATGGCAATTGCAAACTGCGCGGTCGCCAGCGCGGTGGTCGACATGCCCGATGCCGCGTGCAGCGGTTTGCGCCGGAAGCTGCCCCACGCAAACACGCTCGTTGCAAACAGCACGAGATATGGCACCAGCTTGGCGAAGAACGAAGGCGGTGTCGCCAGCAGCAACAGCGCGCCTAGCACGCCGCCCACCAGACTGATGACAATGAGCTGCTTGAGCGAGAGGTGATGCTCGCCGGCATCGACGCCGCCGGCCAGTTTGCGTCCGGCGATCGACGAGGTGATCTGGCTCGGGAATAGCGCGATCGTCGACGTCATGTTGGCGCCCAGCGGGTTGAGCCCCGCCAGCAGCAACGCCGGAAACGTGATGAACGACCCGCCGCCCGCGAGGGCATTTTGGGCGCCGGCATAGACGCCGGCTGCGGCGACGAGCAGGGCGGTGGAAAACGAAAGCGTGGTCATAAGCGGAGCGTGCTGGGCGGCTGGAATGACCGCGATGGTAATGGAACGCCCGCGCGCGTGCTCGTTAGCGCGGTGGGGTGCTGCCGCTGCGCCGGCGCAGCCACCATTCGGCCAACTCGAACGCGGCCTGCACGAGCAGCGCCAGCACTGCTGCGGGGATGGCGCCTGCGAGCAGCGTTGCGCTGTCGTTCAGCGCGAGCCCGGTCGCGATGCGCTCGCCATAGCCGCCGGCGCCGATGAACGCAGCGATGGTCGCCGTGCCCACACTGATGACCGCGGCGGTTTTGACGCCGGCGAGGATGACCGGCAGCGCCAGCGGCAGATCCACCACGCGGGTGCGTTGCGACGGCGTAAGCCCCAGCGCCAATGCCGCATCGCGCAGGCCGTCGGGTACCTGTTCCAGCCCAACGATGGTGTTGCGCACGATGGGCAACAGCGCATAGACCGCCAGCGCAATCAGGGCCGGTACGACGCCAATCGACCCGACGACGGGGATGAGCATCGCCAGCAGTGCCAGCGACGGAATTGTCTGCAGCACGCCCACGATCGCAAGGATCGGCTGCTTGATCGGGCGACGCGCGGCCACGAGGCCCAGCGGCACGCCCAGCAGCACGGCAACGCCGGTGGAAATGCCCACCAGCACGAGATGCCGTTGCGTGAGCCGCCCCAGGCCGTCCGTCAGCCGGGCGAAGAACGCGCGGGTCGGTGTGGCAGCCGGCGCGTTGCCATGCCCAGCGAGAAACCGCCGCGCCGCTTGCGAGAACGACTGGCCCTCGAGTTCGACCGCTGCATTCATTGCCACCATGTCGTCGCGCTGGATGTGCCCCGCGAGTGTGTTGATCGCCTGCCATTGCGCCGGATGCCGCTGCGCAACGTCGGCGCGGTAAAGCAACACGGCGTCATAGCGCGGGAAGACGTGCGCCGGGTCGTCGAGCACACGCAGATGTTCGCGGCGGATCTTGGCGTCAGTGGAGTAGATGTCGATCACGTCGACCTGACTGGCGCCCATCGCATCGTAGGCGACGCCGTGGTCGAGTCCTGTCGGGTGCTGCGGCAGTTTGTAGTGCTGAGCAATTGCCGGCCAGCCATCGGCGCGGCCGAGAAATTCGTGCGACAGCCCAAGCCGCAGCGCCGGATGCGTGGCGAGGTCGGCCAGCGTGCGGATGTGTTCGCGCTCGGCATCGGCTTCGCGCATGGCCAGCGCGTAGGTGTCTTCAAAGCCGAGCGGCACGCCGGCCGCCAGGCCCATCGGCGCAAGGCCGCGGTTGACGTCGGCCAGCAGCGCGGCTTGATCGGGATTGGCTGCCTGGTCGGCGGGCAAGTGGAGGATTTCAGCGGCGATAGTGCCGAGGTAATCCGGATAGACGTCGATGCTGCCGTTCCTGAGCGCGGCAAAGACGATGGCGGTGTTGCCCAGGCCCGGTACGTGTTCGGCGGGGCCGCGCGGGTTTGCGGTCTGCGTGAGGATTTCGCCTAGCACGTAAGACTCGGTGAAGCGTTTTGAGCCGATCCGCAGTGGTTGTTCTGCGAAGGCCGATGCGCTGCTCGCCAGCCAGCCCAGCGCAAGCCATGCCAACAAGCGCCACAGAAAGGGGCTACGGATCAGTCGCCGTGTATCCAAAGTTCGTTGAGGTCGGTGAGGCCCCAGTCGCGGGGTTCTTCTCGCGAGGCGATCTGGTCGCCGGTCTGCGCCAGGTCGATGAGTTCGGGCGCAATCCGCGTGCCCGACGATATCGAGAAGAATACCTTGACCGTGGGCGTGAGCAACGCGCCCGGCGCATGTTGCATGACCACAGCCAGCCGGCCCGAACGCAACCGAACCAGCGAGCCCACCGGATAGATGCCCACGCTTTTGACAAAGGCGTTGAACACCATCGGGTCGAAATGATTGCCGCGCCATTCGACCATGCGTTGCACGGCGTAGGCGGCTTCCCACGCCTTCTTGTACGGGCGGTCGGACGTCACCGCGTCGTACACATCGCAGATGGCGCCCATGCGTGCAAACAGCGAGATGCCTTCGCCGGCCAGCTTGTGCGGATAGCCGGTGCCGTCCATGCGCTCGTGGTGGTGCAGGCAGACGTCGAGTGCGATGTCGCGCATGCTGCTGTCGCCGGCCAGGATGTCGTGCCCGGCCTGCGGGTGGACGATCACGTGGCGGAATTCAGCGTCGGTCAGGGCGCCGGGCTTGTTCAACACCTCGGGCGGGATTGCGATCTTGCCGATGTCGTGCAGCAGCCCGGCCAGGCCGGCGTCGCGCACTTCGTCGTCTGACAGCCCCAGCTGACGGCCTAGCGACACCATGAGCGCGCACACAGCCACTGAATGCAAGAACGTGTAGCGGTCTTTCGCTTTCAGCCGCACGAGGCTGGTCAGCGCGCTGGGGTGTCGGTCGACCGAGCCGGAAATGGCTTCCACCAACGGCAGTGCGTCGCGCGCTTCGATCGTGCGGCCCATGCGTGCATCGGCAAACATGGCCTGCACGGCCACCTCGGCCTTGCTGATGAGCCGGGCGGCGCGGCGCATTTCTTCCGCATACGTGACGGGGCGCAGGGCGATGCCGGCGTCGGCGGCGCAGGCGGGCGGCGCCGGCACCTCGGGGGGGGCCGGAGGTGCTGCATTGGCGGCGGCCACGTCGGTGCCGCGCATGATGTCGATCCACACCTCACGCACTCCGCTGGTACGCAGGCGTTGCAATTGGGCAGCATCTTCCACGCGAAAACGGGCCCGCCAGAACGGGTGTTCCAGCCAGGAGCCGACGAATTCGTCGAGGTACATGCCCACCCGCAGGTGTTCGATAGCGATGCGCTTGCGCATGTTGATGTTCAGAGATCGGCCGTGGCGGGGCACGTGATGGCGCAACGGGTCCAGGGGAAGGCTACCCGCCAACGAATGGATTCTCTTCTATCGGACGTGCGGCCGCGGCCTTGAGGGGGAAAAGTCCGGGCTCGCCATGTGAAGTCTGCGGGTGTAGGCGAAAAAAAAGCGGCCAAAAGGCCGCCTAGGTAAGCCGGTGCCGGTGCCAACTGGGGCCCCCGGCGTCGGGGAGGGAGAGTGATACGGGTGATGCGGACAGCAGATCGACGACTTATTGGCCGTCGCTGAACGGGTCAGCCTTGCCGACCAGCGCGCCGTCGGTGTACGGATCCGCCTTGCGCAGGGCGCCATCGGTGTACGGGTCGGCCTTGCGCACGGCGCCGTCGGTGTAGACGTCGGCCTTGCGGGCGCCATCGGTGTAGGGGTCAGCCTTGGTCACGGCCTGGCCGTTGGTGTACGGGTCTTTGTTTTGCACGCCGGCAGCGAAGGCAGGAACAGCGGCAACAGCGATCAGCGAGGCGAGAATCAGGTTCTTGGTCTTCATGATGGACTCCACAACAGGGGGGTGAGCATTGCCGCAGGGCAGTTTCGCTGCAGCGCGGTAACGCGATGGCATAAGCTTAGTCGTTGCCCAGAGGGTAAAAAAGTAGTTCTATTAAACTCTTTGTTCAAAAAAGAAGAACAATTTTGGCCCTTCAAGCGCGGCAACCTGCACATAAGTCATTGAAGTGAAATGAAAATGTGAGATGCGGGATAACCCTTAATGCGAAGGTCTGACGACTGGCGCGGCAAAAAATTCCTGTCTTGAGGCCCCCGATTGTTGCGTTGCATTACAGACAGCGGGATTCCCCTTCCCACAGCCCCCCATGTGGCGGCTAAACATTCGGCGTGGATGGTCGTTGATGCAGGTACGGGCGGCGTTTTCCGCCCCTTGTGCAGGAAGGTCATCATGTCCATCACCACCGCGTCCATCGCCCGTTTCGAGATTGACGGCGTCGCTTACCAGGCGAGGCTGTTTGCCATGCCGTTCCACGTGCCGGAAAACGGCCGCGTGCGCGCACATGCGATCGGGCGTCCGGACATGCCGTTCAGCGGTGTGCACGTGCTGGCCGGGTGGCTGAAAGAGCGCGTGTTGCCCGAAGGCGTGTGCCTGGTGATGGCCGATCGCCTGTTCTCGCACGGCGCGGTGGAGCAGTGGTCGGGCGCCGACGGCGCGCGTGCGGCCAAGGTGCTGTCGCAGGTCGCACTTGGCAGCAAGAGCAGCCATCGCCTGTGGCGCAACACCGTGGCGGGTGGTTTCCGCGACGAGACCGCGTTCTTCCTGGGCGCCGCCTTTGTGCAGACCGATGCCCCCGTCGACGACATCCGCCTGCTGGGTGACCTGATTCCGGCGGCTGAATGGTCCAGCGTGGCCGATGCCGCCTCGACCATGATGGGCCTGCACCTGTATCGCCCGGACGAGCCCGAAACGCTGGTCAGTTGCGCGCTGCTGGCACCGTCCTGGACGGAGGCCGCCGTGGAGCGCGCCGACGGCTACCGTGCACTCACGCTGCTGCATTCCTTTACCGAAGACGACGAGGTCATCCACGTCGACATCGAACTGCTGCCGCCGGGCCAGGTGGTGCTGCAGGTGGAGTCGTGCTCGACGCGCTTTTCTGCGCGCTTTGACCCGGCGCTCCTGGGCCGCGACATGACCGACGCATTGCTGCGCGACGCACTGGCCCTGCAACACGGCGATCCGGCCAGCCTCCACTAAGCTTGCAGGCGGCTCTCGCGTCAGCTGGGCGAGCATGGGCAGGGCGAATTGCAGGGCGCGCTGGCGAGCCTCGCCAGCGTGGCCGCCATGATTGGGCCGCCGGTGGCCACAGCCTTTTATGCGCTAACGGCGCCAGTGTGGTCCGGCGCGGTCTGGTTGATGGGCGCGCTGCTTACCGGCGTGCGCCTCGTGTTGCTGGTGGGCGACGCAGCCAAGCGCGCCGCACGGGCGTAGCACTGCTCACTTGACCGGCGCATTCCACGGATACGCCAGCCACGCATCAAAGCGCTTGGCGAACTCACCGCTCTCGGCGGTCTGCCGCAGCCACTGGTCGACAAAGTTCTTGAACACGGCGTCGCGCGGGAGCAGGTAGGCCTTCTCGGAGAAATCGAACGGCGCTTCCGGATGCACGGCGCACAGTTCGGGGTGCAGCTTCTGCTGCAGCTTGGTTTCCACCGCGTCAGTCATCATCAGGTCTGCGCGGCCGGCGACGATCTCGTTGAAGATCGTCACGTTGTCCGGATACACGCGAATCTGCGCTTGCTTCAGATGCTCGCGCGCGAATTTCTCGTTGGTGCCGCCTGGGTTGACCACGGCCCGCACGTTCGGCTGGTCGATTTGCGCCAGCGTCTGGTATTTCGACTGGTTCTCGCAACGCGTGATCGGCGTCTTGCCGTCGCGCTGATACGGAATCGAATAGAACGCCTTCTTCTGCCGCTCCAGCGTGACCGACACCCCGCTCATGGCGATGTCGTAGCGGTCAGCCGCAAAGTCCTGCATCAGCGTCGACCACGTGGTCGGCACGATTTCCAGCTTTACGCCGAGGGCTTTGGCCAGACGTTCGCCCATCTCGACGTCCAGGCCGATGAAGCGGCCATCGGCGGGGTTCTTGTAGGTAAAGGGCTTGTAGTCGCCAGTGGTGCCGACGCGCAGCGAGCCGCGCGCGATGATTTCGTCGAGTCGGTTGGTGGCTTGCGTGGTTTGCGCCAGGGCGGGTGCCGCGGCGCAGGCGCACAGCAGCAGGGCGCTCGTGCGGATGAAACGGTTGAACATGGAATGCCCTCCTGAGAAATCAAAAGGCGCGGCCGTCCGGTACCGGGGCCGACCGCGCCCACATCGACGCCGGCTTACTGGCCCGACGCCTTGCTCCATTGCAGCGCGTTCAGCACCGCCAGCGACATCGCCGTCACACCCGTCTTGATGGACGGTTCCGGCACGGGCGCGAACAGCGGCGAATGATTGGTCGGCAGCGGCTTGGCGCCCGGCTTGAGCGAGGCAAGGAACGTCTGCGGATCGTTCACGCCGATGAAGAAGAACATTGAGGGGATGCCCGCGTCAACAAACGCCGAGAAATCTTCGCTGGCCGTGATGGGCGGCACGCGCAGTACGCGCTCGTTGCCGAAGGCGGTCTTGAACATCGCCTCGGTGCGCGCGACCACGGTCGGGTCGTTGTTGACTGCCTTGCCGCCCTCGGTGATCTTGATATCGGCGTCCGGCGCGCCCGACATCTCGGTGACGGCCTTGGCCGTGCGGCGGATACCGTCAAGCATCTTCTGGCGCACCGCTGGCTTGTACGAGCGGATCGTGCCGCGCAGCAGCACGCTGTCCGGGATGATGTTCTCAGCACTGCCGCCCTGGATGGCCCCGATGCTCACCACGCCAAATTCCTGCGGATCCTTCTCGCGGCTGATCACGCTCTGCAGGTCGACCACGAAGCGCGCCGCCATCATCACGGGGTCGATGGTCTTGTCAGGCGCGGAGCCATGGCCGCCGCGGCCCTTGAACGTAATTTCCAGCCCGTCGGAGTTGGACGTGATCGGCCCGCTGTTGAAGACGATCGAACCGTACGGCCCCGGGCCCGTGTGCAGCGCAAACGCATAGTCGGGCTTGGGGAAGCGCTTGAAGAAGCCGTCGTCGATCATGCTCTGCGCGCCCGACACGGTTTCTTCGGCAGGCTGTGCGACGAACACCAGCGTCCCGTGCCAGCGGTCCTTGAGCGACACCAGCGTCTTCGCCGTGCCCACCCACGACGCCATGTGCAGGTCGTGCCCGCAGCTATGCGCCACGCCTACGTCTTCGCCGCGCCATTTGGTGTGGACGTTGCTCGCGTAGGGTAGGCCGGTTTTCTCCTCCATCGGCAGCGCGTCGAGTTCGGTGCGCACCAGGATCGTCGGGCCGGCCCCGTTGCGATAGACCGCCACCACGCCGGTCTTGCCGACGTGCTCTGTTACATCAAAGCCGATCTTGCGCATCTGATCGGCCAACGTGGCCGCGGTGCGCGTTTCCTGGAACGCCAGCTCCGGATGCGCATGGATGTCTTTGTAGAGCAGATCGAGCTGACCGTATTCCGCATTGACCGCTGCATCCACCGCCGGTTTGATCTGCGCCACGTCGATCCCGCCGGCCGTGGCCGCCGCAGCCTGTGCGGGCGCGGCCGACGCGCCACCGGGGCTGAACGGAATCTGTGCGAATGCCGGCAAGGCTGCACCGGCCAGCAGCCAGGCGAGCGCAGTACGTTTCAACCGGATGGGTGGCGTGATCATGATGTCTCCTGTCGTTGTGGTGGCGCCAACAAAGTCGTTGCTTGGTCAATCGATTCGATTATGCAACGTGATTCAGAGCATGTGCACCCGGGGGCATCCCCAAGTCGGTCCTTGCCGGTCAGACGGCAAACGGAAACGCGCGCTCAGGGATGAGCGTCACGCTTGGCACTCGATAGGCGCTTTCCTAGACTGGGTCAGGTGTGCTGTTTCAGTGAATCGAACATCGAAACGCGGATGAATCCGACGACGTCCTGTCTACAGCTAGCGTTTCGCGATGCCCCGCCCGGGGAGACGGCGATTCGTGCGGCGCTGGAAGCCGCGCAGCGGGTGCTTGAACGCAGTGGTGTGTCGCCGCGCGAAGCGTTCGCGGCCTACCAAGCCTTCGCCAGCGGGGCGGGGAGCCCCGACACGCTCGCGCTGACGTTCGCCCGAGCGGAAGCCGAGGCCATGGATACATTGGCCGCGCACGGCTACACCCGCTACGGTTCGGTCAGCCTGGCTGCGCTCTAAGCGCCTGCGGTGGCCGCGCGTTTGCGTTTCAGACTTCTGCTGTCTTTCCGCCCAGCCGCCGTGCCGTCTCGGACACATGGCGATGGATGCGCGCGAGGAAGTCGATCTCCGCCGCGCGCGTCGGCGAATGTCCCAACGCCTGCGAGAGATGCGTCGCCACGAACGACGACTGCGGCGCGAGCATGCTGATCAGCCGCAGCAACTCGCGGCGCGCCTGACTGGCGTCGTAGCCAAGGTGATCGGCAACGGCGAGCAGCGCGTCCTGATCGATGGCGTCATAGCGGGCTTGTGCGTCCGGCGACAGTTCATCGGCATTCCATTCGTTAGCGTAGACCGCTGCGCAGAACAGGTGATCGTGCGCCGCGAGGCGGATGCCATCCGCACCGATGTGGAAATGCAGTGTGCCAGCCGAGGCGTTGCGCCCGCCAATCAACAGGCAGAACACCATCCAGCGGAACAGCGCGGCCGTCGCGCAAGCCGGGTCCGCGCACAGGCTTGCACATTGCGCGACCTGCTCGACGGTGATCGGCAGGAAGCGGTGCTTGGGGGAGAGCCCCAGCAATTGCACCGCCGAGACGACATAGCGCGCCTGCACCAGCGCGGTGTCGTCGCTCTTGCAGCGCAGGGTGCGATCAAGGCGCTGCACCACGGCGGCGGTTTCCGGAAACTGCCGCAGGCCGATGAACGGTGTCTCCAGCCCGATACTGCGGCCCAACAGCGTGGCCCAGCAGTGGTTGATGGTGGCGTACGGAAGGTGCGCGCCTTCGCCCAGATCCAACCGGACGAAGTGGCTCGATTGCGCGGCATTGGCCGGCGCGGAAAACCGCCCTAGCCACATCGACACGGGCAGGCCATTCGAAGCCAGGAAGGGCAGGCTGATTTCTTCGGACGCGGTTGCTGCATCGGCGCCGTAGCGCGCGCGAGGTTCGGCCACGCGCAGCGGCGTGCTGCGGGGCGGGCGCCCGACGGTCTGCTGGAACTGCAGCACGAGATCGCGCTCGGACAGCCCGTCGGCGCGGCCGCTGCAGGGTTTGAGGCCGATGGGCACCAGCGCCAGCGGGCCATCCAGATGCGGCGCCGCTTGCGCGAAATGTTCCAGCGCGGCGGCGGCAGCCTTGGGCGTGTTGCGTGCCGGTTCGGGCAGCAGGTATTCAAAGAAGTTGCGTACCGGCTGGGCTTTTGCCGTGTCGGCGATATTGCCGGCGGTGCGCGGCAGGTGCGGACTCAGATCAAAGCCCTGCGACGAAGCCTGCCAGCGTGCATCGTATTCGAACGCCCAACCGCTGCGGCCGCACGATAGCTGACCGATCAGATGCTTGTTCAGGTAGACGTCCAGCATGCGCGTATCCAACATATTTGATGGAGCGTGCGTAGTCGGCTGTGCAGCGGAGAATCCGCCGGCAATTGGGAATTTTGGCTGCTTTGCAGCAAATATGCCATTCCCTCGCACGCCCCTCATCGACCGAGGGCGAGCATAACAAAGAAAATCTGCACAACGCGCGGAGATACCCGAATTTGATGATGCAATTTTCTCAAATCGGATTATCGGATCGTTAAGATCGAGTGCGCTTTGGTCGATGTTTCAGGTGTCTACTTCAGTTTTGCAGATTTTTTAAATCTAGCTGGAGAGTCAATGTTGGCGCCATTGAATAAATTTCAGAGGCGTCGCTACGATAGTGTATTCATTACAAATCGGCATTTTATCGCGGCGATGCCAACACTTTGTCGCGCTGCGCCAATCGGCGAAAAGTCCTTCGCTATGTCAGGGCAAAGATGGCATAACCGCATTGCGCATGGATTCAACTGCGGATTTTAAGCGCCGGCTTCAAGCGGTTTCTGATCGGTCAGGAGCGCGCCCCGGCCAACCGGGGCACGACGAACTGGGCCCATTCAGCGGCCGGAACGCAACAGCGGATCCTTCTCGTTTGCTGTGGTCGCTGCATTTGCAGGGGCCTTTTTTCCCGGAGCGAACACGCCGGTCGAGAGCGACGTGCCGAGCAGGATGACGGCGCAGCCGATCACCATGTTGAGCGTCAGTTGCTCGCCCAGGAACAGGATGCCCCACAGCACGCCAAACACCGGGATCAGGAAGGTGACCGATACCGCGCGCGTCGGCCCCACGTGCGCGACGAGTCTGAAGAAGAGGATGTAAGCCACGCCCGTGCATGCGATACCCAGTGCAATGACGTGCAGCCACACGCTGCCGGTGGGCGTTTGCGCGGGCCACAGCCAGTAGGCCAGCGGTGCGAGCACGATGGCGGCGCCCAATTGGCTGCCGGTTGCCACGGCCAGCGGCGGCAGGCCGGTCAGGAAGCGCTTGGTGTAGCTGCTGGCCACGCCGTACAGCACGGTGGCGGACAGCGCCGCGGCCACCGCCACGCCGCCTTGTTTTGCGTCGATGACAGACGACCCGCCCACCAGCACGATGACGCCGATGAAGCCGATCGCCAATCCCAGCACGCGCAGCGACGACATCCGCTCACCGAGCCACGTGAACGCAACGATGGCCGCAAACAACGGGGCCGCCGCATTGAGCACCGAGGTGAAGCCCGCCGTGAGCGTGAGTTCGGCATAGGCGAACAGGCAGAACGGGATGGCCGAGTTCAGCACGCCCACGGCCAGCAGATGCGGCCAGTGCGTGCGCAGCGCGCCCATGCCGCCGCGCAAGGTGAGCATTGGGACGAGGAAGCACGAGGCAATCGCCACTCGCAGCGCGATGAGCGCAACGGGCCCAAAGGGCGGCGCTGCCACGCGCATGAACAGGAAGGAGCCGCCCCATAGGGCAGCCAGCGCGAGGAGTTCGAGCACATCGGAGCGGCGCATGAAGAGGTCTCGTTATCGTTGTGGGGTGGTGTGCGCGCATTGTCCGCGCGATTTGCGTTTTATGCAGGCAGCAGTGCCAGCGTGCTCTGGCGATCGTCGTCGGGCATGGGCAGGCGTTGTCCAACCTGCGCGGGATGTCCTTCGAGCCGGAGCAGCGCGGCCTTGCGCGGCAACCCGCCGGCATAGCCCGCGAGCGCACCGTCGGCGCCGACCACGCGGTGGCACGGGATGGCGATCGAGATCGGGTTGCGGCCCACGGCGGTGCCCACTGCGCGCGCATGTTCGCGTGTGAGCCCGAGGCGCGCCGTGATCTGGCCGTAGGTGGTGCGATTGCCGAACGCGATGTCGCACAGCAGGCGCCAGACGTCTTGCTGTAACGGTGTGCCGTCGGGTGCCATCGGCAGATCGAAGTCGTGCAGCTTGCCGGCAAAGTACGCGGTGAACTGCGCCTGCGCCTCGCGGATGACCGGGACGTCTGCGCCCGGCGACATGCGCGCGGTGTTCTCGGGAATCGTCTTCTGGCCCGGAAAGAACGCGCCGGTCAGGAGGGTGTCGGTGGCGGTCAACAGCAGATCACCGAGGGGGCAGGCAAAGATGTGGCGGTACATGGCGGTCGATTCGTCAATGCGACGCAGGCTGGGTCAGCGCATCCTCGCGATGCCAGAGATGCATGGCGGCGTAAGCGCGCCACGGGGCCCACGGTTCGGCGCGCTCGACCATGGTACGGCGAGTAGGCAGCGCGCCGTCTCCGTCTGCAAGGCGTTTGCGCAGGACGTAATCGCCCAGCGGGAATGCGTTCGGCCAGCCCAGTGCGCGCATGGCGATGTATTGCGCTGTCCATTCGCCGACACCGGGCAGCGCTTGCAAGGCGGCCAGCGTGGGGGCGAGCGGCACCAGTGGTTCAAGCCGCAGGCTTCCGCCGTCGATGGCGCGGGCGAGTTCGATGACGGTAGCAGCGCGGCTGGCTTGCAGACCGGTCTGCGCGGACAGCGCCTGGGCATCGCTGTTCGCCAGTGCAGCCCCGCTCGGAAATGCTGTGGTCAGCCCTTCGCTCGGTTGCGGCAGCGGCACGCCGTACACGGCAGTCATGCGTCCGAGAATGCGCCGGGCCTGCGCCAGCGAAATGACCTGCCCGGCGATGGCGCGCACGGCAATCTCGAAGCCGTCCACGGCGCCCGGCACGCGCAGGCCGGGCGTCTCGGCAGCAAGCGTGCCGAGGTGCGCGTCGACCAGGTCCGGGCGGCAATCGAGATCGAACAGCCGCCGCGCACGCGCCAGCACGGGCGGCATGGCGTGCAGCAGACTGGGCGACAGGGTCAGTGCCACCGCGTGGCGTTGCGGCACATTGCGCGCGTGCAGCCAGCCGATGTGCCGCACGCCGCCGTAGTCGACGGTGATCGTGCGGGCGTAGCTGTCGGCGGTGACCACCTCGACGCCGTCGACGGCACGGGCACGCAGAAATTCGAGCAACGCCGGCCACGCAAACGGCGGACGGTAGCCAAGCATGAGCGTGGGGCCGTCTTCGGTGCGCGGTGCCGTCGTGCGCGAGCGCAGGCGCGTGGGTGTAAAGCCGTAGCGCTCGATAAAGCCGCTGTTCAGGCGCCGGACGCTTCCGAAGCCGGCGGCAAAGGCGACGTCGCCGACGGGCATGGCCGTATCGGTCAGCAGCTGTTTGGCGAGCAGCAGGCGCTGCGTTTGCGCGTACTCGATGGGCGAGACGTCGAACTCCGCGCGGAAGATGCGGCGCAAGTGGCGGTCGGTCACGCCCACGGCTGCAGCCAGCGCGGTCAGGTCGTGTTCTTGCAGAAAGCCTTCGTCGATCATGCGAGCGGCGGCGCGTGCAAGGTTGGACGACATCTCAGCCAGGCTGTGCCCCGGTGCCAGTTCCGGCCGGCAGCGCAGGCAGGGCCGAAAACCCGCGCGCTCGGCAGCGGCCGCCGTGGTGAAGAAGCGGCAGTTCTTCTCCAGCGGCGTGCGCACCGCGCAGACCGGGCGGCAATATACGCCGGTGGATGTCACACCGACGAAGAACCAGCCGTCAAAACGTCGGTCGCGCGATTGCACGGCGTGGTAGCAGGCGTTGTGGTCGAGATGCATGGTGGTGATCGGGGGACTCGCCAGCTAGTCTAGCCCTGTCGGCCCGAATGAATTCGCCGGATTCGGACACATCCCTCGATGCCAAAACTTCGGTATCTCGGCACAATTGCGAACACAACTACACATCAGGAGACCGGCATGTCCAAGACCATCGTCATTACCGGCGGGAGCCGGGGTATCGGTCGCGCCACGGCGGTGCTGTGCGCGCAACGCGGCTGGTCTGTCGCGCTGCAATACCGCGGCAACCGCCAGGCGGCGGAAGAGACGGTGGGGCTGATCGAACAGGCCGGCGGCCATGCGCTGGCGGTGCAGGGCGACGTGTCGAACGACGAAGACGTCATCGCGCTATTCGAGGCAGCGACGGGTCGCTTTGGTGCGCTGCATGGGGTGGTCAACAACGCCGGCATCGTGGCCGAGGCGCAGGACGTGGCCGATATGACCACGCACCGGCTGCGGACGATGTTCGAGACCAATGTGCTGGGCGCCTTTCTGGTCGCGCGCGAGGCGGCGCGGCGGTTGTCGACGTCGCGCGGTGGTGTGGGCGGTTCGGTGGTGAACGTGTCGTCGGCGGCGTCGCGCCTGGGGTCGCCGCACGAATATGTCGACTACGCCGCCTCAAAGGGTGCCGTCGACACCATGACGCTGGGCTTGGCGCGTGAACTCGGGCGCGATGGCGTACGTGTCAATGCCGTGCGCCCCGGTTTGATCGAGACCGATATTCACGCCTCTGGCGGCCAGCCCGACCGCGCTCAGCGCCTTGGCAGCGGCACGCCGATCGGCCGCCCCGGCACGCCGCAAGAAGTGGCCGAGACCATCGTCTGGCTGCTCTCCGATGCGGCGTCGTACGTGACTGGCGCGCTGCTGGATTGCGCGGGTGGGCGCTGACGGGTGATCAGGCGTCCGCCCCCGCGCGGAAGGTATCGCACTGGCGAAGGTCGCCGCCATCGAAGCCCTGACGGAACCAGTGCATGCGCTGCTCGGACGTGCCATGCGTGAAGGCATCGGGCGTGACGCTGCGGCCGGCGTTGCGCTGCAGGGTGTCGTCGCCGATGGCGTGTGCGGCGGTCAGAGCTTGCTCCAGGTCGCCGCGCTCGAGCAGGCCGCGTTGCTGTGCAAAGTGGCCCCACACGCCAGCCAGGCAATCGGCCTGCAGCTCCAGCTTGACCGACAGCGCATTCGTCCCGGCCTGCGATTTGCCGGCCTGTGCGCGGCTGACTTTCTCCGACACGCCCAGCAGGTTCTGCACATGGTGGCCCACTTCGTGCGCGACGACGTACGCAGCGGCAAAGTCCCCTGGGGCGCCAAACTTGCGGCGCAGTTCATCGAAGAAACCGAGGTCCAGGTAGACCTTGGTGTCGGCCGGACAATAGAACGGGCCGACGGCCGAGGTGGCGTCGCCGCAACCTGAGCGGATGCCCTGGCGGAACAGCACGAGCTTGGGCGGCTGATACGCGCGGCCGGCTTGCTTGAACAGTTGGCTCCACGTGTCTTCGGTGTCGCCCAGCACGTGCGAGACCAATTGCTTGCTGCGGTCGTTGTCGGTTTCCCCGGTGGGCCGGGCGGGGCTGTGCGGCGCGGATTGCGTCGGCGCATTCTGCGACACCTGCATCACCATGCTGAGGATTTCCAGCGGGTTCTTGCCCATCAGCAGGCCCACCACGGCCACGATCGCGATGCCGCCGATGCCGAGCCGCATGCCGCCCCCACCGAAGCCGCCGCCGCCCGAGGATGAGCGCTCATCCTCGACATTGTTGCTTTCGCGCATGTCATCCCAACGCACGGTGTTCTCCTTGAGGGGCCTGTGACGCAATTAGGGCGGGGTAAGGCCGGGCGCCACACCCGGCAAACTTTGCAAAGTCTACCTGCTGTGCGTACGTACGGGCATGCCGCCGCGCTGCCGAATCGTCTGCACGGAGCGCCAGCGCGAGCATTGGCAAGGGTTCACGGCGATTTGCGGCGCCGCACAAAGCCCGGCAGGAAACTTGCTAACCAAGGCTGCTCATCCTCCGTCCGGCTGTCACACAGGTGACATGCGGCGGTTCCCGAATAACGTTCGGCAGAAGATGACGCTGCCGATCCATGACCTCGAGTTCTCACCATGCGCTTGCCTGCTTCGATCACTGCTCAACCACCCGGCGCCACAGAGCCGTCGCATCTGGCTGCCACCCATGTCGATCCGACCGAGGTGTCGGACGTGGAGCAAGCCACAGCCAAGCGCAAGCCGTGGTGGGGACGCGTGTCGGATGCAGTCATGGGCGGCGCATTCAGCAGTGTGGCAGCCGCGTTGATTGCGGTGACGGGCGCGATTTACGTTGGGATGTACCACGCGCCATGGGTGAAGAGCCTCGCCGGCCACACGCCGTCGGCCGCACAGGCCGGCGATGCGATGAGCGTTGCCATGGCCGCCGGGCCTGCCAACGCCGCCGCGCCGGCGCTGACGGCTGCACCCGCGCCGGCGGAAGCTGCCACGCAACCCGCATCGCCCGACCGGGTTGCGGCCGCGCGTGACCGGATGGAGCAACGCGTCTACTCGCAGGTCCAGCCGCCGCGTGCCCGCACGGTGGCCGAACGCGAGACGATGGAAGACAACGACGCGCCGGCGCCGGCCAACGCGCGCCGTCATCGTCGCGGTACGCGCTACATGCGCCACGGCGCGCCGTTCAACGCGGCGTGGTACAAGGGCGCCTGATCGGCCCTCTCTACATCGCGGCCAGCTGCGGCGGGCAATCCGCTTTGACGTTTTCCAACGCGTGCATCGCTGCCACCAGGCGGCGGTGCAGCGATTCGGATACCGGCAGAATCGGCGCGCGCGTGTCTGCGCCAATGCGGCCCTCCGCTGACAACAACGCCTTGACCGGCGCGGGGTTCGGCTCTGCAAACAGCAGCGCAGCCAGCGGCGCCAACGCGTCGGCCAAGCGGCGCGCCTCGTCGATGCGGTCCGCACGATGGTGCGCGACGAGCGCCACGAACAACTCCGGCCGCAGATGCGCGCCGGCCAGGATGCCTCCCGTGCCGCCATGTGCGAGGCAATCGAGCAGCGCGCTGTCATCGCCGCTCAGCACATCCAGCGGCCCATCCTGCAACGCGCCGAAATGCTCGGCCACACATTCCTTGATGGCGATGATGTTGGGCTGTTCAGCCAGCGCCAGCGCGGTATCGGGCGCGATCGAGACGCCTGTGCGCTTGGGCACGTTGTAGAGCACCACGGGGCGGGCCGTGCTGGCCGCCACGTGTGCGTAGTGCCAGTGCAATCCCGCTTGCGAAGGGCAGACGTAATACGGCGGGGGCACGAGGTAGCCGGCGCTGTTCCAACGCTCGTAGTGGCGGATCTGCGCGCACACGTCGCGTGTGTCCGTCGCGCCGACGCCGATCAGAAACGGCGTGCGCTCGCCGCAAGCGTCCGCGATGGCCTCCAAAACGGTGTAGCGCTCGATCTGAGAGAGCAGCGCGGCTTCACCGGTCGTGCCCAGCGCCACGAAGCCCGATACACCGGCGCCCTCGTAATGGCGTACCAGTTGCCGCAGTGCGGCGGTGTCGACCTGTCCATGGTGGAACGGCGTGACCAGCGGAATCCAGATTCCTGAGAACATGGCACGCCTCAATGCAGCACAGCATGCGCGCGCTTGTGCGACGTGCGCAGCGGCGTAATACGGCCCAGCGTGGCGCGCGGCAAGCCATGCAGCAGCGCGCCGATTACCGCATCCACATCTGCGTGAGCCAGTTCGAGATCAACGGTGACCGCTTTGCGGCGCGCGTCATGCCGCACGATGTACAGCCCGAGCGCGTCCCCAAGCAATGCATGCATCTGCCGCCGAACCGCATGCGGTGTGTCACCGGGCACGGTCACGCGCAGACACACGTGCTGGCGTGCCGGCAGAGC
Organism: Ralstonia sp. PBBBR1; assembly: GCF_002256165.1. Taxonomy (NCBI): domain Bacteria; kingdom Pseudomonadati; phylum Pseudomonadota; class Betaproteobacteria; order Burkholderiales; family Burkholderiaceae; genus Ralstonia; species Ralstonia sp. PBBBR1. Next base: position 166,817 of record NZ_NKIL01000003.1, on the reverse strand, counting down.
CACTGCGCGAGGTACCGCCGCCGGAGAAGGCGGCAGCAATTGCGGAACCAGCGAAGACAGGAGCATCGATCGCGCCATGATGGAAGGTGGCGACGGCCCGCGTCGCCATGTCGTTGAACACGACGACACCGTATCGATTCGCTCGTAAAAAGCGTGAAAAAGGGGTGTGACGCTCCGTAAAGAAAGTGTAAATGCTCAGGCAGCGCCCACTGCCTTGCGACGACGCAGCGCGATGATCGTCAGCGAGATGCCGCTCACCGCAGCGGCCGTCAGCACGTAGTAGCTCGGTGCCAGCGTATCGCCCGTCGTATGGATCAGCCATGTGACGATGAACGGCGCGAACCCGCCAAACAGCGTCACGCCGAGGCTGTAGCCGAGCGACAGGCCGGTCGAGCGCACGCGCGTGGGGAAGATCTCCGACATCAACGCCGGCATCGGGCCTGAATACGCTGCCTTGAAGATGCCCGACACGGCTTGCAGCGCCAGCAGCGCACCGATGGTCGGGTACGCGCGCAACAGCGCAAACATCGGGTAGATCAGCAGGATCATCAGCGCCGATGTGGTGAGCATGATGCGGATGCGGCCGATGCGATCCGACAGCGCGCCCATCACCGGCGAGAGCAAGAACTGCAACCCGCCGTTGAGCACCACCACCGCGAACGACTGCGCCGCCGGCAGGTGCAGTTGCTTGACGGCGTACGTGGGCATGTAGAGCTGCAGCACATACACCGACACCGTCGACTGCGCCACCACGCCCACCGCCAGCAGCAGGTTGGTCCACTGCGCTTTGAACGACGCCTGCGGGTCGACCGTTGCTTTCTTCTGCTCGGCGACGAACTCCGGCGTCTCATCCAGATGACGGCGGATGTAGAACCCCACCGGCCCGACCAGCAGACCGAAGATGAACGGCAACCGCCAGCCCCAGCCTTCCAGATCCGCTTGCGTGAGCGATGCCGTGAGCAGCGCTCCCAGCCCGGCCGCCAGAATGGTGGCAATGCCCTGGCTGGCGAATTGCCAACTGGCGTAGTATCCGCGCCCGCGCGGGCTGTGCTCGACCATGAAGGCCGTCGCGCTGCCGAATTCACCACCCACCGCAAAGCCCTGCACCAGCCGTGCGAGCAGGATGGTGATGGGCGCGACGATACCGATTTGCTGGTAGCTCGGCATCACGGCAATCACCAGCGTGCCGATGATCATCAGCAGGATCGACAGTGTCAGTGCTGCCTTGCGCCCCTTCCTGTCGGCATACATGCCCAACACGATCGCGCCGACCGGCCGCGTGATGAACGACACGCCAAAGCTGCCCACCGCAAACAGCAGCGACACCCATTCGTCATCGGCCGGAAAGAACAGCTTGCCGATGACCGACGCGAAGAAGCCGTAGACAAGAAAGTCGTACCACTCCAGCGCATTGCCGATTGACGACGAAATGACGATGCGGCGTGCGTGCGCTGCACTCGTGGGCGCAGGACGAGCAGGTGCAGCAGTGCCTGCCGCAGAGGGGGCGGTCATGATGAGGGTTCCTTTGGTGCCGGCCGGGATCGTTTTTATGGGAACTGCAGCGCGTTGCCCGCCCGGTCCAACGGGTCAGCGCGCTGGTGCGGCGGGCCTCTTTAGAAGCCCACCGCGTGGCCGTCGCGGCGGCTGTCGCTGGCGGCCACGTAGCCGTGGTCGGCGTCGTCCGACAGGCGCCAGATGAACTGGCCGGAGCCGAAATCCATGTACGGATCGGCCACCGATTCAAGCTTGTGGCCTCGCGCTTCCAGTGCAGCGACGGTCTTGGCGTTCATCGTGCCTTCCACGTCGAGCGTGAAATCGCGGTTGACCTTCCAGCGCGGGGCATCGCACGCGGCCTGCGGCTGCTGCTTGTAATCGAGCATGCGCACGAGCGTCTGCAGGTGGCCTTGCGGCTGCATATCGCCGCCCATCACGCCAAAGCTCATCTGCGGCTGGCCGTCCTTGGTCAGGAACGCCGGGATGATCGTGTGGAATGGCCGCTTGCCGCCTTCCACCACGTTGGCCGAACGCGCGTCCATCGAAAAACCGAAGCCGCGGTTCTGCAGGCTGATGCCGGTGCCGGGCACCACCACGCCGGAGCCGAAGCCCATGTAGTTGGACTGGATGAACGAGACCATCATGCCGTTCTCGTCGGCGGCCGTCAGGTACACCGTGCCGCCGGCGCGTGGCATGCCGAAGGTCGGCATCTGCGCGCGGCCCATGTCGATCAGCTTGGCGCGCGCATCGAGGTACGCGTCGTCGAGCATCTGCTCGGGCGTGACGTCCATCGAGCGCGGGTCGGCCACGTATTGGTAGAGATCGGCAAACGCCAGCTTCATCGCCTCAATCTGCAGATGCTGCGAGTCTGCCGAGTCGACGGGCAGGGCGCCAAGATCGAAGCGATCCAGAATACCCAGCGCGATGAGCGCGGCGATGCCCTGGCCGTTCGGCGGGATTTCGTGCAGGTCGTAGCCGCGGTAGCGCTTGGTGATCGGCTTGACCCATTCGGGGCGATAGTCGCGCAGGTCTTGTGCGGTCATGCTGCCGCCGCATTCTCGTGAATAGGCGGCGATGCGCTCGGCGAGTTCGCCTTCGTAGAAATCGCGGCCGTTGGTCTGGCCGAGGCGGCGCAGCGTGGCGGCTGCGTCGGGCAGCTTGAACTTCTCGCCCACTTCCGGCGCGCGGCCGTGCGGCATGAAGGCCTGCGCGTAGCCGGGCTGGTTGTGCAGTTCGGGAATGGCCGCTGCCCATTTGTGCGCAACGATGGGCGCGATGGTGTGGCCGCGCTCGGCAATCTCGGCGGCGGGTTCCAGCACATCGGCAAACGGCAGCTTGCCGAAGCGTTCGTGCAATGCAGCCCACGCGGAGATGGCGCCGGGCACGGTCACCGCGTCCCAGCCGCGTGTGGGGCGCTTGGGGTTGCCGTTGGCGTCTTCGCCGTATTTCTTGCGGAAGTAGTCGAGGCTCCAAGCCTGCGGCGCCGTGCCGGAAGCGTTCAGCCCATGCAGTTCCTTGCCGTCCCACAGGATCGCGAATGCATCGCTGCCGAGTCCGCACGAGACGGGCTCGACCACGGTCAGCATGGCCGCCGCGGCGATGGCTGCATCCACGGCGCTGCCGCCCGCGAGCAGCATGCGCAGTCCAGCCTGTGCGGCCAGCGGGTGCGACGTGGAGACAACGTTGCGCGCAAACAGGGGAATGCGGACGGAGGGATAGGGGTTTTGCCAATCGAAGCGGTGGGACATGGGGCTCAAGCGGTGATAAGCGGGAATGTTTGACGAATGATTATTTGCGGTGCGCTGGATTTAATAAAGTTAAAATTCATTGGATCTTGCTTAAGAAAAACTTGATAGTCCGCCGCGCCTTGCCGTGAGTACCGTCCGCTTTCTCCGCACCTTTGTCGCCGTGGCGCGCCATGGCTCGTTTGCCGCAGCCGCCGAGCGCGTGGCACTCACGCAGGCCGCTGTGAGCCTGCAGATGCGCGCGCTCGAAGCCGAGCTGCGCCGCGACTTGTTCGACCGGTCGGGGCGGACTGTCACGCTGAATGCGCATGGTCGCGCGCTGCTGCCACAAGCCGAGCACCTGCTGGCGCTCTACGACGCCATGCGCGTCGGTGACGAACCGCAGACGGCGTTGTCCGGCGCGGTGGCGATTGGTGCGGTGGTGTCGGTGATGGGGTCGCTGGCACATGCGGTGGCGGGGCTCAAGCAGGCGCACAAGGGACTGGACGTGAAGCTCATTACCGGCAAATCGGGCGAGCTGGTGGAGCAGGTGGAAGCGGGCGAGCTGGATGGGGCACTGGTGGTCGAACACCTTGAGCGCCTGCCTGCCAACCTTGTGTGGCACCCGCTCTATACCGAGCCGCTGGTCGTTGTGGCGGGCCGCCACACACGCGGCCGCGCAGAGGAAGTCCTGCGCACTCACCCGTTCCTGCGCTTCGACCGCGCGGTACGCACCGGCGCCCTGATCGATCGCGCCCTGCGCAAGACGCACATGGCGGTCAACGAGTTCATCGAGGTCAATTCCATCGAGGCGATTGTCGAACTGGTGCGCCAGCAGGTAGGGGTGACACTGGTGCCGCGCCTGCGCCGCGCAAGCTGGGAGAGCGACCCGGCCCTGCGCGTGCTGCCCCTGCCGCCGCAGACGCCGGTGCGCACCGTCGGCATGATCGAGCGGAAAGAGCACGTGCGGCACGGTGTGATTCAGGCGGTACTCGATGCGCTCGAAACCACACTTGGTAAATCCAGCGCCTAGACTGCAATCACCAAAGCCCGCCCTGGAGGCCCAAAATGGACGCGTTCATCGAACGTTGGCGCAACGAACTAATGCTGCTCGCCCGCATCCTCATGATGGTGCTGTTCGTGATGTCCGGGTGGGGCAAGCTGACGGGCTTTCAGGGCACCGTCGGCTACATGGCCAGCACGGGCGCGCCCATGCCGATGGTGGCCGCAGCGGTTGCCGTCGTCATGGAGTTTGGCGTGGGTATCGCCTTGCTGATCGGTTTCTGGACGCGGCCGCTGACGCTGCTGATGGCGTTGTTCGTGCTGGGCACTTCGTTCATCGCCCACAGCTACTGGAGTATGGAAGGCTCCATGGAGGCCGCCAACAAGATCCAGTTCTACAAGAACCTGAGCATCATGGGCGGGCTGTTCCTGCTGGCAGCGGTGGGGCCGGGCAAGTACGCGGTGCAGAAGTCGTAGTGCGCGCTCAGCGCAACGACCGCTGCACCAGCACCAGCACGGCAAACACGCCGCACGCCACGGCAAACCAGCTGAAGAGCTGCGTGCCGGCCAGCAGCGTTGCCTGTCGGTCGATCTCGGCCGACAGGCTGGCCAGGCGCTCCGGCGTGAGCGGGTTGGCAGCCTGCAGGTCTGCCGTGAAGCGCGTGACGTGCGCCACGATCAGCGAGCGCGATTCCGCCTGCTGCGTCTGCAGCGACACAGCCGCCAGCCCCGTGCCCACCGCGGTCGCAAACTGGCGCGCGATGTTCTTCATCTGGTAGCCGTGCGCGAAGTCTTCGCGGTCGAGATCGAGGTAGGTCATCATCGCGACCTGGATCATCACCGCGCCTGGCGTGATGCCTTCCAGAATCGACACGGGGAAGAACGCGTAGTCTGGCGCGCCCGGCATCAGGCTTGTTGCCAGCAGCAGCGCCGCTGCCGCATACACGGCAAAGCCGATGGCGATGAAGCGCCGCTTGCGGAAGAAGAACGGCAACCAGGCGGTCATGGCGACGGCTACCACGGTCGACACTGCCCCGCTGATCATCAGGAACAGCGTGGTCGTGCGGAACGTAAAACCCAGGCCGCCTTGCGATACCGCCGGAAAGAGGTACGACCAGTACCCGCTCATCAAGTAATAGATGCCGTAGAAACCGATGCCCCACAGGTAGCGGCGGCCGTTCAGCCGCGAGAGATCGAGCCACGGGTCTGGGTGCGTGCGCAGGCGGTGGATGGCCAGCAGCAAAGAAGCCGTACCGCCCAGCAACAGCAGCGGAATCAAAGGCGAGGCCGTCAGCCGGTTGTAGCGCAGCTCCGACAGGCCCACCAGGAACGACAGCGCACCGATGGCCATGGCGCCCACGCCAACCCAATCCCACTGGCCGTCTTCAGGCGGCGCTTCATCGGGGCGCCGCGCGGCGCGTGTGCGCGGCTGATGATGCTCGGGCGGCAGGAAGAACACCGCCATCCATGCCACACCGGCCAGCGCCAGTTCGATCCAGAAAATCACGCGCCATTCGCTGTATTCCAGCACTTCGGCGCAGATCCACGGCGCAATGGTGGTCAGTCCGAACAGGCCGACGCTGAACATCAGCATCGGCGGAATGCGTTCGTCGGGCTCGGCTGCGAGTTGCACCAGGATGCGCGACGCCGAGAACAGGCCACCCGCGCCCAGGCCCTGGATGGCCCGTCCGATGATCAGTTCGCCGATGTTGTTGGACTCGGCGCACACCACGCAGCCGATGGCGAACAGCACGATGCCCACCAGCGAATACATGCGGTAGCCCACGTGCGCCGCAATGCGGCCGATGGCGAGGTTGGCGACGACGGCCGCCACGGCATACGCTGTGACAGCGTACAGATAGGCATCCGGGCTCGCATGCACACCGCCCTGGATGTGCTGGCCCGCCACGGCGAACATTTGCGACGAGACGAAATCGAGGCCCGTGGAGAGGCCCATCGCCAGCCCAAAAGCGTGGACGCGCGCCGAAGAAAAATGGGGAAACGCCCGCAGGGATGCGGGTTTGAGGATTTGCAGCGACATGTGCCCGAGCTTAAACTTGCCCGCCAGCCGGATAAACGGCCAACTCTAGGAACACTGTCCAGTCATGCGAACAATGGAGTGGAACGATTGGGAAACCTTCTGCCGCGTGGTGGAGGCCGGCAGCTTTACCGCCGCCGCCGAGGCGCTGGGCATCCCCAAATCGACCGCCAGCGCCGCCGTTTCACGGCTGGAAGCCGGGCTGGGCGTGCGGCTCATGACCCGCACCACGCGACAGTTGCGGCTGACCGAAGCGGGCTCGCACTTCTACGACGACATCGCGCCGCTGTTCGAGCGCCTGCGCGAAGTGCACGCCGACACCACCGCGGCCAGCGAAACCGTGGCCGGCACGCTGCGCATCGCTGCGCCGTACGAAGTCGGTGCGCAGCACCTGACCGAACCCGTGTGCCGCACGCTGGAGAAATACCCGCATCTGCAAATCCAGGTGCACATCTCATGGGAACAGCCAGACCTGCTAGCCAGCGGCTTCGACATCGTCTTCGTCATGGTTGACCAGGTGTTGCCGGATTCGTCGCTCGTGGCGCGCCGCGTGGTGCTCATCCCGCGCGGCTTGTATGCATCGCCGGCCTTGCTGGCGGAACGCCCGCCGCTCAAGACGCCCGCCGACCTGGCCGGCTGGCCCTGCCTCTCCGGGCCTGACGACGCGAGTTGGGCCTTCCGCCCCGTTGGCGAGCCCGCCGTCGAACCAATCGAAGTCCCCATCCAGCCACGCCTGCAGACGTTGAATGCCGAAATGCGCGCCCGCGCCGCCGTGCGGGGCCTGGGCGTGGCCCGCATGGCGCGCTCTGTGGGCGATACGGAAGTCGCGGCCGGCCGGCTTGTGCGCGTGCTGCCCGATTTCGAGTTGACCGCGCTGCGCGTCTACGCGTTGATGCCTGCCCGCAAGCTGGTGCCGCGCAAGGTCCGCGTGTTTCTGGATGCGCTGGAAGCGGAGGGCGCTTCCGCCACACCTGCACCCGCCTAGCCGAAGACCGGCGCCGGATGTCACAATCGGCGCTTCCCTATTCGGATTGTGAGGACCGGCGGCCATGCGTTTGCGCCAGATCGAAGTCTTCCGCGCCGTGATGCTGGTTGGGACCGTCAGCGAGGCGGCGCGCATGCTGAACGTGTCGCAACCCGTGGTGACGCGCGTGCTGCAGCACACCGAGCTGCAACTCGGTTTCCGCCTGTTCGACCGCACCAAGGGCCGCCTGCAGCCCACCGCCGAGGCGTTCGAACTGTTCAGCGAAGTCGAGCGGCTGTACCAGGAGGTCGAGCGCGTGCGGCGCGTGTCGGCCAACTTGCGCCACAAGGGGGCGGGGCGCTTGCGCGTGGCGGCTACGCCCAGCCTGGCGCCGAGCATTCTCGCGCCCGCCGTGCGGCGTTTCTCGCAGCGGCATCCCGATACGCTGGTGCGTGTGTTCACGCACCACACCGCCGAGATCGTGCAGGGCTTACTCTCGCAGGACATCGACGTCGGTTTTGCTTTTGCGCCGCCCGTGCATCCGGCCATCAGCACCAAGCCGGTGGCGCAGGGGCGCATCCTGCTGGCCGCGCCGCGCGCCTGGGTGAGCGGCAAGACCGATGGGCGCGCGCTGCACAAGCTCGTTGCCGAGAAGCCTTTCATCGGATTGGAAGACCAGATCTCGCTTGGCTCGCTGGTCGGGCAGACATTGGCGCGCGGCGGGCTGGCGCCGCAGTCGACGTTGGAAGTGCAGACATATTCGTTGGCGCGTTCGCTGGTGGAGGAGTCGCTCGGCGTGACGATGCTCGATCAGTTCACAGCCGCCACCGGCAGCATGGAGCGCATCGCGCTGTTCGCGCTGGAGCCGGCGCAGACGTTCGACGTGCGCGCCATGCGTGCCGAGCATCATGCGCCGTCATCGTTGGCCGATAGCCTGGTGCAGTGCTTTGCCGAGGCCGCGCGTGCGCTGTCCGATGAACTCCCGCAGCGCGTCGAGCCGACAGCATTCGTGCTCAAGCCCACCGAACCTGACAGCGACGCGGCGGACTAACCGACTTGCGCTGACCATTCTCAGGAGACGGATCCATGCGTCGTTTCGCAACTGCAGTGATGTTCGGGCTGGCGCTGGGCGCCGGCGTCTTCAGCGGCGTCGCCACCGCCCAGCAATCGCCGGTGCCCGGCATGTCGTCCGACGATCTGAATACTGCGCTCGATTTTGCCAAGGCGGGGCTCAACAAGGCGATCGATCAGGCGCGCGCCTATTCCGCGTTGCCGATCAAGGACCCGCACGACGTGCGCTACACGTGCGAAGGCGGCAAGACGCTGCTTGTGAAATACATGACCGTGGGGGATACGCCGCTGGCCGCCATGACCCTCAACGGCAAGACGCTCGTGTTTGCCAACGTGATGGCCGCGTCGGGTGCGCGCTATGCGTCGGGCCAGTATGTCTGGTGGACGAAGGGCCCCACCGGTTTCCTCGCCGACGAGACCCTGTCCGGCAGCCGCAACCAGCTTTACCGCGATTGCAGCGAAGCGAGCAGCGGCCGTCCTTAAATTTCCTGCAGTTCGCGCCCGACGATGATCTCGCCCTTGAAGTGCGGGCGCACGGCATCCAGCCAGACTGAATCTTCCAGATACGGATAGCCGCCGGGCACGAAGTGCGACAGCACCAGTGTCTTCACCTTGGCCTCGGTGGCAATGCGGCCGACCTCTTCGGTGGAGGTGTGGCTCGCCAGCAGATGCTCGCGTAGCGTCTTGGCGTTGGGCTCGGTGGACAGCAGCTTGTCGAGCGACGGCAGGTGCATCACCTCGTGCACAAGCACATCGGCGCCGTATGCCAGGCGCACGAGGTTTTCGCTCGGCGCCGTATCGCCGGAGATGACGATGGAGCGGTCTGCCGAATCGAAGCGAAACGCGAATGCCGGCGAGACCGGTGGGTGCTTGACCAGCGCGCTCGTCACCTTCACGTTGGCATCCTGCATGACGAGGCCGCCCTCGGTCAGCTCGTGCGGATGAAGCATCGGCGCCAGCGGCGGGCGGCCTTCATCGGCAATGCGGGTGCGGATGTCGTAGTCGTACAGCTCAAGGAACTTGGTCGTCATTGCGGCCAGCGGGGGCGGGCCCCAGGCGTCGACGGGGCCGGTCAGGTCGGTGGCCCAGGCGAGCAGCATCAGCGTGCCGTAATCGGCGTTGTGATCGGAGTGCTGATGCGTGATGAAGACGTGGCGGATGTCCTTGAGCTTGAGGCCCGCCGTCACATACTGGCGTGCGACACCGTTGCCGCAATCGACCACGTACGACACGCCGTTGATGACGATCACCTGTGCCGGCGCCGAGCGATTCTTCTTCGGCGTCGGCCCGCCCGCCGTGCCCAGCAAGATCAACCGCGTGCCCTTCTTGGGTGCATCGGCGGCCAAGGCGCCAAGCGGCAGACCTGCCGACGCCGCGCCCGCACCCACGGCCAGCGCGCCGGCCTGCCGCATCCAGCGGCGACGGTTGTTGTCGAAACCGTGCATGCGGCGGTCTCCTCTCTGTTGTTGTATGTGCGTGGGCTTCAGCGCGGCAGCCCGCCCACCTTCATGCCGGGCTTGACGCCTTTGCGTGCAAACCAGCCCTTGTTCATTTCCAGCGCGTAGCTGCCAGCCCGGGTGGGGCAGTGATTGTCTTCGGTCTGCGGCTTCATCTCGGCAATGTCGGAGATGGTGCCGTCGTCGGTGATGAAGGCGATGGACAGCGGCAGGTCAGTGTTCTTCATCCAGAAGCAGTGGCCAGCGGATTCATCGAACACGAAGAGCATGCCTGCGGTATCGGGCATGGTCTTGCGGAACATCAGGCCGGTCTCGCGGGTTTGCGGGGTGGCCGCCACTTCGGCCTTGACCTTGTACATGCCGATGGTCAGGTCGACCACGGGCAGGCCGGTATTCGGGGCGGTGGGCGCGGCGGGTGTCTGGGCGAGGGCTCCGGTGGCGGCAACGGCCAGCGACAGAGCGGCAAAGAGGCGGGACAGGGTGGTCATGGCGCGAGCGGATCGGAAAAGAAACGCTCCATGATCGGCACTCGGCCCGCCGCCGTCAATGAAACGGCGGCGGGCTGTGCGACGAAGTTGTTACCGCGTGTTGGTGCCCGCGGGAGGCTGATGTTCGAGGGCGACCGTCTTCGCGGCCACCTTTGGCGTATGCGCCGAGCGCGCCTTGTCGGCTGCCGGATCGGGCATCAGCGCCACATACCGCGCATCGGTTAGCGTGCGCAGGAATGCAACGATGTCGTCGATCTCGTCTTCCGTCAGCGCAGGCGTGGTGCCGGGGCGGCGGTTCATCGGCACGGCATTCACGTTGATATTGCCCTGGTACTTGGCCGGCACGTCGTTAAAACGCTTGCCGCCGGGGTACCACTGCGCGGGGTCGGTCGAGCGCGTGGCATAGAAGGTCACCGTGTCGCGCAGCGTGCGGAACACGCCGTTGTGCATGAACGTCTGGCGCACCGCCACGTTGCGCAGGCCGGCCGTGCGGAAGTAGCCGCACCACTGGTCGGGCTCCGGCCATTTCAGCGTCCGGGCGGTCTGGCACAGGCCGACGTCGAAGTGGCGCGCGTCCTTGTTGGCGGGCAGCAGCGGGTTGCGCGGCACAGCAATGGCGTCGTAGCCGAAATCCGTGAACAGGGAGCGCTCTGGACGCGACGACGATTCCACCATCAGGTGACACGACGCGCAGTTGCCTTTGTCCGGATTGCGGAACAGGGCGAGGCCGCGCATCTCGGCGGCGGAGAGCGGCGTGCGCTTGCGCAGGAAATCATCGAAGCGCGAGGTGAACGGCGCCAACTCATCGCTCTGGAAATAGGCCTCCAGCGCCTTGCCCAGCACGCTGACCAGGCGTTCGGGCTCATGCACCGCATTGGCGCCGAACTGCTTTGCAAGCGCCTCGCCAAGGTCGGTGCCGGCCACCTTGCGCTGCAGGTCGCGCGCTGAACGGTTGCCCATTTCGTCCGGATTGAACAGCGGGCCGCGAATCTGTTCCGGGATGGAATCTGCTCGGCCATCGGCAAAGAAGCCACCGAACGGCGACGGGAAGCTCGCGTCGTCATCCTGGAAGAAATAGCGATGCGGGATGTAGCGCAGGTACAGCAGCGACGGCGCATTGCGTGCCGCAACATGCCCTGGGCGGCTGCCGGCCGGCACACCGATGCGCAGCGCCTCGCCCTTCAGCGTGGGCCCGAAGGCGCGGCCCGGATCATGGCACGCCGCGCATGCGGTGCCTTGCGGCTCCGACAGGCGCGGGTCGAAAAACACCCGCTTGCCGAGCGCGACGAGGTTCGGGTCCGGCTTGAACGCGGTCGACTCGGCGGGCGGCGGCACGGCGTCCAGCCTGGGCGTCATGCCGATCGATTCGGCCGCTGCCGCACCCGAGAAGAGTGCGGCGGCAACGAGCAGCGTGGTGCTCAGGCGCTTCAAGGTGCAACGAAGCCGGTCTTGTCGCAGACCAGGCTCGTGCCGTTCTGTGTGCAGGTCGTCAGCAGCTTGCCGGCCACACTGTAGGCCTTGAACAGCCAGCCCTTGGCGGGCGCGGGCTGGCGGTCCATCACCATGAAGCCGAACGAGTTGTTGTGCGAGATGCTGCCAACGGTCACACCCGAAGCCGGGCTGATGGCCGGGAACGGATCGGGCAGGGCCACGTCGAGCGAATCGCCGGCGTTGCCCGCAACGATGGTCGCGGGGTGGTTGCTGGTGAAGTTGATTGCCTGGAAGTCATGCACGTGGCCGTGCAGCGCGACCTGCACGCCCGGCGGGTAATACGCCGTGGCGTTCAGGCTGTTCATGACCGACAGCAGCGCCGCATTGCCGCCCAGCGGCGTGCTGCCCGCGATGGGCACGAAGCCCAGGATCGGATGGTGGTTGGTGAAAATCGACATCACGCCCGGCTTGGCGGCCAGCGTGCCCACCGTGCTGAACTGCTTCTGGTAGGTCTGGAACCACGGGTCGGTCGTCGCCAATGCCGTCGTGCCGGCCTTGGCCGAATCGAACACGATGACCTGCGTGTCGCTGCCGATGGCGACGGCGTACGGGTCCGACGCGTTAGCAGCGGTGTCGTTGGCCGGGTCGTCGCACGAGCGGGCGGTGGAGTACGGGCGTGGATCCAGGAAGCGGTACCAGCCTTGGCCGGCGCGCGCGCATTCCTCGTGGTTGCCGCGGACCAGCACCCACGGGGCCGCAGCCATCAGCGGGGCGGCGGGCTGGAACAGGTCGGCCTGCCACGTATCCCAGCCGTATCCCCAGGGGCTGCCCTGGCAGCCGGCCACGTCAGGCGGGCAGGCGTTTTCGCGGTAGTGGTAGTCGCCCACGTGCAGGACGAGGTCCGGGTTCATCTTGGCGGCCGTGGCGGCAGCGCTCGCAAACGGCCACGACAGCGGGTCGTTACACGACTGGAACGTGTTGCTCGACTTTTTCATGCGGCAGCCGGTGTCCGCCAGGATCACCACGCGCTGCGGGTTGGCCTTGGGCAGCGGCAGCACGCGCGAGCCGATCGACGCGGCCTTGGCCGTGGAGGCCACGGTGGCTTCGCAGGCATTCACAGGGAACGACGAGGCTTTCGAATCGCTGGCGGCGCTGGCCGTGGTGCGCTGCGCCGGCGTGCCGGCCGCCACACGCAGCGTCATGCGCGTGGCGGTGCCGTCCACCGTCAGCAGCGGGCAGACCGAGCTGTCGACGGGCGAGGCGCTGTTCGTATAGCTGGTGACCGCGCGCACGACAGCCTGGTTGCTGTCGCCGATTTCCACCCATGCGGCCTGGATGTTGGCGTCAGCCGTGGCCGCATCCGAGGGCGTGGCCGTCGACACCGGCGTCGAATCAGACGACGAGCCACCGCAGCCGGCAATTACGGCGGCAGCGGCCAGCGCGGCAAGAGAGAGCATCGTGAGCACGGCGCGTTTTCGTCGCACCGGAGCGAACATCGATCGGAATTCCATTGCGCCATCCCTTTTTTTTGTTGTGAGGAACGGGCAAGGTACTCAAGCTTGATGGCGCTATTTTGACAGCCCAGCACGCGCGCCCGGGATTTCCGTTCAGCAGGCGAGGGCGAAAAAAAAGCAGATGCATAAGCACCTGCTTTCTCTGTATCGGCCGAGCCGCGTGGGCCCGACAGAAACACAAGCTTATTGCTTGGCGGCGTCAGCAGCCGGAGCCGAAGCGTCAGCAGCCTTCTTGGCAGCCTTCTTGTGGTGGTGCTTCTTGGCCTTCTTGGCCTTCGGAGCAGCCTTTTCGGCAGCAGCCGGAGCAGCAGCTGCGTCAGCAGCCGGAGCGGAGGCTTGAGCGAACACACCGGTGGCGAACAGGCCGGCGATCAGGGCAGCGATCAGCTTCTTCATGGTGAATCCTTTTATAGATCAGTGAGTTAACCAACGACCCGCTTAATGAGTCATCTGCAATAACGCAGCCCGTTACAGGCGCGTTGACATGTTCCGTCGAATTTTTTGTGGCCCCGGGCGAAAGCCTCTGCGTCGCCGGATCCGCCATGTGGCGCATGTTGCGCTGCGCAAGAAAGGTGCCCGCCGGACGATGCGTCGTGACTGCGTTTCGGACCCATCTGATTGGATGGGGGCGCCTGAGCCTTGAAAATGCGAGCCGATTTTGTTCAAGGCCCGCCGTGTCTCTGCCGTCGTCATCTCCCCGCCCCACCAAGCCCGCCCAGCGCAGCAAGCCTGCCCATTTCCGGCGCCGCGATTTTGTTCTGGGCTGCGGCGCCTTACTTGTGCTGGGCGCCGTGCCGGGTTTTCGTCCGCCTTCGCGTGACGCGCCCAGCCTCGACGATTTCATGCTGGTGTCGCAGACGATCTCCGGTGCCCCGCCGGACCGCCACGTGGGCCTGTCCTGTTTCAGCCATTTGCACCGGACTGACGATCGCTTCATCGAACACATCCAGACGCTTGCGTGGCTGGTCAGGCGCAATCCGGGCCTGGACGGCGTTGGCCTAGTCCGCTTAATCGATGCCGACAGCGCGTGCGACCTGCGCGCCGCCTTGGCCCGCCTTGTGGATGCCTGGAGCGCCCGGCTGGATGCGGATCCCGCGTGGGGGGACATCCGCCCGCTCATCGTCAGGGCTTCTGAGGCCAGCCTGTCAGGCAGTTGACAGCCGCCCCGATGCGTGCGGCAGTATGGCGGATGGTGAAATTTTCCGGCATAATGCGGAATTCACTCTTGTGTCTTATATAAGAGTTGCGGCTTGCGCGAGATGCGTGATTTGTGCAGTGCATCGTGAGAGCGTCACCGTAGGCCGTTAGAATCGCCAGTTCATTGCAGCGCTCCACGCCGGCCAACCCGTGAGCGGCGCGCTGTGCTGTCAATCCCCACCGTCCACCCGCTAACCTGCGGTCTGCACTGGAGTCGTCCATGTATCAACACATCAAGGTCCCGGCCGGCGAGAAGATCACCGTCAACCAAGACTTCTCCCTCAACGTTCCGAACAACCCGATCATTCCTTACATCGAAGGTGACGGCACCGGCTTCGACATCACCCCGGTGATGATCAAGGTGGTCGACGCAGCGGTTGAGAAGGCTTACAAGGGCGAGCGCAAGATTTCCTGGATGGAAATCTACGCCGGCGAGAAGTCGACCAAGGTGTACGGCCCGGACGTGTGGCTGCCGGAAGAAACCCTGCAAGTCCTGAAGGACTACGTGGTGTCCATCAAGGGCCCGCTGACGACGCCGGTGGGCGGCGGCATCCGTTCGCTGAACGTGGCGCTGCGCCAGGAGCTGGACCTCTACGTCTGCCTGCGCCCGGTGCGCTACTTCAAGGGCGTGCCTTCGCCGGTCAAAGAGCCGGAGAAGACCGACATGGTCATCTTCCGCGAGAACTCGGAAGACATCTACGCCGGTATCGAATTCGAAGCCCAGAGCGACAAGGCCAAGAAGCTGATCAAGATTCTGCAAGACGAATTCGGCGTCAAGAAGATTCGCTTCCCGGAAACGTCGGGCATCGGCGTGAAGCCGGTTTCGCGCGAAGGCACCGAGCGTCTGGTGCGCAAGGCCATTCAGTACGCGATCGACAACGACAAGCCGTCGGTCACGATCGTGCACAAGGGCAACATCATGAAGTTCACGGAAGGTGGTTTCCGTGACTGGGCCTACGCGCTGGCACAGAAGGAATTCGGCGCCGAGCTGATCGACGGCGGCCCGTGGTGCAAGTTCAAGAACCCGAAGACGGGCAAGGAAATCATCGTCAAGGACGCGATTGCCGACGCCTTCCTGCAGCAGATCCTGCTGCGTCCGGCCGAGTACTCGGTGGTGGCAACGCTGAACCTGAACGGCGACTACATCTCCGACGCTCTGGCTGCGCAAGTCGGCGGTATCGGCATCGCCCCGGGCGCCAACCTGTCGGATTCGGTGGCGATGTTCGAAGCCACCCACGGCACGGCTCCCAAGTACGCAGGCAAGGACTACGTGAACCCGGGTTCGGAAATCCTGTCGGCCGAAATGATGCTGCGTCACATGGGCTGGACGGAAGCCGCTGACCTGATCATCTCGTCGATCGAAAAATCGATCCTGTCGAAGAAGGTCACGTATGACTTCGCCCGTCTGCTGGAAGGCGCGACCCAAGTGTCGTGCTCGGGCTTCGGTCAGGTGATGATCGACAATATGTAAACTGATCCGGAGTGTTCCGGAAAAGTCCAGAAAACCCCGGTGTACACTTAGTGTCGCCGGGGTTTTTTGTCTCTAGAGTTCCAGAAAGAGTGAGTACGATCCGGCGCTAAGTGAGTGTTGTACGGAGTATTTTGGGGGCGAAGCAATACTCAAAGTGCTCACTTCTGAGGATCGCTGCCATGCGCCACTTCAACTACAAGCTGACGCCCACCCGTATCAACAACGCTAAGCCCAAGGAACAGCCCTACAAGCTCACGGACGGCGGTGGCCTGTTCGTCCTAGTGCACCCGGGCGGCTCGAAGGCCTGGCGCTACCAATACATGCTCTCGGGCAAGCGCCGATCGGTCCTGATCGGGAGCTATCCCGAAATCGGCGTGTCTGATGCGCGCGACCGGCACGCCGAATACAGGGCAATGGTCGAGCAGGGCACTGATCCGGCCGAACACCGGCGCCAGGACAAGGCAGAGCGCAAGGCCAAGGAATCACTGCAGGAGGATGAGGGGCTATTCAAGGCGTTCTCCCTCAAGTGGATCGATGAGCGCTTGGCTACGAAAACCGAGGGGTACCGCAGCCAGATCAAGTCGCGCTTGGAACGTTTCGTGTGGCCGGTCATCGGCCGCAAGGCCTTAGAAGACGTGAAGCCGTCCCACGTGCTGGAGATCATCGAGGCCCGGCGCGCCACGCCAAACACCGCGGAGGGCGTACGGGTCATCATTCAGCAGATCTACAACTACGCCATCCAGAAGCTGCTTGTAGAGAGCAATCCGGCAGTTCCTCTGCGCGGCGTCATCACCGTGCCCAAGGCTGAGCACCATCGGCACCTCAGCGAATCGGAACTGGGCGCGTTCTGGCGCGCTCTCGGGCGCCAGGGCGCACAGGCCTGCGGCCCGGCGAGATGATCGTCGTTGCAGGCCGTCCCGGCATGGGCAAGACCTCGCTTGGCCTGAACATCGCCGCCAACGTTGCCATGGGCGGGGAGGTGGGCGGTGCCGTCCTGTTCGTCAGTCTAGAGATGGGCGCTATGGAGCTAACGGAGCGCTGCCTCTCCCTGGCTGGCGGCGCGCCATATGCGGGCATCCTGACCGGCGAGATGGGCGACAAGGAGTGGAATGCGGTAACCAAGGCCGTGGAGAGGCTTGCTCACCGAAACCTGTTCGTCGATGACACAGGTGGCCTGGATCTCGCTCGGCTCGCAGCTAAGGCGCGCTCGATCAAGCGACGGTATGGCCTTGCGCTGCTGGTTGTGGACTACCTCGGCCTGATGCGTAGCACGGGCGGCACCCAGCGCGAAAACCGGACGCAGGAGATCGGCGCCATCTCGCGTGGGCTGAAGGCACTGGCCAAGGAACTCCAAACCCCGGTGATCGTGCTTGCTCAGTTGAATCGGCAAAACGAGGCTAGGCCGGACAAGCGACCGCAACTCTCTGATCTGCGCGATAGCGGCGACATTGAGCAGGACGCCGATGCTGTCCTGCTGTGCCATCGCCCCTCGTACTACGACCCCGCATTCGACCCGGGCGATCTGATGGAGGTCAATGTCGCAAAGATGCGCCGCGGCAAGACCGGGACCGTCCCCTTGTCCTTTGATGGCGACACCCAGCGAGTCACCAATTTCACCGGGACGTGGCCCCTTGCCGCCTTGTCCCAACAACGTAACCCGCGAAACCGCGGGTTTGAATGACCCACGGAGATTGAAATGGAAGACAACGAAAGCCTGGTGCCAACTGAGTGCACCGCAAACAACTCGCCAGAGATTGCGGCTCCCAGAGAGCCAGCCACTGTGATGGCTCGCTATCCCTATGGGGCGATGCCCTATGACGGCCTACAAGCAGTCCAGCCAACGCCGGAGGACTGATCCGGTCAACGGGATAAACAAATGCAATGGGTCAGCCCAAGGAGGGCTGACAACAACCCGCCGCATGAAAATTCGGCCTTAGATCGGAGCTTTAATGGACAGAGCAATAATCTACACGGGAGCGGTTCCGCAAACGACCGACCTGCTGAACACTAACAAGCAGACGATGATCGCGCTGGCGAAGTTGTGCGCTGATCTGTTCGGCACCGCCACGATGGCCACGGGATTGTCGTGTGCGCCAACGTCGCCGGCCTCGATGAGCGTCAACGTCAACCCGGGCCAGATTTACCAGCTTGCGAACGTCGACGGCACCGCTTACAGCGCGATCGCCGCAGACACGACCCACAGCATTGTGAAGCAGGGCATTCTGTTGGACGCCCAGAACTTCGCCATCACCGCGCCGGGCACCGTCGGTTACAGCCAGAACTACCTGATCCAGGCGACGTACCTGGACAACGACATCAACAACACGGTTCTGTCGTACTACAACAGCGCGAACCCGACCCAAGCGTTCAACGGTCCGGGCGGCAATGGCACGGCGCAGCCGACGACGCGCGCAGGCCAAGTGTCGCTGCAGTTGGTTGCCGGCACTGCCGCCGCCACGGGCTCGCAAACGACGCCTGCGGTTACGGCTGGCTATGTCGGCTTGTGGGTGATTACCGTCGCCAACGGCCAAAGCACGATCACCGCCGGCAACATCGTCGCCTATCCGAACCAGCCGATTCTGCCGTCGTCCGTTTTGGCTGCGATCCAAACGGGCAACCTGTCTTTTGCGACCGCAAGCGGCACCGCCAACGCGCACACTGTCGCTCTGACGCCTGCCCTTCAACAGCGGACCGAAGGCATGGTGATCCGCTACAAGTCTCCCGCGACGAACACGGGCGCGGTGACGCTCAACGATGGTGTGGGCACTGCGAGTGTGGTGGGGGGCTCCCACCAAGCCCTGCAGAGCGGTGAGTACGCAGTCAACGGCGACGCATGGGTGCAGTGGAACAGTTCGATCGGTGGTGGCTCGTATGTGCTACTTGAATGCACCGGCGGCGCCCTACAAGTCGCCCCCGCCACGCAGAGCCAGCATGCAGTGCAGCTTGGGCAGTTCGGTGCGTCCATCGGGGCCGGTGGCTATCAGAAGTTTCCTTCCGGACTGATTATTCAGTGGGGCACCATCACAGCCGCGGCGAGCTCATCTACGTCCGGAACGTTCCCAATCTCATTTCCCAACGCCGCAGTCGACCTTCTGGTAACTCCGCAACTTGTGAGCGGCGCTTATTCGATGATAGGGCAGGCCACACGGAGTATCACGGGGTTCTCTTTGTGGAACCCAAACTCGGCATCTATCGCAGTGAATTACATCGCAATTGGATATTGACCATGGGCCATAAATTCGCAGCATACAACGCGCAAGGCGCGATCACAGCCTACTACGACAGCGTGGACAGCCCGGTTCCGTCAGGCGTCAACGCCATCGAAATAACCGACGCCCAATGGCAAGCGGCAATCTCAACGCAGGGGTACACGGTCAGCAATGGCTCGCTCGTTGCGCCAATTTCGCCCACCGCTGCCCAGATAGCAGCGCAGCAGGCCGCAGCAGCCTGGAGCGCATATCAGGCGACCGCCAAGGCCGCGCTGGCCGTTTCGGACATCACTATCCTGCGGTGCGCCGAGAGCGCGGTTGCTTTGCCAGCAGCATGGGCCGCCTATCGCAAGGCGCTGCGCGCGATTGTAGGCGCATCGACCGGTGACCCGACGCAGGCCTTGCCAACGCAGCCTGCTTACCCCGCGGGCACCTGACAGGCATAAGGCCCGCCCAGCGCGGGCCTCAACTCCCAAACCGAGGGTCCCAGTGGACGACCAAGACAAACTATGCGCCGCACCTCACCGTGACCGGGACCCTTCACGATCACGATTCGCTAAAGGCTAGCCATGAATGATGACGAGAAACGGAAGCGGCTGAAGGCGCATTACGTTGAATGTGACGCCGTGCGAGCCGAGCGAGATGCGATTGAGCGCGCAGAGTATGAGCGGTTCCTGAACTCTCGTTTGCCTCCCCGGCGCGGCTGGAGTCGTGCCCCACTGCCGTCTTACCCGCTGTTCCCTGAGGAACTACGAGGGATGACCTGCGGAGCTCGAACGCGCGCCGGCACGCCCTGCAAGATGACGGCGATCCATCGTAACGGTCGGTGCAAGCTGCACGGCGGAATGTCGACGGGACCACGCTCCAATGCGGGCAAGGCTAGATCCGCAGCGAACGGATTGGCACCGAAACGGAAGCGAACCCCATGAGAGGCTAACAAAACATGGTTTCCGAACCGTTGGTAACCACTTTGGTTTCCACGGTTTGGGGCCTTTTGATGGCCTGGTTCGGAGCGCGGTTTGCACCGTTTGTGCTCGTTGCCCACCGAACATCAATTTGAGGAACGCCACCCCATGAAGAAATGTTGCGGTGCCAAGACGCGCGCCGGAACCCCGTGTAAGCGCCCACCATTGGCCGGCAAACGTCGCTGCAAGCTCCACGGCGGGGCCAGCACTGGCGCAGGCAATCCGGCCCGCCCCTGCAACCGGAATGCCCTCAAACACGGCTTGTATAGCGATCGCCTGACGGACGAGGAAAAGGCGTTGCTCGAGCTGATGCCGGTCGGCTCGCTCGACGAGGAAATCCGCCTTGCGCGTGTGTTACTGATGCGCACGATGGAGGCCGAGGAGACAGACGAGCGGCTGCTATCGATCGACCGCGTGATTCTGCGCAAACCGGGTTTGGAGGCCACCTATCGGCCGCCCCAATACCTTGAGCACATCATTCGACTGCTGGGACGTATAGGGCGCCTGGAGACCGCCAGAGCAGCACTACTGCAGAAGCTGTGCGACAGCATCGACGCCAGCACGGACAGCGAAAACAGTCCGCGAATAGAGGTCATTCGTCAGAATGGCAAAACCGGCGCGGGTTAGCTTGGCAAGCGCCCCTCGTGTGCGCGCACGTCCAGCACGGTCTTACCATCGGCCGCAAGATCGCACTCGTAGGTCACTGGAGTATAGGCGCCGAAGCCATTCTGAAATTCAGCCTTGTCGCCGATCATGGTGAGCGTACCGGCGGCCTTGTCCTTCCAGCGAAAGCGGCTGAACTTCAGTTCAAACGTGCCATCCGTCCAACGGACGCTGTGGCGGGCCAATCGCTCGACTGGATCTTTGCAGTAGACGCTAGCGGCCACGACGGCCTTGTCGCCTTTGCATTGCAGATCGTCCTTTGCGCACTCTTGGGTGGCAGACTTAGTTTCGTCCTTCTTCGCGCCTTTCGAACTGCATTGTGTGATAGCGACGGTTCCAACGATCGCAAGAATCAGCATGCCAAGAAAGCCCTGGCTCTTTTTTGGCTTGCCTGTCGCCACAGTCGATGCGCCGGGCAAGGGTGGCGCGCCGCAGTTCAGGCAGGCCGCGGCTTCAGTGCTGACATCTTTGCCGCATTCACGGCATTTGATCAGAGCCATCCAAAGTCCTTTAACCAGGGTGCTAACAGGTTACCGAAGTTGTTATCGCTATGAAAATCGGCATTTCACTTTGAATCAGCACAGCAGACTTATTCTGATTACTATTACCGAGGTTGCCTTTGGCCATGTCGGCCTGCCAACACGGGGGATTGTAGATCCCAGTAACGCATTTGTGGAGCAATGTGCCGCCGGGTGGTAGAACGGCCGACTGGAGATGCGAAGTGAGCGAAACTGACCTAATTGAGCGATTGGCCGAGGCAATCGAAAAGCGCATCAAGCCGACTCTGCCCTTGGATGTGCAGCTCTGGAACCTGGAGATGATCGGTGCCTATCTGCACCGCTCGACTCGAGTGGTCGGCGAGCGCATCGTGACGTTGCCAGGGTTCCCGAAGGCAATCCGCTTGCCAGCGGCAAGGCCAAGAAAGCCCGGCGGGAATGGCGAAGGCAAGGGCAAGGGACTGCCGCTCTGGAAGGCGTCCGAGGTGATTGCCTGGACCGAGGGGCACCGGGATAAGGTCATTGGGCGCCCACGGAAGACGGACTGAGGAGCCAAGTCATTTTCTGGCTGAGCCACAGCGTTCAGCGCTGGACAACGGAGGTAGGGCAAATGAAAACAAGGAAGGCGGTCCTTGATTCAACGACACCGATCTATGTCGATCCCTCGGCGTCCTCCGACGTCTCAAACCTCTCCCCAACTGGCCTGACGGTCGGCATCAAGGGGGCAGCGGAAATTCTTCACATTCACCCCAATACGGTTGTGGACCTGATCACGAATGGCCAGATCCCGGCGGCAAAGGTTGGTCGCGCCTGGGTGATGATGACGCGCGACGTGCTTGCTTACGTTGAAAGGCTCATCATCGCGCAGACGGCCGAGCGCTTGGTTGCCACTGGCCGCCCGCAGCCCACTGGCGTGTCACGGCGACGTCGGCGACTCTAGTTTTACCTAGCAGTTGCGACGCGAGATCGTTGTCTCTCAGGGTATTTCCCACACCGCCATCCAGAAGCGCGCCAAGGCAGAAGGATGGGAGCGCGACCTAGGCGCCAAGATCAAGGCCAAGGCCGACGCGAAGGTTAGTGCCTCGCTGGTTAGTGGCGAAGTTAGCGCACAAACCAAGGTCGCAGAGACGGCGGTACCGAGTGAGAACTGATCAACCTTGGCGGCTTCGCGCCCGGGGTGGCTTTACCTTGACTCGGCACATACGAATTTCTCATCGAGATCGGCCACAAACCTCTGTCTGGCGCGGTCTCGTCGAGATTTCTCGAAGCTTTCCGTAAAAAATCGGAGCGATCGCGAGCGACCGCTTTTACTCGCCCAGGTGTCTACCCTACGATCCGATCAGGCGCCTCCGTTCATTTCCTCTTCTGCTTCCTCTCCCTTTCGTCCAACGCTTGAACAACCTTGTCGGCAACTGTGTGGGCGAACACGTCGAGCGTTTGGTCGTCGATTGGCGGCGTGGTTCCGCTCGTCGTCTCCCCATCCAAGCTCCCTTCCAAACGCCTCACTACCTCCGCATTCAAGGACCGGTCGTTTCGCTTTGCCAGCGCCGTCAGTCGGTCTTTCAGTTCAACCGGCAGGCGCAGCTTCATCTGTGGATCTTCGCGTGTCATAGATAAATTGTGATGGACCATGGTGGTGTTGACAAGGGTGCCGCGTTGGCCTATCTTTCAATGGACCACGGTGGTTTATTATTGATGCAGATGAACCAGAAAATCCAGCAAAAGACGATGCAACTCCGAGACGCTCCGGCTTTGGCTGGTGGCAATAGAAGGCGTCCCGCCGGTCGCAGCCGGCGATGCGTCAGATTAGAAATGAACCCTGAGAAGGAGCACATCATGAAAAATGCAGGCGCACAGGTCACACGGCGCAATGGTAAGTCGACGGGCAAGATCATTCCTTCGTACCAGGCCGCGGCTAATGATGAGACGCCGGGATGCAAGCTGAGAGAGATTGCAGGCGATTACGAATCTGAAAAGGTAAAGGGGGTCATCGTCACCTACGTGATGGATGACGGAGAGGTAAGGTACAAGCTGATGGGAGCGCTGGCCGAGGAGGAGAACCTCGGCAATGCAGTAGCCATCGTCGGCGAATTGAAGCGGCGCATCAATATGATGATTGCTCTTTCCTCGTAACCACTTACTGCCAGCTCGCCGGGCGGCGTTCGTGTCGCACCTGCGCCCCGATGGCTTCGGCTTTCGGGGCTCCATTTCTTTGTGCGGCGCGTACGTTATGGGGAGTCGGCGAGCAGAATGCGGTCGATCTGCTCGATGGGGATCATCCCGCATTTGTTCAGGCGCAGCTGCCCGCTCTGGACCATCTTGGCGACCGTCCAGCGACTGATTCCAAGCATTTCTGCTGCCTGTATTTGCGTGACTTGTGGAGGCCTGGGGTGCCGTTCTGCGTAGAGTTGGACGGCGCGTCGCGCGATCTTTTCTGCCCACTCGGCAGCGAGTTTGTCCGGCGTTGGCTCGCTTGAGCGCGCTCTCGCGATAATGTTGAGCGCTTTGATTGCTTCGTCGCAGTTTTCCTGGATGAGCGAGATTTTGGCGTGTAGGTCGTCAAGCTCCATGGCGGTCTCCGAAGCGGTTTTGGCGGGCGTGGTTTCCACTCCGGTTGCCACGGCTTTGCCCTATTTGCCTATTCTCCGTTCCTCATCCGCGATCGAGCGCTAGCCTCTTGCTTCCTGCAGGTCTCTTCTATCCTGTAGCTGCCGCCGGCCGCTTCCGATACGGACCGGCAATATTTGACGATCTGCGGATCTACACCAGCCGCCACTGGATGCGCAGAGAGGAAGCCTTTCCAAATGACCGGATAGTCGACCGAGGCTTCGCCCCCGGCTACGATCTCTCGCGCCGTCGTGTCCGTGTACGGCAGTTTCACATCTACGCTCGCGCCACTGTTGACCAGCATTGAGGCCCACTGCTTATTCACCGTCTCGCTATTGTGCGGCCAGCGATTTGAAACAGTCAGAATCATCGAGCTTTGCTGGCCGCCGAATGATGGGTTCGCACCGGCTGCCAGCAGGGTCTGGCCCAGCGATTGGCAATTGCGCACATAGGCCGCAAACAGCGGGTTCCAGAAAGCCCCTCGATAGTAATCGCCAGCATTGGGGTCTTTGCCCCGGACTGCAGCGGCGATCTCGGGGCAGGTCTTGCACGACTGCAAATCTTCGGTGGAGCAGGCCATCGCCTGCGGAGCAACCGAGAGACAACCCAGCGCGAGAGCTGCTGCGGCGATACCCGATCTGATTTCCATTTGACGTCCCCTCTGAAGTTCGTCATATCGTAATGCCGATGGGGCAATACGATGATTTCCTTGCGTCACCTAACTGCCGAGCGCGCAATATTCATTCGTCGTGGCAGTCAGGAATCGACTGAGGCTGGGTCCGGCAGGTGCTGGCGACCTGTGGGTAAGTAGGGCAGCGCGTGGGTAGTGAGTACTTTTCTGAGTGTTATTCGGAGGATTGAACGCAGACGCATTGATACAACAACGGTTTGCGGGAAATTTGCACAGAATGATCGAGCACGCGCTTCGCGGCTTCGGCCGTGATGCAAAGGAAAACCCCGGCAGCTTCGGCTGGCCGGGGTTTTTTTATTTCGCGCCGCCAACGGCCATCCGCAGACGCTCGCAGTTCTGGCCGCGTTTGCACGCAAAAAAAGGGCGGGCGAGCCCCAACAAGCCCCAACGCCGGTGCTGCAACAACGGCGCTGCAGGCCCATGCGCCGGGCCTCGCCCATTGATCAGCAGGGGTGTTCGGGTTGCTCTGGCGAGTCCGCCGTGCTCGTCGGGGAGTATTTCAGGGGCGCAGCGCGCGCGGACACCGCATGCAAAAACGCACGCCCGGAGGCAACGCCTTTCTGATATTCGGTGAGCGAATCGCCAGCCGGGGAATCGGCGGATTTGGAGATCGAGCGGGTCACGGCATTCCTTTTCATCTGATGAACGGAACCGCGCCCAACCCTGGCAGGAGGGGTGGGCGAGCACAGGCAAGGTGGAAAACCGATGCGTAACAGTCGGCGCGGCCGAAGCCGCTCATGCCTGGCTCGCCCCAGGAGGGTGACGAAGCCAAGCCATAGCAGTCGAGGGCAAGAACCTATGCTCGGTCCTCACCCGTTACGCACGAGGTTTCCACACCTCGATCGCTTTCTCTATGGCACTGAAAGCGATGGCGCGAGTGTACCGATGGCTGCTTCGTCTGAGCAGGGGCGAAACTATAAATCAGAATTTGCCTAGAGGATGCGCATGTGCGGCGCGGATGCTGTTTCTCGCCGCTGCGCTTTCGGATGGTGCCTCAGTGCGGCAACCGCGTTGTGCCGGGCGATTGTGGCCCAGGCGAGCGTCCGCGCAATGCATCGCGCAGCTGCCGCACACCGCGCCACAGCTTGGGCAGTAACCACGCCGATACCAACAGCAGCAGCGCCAGCACCACCAGAAACGCAATCGGCAGGAAAAACGCCATCAACAAACCACCGCTGGCGGCCACGTCTTCGCTGAACGACGCCACCCAGTTCGAGAAAGGCTCCGGCGACGTGTTGATCAGTGCGCGCGTGCCGGCCTTGGTGGCATGCGCCGTGCCGGCCAGCGTCCCGCCGATCAGTCCTGCGGCCACCATCCATTGCGGATCGAGCTGCCCGAACGCGGCGGCAGCCAGAATCGCACCCGCAGGCACGCGGATGAAGGTCTGGATGCCATCCCACACCGAATCGAACCCGGGAATCTTGTCGGCGAGGAACTCCGCCACGGCCAGCACGCCGGCCAGGCCGATCACCCACCACGATTCCAGCATCTGCAGCCCGGGCGGCAAATGCAGCCAACCCGTGCGGCCGAGCACGCCGGCAGCAAATACGGCCAGATAGAGGCGGAATCCGCTGGTCCAGGACAGCCCGGCGGCCAGCGCGGCGGTTTCCAGCATGAGGCTCCTTGGGGTGCAGAAGAGAGGCGAACGGCGAGTCAATATTGCAGTGTAGTGCGCGCTCGCCTGCGCCGCGGCTTAAAGCAGCGATTTGCCCTGCGACAGGATCTTGTCGCAAGCCTGCTTGGTGATCTGCGACTTGATGCTGCTCAGGTCGAATTTGTTGCCATCCGAATTGGTCAGGATGCCTTTTGTGCCCTCGGTGTAACCCGGGTTGGATGCCGGCGCATCCCCCAGCTTGCCGAGCAGCCTGTCTTTGACCGAGGCCGCGTCGGTGGCGCCGCCCAGGTAGTTGTTCTTCATGCAGAACTCCAGCACGCCAGCCACATTGCCGGCGCTGCCCGACGTCAATGACTCTAGCGACGGCACACCGCCCAGGCTGCCGATGCTGCCAAGGCCACCGGTGGTGTCCTGGCTGTTGCCCTGCGTGGCACCCTTGATCAGGTCTCCAAGCTGGGCGTGGGCGACAGCGGGAAGCAGTGCGGCAATCAGCAGCGTTGCCGCGGCGGCGGTGCGGGTCAGGGGGTGTTTCATGGGGGGGCTCCTTGGAATGACGGGGATCACCACACCGCAAGTGCACAGCCCGCCGAAATGACGTGTTGCGCGCGGTGAGTCATCTGCGCCATTGTCGTGCGCCCCGGCAACAAAAAACCCGGCATGTCGCCGGGTTTTTTGCATTTGGGCACCATCGCCATGCGGCAAGGTGCCGCACAACGCCAATCAGGCAGCCTGGATGTTGGTGGCCTGCTTGCCCTTCGGACCTTGCGTCACTTCAAACGAGACGCGCTGATTTTCCTTGAGCGTCTTGAAGCCAGCCATTTGGATGGCCGAGAAATGCGCGAACAGCTCTTCGCCGCCTTCGTCAGGCGAGATGAAACCGAAACCCTTGGCGTCGTTAAACCATTTGACCGTACCGAGTGCCATGAAAACCCCTCCGTTAAAACACAAGTCCGAGCCGGGAGGGGTGTGCCTGTCGGGGCAGTTCAGAGCGGTACCGCGCAGTCATCGCCCGGCCGCCGGCCCGCAGGGCACGACGAATGGCACGGGTGGAACCGCGCCGCAAGCGATCGGTCTTCTTGTGGCAAACACCACAGCCTGAAGCGGTTGTCGATCTGTTGTCGACTGGTGTGAGGCCTCCCGGGCCCACCATTCATGTGGCTCACTGCCAACGGTTTGCGGGGCAGTAGGGCGCACATGCTGAATTCGATTGTTCGAGGAATGTAAGAGACTGTCAAGGCCACAAAGGATGGGTTTGTGGCGAAAAACGGTCAGTTTCTGAAGAGGATTTGCTCGAAATCCGGCCGATCGCCTCAAAGTACGGAAAACGATTGGCATCCCGGGCGCGGCGCTTGCGCCGGCTCCAGCCAGCGCGGAGGCGGTAAGACCCTTCGCTCCCGAGGGCTGACGGACGCACGCGGCACGGGCCAAACCGTTTGTAGACCTTGAAGTCGGCGTTATTTCCCCAAATTGCGAACTCGAAAGGAGTGGTTAGAATAAGACCATGGCAATCCGGCAAGCGACCACTCCACAACACGATGCAGGCACCGTCCTGGAGCGGAAAGAGCAAGCGCTCAAACCGCCCGCGATGTACAAGGTGCTGCTGCTTAACGACGACTACACCCCGATGGAATTCGTCGTGATGATTCTTCAACAATACTTCAGCAAAGACCGGGAAACAGCCACACAAATCATGCTGACGGTGCATCGGGAAGGTAAGGGCGTGTGCGGTCTCTATACCCGGGATATCGCCGCGACGAAAGTGGAATTGGTGTCAACCCATGCACGGCAAGCGGGGCATCCGCTGCAGTGTGTGATGGAGGAAGCATGATTGCGCAAGAACTGGAAGTCAGCCTGCACATGGCGTTTGTTGAAGCCCGCCAGGCTCGCCACGAATTCATTACGGTGGAGCATCTGCTGCTTGCGCTGCTGGACAACCCGACGGCCGCCGAGGTGCTTCGCGCCTGCGCTGCCAACATCGAAGACCTCCGCACGCACCTGAAGAACTTCATCGCCGACAACACCCCGGTGGTACCGGGCACGGACGAGGTGGACACGCAGCCGACACTCGGCTTCCAGCGCGTGATCCAGCGCGCCATCATGCACGTGCAATCCACATCGAACGGGAAGAAGGAAGTGACGGGCGCGAACGTGCTGGTCGCCATCTTCGGCGAGAAGGATTCGCACGCGGTGTACTACCTCCAGCAACAGGGCGTGACCCGGCTGGACGTCGTCAACTTCATCAGCCACGGCATCCGCAAGGACCAGGCCGAGCCTGCCAAGCAAGGCGAAGGCAACCCCGAGGGCGAAGGCGGCGACGGCAAGGAAAGCCCGCTCGAGCAATTCACGCAAAACCTGAACGCGTTGGCCAAGGCCGGCAAGATCGATCCCCTGATCGGTCGCGAGCAGGAAGTGGAGCGCGTGGTGCAGGTGCTTTGCCGCCGGCGTAAAAACAACCCGCTGCTGGTGGGCGAGGCCGGTGTCGGCAAGACGGCCATCGCAGAAGGCTTGGCATGGCGCATCACCAAGGGCGAAGTGCCGGACATCCTGGCAAAGTCCGTCGTCTACTCGCTCGACATGGGCGCGCTGCTGGCCGGCACGAAGTACCGCGGCGACTTTGAGCAACGCCTGAAGGGCGTGCTGAAGTCGCTCAAGGACAACCCGAACGCGATTCTGTTCATCGACGAGATCCACACGCTGATTGGCGCAGGCGCCGCTTCGGGCGGCACGCTGGACGCCAGCAACCTGCTCAAGCCCGCGCTGTCGTCGGGCGCGCTCAAGTGCATCGGTGCGACGACGTTCACGGAATACCGCGGCATTTTCGAGAAGGATGCTGCGCTGTCCCGCCGCTTCCAGAAGATCGACGTGGTGGAGCCGACGGTCGACCAGACCGTCCAGATTCTGCGTGGCCTGAAGTCGCGCTTTGAAGAACACCATGGCGTGAAGTACGCGTCGTCGGCGCTGACCGCCGCGGCTGAATTGTCGGCACGCTTCATCACCGACCGCCATTTGCCCGACAAGGCGATCGACGTGATCGATGAAGCCGGTGCTGCACAACGCATCCTGCCGAAGTCGAAGCAGAAGAAGACCATCGGCAAGGGTGAGATCGAGGACATCGTCTCGCGTATTGCCCGCGTTCCGCCGCAAAGCGTGTCGCAGGACGACCGCAGCAAGCTGCAGACGCTGGAGCGCGACCTGAAGTCGGTCGTGTTCGGGCAGGACCCGGCCATTGATGCGCTTGCTTCGGCCATCAAGATGTCGCGCGCCGGGCTGGGCAAGACGGACAAGCCGATCGGCTCGTTCCTGTTCAGCGGCCCGACAGGCGTGGGCAAGACGGAAGTCGCCAAGCAGCTCGCGTTCATCCTCGGCATCGAGCTGATCCGCTTCGACATGTCGGAGTACATGGAGCGCCATGCGGTGAGCCGGCTGATCGGCGCGCCTCCGGGCTACGTGGGCTTCGATCAGGGCGGCCTGCTGACGGAAGCCGTGACCAAGAAGCCGCACTGCGTGCTGCTGCTGGACGAGATAGAAAAGGCGCACCCGGACATCTTCAACATCCTGCTGCAGGTGATGGACCACGGCGCGCTGACGGACAACAACGGCCGCAAGGCGGACTTCCGCAACGTGATCATCATCATGACGACCAATGCGGGCGCCGAGACGATGAACAAGGCAACGATCGGTTTCACCACGGCGCGCGAACAGGGCGACGAGATGGCCGACATCAAGCGCATGTTCACGCCTGAGTTCCGCAACCGTCTGGACGCAACCATCAGCTTCCGCTCGCTGGATGAGGAAATCATCATGCGCGTGGTCGACAAGTTCCTCATGCAGCTGGAAGAGCAACTGCACGAGAAGAAGGTGGATGCCATCTTTACCGAGAAGCTGCGTCGCTTCCTGGCGAAGAAGGGTTTCGACCCGCTGATGGGTGCACGCCCGATGCAGCGCCTGATTCAAGACCTGATCCGCAAGGCTCTGGCCGACGAACTGCTGTTCGGCAAGCTGGTCAACGGCGGCAAGGTGATCGTGGATCTGGACGATGCAGACGCGGTGAAGCTGGAGTTCTCCGAGAACGAAGCGCCGCCGGCACCTGCCCAGGAAGAAGCGGAAGCGTGACGAGTTTGTCGCACCAAACAAAAGGCCCGGAAGTTCCGGGCCTTTTTTATATGTGGGCGATATTGTCAGTGACGCCCGGTGCTGCCGAAACCACCGGCACCGCGCTCGCTCTCGGCAAAGTCGTCCACGATGTTCAGCTCGGCTTGTACCACCGGCACGATCACGAGCTGCGCAAGCCGCTCCATCGGGTTGAGCACGAACGCAGTGCTGCCGCGGTTCCACGTGCTGACCATCAGCTGGCCCTGGTAGTCCGAATCGATCAGGCCGACCAGGTTGCCCAGCACGATGCCATGTTTGTGGCCCATGCCCGAGCGCGGCAGGATCAGCGCGGCATAGCCCGGGTCGGCCAGGTGGATGGCCATGCCGGTCGGGATCAGGTGCGTAGTGCCAGGTTCGATGGTGAGCGGGGCGTCGACGCAGGCGCGCAGGTCCAGCCCGGCGCTGCCGGTGGTGGCGTACTGCGGGAGTTGTTCGTGCAGGCGGGCGTCGAGGATCTTGACGTCGAGTTTCATGCGGGGCAGGCCGAAGAGGTTGCAGAAGCCGGAGATGGTAGCGCAAACGCCTCGGCTAGCAGCTCGTATGAGCGCAGGCGCGCCTTGTAGCTTGGCGCGACGGTCAGCACGATCAGTTCGTCGGCGACAAAGCGGTCCTTGAGCGCATGCATCTGCTCGGCCACGGATTCCGGCGTGCCGATGATGCTGCGCGGCCGCTCGCGCATGACGATGGCCTGGTCGCGTTCGGTGTAGACGTGCGCTTCGCCTTGCTCGACGGTCGGGATCGGGCCATTCACGCCAAGCGCCATCTGCACGCGGCGCAGGTCGATGGCAGCTTCATAGCGGCGCGCCTCGGCCTCGGTGTCGGCGGCGATCACGAAGACGGCGGCGGCGCTATACGGGCGCGCATCGTAGCCAGGTTCGAAATCGGTGCGGTACTGCTGGGAGACGATGTGCCCGACGTGCGGGTTGATGAAGTGCGCGAACGCGAAACGGATACCCAGGCGCGCGGCCAGCGCGCCGCCAAAATCGCTGGAGCCGAGCACCCACAGTTCGGGTTGGGTGTCGATCTCCGGCTGCAGGATGACGCCGTAGGCGGGGTGATCCGGCGGCAGCGTGCCCGTCAGGTGCCAGATCAGTTCCTGCACCTGCTGCGGGAAGATGTCGCCGCGGTTGTAGTCGCCCATGGCCACGGCCTGCGCGGTGCGCATGTCGCCGCCGGGTGCGCGGCCGACGCCCAGGTCGATGCGGTTCGGGAACAGCGCTTCCAGCAGGCGGAACTGCTCGGCCAGCTTGAACGGGCTGTAATACGGCAGCATCACGCCGCCGGAGCCCACGCGCAGGTGTTTCGTGGCGCTCGCCACGCGGGCGATCATCACTTCCGGCGCCGGATTGCTGACGCCACGCAGGCCGTGGTGCTCGGCGCACCAGTAGCGCGTGTAGCCGAGTGCATCCGTGAGTTGCGCCAGGTCGACCGTCGCGGCGATGGCATCGCGCGCGCTGTGGCCGTAGATGACGGGGCTTTGATCGAGGACGGACAGGCGGATCGGCGCGGCGCTCATGACTGAGCCCCATGCACGCGATCGGCGATGGCCGCGACGATCTGGCGCGCGAGCGTCAGCTTGTCGGCACGCGGCAGGCGCGTGATCCCCTTTGCATCGAAGAGCGCCACTTCGTTGTCGTCGCGGCCGAAAGTCTGATGGCCGAGATTGCCGACCAGCAACGGGATGCCTTTTTTCTGACGCTTGGCCTCGCCGAACTCTTCCAGGCGTTCGGTTTCTGCTGCAAAGCCGACACAGAACGGCGCATTTGCGCGGCGCGCCACGGCGGCCAGGATGTCAGGGTTTTGCGTGAACATGAGTGTGGGCACGTCGGAATCGCTCTGCTTCTTAAGCTTCTGCTCCGCGGCTTGTGCCACACGCCAATCGGCCACGGCGGCCACGGCAATGAAGATGTCGTTCTTCGCCGCATCCAGTTCGCGCATGACGGCGTCGTGCATCTGCTGGGCGGTTTGCACATCGATGCGCAATACGCCTGCAGGGGTGTCCTGATGGCACGGACCGGCGACTAGCGCGACTTCGGCACCGGCCTGCGATGCGGCCCGCGCCAGCGCAAAGCCCATCTTGCCGCTGGACAGATTCGTGATGCCGCGCACCGGGTCGATCGGCTCGAAGGTCGGGCCGGCTGTCAGCAGCACGCGGTGGCCGCGCAGCAGCTTGGGCTGGAAGAAGCCGATGAGCTGCTCGACGATGTCTTCCGGCTCGAGCATGCGACCGTCGCCGACTTCGCCGCAGGCCTGGTCGCCGGCATCGGGGCCGAGCAGGGTGACGTCGTCGGCTCGCAGTTGGGCGGCATTGCGTTGCGTGGCGGGCGCGGCCCACATCTGGCGGTTCATCGCGGGCGCCACGAGCAGCGGGCAATCGCGCGCGATGCACAGCGTTGAGAGCAGATCGTCGGCCATGCCGTGCGCGAGCTTGGCGAGAAAGTCCGTGGAGGCAGGCGCAATGACGATGGCATCTGCCTCGCGCGAGAGGTCGATGTGCGGCATGTTGTTGCCGATGCGGCCATCCCACTGCGACGTGAAGACCGGGCGACCGGAAAGCGCCTGCATCGTCACCGGCGTGATGAAGTGCGTGGCGGCCTCGGTCATCACCACCTGCACGGTGGCGCCCGCCTTGGTCAAGAGCCGCACCAGCTCGGCCGACTTGTAGCACGCGATGCCCCCGGTCAGGCCGAGCACGAAATGTTTGCCTTGCAGTTCCATAACAACCCGCTTGGGAATCCGATTGACGCAATATGCGCGGGCAGGATACAACCCGGTGCCCGGGCTTCCTGCTGAACAGTGGCGATGATACCGGCTTGCCCCGCGGCGCGTCTGGCGCTCGGGTTTTTCGTTAAGAGCGCATTCTCGATATGGTTTTCGGTCGTTCCGCAGTTCGCAATGTTCTCGCCTGGATTGGCGGTTGCGCCATCGTGGCGGTGGTGGTCGGAGGTGCGCTCGTGTGTGGGGCGAAGGCATGGCTGCGCGAGGAGCCGAGGCTCGCACAGGCGGACGTGATCGTCGTGCTGGGCGGCGAATCGGGCCAGCGCGTGATCGGCGCCGCCGAGCTGTACCACGCGGGCGTTGCTCCCCGCGTGTTCGTCAGCGGGCAGGGCGATTGCCTGCTGATCGAACGTCGCCTGGTGATGGCGGGTGTGCCCGCAGAGCGCATCGGCCACGAATGTGTGTCTGGCAGCACGATGGAAAATGCGCGGATGACGCGCGGGACGCTAGCGGGCCAGCAGGTGCAAAGCGCAATACTGGTCACGAGCTGGTATCACACCGGCCGGGCGCTGGCGGTGTTCCGCAAGGTATGGCCGGAGGTCACCTGGGGTGCGCAGGGCGTATTCCCGGGCGACACGCTGGCCAAGTCGGTCCCGATCTACGAAGCCGGGTCGATTCTTGCGGAGTACGTCAAGCGGGCGTGGTATGCCGTCCGCTACCGGGCCTGAGCCTCATTTGGCTGGCATGGGCCGCGCATCGGCGGCCAGGTCGTCAAGCGAGGGCACGAAGCGGACCGTGTCGCGCTTGTTGGATTCCCGCACCCAGTCGCGCAGCGCGTTGCTGGCTTGGAGATGCGCAGAGATGTCTCCGACCACGGCGAGCTTCAGTCGATAGTTCGTGATCTTCTGCGCGATGCCGCCGGCCAGGCCGGTGCGCAGTGCAAAGAACGCGGCATCGAGACGGCTGACAGGCACGGCAATCATCGATGCTCCATGCCCCAGCGCCTCGCCAATCAGGTGGTCCAGCGCATCCTGTTCGCTGGCGATGCGCGGGCCGGCCTCATCGAGGCATAGCACCGCTTCGCCGTTCCAATGCTGGAGTTCTGACACAGCAGGATCAGCGACGCACGCGTCGCAGTTCGTCGACGATCAGCAGCACCGCGCCGATGGTGATGCCGCAGTCCGCCACGTTGAAGGCCGGCCAGTGGTAGTTGTGCAGGTAGAAGTCGAGGAAGTCCACCACGTGACCGTAGATGACGCGGTCGATCACGTTGCCCAGCGCGCCGCCCAGAATCAGCGCCAGCGCGAAGCAGAACATCTTCTGCCCGCTGTGCCGCTTGAGCAGCCACACGATGAACAGCGCCGCCGCCACGCCCAGGCCCGTGAAGAACCAGCGCTGCCAGCCGCCTGCCGCCGCCAGGAACGAAAACGCCGCTCCCCTGTTATAGGCGAGCACCAGGTTGAAGAACCCGGTGACCGGGCGCGACTCGCCGTAAGTGAAGGTTTTGAGGACGGCGATCTTGGTCAACTGGTCCAGCAGGATCCAGATGACGGCCAGACCCAGCCAGGGGCCCACGCCATGACCGCCGCTGCTCTTCTTCAACCCGATCGATTTGCTCTTGCCGTTGTTCCGAGTGGCCATCAGGCAGCGCTCCGTTGTTCGCCGGAACCGAACAGGTTGTCGGTGCAGCGCTTGCAGAGGGTCGGGTGGGCGTGATCGTGGCCGACGTCGGCGCGGTAATGCCAGCAGCGCTCGCATTTGGCGTGCGTGGACGGCACCACGGTGATGAGCAGATCGCCGCCTTCCGGCGCGCGCTCCAGCTTGGCCGCGGACGTGATCAGCACGAAGCGCAGGTCGTCGCCGAGGCTGGCCAGTGCGTCATGCACGGATTCACCCGCCGACACCGTCACTTCCGCCTGCAGCGACGAGCCGATCTTGCCGTCGATACGCAGCGCCTCCAGCTGCTTGGTCACTTCGCCGCGCACGTTGCGGATGGCGGCCCATTTCTCCAGCAGCGCGCTGGCGCCTTGCGGCACCGGAGCGTTGTAATACGTGCTGGTGAAGATGGTGTCGGTGTGCTCCGTGCCGTGCGCAAACACCTGCCAGGCCTCTTCGGCCGTGAACGACAGGAACGGCGCCATCCAGTGCAGCATGGCCTGGGTGATGTGATACAGCGCGTTCTGTGCCGAGCGGCGTGCCACGGAATCGGGCGCCGTGGTGTACAGGCGGTCCTTCAGCACGTCGAGGTAGAAGCCGCCCAGGTCTTCCGAGCAGAACGTCTGCAGCTTGGCGACCACCGGGTGGAATTCATACACGTCGTAGTGCGACAGGACTTCCTTCTGCAACGCATCCGTCAGCGCTACCGCGTAGCGGTCGATTTCGAGCCATTGCTCGGTCGGCAGCGCGTGCTTGGCGTGGTCGTAGTCGGTCAGATTGGCGAGCAGGAAGCGCAGCGTGTTGCGGATGCGGCGATAGCCTTCCACCACGCGCTTCAGGATTTCATCCGAGATGGCCAGTTCGCCCGAGTAGTCGGTCGAGGCCACCCACAGGCGGATGATCTCGGCGCCCATCTTGTTGGCGATTTCCTGCGGCGCGATCGTGTTGCCGATCGACTTGGACATCTTGCGGCCTTCGCCGTCCACCGTGAAGCCGTGTGTGAGCAGGCCCTTGTATGGCGGCTTGCCGTACAGCATCGAGGCCGTCAGCAGCGACGAATGGAACCAGCCACGGTGCTGGTCGGAACCTTCCAGGTACAGATCGGCCAGGCGACCGTCCGGCAGGTCGGCCGAAGCGTCGTACAGGTCCGCCGCGTGCGAGCCGCGGATGACGTGCCAGTGCGTTGTGCCCGAGTCGAACCACACGTCGAGCGTGTCGCGATTCTTCTCGTACACGTCAGCCTCGTCGCCGAGCAGCTCGCGCGGGTCGAGCGACTGCCAGGCTTCGATGCCGCTCTGTTCGATGCGCTGGGCGACCTGCTCCAGCAGCTCGGGCGTGCGCGGGTGCAATGCGCCGGTTTCCTTGTGCACGAAGAAGGCCATCGGCACGCCCCATTGGCGCTGGCGCGACAGCGTCCAGTCCGGGCGGTTGGCGATCATGTTGTGCAGGCGCTGTTTGCCCCACGACGGGTAGAACGCGGTGGCATCGATGCCGGCGAGCGCCGTTTCGCGCAGCGTGGCGTTGCCGTCGTTGGGCTGCACGTCCATCCCCGCAAACCACTGCGACGTGGCGCGATAGATGATCGGCGTCTTGTGGCGCCAGCAGTGCATGTAGCTGTGCGCGTACTTGTGCGCGTCGAACAGGTTGCCGGATTCGCGCAGCACTTCGACGATCTTCGGATTGGCGTCCCAGATCATCTGCCCGCCGAACAGCGGCAGCGTCGATGCGTACACGCCGTTACCCATCACCGGGTTGATGATTTCCGAGTCGGGCATGTTGTGTGCCTTGCACGACTGGAAGTCTTCCACGCCGTAGGCGGGCGCGGAGTGGACGATGCCGGTACCGGTGTCGATGGTCACGTAGTCGCCCAGGTAGACGGGCGAGGTGCGATCGTAGCCCGCGTCCATCTTGGCAAGCGGATGGTGGAAGCGCACGCCATTGAGCGCTGCGCCTTCGCACGTGGCCAGCACGGTGCCTTCCAGCTTCCAGCTTTGCAGGCAGGCTTCGACGCGCTCCTTGGCAACGATCAGCAGCCCGCGCGACGTGTCGACCAGCGCGTATTCGATTTCCGGGTGCAGGTTCAGCGCCTGGTTGGAGGGGATCGTCCACGGCGTGGTGGTCCAGATCACGATCCAGCCCGGCTTGGCCTTGAGCACATCGGCGCCGACGTGGAAGGCGCTCGCCAGTGCGTCGATATCGGCAAATGGGAAGCCGACGTCGATCGACAGGTCGGTGCGATCCGCGTATTCGACTTCCGCCTCAGCCAGTGCCGAGCCGCAGTCGAAGCACCAGTTGACCGGCTTCAGGCCGCGGAAGACGTAGCCTTTCTCCAGGATCTTGCCCAGCGCACGCACTTCATCCGCTTCGTTGCGGAAGTTCATGGTCAGATAGGGATCGGCCCAGTCACCCAGCACGCCCAGTCGCTCGAAATCGGCCTTCTGGCGCGCGATCTGCCCCGTGGCGTAGGCGCGCGCCTTCTCCTGCACTTCCTTGACGGGCAGACCCTTGCCGAACTGCTTTTCGATCTGGATCTCGATCGGCATGCCGTGGCAGTCCCAGCCCGGCACATAGACGGCGTCCAGCCCGGTCAGGCCGCGCGCCTTGATCACCATGTCCTTGAGGATCTTGTTGACCGCGTGGCCGATGTGCAGATCGCCGTTGGCATACGGCGGGCCGTCGTGAAGGATGAACTTCTTCGCGCCTTTACGAGCAGCACGGATCTTCTTGTAGAGCTGCTTGTCCTGCCATTGCTTGACCCACAGCGGTTCGCGCTTGGGCAGGTCGCCGCGCATGGGGAAGGGCGTGTCCAGCAGGTTGACCGGGTATTTGCTCTTCTCCGGCGTAGGCTTCTTGGAATCGGACATGGTGTGATGTGGGGCAGATTCGGGCAATTCGGGTGGGTGCAGGCGCGGCTGACAGTGCAGGACGCGCGTGCGCAGCGTGTGGCTTCTGGGCGGCGAACGTGTCGGCCGCCTACTGAATTCGGTCGGTGGCGGAGGTGGCGAAGTCGCGCCGAAGCGTTGGAGACTCGCCGGCCGGCGGAACAGGCAGGCCGAAGAACTGCCGCGCATGAACACAGTCCTGCGCGATGGCGTCCTTGAGCGCATCGAGCGAATCGTAGCGAGCCTCGTCGCGCAGCTTCTTCATGAATTCCACGCGGACAAGCTTGCCGTAGACATTGGCCTGGTAATCGAAGATATGCACTTCCAGCAGCACGCGGCCGGAGTCGTCCACCGTCGGGCGTACGCCAATGCTGGCGACGGCCGGCAGCGGTTTTTCGGCCAGCCCGTGCACCTGCACGACAAAGATGCCGGCCACCGCCGGCCTGCGGTGCGAGATGCGCAGATTCAGCGTCGGGAAGCCGAGCGAGCGGCCGAGCTTTTGCCCGTGCACCACGTGCCCGCTGATGGCATAACCGTGACCGAGCAGGCGGCGGGCATGTTCCAGGTCACCGGCGGCCAGCGCCTCGCGCACGGCGGAACTGGAGATGCGCACGCCGGACTCCGACACCGAGCCCATCTGCTCGACTTCGAAGCCGAACTGGGCACCAGCGGCCTGGAGATAAGCGAAATCGCCGGCGCGCTTGGCGCCGAAGCGGAAATCATCGCCCACCAGCAGCCAGCGCGTGTGCAGGCCATCCACCAAAACATTGCGCACGAACTCGTCGGGCGTCTGCCCGGCGAAATGCGCGTTGAAATGCTCCACGACCACGCGGTCGACGCCCTGGCGGCGCAGGCTTTCCAGCTTGTCGCGCAGCAGGGCGATGCGGGTGGGCGCGCGGTCCGGTATGAAGAATTCGCGCGGATGCGGCTCGAACGTCATCACCGTGAGCGGCAATCCGCGTGCATCGGCCGCCGCGCGTGCGCGGGCCAGCAGAGACTGGTGCCCGCGGTGCACGCCGTCGAAGTTGCCGATGGTCAACGCGCAGGGCGCGCGACTTTCGGCGTTGGGCAGGCCGCGAAAGACTTTCACGAGAAGCGTCGGTGGTCGAGGAAGGGAGAAGTGCGTTCTTGTGCCGGATTGACGTGGCAGCCGCCAAAATCCAGCAAAACGCACATTATATAAGGGATTGCCCCATCCCCGGCGCGCACGCGGATTGGTGTCGGGGTGTTGCACAATCGTCCGAACGGTGCGCCCGCGCGGTTCATGCTTGCGGCACAATCCGGTATCCAGTTTCTTCCCTACATCCCCCTTGAACGCCTCGCTGCGCCTTTTCTTCGCCAAGTTCGGGCTTGCCAGCCGCGCGCCGCTTGAACTGGATGCCCGAGCCAAGCTGCTCGCCGCCGTGCATCGCGGGGCGCCCATGGGGATCGCCGCCTCGGTCGTCCTGCCTGCCTTGACGGTCGCCGCGTTCTGGGATGCCTCCAACCGGCCGGCGCTATTGGGCTGGTGCCTGATCATGCTGTGCCTGACGGTGTCGGGCCTGCGCTTCTATTTCGGCTATCGCTACGACCTGACCCGCATGACGCTGGCCGCGCACACCCGCAAGTGGTGGACGGGCATGCACGTCATGTCGGCGGTGGGCGGGGTGGCGTGGGGCTGCTCGGCGGGGCTGTATCTGATGTCGCCGTCGCTGGAGTTCAGCAGCCTG
Source organism: Ralstonia sp. PBBBR1 (assembly GCF_002256165.1). Taxonomy (NCBI): domain Bacteria; kingdom Pseudomonadati; phylum Pseudomonadota; class Betaproteobacteria; order Burkholderiales; family Burkholderiaceae; genus Ralstonia; species Ralstonia sp. PBBBR1. The sequence continues at coordinate 127,602 of NZ_NKIL01000003.1, read as the reverse complement.
CTGATGATCGTGATCATCGGTGTGGCGGCGGCGGCGGTGTTGTCGCAAGCGCCGGTGCCGTCGAGCCTGCTGATCCTCGGAACGGGCATCCTGGCGCCGCACTTTTTGCTGGCCGAGCAGGCGTTTCCGGGGCACGGGCTGTATTTGCGCGGCGTGCTGCTGTTCTTTGCGGCGCTGCTGACCCGGCATGCCGTGAACATCCACAACACGCTGGTGCGCGAAATCCAGCTGGAGAACGAGAGCCGCCAGCTCGCGCGCCGCTATCAGGATGAAAAGCAGCGCGCGTTGTCGGCGTCGGAAGAAAAATCGCGCTTCCTGGCCGCGGCCAGCCACGATTTGCGTCAGCCGGTGCATGCAATTGTGCTGCTGGTGGAGGCGTTGCGGGCGCGCAATCAGTCGGAATCCTTGGCGCCATTGGTGGAACAACTCGCCTCGGGCGCCGCGACCATCGACCTGCTGTTCCGCTCGCTGCTGGACCTGTCAAAGCTGGAGAGCCGCAAGACCTCGCCGACACTGGAGCCGGTGGATCTGGGCGAGGTGATCACCGAGGTGGTCCAGCAATTCATGCCGGATGCCCGCGCCAAGGGCCTGACGCTCGCGGCGCGCATTCCGCCGCTGCCGGTGTACGGGATGGCCGAGCCGGTGCTGCTGCGCCGGGCGCTGTTCAACCTGCTGCAGAACGCGCTGCGCTACACCGAGCGCGGTGGCGTGATGGTGGCGCTGCGCGTGCGCCAGAAGCATTTGCGGATCGAGGTGTGGGATACCGGTATCGGCATCGCGCCTGAGCATCAGAAAGACATTTTCTCGACCTACTACCAGGTCGAAAACCCAGAACGCGATCCGAGCCAGGGCTTGGGTTTGGGCCTGTCGATCTACAAGGAATGCGTGCGTCTGCTGCGCGGCACGTTCGGCGTGCGCTCGGTGCCGGGGCGCGGCTCGATGTTTTGGATGGCGCTGCGGCCGGTGCCCGCCGAGATCAAGGCGCCGCTGGCCACGCAGCCGCGCGCCGAGCAAAAGCGCGCCGTGCTCGATCAGCCGCGATTCTCCGGCGTGGTACTGGTAGTGGACGACGACCCGCAGATCCGCAAGGCCTGGCACGCGCTGCTTGAAGCGTGGGGCGTGGAAGTCCACAGTGCAGCCGATGGCCGCTCCGCCGAGCAATTGCTGGCGCGCGGCATCCGCCCGCAGATCATCTTCTGCGACTTGCGCCTGCCCGGGGAGGAAGACGGCCTGCAACTTCTCGAACGCTGGCAGGTTAGTCATCCGGATGCCCACGCCGTGCTGCTGACCGGCGATCGCAACTCCGCCGCCCTGGCGCGTGCCGAAGAAGCCGGCTATCTGCTACTGGCCAAGCCCATGGACCCGAACATGCTGCGCGTGCTGCTCAAGCGCTGGCTGCGCGGCCGCTCAGCCGAGCCGCAGGTGGCCTACTGATACGGATGGGAATGTAAAACGGCGCCGTCGATGGTGGCGCCGGATTGAGAGGCCAGACGCTCAGTTCAGGCCGCGCCCGTCAGGCGAAAACGCTCCATGCGCGAAATGATCTGGATGCGCGTGCGCACGCCCAGCCGCTGCAAAATCGCCGAGACATGCTCTTTGACGGTGTTTTCCGTCAGGCCCAGCTGACGTGCGATCGACTTGTTCGGCAGACCTTCGAGCAGCAGCGCGAGCACCGAGCCCTGACGCGGCGTCAGTCCCAGTTCGGCCGGCGTGATGGGGATGCCGTGCGAAGCGCCGCCCTTGCCATTGATGCCGCCCATATCGTCTTCCGACGGGAAGGACGCATCGCCGCCAAAGATGCCGGCCACTGCCTTGGAGAACGCATGGGCATCGGCATGCTTGCCGATGAAGCCGATGGCGCCCAGCGCTTGGGCCTTGGCGACGATTTCCGGCGTGTTTTCCGCCGACATGAAGGCAAAGCGCGCTTCCGGCAGTTTGCCGCGCAGTTCACGCATGGCATCGAAGCCGGTGCAATCGGACAGCCATACATCGAGCAGCACGACGTCAGGCCGGACGCCTTCTTCAACCAGCGCAAGCGCCTGGCGCCGGCCAATGGCCGCGTGCACCTGAACTTCAGGCAAGGCGTGTGCAAGAAACGTGGTCGTGCCAGACAAGGCGAGAGGGTGGTCGTCGACCACCAGCAGGCTACGCAGCGAGCTCGTCATTCTTATTCCCCGGTGAGGGCAGAGCCCTCTTGTTGTTGTACGCGTGTCGACCCGGCGCGGGCGATGGCCGACTGGCCGGGTTTATCACCCTGAGCCGATCGACCGTCACGGTATCGCCCGCACGATGTTGCAGCGCAGGATGAACGGACGTTTGATTTGCGTCGAATCATCGCGGGCTGCACACCCGACCCCTCGGGAGCGCGGACATTTATGGTGCTGAGATTATCAGAGCGCGCCAATGCACGCCAACGGTTGCCCCTTCCTTTTGCGGGTGCGACAAGGTTTTTGCCGGCACCCGTCGGCAAAATGCCACGGTGACTGCAAAAGCGCCCACGGCATGGCCTTGCAGCCGTCACACCCGATTTTCTCGGGGAACGGCGGCGCACTTGATAAAATGCCGCGATGAAAAACATCGTCATTCTCATTTCCGGACGCGGCTCCAATATGGAAGCCATTGTCCGCGCCTGTCAGGCCGAAGGTTGGTCGGGACGCATTGCCGCCGTCATTTCTAATCGGCCCGATGCGGCAGGACTTAAATTTGCCGCTTCGCACGGCATTGCCACCGCAGTGGTCGACCACAAGGCTTTCCCCGATCGCGACAGCTTCGATGCCGCCCTGGCGCAGGTGATCGACGGCTTTTCGCCGGATCTGGTGGTGCTGGCCGGTTTCATGCGCATCCTCACGCCCGGCTTTGTAAAGCGCTACGCCGGCCGCATGCTGAACATTCATCCGTCGCTGCTGCCGTGCTTCCCCGGGTTGCACACGCACGAGGCCGCGCTGGCCATGGGCGTGAAGGTGCATGGCGCGACTGTACATTTCGTCACCGCCGACCTGGATCACGGCCCGATCGTGCTGCAGGCCATCATCGACGTGCGTCAAGGCGACACGCCTGACTCGCTGGCCGGGCGGCTGCTGGCACAGGAGCACACGATCTATCCGCGTGCCGTGCGCTGGTTCGTGGAAGGGCGGTTGTCGGTCGAACACGGTGTGGTGCGCGTCTGGCCGGATGAATCGCAGCTTGTGATTGGCGTCAACGCCCGGGAGGCAGCATGAGCCAGAATCGTCAGCGTTCGGGCGGCAATGGAAGCGGCGGCGGGTCGGGCAACAAGCGCGCGAGTTCGGGTGGCGGCGGCTGGTACCGGGCCCCGCAGGGCAAGCCTGCGCCCCGCAGCGCTCCGCGTTCCCGCACGGGCGTGCATGGCAGCCATCTGGAGCATCTCGACAAGGTGCTTGCGCGCCTGCTGCACTTTGCGGCGCCCGCCGACATGGTGGTCAGCCAGTACTTCCGGGAGCATCACGAACTTGGCCACCGCGAGCGCGGCATCATCGCCGAAGCGGCGTTTGCCGTGCTGCGCCGCAAGGTGGAATTCGGCCAGTTTGCCGAGAGCGGCACGGGCCCGGCGCGTCGTCGCCTGGTGCTGCTGGGCTTGCTGCAGACCGCCGGGCGTGAGGCCATTGCCCCGTTCCTGAACCCCGTAGAAGCCGAATGGCTGGATCGCTGGGAAAACCGTGACCGCGCCGCGCTGGCGGCCCGCGTGCGCGCCAACCTGCCCGACTGGCTCTTCGATGCGCTAGTTGCCCAGCACGGTGCGGAGTTCACCGAAGCACTGGCGCAAGCATGGCTCACGCCGGCGCCGCTGGACTTGCGCGTGAACACGCTCAAGGGCGAACGCGACGCCGTACTCGCCACGCTTGCCGAAGCCGGTATTGAAGGCAGTGCAGCGCCGCTCTCGCCGGTGGGCATTCGCCTGGCCGGCAAGCCGGCGTTGAACAAGCTCGCTATCTTCACCAACGGCACGGTCGAGGTGCAGGACGAGGGCAGCCAACTGCTGTGCCAATTGCTGGCACCCAAGCGCGGCGAGATGGTGGTCGATTTCTGCGCCGGCGCCGGTGGCAAGACCCTGGCGATCGGCGCGGCGATGCGCTCGACCGGGCGCCTGTATGCCTTCGACGTATCGGAAAAGCGCTTGTCGAACCTGGGCCCGCGCCTGGCGCGCAGCGGTTTGTCCAACGTGCATCCCGGTCGCATCGACAGCGAGCACGATGCCAAGGTCAAGCGCCTGGCGGGCAAGATCGATCGTGTGTTGGTCGACGCGCCGTGCAGCGGCTTGGGCACGCTGCGCCGCAATCCGGACCTGAAGTGGCGCCAGTCCGCACAGGCCGTGGAAGAAATGTCGGCCAAGCAGTTGTCGATCCTGACATCGGCGGCGCGGCTGCTGAAGCCGGGCGGTCGCCTCGTCTACGCGACCTGCAGCGTGCTGGCGCGCGAGAACCAGCAGGTGGTTGAGCAGTTCCTGGCCGCGCATGAAGATTTCGTGCTCGTGCCCGCCGGTGAGGTGCTGGCCGCGCAGAAGATCGCGCTGGAAATGGGGCCTTACCTGGAGCTGTATCCACACACACATCAGACCGACGGCTTCTTCGCGGCCGTGCTGGAGCGCCGCGCATGATGGTGCGCCGCTTGGGGTGGCTGCTGGCCGCATGGCTGGCGTTTGCTGCAGGTGGTGTCGCACTGGCCCGCAGCGCGCCGCCGGTGCAGCCGGCCAAGGGCACGGTGCAGGCAGCGTTTACGCCGGATGACGACATCGAAGGGTTGTTGGCCGATGCCATTGACCAGGCGCGCGAGCAGGTGCTGGTGCAGGCGTATCTGCTGTCGAACAAGGCGATTACGCGTGCGCTGCTGGCGGCGCATCAGCGTGGCGTTGATGTGCGCGTGCTGGCCGATCGCGAGCAGATGACGCGCTCCGGCGGCAGCCGCGTGCCCGAGGTCGCCAATGCGGGCATCCCAGTCTGGCTGGAGGTGCGCTATAAAAATGCGCACAACAAGGTCATCGTGATCGACCCGCGCGGCGCGCATCCGGTGCTGGTCACCGGCAGCTTCAACTTCACGCAGACCGCGCAGCGCGGCAATGCCGAGAACGTACTGATCGTGCGCGGCGACGCCGATCTCGCCCAGCGCTATGCCGCCAACTGGCAGAAGCATGCGGGTGACGCGTTGCCCTATCGAGCCCAACAACCGGCCGCCCAATGAACGGATTGCCGCTGAACCTGAACCACATCGCGCTGGGCCACATGATCGACGACATTGTCTTCGATCTGGGTGGCCCTCGCTTTATCTGGCAGCTGGGTGTGCTGCTGCTGGTGCTCGCGGCCGCCTGGCTGATCGCGCGGCCGATTTCGCGGCGCTTGCACACGGCCCATGTGAACGACACGTTCGCCCTGCGTTTTGCCTGGTCGAGCCTGGAGCGGGCGATGTTCCCGCTGATCGGCTGGCTGCTGGTGGTGGGCGCGCGCTACGCCCTGATCGGCACCATGCCGATCAGCGTGTTCCGGCTGGCTGCGGTGCCGCTGTTTGGCCTGGCGATCCTCTATCTCGGCTTCTACGTGCTGCGTCGCGTGCTGTCGGCCAACGGCGAGCTGCACGGCATGCTCGTCCTGGCAGAGCGCGTTTTGACCACGCTGATGTGGATCGGCATGGTGCTCTACGTGCTGGGTGTGCTGGGCGATGTGGTGGACTACCTTGACGGCATCCGCTTTGCGCTGGGCGGCAAGCAGAAAGTAAGCCTTGCCGCCATGCTGATGGGCGTGGTCTGGATTCTCGTCACCGTGCTGGTGGCGATGTGGTTCGGCTCGTGGCTGGACAGCCGCATTACGCGTGCTTCGGCAATCGATGCCAACCTGAAGGTGGTGTTGTCGCGCGTGACCAAGGCGGTGCTGCTGCTGGTGTCGTTGCTGCTGAGCCTGTCGCTGGTTGGCATCGACCTGACGGTGCTGTCGGTGTTTGGCGGCGCGCTGGGCGTTGGCCTGGGCTTCGGCTTGCAGAAGATCGCCAGCAATTACGTCTCGGGCTTCATCATCCTGCTCGAGCGCTCACTCAAGCTGGGCGATCAGATTACCGTCAGCACGTACACCGGCATCGTCACGCAGATCCGCACCCGCTATACCGTGGTGCGCAATGGCGACGGCGATACGCTGGTTCCGAACGAACTGATGGTCGCGCAGGCCGTGCAAAACCATAACGAGCGCGGCACCGTGCGCGTGGCGGTGCGCGTGCAGGCATCGTATGCCGCCGACCCCGAAGCCGTGCTGGCGCTACTGGTGCAATGCGCCGAGGGCATCCCGCGTGTTCTGCCCGAGCCGGCGCCCGCCGCTTTCATGGCTCTGTTCGCCGACAGCGGTATCGAGTACGAACTTGGCGTGTGGATCGCCGATCCGCACAATGGCAAGCTGGGCGTGCAGTCCGACCTGAACCGCGCCATCTATCGTCGCTTCAAGGAGGCTGGCATCGAGATTCCGTACCCACAACGCGAAGTGCGTGTCCTGGGCTCGCTGGCCTTGCAGGGCGCTTCAGGCACTTCGGGTGATGTGGCGGCCTCTTCCAGCGCACCCCTGCCGACTTAGCACACCTGCGGGCGGAACGGTGCCCACTTGCCTGAGGTCAAACCAGCGGTTTTCCCCCATGGAATCGAGGGGGTATTCGGTTAAAATGTTGGATGACCCCACGTAGGAATTGACGGCCCCGTCGCGAAGGCATCGCACTTGCGACAAGACGCCGCGAATACCTTGTATTGCGCTGGGGCGGAGGTCATATAAACGGCGGTCGGAAAGCTCGCCGATGTGACGCGCAAGCCGGGTGTCAACACCCGAATCCCCGCCAACACGACCCCATTGTCGTAACGCTGCGACAGTGGATGGCCTTAAGAGGCAGCAACGTCCGGATCGATTGATGGACCAAAGGCTGCTTTGATCACCCGAGTTGACCACGGAGAACACTTTGATCGACTCCTTTCTGACTTTCCTTGCCAACGGCACCCTGGATTGGGCCTGGTGGCAGATCCTGATTTTCACGCTGGTGATGACGCACATCACGATCGCCAGCGTCACGATTTTTCTGCACCGCTGCCAGGCGCACCGTGCGCTGGACGTGCATCCCATCGCCGGACACTTCTTCCGTTTCTGGCTGTGGCTAACCACGGGCATGGTCACCAAGGAATGGACCGCCATTCACCGTAAGCACCACGCCAAGTGCGAAACCGAAGAAGACCCGCACAGCCCGCAGACCCGTGGCATCCGCAAGGTGCTGATGGAAGGGGCCGAGCTGTATCGTGCTGAGGCCAAGAACAAGGAAACGATCCAGAAGTTCGGCCACGGTACGCCTGACGATTGGGTCGAGAAGAACGTGTATTCGAAGTTCACGTGGCAGGGCGTCGGTTTGATGCTGATCCTGGACGTGCTGATGTTCGGCGCGCTGGGCCTGACGGTGTGGGCGGTGCAGATGCTGTGGATCCCGATCCACGCTGCCGGCATCATCAATGGTTTGGGCCACTTCTGGGGCTACCGCAACTTCGATTGCGAAGACGCTTCGACCAACGTGTCGCCGTGGGGCATCATCATCGGCGGCGAAGAACTGCACAACAACCACCACACGTACGCTACGTCGGCCAAGTTTTCGGTCAAGTGGTACGAGTTCGATATCGGCTGGGGCTACATCCGCGCGCTGGAAATTGTCGGTTTGGCGAAAGTCAAGAAAGTGGCGCCCAAGGCTCGTTTTGGCGACGTGAAGCCGGTCGACCAGAACACGCTGGAAGCCATCATCGCCAACCGCTACGACGTGATGGCCCGCTACGCGAAGACCGTCAAGGCGGCCTACCGCCAGGAGCTGGCCAAGCTGAAGGACTCGCGCGCTGTCGAGTACCGCGCGCTGAAGCCGGCCCGCAAGTGGTTCCACCGCGACGAGACGAAACTGGGCGCGCCGCAGCGCGAGCAGCTCTCCCAAATCGTGTCGGATCATTCGGCGCTGCACACCTTCGTTGAGATGCGCCGTGAGCTTGGCGCCCTGTGGGGCCGATCGAACGCCACGCGTGAGCAACTGCTGTATCAGCTGCAAGAGTGGTGCAAGCGTGCTGAGGAAAGCGGTATCCACGCGCTGCAGGAATTTGCTGTGCGCCTGCGCCGCTACGCCTGAGTTTCTTGTTTCATAGGTGAAGCCCCGCTCCGCAGCGGGGCTTTTCTTTTGGGTAAACTGCCCCAACTCACATTTTTAGCAAGCCGCGACAATGTATCGCGGTGCCAGTCCTCCTCACACGCCGTCCGTTTCATTGCCGCGCCAGCTTCTTGGCGCTTTCACAGCGCGAATGGACGCGGAGACCACCATGGAAACCCACATCAAGACGGTTGAATTCGAGCGCCCGGATATGCTTTCCGAGGCGCAATCCGGCGCCAGTTGCGTGGCCCACGCCTGGGCCAAGGTGCCGCCGGTGCTGTCGCGTGAGGAACGCGACGAACTGAAGGCCCGCATCAAGCGCCTGCTCAAGGAACGCGAGGCCGTGCTGGTCGCGCACTACTACGTTGACGCCGACCTTCAGGATCTGGCCGAGGAGACCGGTGGCTGCGTGTCCGATTCGCTGGAGATGGCGCGCTTTGGCCGCGACCATTCGGCTAAGACATTGATCGTGGCGGGCGTGCGCTTCATGGGCGAGACCGCCAAGATTCTGAGTCCTGAAAAGACCGTGCTGATGCCGGATCTGGATGCGACCTGCTCGTTGGATCTGGGTTGCCCGCCGGATGAGTTCGCCGCCTTCTGCGACGCGCATCCGGATCGCACCGTGGTCGTCTATGCCAATACCAGCGCCGCCGTGAAGGCGCGCGCGGACTGGATGGTGACGTCTTCCATCGGCCTGAAGATCGTGCAGCACCTGCACGCGCAGGGTAAGAAGATCCTGTGGGCACCCGATCGCCATCTCGGCAGCTACATTCAGAAGCAGACCGGCGCCGACATGCTGATGTGGCAGGGCTCGTGCTTGGTGCACGACGAATTCAAAGGCATGGAGCTTGACCTGCTGCGTGCCGAGCACCCGAACGCGAAGATTCTCGTGCATCCGGAATCGCCGGAATCGGTCGTGGCCCAGGCCGATGTCGTGGGTTCGACTTCGCAGCTGATTGCCGCAGCGCAGTCATTGTCGGCGCAGGAATTTATTGTCGCGACCGACAACGGCATCCTGCACAAGATGCGCATGGCCGCCCCGGGCAAGCGCTTCATCGAGGCGCCGACCGCCGGCAACGCTGCCACCTGCAAGAGCTGCGCGCATTGCCCCTGGATGGCGATGAACGCGCTGACCAATCTGGCCGAGGTGCTGGAAACCGGTCGCAACGAGATCCACGTCGATCCGGCCATCGGGCGGCAAGCCGTGGTCTGCATCGATCGCATGCTGGACTTTGCCGCGCGCGAGAAAGCCACGGTTCGCCCGCAAGGCGACCTGGCCGCGAACGCACAACTCTTTCAAGGAATCGGCCCGGCATGACGGCAACACAGATGAACACGACGCGTCTCGCCCCTGCGGCTGAGGCAATTTTCGATGGCTTTGGCCCGGCACTGCGCGAGGCGTTGTCCGCGAATGTGGCCGCAGCCATTGCCGAGGACGTTGGCACGGGCGACCGCACTGGCTTGCTGATCCCCGCCGATCGCCTTGCACGCGCGCGCGTGATCGTGCGTGAGCACGCCGTGCTCTGCGGCACACCCTGGTTCGATGCGTGCATGCGCGCCGTTGACCCGACGCTGCGGGTCACGTGGCGTCAGCACGAAGGCGATCGCATGGCGCCCGATTCCGTGGTGTGCGAGATCGAGGGCCCGGCGCGTTCGCTGTTGACGGCTGAGCGCCCGTCGCTGAACTTCCTGCAGTTGCTGTCCGGTGTGGCGACGGCGACTTCGCGTTACGCCGCAGCCGTCGAGGGCACGCGCGCCCGCGTGCTCGACACACGTAAGACGCTGCCGGGCCTGCGCCTGGCGCAGAAGTACGCCGTGCGGATCGGTGGCGGCGAGAATCAGCGCTTAGCCTTGTACGACGGCATCCTGATCAAGGAAAACCACATCGCTGCGGCAGGTGGCGTGACAGCGGCCCTGCGTGCGGCGCAGGCGCTGAACGCGGGCGTGACGATTCAGGTTGAGGTGGAAACGCTCGCGCAGCTGGATGAAGCACTGGCGGCAGGTGCCACGTCCGTGCTGCTCGACAACTTCGAACCGCCCGCGATGCGCGAGGCTGTGCGCGTAACGGCGGGCAGGGCGCTGCTCGAGGTGTCCGGCGGCGTAAACATCGAGACGATCCGCACCTTTGCCGAGACCGGCGTGGACCGAATCTCCGTCGGCGCGCTCACGAAAGACGTGCGCGCAACCGACTTCTCTTTGCGAATCGTCGACTAAGGCTAAGCCTCAGCGTTTCCGGGCGATCTGCCGATGGGTCGGCTGCATGACCGTCGGCAGTGCCTTGGGTAGCGTTTCGGGGTAGTCGCGCGAGAAATGCAGGCCGCGGCTCTCATGCCGTGACAGCGCACTGTCGACGATCAGCGAGGCGGCCTCGACGAGGTTGCGCAGCTCGAGCAGATCGTGGCTCACGCGGAAGTTAGCGTAGTACTCCGTAATCTCTTCGCGCAATAGCGCAATGCGGTGCTGCGCCCGCTCCAGCCGCTTGTTCGTGCGCACGATGCCGACGTAGTTCCACATCATGCGACGCAGTTCGTCCCAGTTGTGCGAGACGACGACTTCCTCATCGGGATCGGTCACGCGGCTCTCATCCCACGCGGGAATCTGCACCGAGGTCGGGTTCGAGGGCGGCTGCGCCAGGATGTCTTCCGCCGCGCCACGCCCGATCACCATGCATTCCAGCAGCGAATTGCTCGCCAGCCGGTTGGCGCCGTGCAGGCCGGTGTAAGCTGTCTCGCCCACGGCGTACAGGCCGGCGATATCCGTGCGCCCGAGGTGGTCTGTGACCACACCGCCGCACGTGTAGTGCGCCGCCGGCACGACCGGAATCGGTTGGCGCGTGATGTCGATGCCCAGCTCCAGGCAGCGCGCCATGATGGTCGGGAAATGTTCCTTGAGGAACGCTGGGCTCTGATGGCTGATGTCCAGATAGACGCAGTCCAGCCCACGCTTCTTCATCTCGAAGTCGATCGCGCGGGCGACGATATCGCGCGGAGCCAGTTCGGCGCGCTCGTCGTGCGCGGGCATGAAACGCGTGCCGTCGGGCAGGATCAGCTTGCCGCCTTCACCGCGTACGGCCTCGGTAATCAGGAAGGACTTCGCGAACGGGTGGTACAGGCACGTGGGGTGGAACTGGATGAACTCCATGTTCGCCACGCGGCAGCCCGCTCGCCAGGCCATGGCGATGCCGTCGCCGCTGGCCGTATCCGGATTCGTCGTATAGAGATAGACCTTGCCCGCGCCACCCGTGGCCATCACGGTTTGGCTCGCGGTAATCGTCTTGACATGGCCCGATGCAATGTCGAGCGCGTAGAGGCCGTGGCAACGCATGCCCGGCCGACCCAGCTTCGCATCGGTAATCAGGTCGATCGCGAAGTGGTCTTCCAGCAGCGTGATGTTCGGGTGATTGCGTACCTTCTCAACCAGCGTCGTGACGACGGCATGGCCGGTGGCATCGGCTGCGTGGATGATGCGTCGATGGCGATGGCCGCCTTCGCGTGTCAGGTGGAAGCCGAGTTCGGCCTGCTCATCGCGCGTGAAAGGCACGCCGTGGCCGATCAGCCATTCAATGGCCGAGCGCCCGTTCTCGACGATGTAGCGGGTAGCGGCTTCATCGCACAGTCCTGCGCCAGCGATGAGCGTGTCGTCGACGTGTTCGTCATGGCTGTCGCCCGAATCGAGCACGGCGGCAATGCCGCCCTGCGCCCAATCGCTGGCGCCTTCCGGCAGGCTGCGTTTGCTGATGACGACCACGCGGCGGTGATCGGCTAGGTGCAGGGCGACGGTCAGGCCCGCCAAGCCGCTGCCAACAACGGCAACATCGAAATTCATGGAAGACGCGGAACGCGGTTCAGACGCAACTGGTGAACAACACAGTCGCGTGTCAATCGGAAAGAGAAGCAGTGTACACCGCAGCATGCGCCAAACCGCAGGCAACAAAAAACCCGCTTGAAAGCGGGTTTTTGCTGTCGGTCATGCCGACGGAAACAAGATACGCAATCCGCGAGGATTACTTGATCTTGGTTTCCTTGTAAGCGACGTGCTTGCGGGCGACGGGATCGAACTTCATGATCTCCATCTTTTCCGGCTTGGTGCGCTTGTTCTTGGTGGTCGTGTAGAAATGACCCGTACCTGCGGTCGATTCCAGCTTGATCTTGTCGCGTCCGCCTTTGCTGGCCATGTTTAACTCCTAATTAGACTTCGCCGCGTGCGCGCAGGTCCACGAGCACTTCGTCGATGCCTTTTTTATCGATCAGGCGCAGACCAGCGTTCGAGACGCGCAGGCTGACCCAGCGGTTTTCGGATTCGACCCAAAAGCGGCGATTCTGCAGGTTCGGCAGAAAACGGCGCTTGGTCTTGTTGTTTGCGTGGGAAACGTTATTGCCGACCATCGGCGCTTTCCCGGTCACTTGACAGACGCGTGCCATGGAGCACTCCTAACTAAATTCGTTGGCTACAGTTTGCGACCGGGCGCTGGGACCAAAACCAAGCGCAGCGCCACTGTAGAGGTGGGACTTCAGCGAAACGCGGATTATACACACAAAACCGCTGACAAATCAACGAGATCGATGGATTGCCGTTGGGCCCCGTGCGATGCGGCATCGGCACTACATTTTGCCGTGTTCGAGAAAGCCGTAGACGTGGTTGCGGCCGACGATCATGTGATCCAGGACGATCACGTCGAGCATTGCCAGCGCGCGGCACAGTTCGCGGGTCAGGATGACGTCGGATTCGCTGGGTTCAGTGTTGCCGGTGGGGTGGTTGTGGGCCAGGATCACGGCGGCTGCATTGTGATGTAGCGCGCGCTTCGCGATCTCGCGCGGGTAGACGCGGGCTTCGGTCAGCGTGCCGCGGAAGAGTTCTTCCCAAGCGATCAGCCGGTGCCGTACATCTAGAAAGAAACAGGCGAACACTTCATGCGGGCGGTGGCCGAGTGTCAGGCGCAAGAAATCCTTCACGCTTTGTGCGGATTCAAAGGTCTGACCCTGCGTGAAGTCTTCTTTCAGTGCACGCCGGGCAACTTCCAGCAGCGCGTGCAGTTGTGCGTATTTGGCGGGGCCCATGCCGTTGATCGACGAGAACTCCTGTTGAGAGGCATGACACAGCCGCGCGAGGGACCCGAAGTGCGCGAGCAGTTCGCGGGCGAGGTCGACGGCGCTTTTGCCTGGCACGCCCACGCGCAGGAAAATGGCCAGCAGCTCCGCATCGGAGAGCGCAGCGGGGCCGTGGGCGAGCAGTTTTTCACGCGGCCGCTCGTGGGCGGGCCAGTCGACGATTGCCATAGGGTTGGGATGCGCGGAGGAAAGGCCCTGCCAGCGGGAGTGCGGCGCGCGTCGCGCCTGCGGCAGCGCGGAGGGCTGACGTACAATAACGGGTTACTTTTTGGTCAAGCAGGTTGAGCGTGCAAAATTTGGTGAACGAGGCGTCCGCGGCGACGCCAAGCGGCACAGGCAAGGTGGTTGGCCCGGATTCCTTTCTGACGCTGCACTACCGCATCGCGCTGGAAAACGACACCGACATCGTTACCACCTTCGACGACAAACCGGCCACGCTGCTGCTCGGCCAGGGCCAGATGGCGCCCACGCTGGAGCAGGCGCTGCTTGGTATGCGCGAGGGCGAGCGCACGACGTTCCGGCTGGCACCGGAGCATGCGTTCGGCCCACGCAATCCGGAACTGCTGCAGCGCGTGTCGCTGGCCACGCTGCGGGAGAACTCCTCGTTCGAAGAGGATTACCAGCCGGGCGACCTGGTTGAGTTCAATGCGCCGAGCGGCGGCAAATATGCCGGTGTGCTCAAGGAAGTGGGCGAGACCTCGGCATTGTTTGACTTCAACCACCCGCTGGCCGGCCAGACGATCGTGTTTGAAGTCCAGCTGATCGGCATCCTCTGATATGAGCAACGCTGTGAACGCCCCGCTCGATCCCATTGATCCTGTCACCCAGGCCGACGCCGAGGTCTTGCTGGCGCAGCCGCGCGGCTTCTGCGCCGGCGTGGATCGTGCCATCGAGATCGTCGAGCGCGCGCTGGAGTTGTTTGGCGCGCCGATTTACGTTCGTCACGAGATCGTGCACAACGCTTATGTGGTTGGCGATCTGCGCAACAAGGGCGCGGTGTTCGTGCAGGAACTCGACGATGTGCCAGTGGGTGGCACAGTCATCTTCAGTGCGCACGGCGTGTCACGGGCTGTGCGTGAGGCGGCGGAAGCGCGCGGCCTGCGCGTGTTCGATGCGACCTGCCCGCTGGTGACCAAGGTGCACGTGGAAGTCTCGAAGATGCGTGCGCAGGGTTTCGAGATCATCATGATCGGGCACAAGGGCCATCCCGAGGTGGAAGGCACCATGGGGCAGGCCAACGACGGCATGCTGCTGGTTGAGTCCGTCGATGACGTTGCGCATCTCGAGGTGAAAGACCCGACGCGTCTGGCCTACGTGACGCAGACCACGCTGTCGGTGGATGAGACCCAGGAGATCGTGGCGGCCATCAAAGCGCGCTTTCCGGCCGTGCACGAGCCCAAGAAGCAGGACATCTGCTACGCGACGCAGAATCGCCAGGACGCCGTGAAGTTCATGGCGCCGCAGGTGGAAGTGGTGATCGTGGTCGGCAGCCCGAACAGCTCGAACTCGAACCGCCTGCGTGAACTGGCCGAAAAGCTGGGCGTACCTGCCTATATGGTGGATACACCTGAACAGGTGCGCCCCGAATGGGTGGCTGGCAAGCGCCGCGTGGGCCTGACCGCGGGGGCGTCGGCACCCGAAGAGCTGGCACAATCGATTGTCGATCGGCTCAAGGCGCTGGGTGCACGCACCGTGCGCCCGCTCGACGGTATTCAGGAAAACATGTCTTTCCCCCTTCCGAGGGGGCTTCAAATCAATTGAATCCCTTTATGTAAATGCCCACTTAAAAGCGCACAAAAACGGTGCGCCCTAATGCGGTGCATAAAGCGCTTTTGAGGAATCGACGGCCACTTCTCCGGGAGTGGCCGTATTGTTTTGTGCGTCGCAAAAACCTCGTCAATACCGGCGAAGCCTTGATTTGCCGTGGCAATTGCCCGCCAAGCCGCATGAATAGGGGGTTTCCCCTACTCTGGCACGCTTCTTGATTAGCCTATGCGCCGTTCGCGAATGCCTGCGCGAAATGACGCCTGTTTGGGCATTGGGGAAAGCCCGTAAAGCGGCGTAGTTACAGTAAAAATCGTTGTTGCGACGCGTATTGCATCCGCAATAAAAGGGGATACAATTCGCGCGTTTCAAATTGAAACAATCGGCGCGGGGGGAGCGGCCGGGAGGCAGGACGCTCTTCTTGCTCTTGCGAGATCTAGGAGATCACTCATGCAAATTAAGTTTGCCAAAGTTCTGCCGCTTGCGGCTGCCGTGGCACTCGTAGCAGCTTGCGGTAAGAACGAGGAAAAGCCCGCAAACCAAGCTGCTGCACCTGCAGCAACGTCGGCTCCGGCGGCGGCTGCCGGCGGCGAGACCGTCGTCAAGATTGGTCACGCGGCTCCGCTCACGGGCGGTATTGCTCACCTTGGCAAAGACAACGAAAACGGTGCACGTCTGGCCGTTGAAGAAGCCAACAAGGAAGGCCTGACCATCGACGGCAAGAAGATCAAGCTGGAACTGGTCGGTGAAGACGATGCAGGCGACCCGAAGACGGGCACCGCCGTGGCGCAGAAGCTGGTTGACGAGCACGTTGTTGCCGTCGTCGGCCACCTGAACTCGGGCGTTTCGATCCCGGCCTCGAAGATCTACAGCGATGCGGGCATCGTGCAGATCTCGCCGTCGTCGACGAACCCCGACTACACCAAGCAAGGCTTCAAGACGACCTACCGCGTGGTGGCCACCGACGCGCAGCAAGGCCCGGCACTGGCGAACTACGCCGCCAAGACCCTGGGCGCCAAGACCGTGGCAATTGTTGACGATGCCACCGCCTACGGTAAGGGCCTGGCTGACGAGTTCGAGAAAACCGCGAAGGCCGACGGCGTGAACGTCGTGGCGCGCGAGGCGACCAACGACAAGGCCACCGACTTCAAGGCCATTCTGACCAAGATCAAGGGCAAGAAGCCGGACGTGATCATGTACGGCGGCATGGACGCCACCGGCGGTCCGTTCGCCAAGCAAGCCAAGGAACTGGGCATCACGGCCAAGATCGTTGGCGGCGACGGCGTGTGTACCGACAAGGTGGCCGAACTGGCTGGCGACGCGATCGACAACATCGTCTGCTCGGAAGCAGGCCTGGCGCTGTCGAAAATGGAAAAGGGCGCGGACTTCGAGAAGAAGTATCAAGCGCGCTTCAACACGCCGGTGCAGATCTACGCACCGTTCACGTATGACGCCGTCAACGTGATCATCGACGCGATGAAGCGTGCCAACTCGACCGACGCTGCCAAGATCCTGGCTGCCATGCCGGCAACCAACTACAACGGCGTGATCGGCAACATCGCGTTCGACGACAAGGGTGACCTGAAGCAAGGTTCCATCACCCTGTACAACTACAAGGACAAGAAGAAGAGTGTTCTTGACGTTGTGAAGATGTAATCGAAGGGTTATCCGCCCTAAAAACGGCACCGCGACTACCCCTGCGGTGCCGTTTTTTATAGCCTCGCCAATGAAACAAGGCCCTCACCATGGGCGTGTCGGCAGGCCGCTTACCAGCAACCTCACCTTACCCATCCGATTGATCGCATACCTTGCGGGCACGTCATCCCGTCGCCTACAACAAAGCAAGGCATAGCAGGAGCTGTTCTCATGGATATCTTTATCCAGCAGATCGTGAACGGTCTGGTGCTCGGCAGCATTTACGCGCTGATCGCACTTGGCTACACCATGGTCTACGGTATTCTCGGCATCATCAACTTCGCCCACGGCGATGTTCTGATGGTCGGTGCAATGTCTGCCCTGACCGCCATCAACTTCCTCCAGAAGTACTTCCCCAATCTGCCTGACTGGCTCACGCTGGTGTTCGCGTTGCTGTTTGCCATGCCGGTCTGCGCCATCGTGGCTTACACCATCGAACGTGTCGCTTACCGGCCGCTGCGCAACGCGCCGCGCCTGGCGCCGCTGATCACCGCCATCGGCGTGTCGATCGTGCTGCAGACACTCGCGATGATGATTTGGTCGCGCAACCCGCTCACCTTCCCGCAACTGCTGCCTTCGAGCCCGATTGATATCGGCTCCACGGGCGCAACCATTACGGGCAAGGAAATCGCCATCATCCTGGTGTCGATCCTGGTGATGGTCGGGCTGATCCTGCTGGTCAACCGCACCAAGCTCGGCCGCGCGATGCGCGCGACCGCCGAGAACCAGCGTGTGGCAGGCCTGATGGGCGTCAACCCGAACTTCGTGATCTCTGCCACCTTCATGATTGGTGCTGCCATGGCTGCGGTTGCAGGCGTGATGATGGCGACCAACTACGGCAATGCTCACTTCTACATGGGCTTCATCCCCGGCCTGAAGGCGTTTACCGCCGCGGTGCTGGGCGGCATCGGCAACCTGGCAGGCGCCATGGTTGGCGGCATGCTGCTGGGCCTGATCGAAGCACTGGGTGCCGGTTATATCGGCGATCTGACTGGCGGTGTGTTCGGTTCGAACTACCAGGATGTGTTCGCATTCATCGTGCTGATTGGCGTGCTGCTGTTCCGCCCGTCCGGCATCATGGGCGAACGCGTTGCGGACCGCGCATAAGAAGGGGAGCGCCATGACAGAAAATTTCAAAGCGCCGATGAAGACGCGCGCCGCGTTGTACGGCTTCCTGATCCTTGCGATCTTCGCGCCGTTCATCGTGGGCGCCGCAGGTGGCAACTACTGGGTGCGCGTGCTGGACTTCGCACTGCTGTACATCATGCTGGCCCTGGGCTTGAACATCGTGGTGGGCTTTGCCGGCCTGCTCGACCTGGGCTACATCGCGTTCTATGCGGTGGGTGCCTACATGATGGCGTTGCTGGGTTCGCCGCACCTGTCCAATCAGTTCGAGTGGATCCACAACCTGTTCCCCAACGGGCTGCACCTGATCGTATGGTGGGTGATTCCGCTCGGTGCCGGGCTGGCGGCGCTGTTCGGCATTCTGCTGGGCACGCCGGTGCTGAAGCTGCGCGGTGACTACCTCGCCATCGTGACGCTGGGCTTTGGTGAAATCATCCGGATCTTCATGAACAACCTCGACCGTCCGGTGAACATCACCAACGGCCCGAAGGGCATCAACCTGATCGAGCCGGTCAAGATCTTCGGGTTCGACTTCTCGAAGCGCCATGATTTCTTCGGCATCCGCTTCGACTCGGTCTACATGTACTACTACCTGTTCGTGATCCTGGCCGCGATCATCATCATCGTGTGCCTGCGGTTGCAGAACTCGCGTATCGGTCGTGCATGGGTGGCGCTGCGTGAAGATGAAATCGCCGCCAAGGCAATGGGCATCAACACCCGCAACATCAAGCTGCTCGCCTTTGCGATGGGTGCGTCGTTCGGTGGCGTGTCGGGTGCGATGTTTGCGTCGTTCCAGGGCTTCGTGTCGCCGGAATCGTTCGTGCTGTGGGAGTCGATCTACATTCTGGCGATCGTGGTGCTGGGCGGCATGGGCCATATCCCGGGCGTGATCCTGGGCGGCATTCTGCTGGTCGGTTTCCAGGAGTTGCTGCGTGCGCTGGCCGAGCCGGTGCAGAACAAGCTGTTCGGCCATGTGATCGTGGAAGCGGAAGTGCTTCGTCAGCTGCTGTTCGGCCTGGCGATGGTGGTGGTGATGCTGTATCGCCCGTCGGGCCTGTGGCCCTCGCCGCGCAAGGAAGACCGTCCGCAAAAGCAGCGGGCTGGTGGACTGTCCCGTATCTGATGGAGGCACGCACATGAGCAATAACAACGTCCTCCTCTCGATCCGAGGAGTCCAGAAGCGTTTCGGCGGCCTGCAAGCGCTGTCCGACGTGAGCCTGGAAATTCGCGAAGGCGAAATCTACGGTCTGATCGGCCCGAACGGCGCCGGCAAGACCACGTTCTTCAACGTCATCACCGGCCTGTATACGCCTGACGCGGGCGAGTTCGTGCTGGGCGGCACGCCCTACCAGCCGACCGCCGTGCACGAAGTGGCGAAGGCCGGCATTGCGCGCACGTTCCAGAACATCCGCCTGTTCGGCGACATGACCGCGGCGGAAAACGTCATGGTGGGCCGCCACGTGCGCACCAAGGCGGGGCTGATCGGCGCGGTGTTCCGCACCAAGGCGGCACGCGAGGAAGAGCAGTCCATCGAAGACTGGGCGCATGATCTGCTGGACTACGTCGGCATCGGCAAGTACGCCAACTACACGGCGCGCAACCTGTCGTACGGTCACCAGCGTCGTCTGGAAATCGCCCGTGCCCTGGCCACGCAGCCCAAGCTGCTGGCCCTGGACGAGCCGGCCGCCGGCATGAACGCCACGGAAAAGGTGGAACTCCGCGGCCTGCTCGACAAGATCCGTTCCGACGGCAAGACCATCCTGCTGATCGAGCACGATGTGAAGCTGGTGATGGGCCTGTGCAACCGCCTGACCGTGCTGGACTACGGCAAGGTGATCGCCCAAGGCCTGCCGCAGGAAGTGCAGAGCAACCCGGCCGTGATCGAGGCCTACCTCGGCGCGTCAGCGCACTGACGCAGAGGAACGGAATATGAAACCAGTAATGTTGAAGATCGACAGCCTGAAGGTCGCTTACGGCGGCATCCAGGCGGTCAAGGGCGTGGATCTGGAGATTCGCGAAGGTGAGCTGGTCACGCTGATCGGTGCCAACGGCGCCGGCAAGACGACCACCATGAAGGCCATCACCGGCCTGCAGGGCTGGGCCGGCGGTGATGTGCAGTATCTGGGCAAGTCCATCAAGGGCGTGCCCAGCTACAACCTGCTCAAGCAGGGTCTGGCGATGGTGCCGGAAGGCCGCGGCGTGTTCGCGCGCATGACCATTACCGAGAACCTGCAGATGGGCGCCTTCACGCGCAACGACGAGGCCAACATCAAGGCCGACATCGACCGCATGTTCGGCATCTTCCCGCGCCTGAAGGAACGTGCAAACCAGCTGGCCGGCACGATGTCGGGCGGCGAGCAGCAGATGCTGGCCATGGCGCGTGCGCTGATGAGCCAACCGAAGCTGCTGCTGCTGGACGAGCCGTCGATGGGTCTCTCGCCGATCATGGTGGAAAAGATCTTCGAGGTCGTGCGCGACATCTCGGCGCAAGGCGTGACCGTGCTGCTCGTCGAGCAGAACGCGCGCTTGGCACTCCAGGCTGCGCACCGCGGCTACGTGATGGACTCCGGTCTCATCACCATGAGCGGCGATGCCAAGCAGATGCTGGACGATCCGAAGGTGCGTGCCGCCTACCTGGGCGAATAAGCACCCTCAAGCACCACGAGAAAGCCCCGCGATTGCGGGGCTTTTTCTTTTGCGCGCGACCCGCGTTTCAGGCAGAAGCCGCCGTGTAGATATTCGGCCGATGCAATTGCATGAACCCGACACCCTCCGGCACATCGGCAAAGCCGTGTTTGCGATAAAGCCAGTCGGCGCCCGTTGTTACGAGCACTGTGCGGCGCAGCGTCTGCAGGTCAGGGTGCTCGCGCAGGAAGTCCATCAAAGCGTGTGAGATGCCTTTCCCGCGCAACGCCGGCAGCACGAACACATCGCACAGGTAGGCGAACGTCGCCCGATCGGTAATGACGCGCGCAAAACCAACAAGCTCCGCATGTGAGCCATCGCCGTTCAGTCGATAAGCGGCGAAGCAGAGCGAGTTTGCAACCGATCGGTCGAACACATCGCGCGGCAGGCCGCGGGCCCAGAACGTCTCCTGTGACAGGAAGTTGTAGATGTCGTCCAGCGGAAGCCACGCGGAATCATCGGACAACACGATCCCCGTGGCCGGCACTTCTCGCGTCACGGCCATGGCAAACCTCAGAGTGGGAACAGGGGTATAGGGCGATGCAGGGCGACGCATTGCGCGCCGCCCCAGGGTATGCAGTACGCCTTAGGCGTGCGCCTTCAGCAGCGTGCGCAGCATGCCGATCATCGTGTCGATTTCTTCGGTCGTCACGTTCAGCGCGGGCATGAATCGGAGGATGTTCGGACGCGGGGCGTTCAGCAGCAAGCCCGTCGGGTTCATCTCGCGTGCAGCTTCGACCAGTTGGCCGCCGATGTCCTTGCCGAGCAGCAGCGCGCGCAGCAGGCCGTTACCGCGCTCGCCGGCCAGGCCGAACTCTTCGCTCAGCTTGAGCAGTTGCGTGCGCAGATAGGCGCCGCGTTCTTCCACGCCAGCCAGGAAGCCCGGCGCCAGGAGTTGCTCGATCACCGAGCAGCCGACGGCCGTCATGAGCGGGTTGCCGTTGTAGGTCCCGCCCTGGTCGCCGGCTTCAAAGCTGGCGACTTCATCCGTGCACAGCAGGGCCGACAGCGGTACACCACCGCCGATGCCCTTGCCCAGCGTCATGATGTCCGGCTCGATGTTCGAGAGCTGATAGGCGAAGAGGGTCCCGCAGCGGCCGCAACCGGCCTGCACTTCATCAACGATCAACAGGATCTTGTGCTTCTTGGTCAGCGCACGCAGCTGCTGCATGAATTCCGGCGTGGCCGGCAGCACGCCGCCTTCGCCTTGGACCGGCTCAAGCATCACGCCGACAGTCTCGTCGGTGATGAGCGCTTCCACCGAGGCAATGTCGTTCAGGATGGCTTTCGGGAAGCCCGGCACCTGCGGCGCGAAGATGGTGTCCCAGCCGGCCTTGCCCGACGCGCTCATGGTGGCGAGCGTGCGGCCGTGGAAGCTGTGGTCGAACGTGATGATCTGGAAGGCGCCGTTCTTATGCTTCTTGCCCCACTTGCGGGCGAGCTTGATGGCGCCTTCGTTGGCTTCGGCGCCGCTGTTGGCGAAGAACACCTTGTCGAAACAGCTGTGCGCCGTCAGCAGGCCGGCCAGCTTGGCCATCGGCTCGTTGTAGAACGCCGGGCTCGGGTTGATCAGCTTCCGGGCCTGCGCGTTCAGCGCTTCGATCATGCCGTCGTTGGAGTGGCCGAGGCAGTTGACAGCCCAGCCTTGCACGAAGTCCAGGTAGCGCTTGCCGTTGTGGTCCGTCAGCCACGAGCCCTTGCCTTCGGTGAAGACAATCTCGGGCCGGTTGGTGATGTACATCAGGGACTGGACGGGGTAGTCAGCAAACGCCATGGCAAAGCTCCAGAAAAAGGCGGCAGGAAGATGAAAAAGCGGAAAAACGCGAGTTGGAAAAAGACAAAGGCCACGGGGGTCGCCCCGTGGCCTTGTGATCGTCGAATCCTGTGAACCCGATATGCAATCAGCAGACAGCCGCGTGGCTTCCCGGAGGGAGCAACGTACGGCGGCGTCGGAGGTGCAGGGCTTGGTTCATAAGGCGCAAGAATAAGACGGATGCCAAGTCAAGTCAAAACGAAATTTTGGCCTTCTTTGGATTTGTGCAACGTCAGCCGGCCGGGTGGAGGTCCGCCTCTGAGGTGAAGGAATCGGCGAAGAACGCATCCGGGTGCATCCCGCACTGGGCGGCGAAATCCGCGCGGGCCGAATTGATCACTACCGGCGCGCCGCAGGCGTAGACCTCGTGGCCAGACAGATCGGGGTGGTCTGCCATCACGGCTTGGTGGACGAAGCCGGTGCGGCCCGTCCAGGCGTCTTCGGGCAGGGCGTTGGAGACGACCGGCACGTAGGTGAAGTTCGGCAGCGTGCGCGCCCATTCTTCGGCCTTGGCGTGCATGTACAGGTCTTGCGGGCGGCGCCCGCCCCAGTACAGCGTCATGGGGCGCGTGCTGCCGATGAACTGGGCATGCTCGATGATCGCCTTGATGGGCGCGAAGCCGGTGCCCGAGGCCAGCAGGATGATCGGCTTGTCGGACTCTTCACGTAGGAAGAAGCTGCCCAGCGGGCCTTCGAAGCGCAGGATGTCGCGCTCCTTCATGGCCGGAGCGCCTTCCTTGGCGCCGAACACGTAATCGGTAAATACGCCGCCCGGCATGTGGCGGATGTGCAGCTCGATCGGGCCGTCGTCGTGCGGCGGGTTGGCGATCGAGTAGCTGCGGCGCTTGCCGTCGCGCAGGAGGAATTCCACGTACTGCCCGGCCAGAAATTGCATACGCTCGGTGGCAGGCAGTTGCAGCTTGACGATGGTGACGTCCGGCGCGGCCTTTTCCAGTGACGCGACGCGGCACGGAATCTTCTTGATGGGGACATCGCCGGCGCCATGCACCTCACGCACTTCAATGGTGACGTCAGTGGCGGGTGTGGCGCAGCAGAACAGCGCCCGGCCTTCGGTGGCCTCCTGGGCGGAGAGCGCGTTGGGGGAGTGCGTTCCCTGGACGATGGAACCTTCGCGCACGTTGCCCTTGCACGAGCCGCACGCGCCGTTCTTGCAGCCGTACGGCAGGCCGATACCCTGGCGCAGCGCTGCTGCAAGGATGGTCTCGCCGTCTTCGGCCTGGAACTGGCGGCCGCTGGGCAACACGTTGATCTGGTAAGCCATACTACAATCCGAGAATATGTTGAAAAGAGTGTCTGGTCGCCCGTCTGGGCATGCAATGGTGGTCAATCCGGCAGCACGTCCGATGGTGAATCAGTTAGTCGTTCGGCCATCCAAATCCGCACTACGCTTGGGCCTTCCCCGCGTGCTGATCGTCGGCTGCGGCGACGTCGGGCAACGCTGCCTGGCGATGCTCCGCACGCGTTTTCGCGTCTTTGCCGTCACCTCGCGCCTTGAAGGTCGAGCTTCGCTGCGCGAAGCCGGCGCCGTGCCGATTGTCGCCAATCTGGACGATGCCGCATCGCTGCGCCGCCTGCGAGGGTTAAGCCCCCGCGTGCTGCATCTGGCACCGCCGCCCACTGTCGGCAACGATGATCCACGTACGGCCGCGCTGCTGCATACGCTGGCGCAGCCGTCCCCGAATTCCGCCGCCACAAGACGTCGCATTTTACCCGAGCGGGCGCGCAGGACGGGTGGCCTCACTGGCCGCTTGAAAACTCACCTCCAAGCGCGCGCGTTCGTGTACGCCAGCACCAGCGGCGTCTACGGCGATGCGGCTGGCGCCTGGGTCGACGAATCCCGCCCGGTGAAGCCAACCACGGCGCGTGCCCAACGCCGGGTCGCGGCCGAGCGGCGCGTGCGCTGGTTTGGCGCGGGCGGCGGCTGGCGCACGTCGATCTTGCGCATCCCCGGCATTTATGCGGCGGATCGGCTACCCATCGCGCGGCTCGAACGCGGTACGCCCGCCTTGCGCGCGGAGGACGATGTCTACACCAACCACATTCACGCCGACGACCTGGCGCGCGCGGTCATTGCCGCCCTGTTCCGAGGGAAACCGCAGCGCGTGGTGCATGCCAGCGACGCGTCCGAGCTCCGTATGGGGGACTACTTTGACGCGGTGGCCGACGCGCGCGGCTTGCAGCGGCCACCGCGCATTTCGCGAGCCGAGGCCGTCCAGAAGATCGAGCCTGCGCTGCTGTCCTTCATGAGCGAATCGCGCCGGCTGCGCAACACGCGGCTTGCGCGCGAGTTGCGCGTGGCGCTGCGCTACCCGACGGTGGCGGATTTCCTGAGCAGCGAGGTCTGACGTGAAGGCGCCTGAGCCCGCCCCTGCAACGTCGTCGCACGGCGCCTGGCTGCGCGTTGCGCCGCTGGCGCTTTGGCTGTCGGTGGCGGTGGTGGGCGTAGGCGCCTCATGGTTTGCCGCCTGTTTCGTGGCGGATTCGATGGGTGCGCGCGACATGCAGCAGATGGTCGATGCGCGGCGCCAGTTGGCTGCGCAGGTAGCGGAGGGAATGTCGAGCCAGATCACCGCCGACGTGGCCCTGCTGCGCGCGCTGCCGCAGACGCTCGCGCAGATCGACGCCATCCCGCGCGCGGTGGCGCGCGTCGACACCCGGCGCTGGAACCTGATGGACCAGGGCTCATGTGCCGAAGAGGCGATGTCGCACCCGGAAGTGGTCGACATCGATGCTTTCCTCAACGCCACCGCAGGCAATCTCGGGCTGGACTACGTGTGGGTCGTGAACCAACACAATTACGTGGTGCTGGCCAATAACGCCGGTCATGCCGATTCGTTCGTCGGCGTGCAGTTGAGCATGCAGCCGTACATGAAGGAGGCGATGCTGGGTGGCCTGGGCGAGCAGTTCACGATCGGCCCGGTGACGGGCGTGCCGGGCCTGTTCTTCGCCGCGCCGGTATATGACGCCGGAGGTTACCTGGTCGCAACAATGGGCACCAAGGTGAGCCTCGCGAGGCTGCAGCACTGGGTATCGCACCCGACATCGTTGGTGACCGATCCGAACGGCTTGATCATTCTGTCGACCGATGCATCGCTGGTCGGCAAGGTCCTGCCGGATGCTCGCCTGCAGCACATGGGCGCCAGCGACCGGTACAACGCCTACCAACGCGTCGACTTCGAGCCCTGGCCCTATCAGCCTACCGCGAGGGCGCATCGCGATGTGCCCTCCTGGGTGCCGGCCGAGGTGCGCGATACGCTGGCCTGGCGCGAGGGCAGTGCGATGCCATCGCTGACCGTGTCGCGCAATGCCAGTGCGGACCTCACGGTCGTCGTGGCCGAGCCGCTGCCGGCGTGGGGCCAGCAGATCGCCAACCATGCGCGCAACCGCATGATCGGCTTTGTGTTGTTCGTGAGTGTGTTGGTGACGTTCGCGCTGGTGGCGTGGTCTTTGGTGCGCGAGCGGCAGCACCACCGCGTGACGCGCCATCTGAACCAGCGGCTGCAGCGCACCAACAGCGCGCTCGCCAACGAGGCGCATTTCGATCATCTGACCGGTGTGCTGACGCGCCGCCGCTTCCTGGCGCTGTTCGATACGGTGCTCGCGCGTGCGCACAATCGTGCCGAACCACTTGTGCTCGTGCTGGCCGATCTGGATCACTTCAAGCGCATCAATGACACATGGGGCCACGCTGTGGGGGACATGGCGCTGCAGCGCTTTGCGTCGCTTGCCACGGGCGTGCTGCGCAGCAGTGATCTGGTGGGGCGTTTGGGCGGCGAGGAATTCGCCATGGTGATGGGACGCACCACGCTGGAAACCGCCACCGAGGTGGCCGAGCGCCTGCGTACGGCGGTGGCCGAGACGGACGAAAGCTTCCCGACCGGGCTGTCGATGACCGTCAGCATGGGCATGACGGGCTGCCGGCCGGGCGATACCGCGTCGGAAATGCTCAAGCGCGCCGATCTGGCGCTGTATCGCGCCAAGGAAAGCGGACGTAACCGGCACGTGGCCGGCTGACATTACCGCGCGACGCGGCCTGCGCGCCGACGGCGCAGTTCAAGATGCGTGCGCGTGCCTGACAGCGGCACACGGCGGAAGCGCTCGCGGCGCTGTTCTTCATCAAAGAACGCGAGCGACGGCTTGACCAAATCGCTGCGCGAGACAATGCCCACCAGCGCGCGTGATTGTGAATCGGCCACCACCGGCAGCCGCTCCAGCCCATGCACTGCCAGGCGCGTGGCGACGATGCGGCAGGTCTCACCGGGCAGCGCCATCACGGGGGCATTCGCACCAAACAACTCGGCCACGGTGACGGCACCGCGCTTCTGGCCCGCCAGCAGCGCATCGCGGTCGAGCATGCCGATCAACGTGCCATTCGGCCCACCTTGCACCACGGGAAACGCTCGGTGCGCCTGCGTGGCGCCGAAGCGGTCGGCGAGTGTATCGGCCAGCGTGGCCTGCGCGTCGATGGTCTGCACCGAACGCGTCATCACCTCTTCCACGGCGTGGCGCTCGAGCGGGTCGACAGCGTATTCGCGATAGATGTGGAAGCCGCGGCGCGCGATCTTCTCGGTCATGATCGAGCGCGGCATCGTCAGTACGACAAAGCCGTAGGACACTGCCACCGCCAGCAGAATCGGCAGCAGCGCGTTTACATCGTGTGTGAGGCCGAAGGCGAAGACGATGGCCGTGAGCGGGGCGCCCAGCACACCGGCCAGCATGGCCGCCATGCACACGAGCGGCCACAGGCCCGGGTCGCCGCCGGGCAGCACTGGGCCGATCAACACCCCCAAGCCGGCGCCCATCATCAGCAACGGGGCAAGCACCCCACCCGACGTGCCCGAGCCCAGCGCGATCACCCAGATGATGGCCTTGACCACCAGCAGCGCGAGCGCCACCCGGATGGCGAGATGGTTGTGCAGCAAATCGCCGATGACGTCGTAGCCGACACCCAGCGCACGCGGCTCGAAATAGCCGCCGATGCCGACCACCAGGCCACCGATGGCCGGCCACCACATCCAGTGGATCGGCAGGCGGCCGAACAGGTCTTCGGTTTTGTACAGCGCCATCGACAGCGAGCGTGCCAACGCGCCGCACAGCAACCCGGCGACCACGCACGAGCCCAGCGCAGGCAGCGTCGCGGGTGCGGTGTCCAGCGGGAAGAGTGGGCCGGGCTCCAGCACCAGTACACGCAGGAAGCCCGCCACCGCGCATGCCACCGCCACCGGCAGCATGCTGCGCGGGCGCCATTCGAACAGCAGCAACTCCACCGCGAGCAGCAGCGCGGCCACGGGCGTGCCGAACACGGCCGTCATGCCGGCCGTGGCGCCAGCCACCAGCAGCGTCTTGCGCTCGGCGGACGTCAGCTTGAAGAACTGCGCGAACAGCGAGCCGAGCGCGCCGCCCGTCATGATGATCGGGCCTTCCGCGCCAAACGGGCCGCCGCTGCCGATCACGATGCCTGACGACAGAGGCTTGAGCACCGCCACCTTCGGCGACATCTTGCTTTTGCCGAACAGGATGGCCTCGATGGCCTCGGGAATGCCGTGGCCGCGGATCTTCTCCGAGCCGAAGCGCGCCATTAGACCGACGATCAGCCCGCCGATAAGCGGTACCGCAATCACCCAGGCGCCGAGCGTGTTGGTGGCCGGCGAGCGGTCCGCCAGCGACAGCGTCTGGAAAAAGAACAGGTTGGTGAAGAAGCGGATCAGGTTGAGCAGCACCACGGCTGCCAGCGTGGCAAACGCCGCGATGACGACCGCCAGCGCAGTGGTGCGGAACAGCGTGGTGTCGGTCGCAAAGTCGCGCCGATGCGGTTGGTGTTCAAGGGCTTGCATGACGTTACTGCTCGGAGGCGGGTTCGGCGGGTTGATCGAGGTGCGGAAGCTTGAAAGCGCGGCGGAATGCCGACAGCTCGCTCTGGTGCAGCCCGGCCAGCAGTGCGACGAGGTTGTCGCCCTTCCTGGAGAGATGGACTTCGACCTGGCGTGCGTCGGTGTCGCTCTGGCGCCTTTCGACCAGACCCGCTTCTTCGCAGCGCGTGATGAGTGCCGCTGTGCCGTGCGGCGCGGCCTGCAGGCGCTCGGCCAGTTCGCCGACGGTGGCCCATTCGCGTCCGGCATAGCCTTTCACGTGCAGCAGCAACTGATACTGCAGGGGCGTGATGCCCTTGGCGTGGATCAGATCTTCGGAGGCGCGCAGGAAGCGACGCAGGTGGTAGCGGAAATCGGAGAGGTTCTCGAAATCCTGCTTGGACAAAGGGCGTGCGGGGGTGGACATGGCGGAATTAAAAGGTTCGTGGCGGAATATATCACGACATGACATATTTTGGAGAGCGAGCCCCGTTGCAGCGTTGCCAACCCGGCATGCGTTCTGAGTGACACCGATTGTTGATTGGCAATCAAGACTGTTTCGTCGACGGACGGGTTTTTCTGCAAAGGTAGAGCACGCACACTGCGGTCCATGCTCATTGCGCCGGTCGCGGACGCTCGCTGCTGCGCCATCGCCTTGGCGCACGCATCGGACGCAGCGTATTTCCGCCGGAATCGTCGCCCGCTTGCTGAAACGTTTGCGGAAATCGCGGCAGAGGTTCTGCCCGCTTTCCATTCTTCCGCTTTGGAGTACACCGCATGAACCCCACCCACACTTCCGCCGAGCCCACACGCGGCAGCGCAACGCTGCCGCTGCTCGCGCTTGCCGCCGGCGCCTTTGGCATCGGCACCACCGAGTTTTCTCCGATGGGCCTGCTGCCCGTGATTGCCGACGGCGTGCATGTATCGATTCCGCAGGCAGGCATGCTGATCAGCGCGTACGCCATCGGCGTGATGGTGGGCGCCCCGATCATGACGTTGCTGCTGGCACGCTGGCCGCGACGCAAGGCGCTGATCGCGCTGATGAGCATCTTCACCATCGGCAATTTGCTTTCGGCCCTCGCGCCGGATTACACGACGCTGCTGCTCGCCCGGCTCGTCACCAGTCTCAACCACGGCGCATTCTTCGGGCTTGGCTCGGTGGTGGCCGCCAGCCTTGTGCCGCGCGAGAAGCAGGCCAGCGCCGTGGCCACGATGTTCATGGGCCTGACGATCGCCAACGTTGGCGGCGTGCCGGCCGCGACCTGGCTTGGCCAGATGATCGGCTGGCGCATGTCGTTTGCCGCTACGGCAAGCCTTGGCCTGATCGCCATTGCGGGCTTGTTCACTGCGTTGCCGAAGGGCGATGCCGGCAAGATGCCCAACCTGCGCGCCGAACTGGCCGTGCTGACACGTCCCGTCGTGCTGGGTGCGCTTGCCACCACGGTGCTCGGCGCCGGCGCGATGTTCACGCTCTACACGTACGTCGCCCCGACGCTTGCGCAACTGACCGGTGCCTCGCCGGCGTTTGTGACGGCCATGCTGGTGCTGATCGGCATCGGTTTTTCGATTGGCAACATCGCCGGCGGTCGCCTAGCCGATCGCTCGCTCGACGGCAGCCTGATCGGCTTTCTGTTGCTGCTGATCGTGACGATGCTCGCGTTCCCCGTGCTCGCCAAGACGCACGTGGGTGCGGCCGCTGCGCTGCTGGTGTGGGGCATAGCCACCTTCGCCGTCGTGCCGCCGCTGCAGATGCGCGTGATGCGTGCCGCGGCTGAAGCGCCGGGCCTTGCATCGTCGGTCAACGTGGGCGCGTTCAACCTCGGCAACGCGCTGGGCGCGGCAGCGGGCGGTGCGGCCATCTCGGCAGGACTGGGCTATGCGGCCGTGCCGATCGTCGGCGCGGTGATCGCCGCGGCTGGCCTCGCGCTGATCGGGCTGCATGTCGTGCAGCGCCGGACGCGTCTGGCCATGAACCCCTGATCCGACTTCCCGTTGGAGCACAAGATGAACAGGATTCCCGCTTTCGGCCTCGGCACGTTCCGCCTGAAAGGCCAGGTTGTCATCGACTCGGTCCGCAATGGCCTCGAACTTGGCTACCGCGTCATCGACACCGCGCAAATCTACGGCAATGAAGCGGAGGTAGGCGAGGCCATTGCCAGCTTCGGCGTGCGCCGCGAAGACCTGTTCCTGACGACCAAGATCTGGGTCGACAACTACGCCCGGAGCAAGCTGGTGACGAGTCTCGAAGACAGCCTCGCCAAGCTGCCCACCGACTACGTCGACCTCACGCTGATCCACTGGCCGGCGCCCAACAACGGCGCGTCACTCGAAGAATGCATGACCGCGCTGGCCGAAGCCAAGGCCCCGGGGTTTGACGCGCGAGATCGGCGTCTCGAACTTCAACATCTCGCTGACGCAACAGGCGATGGCGGCGGTCGGCAAAGACGCCATCGCCACGAACCAGATCGAGCTGAGCCCGTATCTGCAGAACCGCAAGCTCGTCGATTTCCTGCAGCACGAGGGCATTCACGTCACGTCGTGCATGACGCTCGCATACGGCAAGGTGCTGGGCGATCCGGTGATCGGCGCGATTGCACAGCGGCACGAGGCGACACCGGCGCAGGTCGTGCTGGCCTGGGCCATGCAGCTCGGCTATTCGGTAATCCCGTCGTCAACCAAGCGAGAGAATCTTGCGAGCAACCTGCGCGCGCAAACGCTGCACCTGACGTACGAAGACATGGCTCAGATTGCCTGGCTTGAGCGCAACGGCCGCGGGGTTTCACCAGACGGGCTCGCGCCGCAGTGGGATTGAGCATCGCGCCACCAGCGCAATAGAAAAAACCGCTCCGAAGAGCGGCTTTTTTTCACGTTGATCGAGCGCTTGGCCCGTGTTGCGTCAGTCGTCCAGTTGCGACAGGTCGCGCACCGCGCCCTTGTCCGCCGACATGACCAACTTGGCGTACGCCTTGAGTGCGGCCGATACCTTGCGCGGACGCGGCTGCGCGGGCTTCCAGCCCTTGGCGTTCTGCTCTTCGCGGCGACGCGCGAGTTCTTCGTCCGACACCAGCACGTTGATCGTGCGGTTGGGGATGTCGATGCGGATCTTGTCGCCGTTGCGCACCAGGCCAATCGCGCCGCCTGCAGCCGCTTCCGGCGAGCAGTGACCGATCGACAGCCCCGACGTACCGCCCGAGAAGCGGCCATCCGTCAGCAACGCACAGGCTTTGCCCAGGCCCTTGGACTTGATGTAGCTGGTCGGATACAGCATTTCCTGCATGCCGGGGCCGCCCTTCGGGCCTTCATAGCGCACGACCACCACGTCCCCGGCCTTGACCTTGTCGGCGAGGATGTTCGCGACCGCTTCGTCCTGCGATTCCGTCACGTGCGCCGTGCCTTCGAACACGAGGATGCTTTCGTCCACCCCGGCGGTCTTGACCACGCAGCCGTCCAGCGCGATATTGCCCCTCAGCACGGCCAGGCCGCCTTCCTTCGAGAACGCATGCTCGTTCGAGCGGATGCAGCCTTCGGCGCGGTCCAGATCCAGGCTCGGCCAGCGCGTGTTCTGGCTGAAGGCGACCTGCGTCGGGATACCTGCCGGGCCGGCACGGTAGAACGTCTGCACAGCTTCATCCGACGTGCGGACGATGTCCCACTGGTCCAGCGCGTCCTTCAACGTGGGCGCGTGCACGGTGGGCGCGTCGGTGTGCAGCTTGCCGGCACGATCCAGCTCACCCAGGATGGCCATGATGCCGCCGGCGCGGTGCACGTCTTCGATGTGGTACTTGTTTGTGTTCGGCGCGACCTTGCACAGCTGCGGCACGACGCGCGAAAGGCGGTCGATGTCCGCCATAGTGAAGTCGATCTCCGCTTCCTGCGCGATGGCCAGCAGGTGCAGGATCGTGTTGGTCGAGCCGCCCATCGCGATGTCGAGCGTCATCGCATTTTCGAACGCCTTGAAACCGACCGAGCGCGGCAGCACGCGCTCGTCTTCCTGCTCGTAGTATTGGCGGGCGAGTTCAACGATCCGGCGGCCGGCGCGCTTGAAGAGCTGCTCGCGGTCTGCGTGCGTGGCGACCACGGTGCCGTTGCCCGGCAGCGACAGGCCGAGCGCTTCGGTCAGGCAGTTCATCGAGTTGGCCGTGAACATGCCCGAGCACGAACCGCAGGTCGGGCACGCGGAGCGCTCGACTTCCGCCACTTCCTCGTCGGAATACTTGCTGTCGGCCGCGATCACCATCGCGTCGATCAGATCCAGCTTCTTGATCTCGATGGCTTTGGTGACGGGGTTGGCGAGGCGCGTCTTGCCCGCTTCCATCGGGCCCCCCGAGACGAAGATCACCGGAATGTTCAGGCGCATGGCGGCCATCAGCATGCCCGGCGTGATCTTGTCGCAGTTGGAGATGCACACCATGGCATCGGCGCAGTGCGCGTTGACCATGTATTCCACCGAGTCGGCAATGATGTCGCGGCTGGGCAGCGAATACAGCATGCCGTC
Source organism: Ralstonia sp. PBBBR1 (assembly GCF_002256165.1). NCBI lineage: Bacteria > Pseudomonadati > Pseudomonadota > Betaproteobacteria > Burkholderiales > Burkholderiaceae > Ralstonia > Ralstonia sp. PBBBR1. The sequence continues at coordinate 94,902 of NZ_NKIL01000003.1, read as the reverse complement.
GTGGCCCATGGCGATGCCGTCATCCACGGCAATCGTGTTGAATTCCTTGGCCACACCACCCGCGGCTTCGATCTCGCGCGCGACGAGCTGGCCGAGGTCTTTCAGGTGCACGTGGCCAGGAACGAACTGGGTGAACGAGTTGACCACCGCGATGATCGGCTTCTGGAAATCTTCGTCTTTCATGCCGGTGGCGCGCCAGAGCGAGCGTGCCCCCGCCATGTTGCGGCCGGCGGTGGAGGTTTTGGAACGGTATGCGGGCATTGTGCGTACTGAAGAAGTTTCGAAATGGGGAGCGGGCCACGCGGATACTGGCCCTCATGCCCGTGCGATCAACCTCTTGAGCCGCGCCCGGGGCAAAGCCGCTATTATCCCACGCCGCGCGGGGCGTGTTGCCGGCTGCCGTTGCGTTGCCGAGCGTCCAATGAAAAAGCCGCTTCTGCGTGAACAGAAGCGGCTTGAATTCTGGTGCCCGAGGCCGGAATCGAACCGGCACGCCTTGCGGCGGGGGATTTTGAGTCCCCTGCGTCTACCAATTTCACCACTCGGGCAGGTGCTGATCAGCCAACAATTATGCCAGAAGTCCGGCCAAGCGAACAAGGCGGCCGGAAGGCGCTCAATCTGTGTGGTGGTTGTTCTGCTGCTCGAGCACGCGCAGCAGCGACGCCGTATCGTCATACCCCCAGCCATTGGCGACCAGCGTATTGAGCTGCGAGGCCACCAGCTCCATCGCCGGCATCTGCAGGCCGAGTTCCTGGGCGATCTCGCGCACCAGGCCGAAATCCTTGTCGTGCAGGCGCGCTTCGATGCCGGCGGCAAAGTTGCGCTCGGCCATCTTGGGCCCTTCCAGGTCGAGCATGCGGCTGCCCGCGAAGCCCGGGCCGATGGCCGCCAGCACGCGCGACGGGTCGGTGCCCTGGGCGCGCGCAAACAGCATGGCTTCGGCAATGCCCTGGATATTGATGACCTGCACGATCTGGTTGCACGCCTTGGCGACCTGGCCGGCACCGTAGTCGCCGACGTGCGTGATCGTAGTGCCCAGCAGCTGCAGCAGCGGGCGCACGCGCGCCAGCACCTCGGCCTTGCCGCCGACCATGATCGACAGCGTGGCCTTCTGCGCGCCTGCGGTGCCGCCTGAGACCGGCGCATCCAGGAACTCCAGACCCGCCGCTTCCAAATCGGCCGCGATCCGGCGCGTGGCCACGGCGGAGATCGTGCTGTGATCGATGCACACCGCACCACGCGGCGCGCCATGGATGACACCGTCCGGCCCGAGCAGCACGCTTTCCACATCGGCTGTGGACGTGACGTTGGTGAAGATGACCTCCGCGTCGCGCGCCGCTTCGGCAGGGGCGTTGCACGGCTCGGCGCCGAGGGCGCGGGCGTTGTCGACAGCTTCCGGACGGCGCACATAGGCGCGCACCGTATGCCCGGCGGCAATCAGGTGTTGGACCATCGGCGTGCCCATGTTGCCGAGGCCGATGAAGGCAATGCGTGTCATGGCGAATCTCTGCGTATTACGTCTTGCGTATCGATATTGATTTAGCGCGGGCCGGCGTAAGCGAAGCGGCCGTTCTTGATGATGCCCATCACGCGCGAGCGTTGATCGAAGCCCTGATGATCCTGGGTATTCAGATTCAGCACGCCGTTGGGCACAGTCAGATCGCGCGTGGTTTCCAGCGCATCGCGCAGGGCGGCGCGGAAGGCAGGTGTACCAGGCTTGGCGCCGGTCTTGAGCGCACGGGCCGTGGCATTGTCGAGCAACTGCCAAGCGCCCCATGCGTCGCCCGCGAACTGCGTGACGGTGTTGGGGCCATACTTGGCTTCATAGCGATCAGCAAATTCCACAGCCACCTTGTGCACCGGATGGCCGGCCGGGAGTTCGCGCGCGACCACCACGGGGCCGGTCGGGAAGAGCGTGCTTTCCACATCCTTGCCGCCCACCTTCAGGAACTCCGTACTGGCGATGCCATGCGTCTGGTAGATGCGGCCCTTGTAGCCGCGCTCGACCAGCGTGCGCTGGGGCAGGGCGGCCGGGGTGCCGGCCCCGGCAATCAGGATGGCGTCGGGCTTGGCGGCCATCAGCTTGAGAATCTGGCCGGTCACGCTGGTATCCGTGCGCGCAAAGCGCTCGTTGGCCACCACGCGCAACTTGCGCACGTCGGCCAGCTTCGAGAATTCACGCCACCAGCTCTCGCCATACGCATCGGTAAAGCCGATGAAGCCGACGGTGTGCACGCCGTTGTCCGCCATGTGCTGGGTGACGAGCGTGGCCATCTGCGAATCGTTCTGCGGCATCTTGAAGGCCCAGCGGCGCTTGGCGTCCTGCGGCTCGACGATGGAGGCAGATGCTGCCAGCGTGATCATTGGCGTTTGCCCTTCGGCCACTGCATCGAGCGAAGCCAGCGCCGTCGGCACGATCGTCGGCCCGACGATCACGTCTACCTTGTCTTCGGCGATCAGTTTGCGCACGTCCCGCACCGCCATCGACGGGTCGGAGGCGTCGTCCAGCACGATGACCTGCGCGCGCTGGCCGCCGATGGTCGCTGGCCACATCTGCACGGTGTTCTTGCTGGGAATGCCGATGGCCGCGGCTGGGCCGGTGGTCGACAGCACCACGCCCACGCGGATGTCGGCTCGGGCAGGCAGGGCGAGTGCGGCAGCGCTGGCAAAGAGGGCCATGCCGCACAGCAGGCGACGTCGGGTCGTCATGAAATCTCCGGGAAGTTCAGGCATTGCGAATGCGGGCGAATCACAGCTCGTATGCTTCGTGATCGCCCGACATGAGTTGTTCGACCAGCTTGCGCGTGAGCGTTGGCGCAAACAGTTCGATGAAGGTGTAGACGAAGCCGCGCAGGTACGCGCCTTGTTTGACGCCCAGGTGCGTGACGTTGGTGCCGAACAGGTGGCCGGCCGGAATGGCGCGCAGGTTGCGGTCGCGCTCGGCATCAAACGCGACGCCGGCCACGATACCCACCCCCAGGCCCACTTCCACGTAGGTCTTGATGACGTCGGCGTCGATGGCTTCGAGCACGATGTCGGGCTTGATCTGGCGCAGCTCGAACGCGTGGTCGATCTTGGGCCGGCCGGCAAAGTGGTGGTCGTACGTGATGATTGGGTAACCCTTCAGGTCGTCCAGCGTCAGGTGCTGGCGCGACAGAAGCGGGTGGTCAGGCGGCGTCACCACCACATGCTGCCACTGGTAGCCCGGGATCGAGATCAGATCCTTCACGTGCGACATGCCTTCGGTGGCGATGGCAAGGTCGGCCTGGTCGTGCAGCACCATCTCCGCAATCTGCGCGGGCGTGCCCTGCTGAATGGAAAGGCGCACCTTGGGGTACCTGCGCGTGAATTCGGCAATCGCCTTGGGCAACGCATAGCGCGCCTGCGTGTGCGTGGTGGCGATGGTGAAGTTGCCCTGGTCCTGCGCGGCGTAGTCCTTGCCCACGCGCTTGAGGGTTTCCACCTCTTCCAGCACGCGCTCGACTGAAGCCAGGATGCGCCGGCCCGGTTCCGTGAGGCCCCGGATGCGCTTGCCGTGACGGGTGAAGATATCGACACCCAGTTCCTCTTCCAGCTCGATGATGGCCTTGGAGACACCTGGCTGTGATGTATAGAGCGCTTTTGCGGCCTCTGTCAGGTTGAATTTCTGCCGCACGGCTTCGCGCACGAAGCGGAATTGGTGGAGGTTCATGGCTGCGCGGTCAATAAGAAGAACGGGTGCGAACTGAACGCTACTTATAACCGACGCCATATAAACAAACAATTTTTTATTGGTTTGGGATATGAGGCCAGTTCATTACGATGCTCGAACTTCGTGATAACACGCCCTCACTGTCCCTGCGCCATGACGCTTGCCTATACGATTTCCGGTCTGCTGGTCGGCCTGTTGGTCGGCCTGACGGGCGTTGGCGGCGGCTCGCTGATGACGCCGCTGCTGACGTTGATGTTCGGCTTTTCGCCGGCGACCGCTGTGGGCACCGACCTGGCCTTCGCCTCGCTGACCAAGGGTGTCGGCACGATCGCACACCGCAGCCACGGTCATATTCGCTGGGACATCGTTAAGCTGCTCTGCCTGGGCAGCCTGCCCGCCGCGCTGGTGACGGTGCTGGTACTCAAGCGCATGGGCAATCTCGATGCCGAGTGGATGCACCTTATCCGCGTGACGATTGGCGTGTCCGTCATCCTGACGGTGATTTCGCTGCTGTTCCGCCAGCGCGTGCTGGGCTGGCTGGCCCGCAACCCGCGCTATCGCTTGCAAGGCATCACGCTGGCCGTGGCCACGGTGATCGTCGGCGTGGTGCTGGGCGTGCTGGTGACGGTGTCGTCCATCGGCGCGGGTGCTGTGGGCGCGACGCTCATCCTCATCCTGTATCCCGAATTGAAGAGCGCCGAAGTGGCCGGCACCGACATCGCCTATGCCGTGCCGCTGACCGCCGTGGCGGGCCTGGGCCACATGTACCTGGGCACGATCGACTGGAACCTGCTGGTGTCGCTGCTGGTGGGCTCCATCCCGGGTATCTGGCTGGGCGCGCGCCTGTCCAAGAATCTGCCGGAACGTCTGGTGCGCGGCGCGCTTGCCGCCACGCTGACGATCACGGCCATCAAGCTGGTGTCGTGATGCATGACTTCATGCCGGCCCTGCTTGACTGTGGCTGCTGTCGTTGAATCGGCGGCAGCGCCATAACGAAACGCATTCCCCCAATTGAATCGCACGCCGGCCCAGCCGGATTGGACCGAACAGTCATGTACCAATACGACGCTTACGATCACCGCCTCGTCGCCGACCGCGTCGCGCAGTTCCGCGACCAGGTGCGCCGCCGCATTTCGGGCGAACTGACGGAAGAAGAGTTTCTGCCGCTGCGCCTGCAGAATGGTCTGTACTACCAGCGCCACGCCTACATGCTGCGCGTGGCGATTCCGTATGGCCACCTGCGCGCCAAGCAACTGCGCATGCTCAGCCACATCGCCGCCGAGCACGACCGCGGCTACGGCCACTTCAGCACGCGCCAGAACATCCAGTACAACTGGATCGAGCTGGAGCAGGTGCCCGACATCCTGGCCAAGCTGGCCTCGGTGGAAATGCACGCCATCCAGACCTCGGGCAACTGCATCCGCAACATCACGACCGACCAGTTTGCCGGCGTGGCACCGGACGAGGTGATCGACGCGCGCCCGCTGGCGGAAATCCTGCGCCAATGGTCGACTTTCATCCCCGAGTTCGCGTTCCTGCCGCGCAAGTTCAAGATTGCCGTGTCGGCCTCGCGAGACGACCGCGCCGTGACGCAACTGCATGACATCGGCGTCTACGCCTATGAGAAGGACGGGCAGACGCTGCTGCGCATCCTGGCCGGCGGCGGCATGGGCCGCACGCCGATCCTGGGCGCGAGCATCAAGGAAGACCTGCCGTGGCAGCACATGCTGTCGTACATCGAGGCCGCCGTGCGCGTGTACAACCGCTACGGCCGCCGCGACAACAAGTACAAGGCGCGTATCAAGATTCTCGTGAAGGCCATCGGCGCTGAGGAATTTGCGCGCCAGGTGGAAGAAGAGTGGCAGCACATCAAGGACGGCCCGTCGACCATCACGCAGGCCGAGTTCGACCGCGTGGCGCAGTTCTTCGCGCCGCCCGCGTATGAAAAGCTGGCCGACACCGACGCTGCCTATGAAAAGGCGCTACTGGAGAACAAGGCGTTCGCCCGCTGGGTGAGCCGCAACGTGCATCCGCACCGTGTGCCGGGCTATGCCGCTGTCACGCTCTCGCTCAAGCCGGGCGCGGCGCTGCCCCCGGGCGACGCCACGGCCGAGCAGATGGCGCTGGTGGCGGATTGGTCCGAGCGGTTCGGTTTTGGCGAGGTGCGTGTCGCGCACGAGCAAAACCTGATCCTGCCGGACGTGAAGAAGCACGACTTGCTGGAGCTGTGGCAGCTGGCAAAGGAGCACGGCATGGCCACCGCCAACATCGGCCTGCTGACCGACATCATTGCGTGCCCGGGCGGTGACTTCTGCTCGCTGGCCAACGCCAAGTCGATCCCCATCGCGCAGGCGATTCAAGCGCGCTTCGACGATCTCGATTACGTGCACGACCTGGGCGAGCTGTCGCTCAACATCTCGGGTTGCATCAACTCGTGCGGTCACCACCACGTCGGCAACATCGGCATCCTGGGTGTCGATAAGCACGAAGAAGAGTGGTACCAGGTATCGCTGGGCGGCGCACAGGGCAACGACTCGGCGATCGGCAAGATCATCGGGCCGTCGTTCAAGGCCGAAGAAATGCCCGACGTGATCGAGCGCATCATCGATACCTTCGTCGCCAACCGCACGGAAGACGAACGCTTCATCGACACCTATCACCGCATCGGCATGGCCCCGTTCAAGGAACGCGTCTACGCCCGTGCAGAAGCCTGAAAGCCGAGGGAAACGAACATGAGCAAGATCATCAAGCTGCAAAACGGTGCCCCGCAAATCGTGGCTGACGAATGGACCGTGCTGCGCACCCCGGAAGGCGGTGAGCTGACGCAAGCCGATGTGGACGCCGCCGCGCACGCCATCGTGCCGCTGCCCTATTGGGAAGCCCACCGCGACGCACTGCTCGCCCGCGCCCGCGCCGGCACACTGGCCGTCTGGCTTGCTCCGGACGACGAGCCGTTCGCGCTGGAGGCAGACCTGCCCAGCTTGTCGCTGGTGGCGGTGGATTTCCCGGTCTTCCGTGATGGCCGTGGCTACAGCACCGCGTTCCTGCTGCGCCAGCGCCTGGGCTTCACGCGTGAGTTGCGTGCCATCGGCGACGTGCTGCGCGATCAACTGGACTTCATGCGCCGTTGCGGTTTCGACGCTTACGCCGTGCGTGCCGACAAGAACATCGACGACGCGCTGAATGGCTTTGGCGAGATCAGCGTCCACTATCAGGGCGCCATCGACGAGCCGCGTCCGTTGTTCCGCCGCGACCGTGCTACCGAGGCGAGCGCAGTATGAGCGAGTTCCAAGAGGCTGCCCTGTCCGAAGTGCCGGTGTCCGCTATCGGGCGCCCGGTGCTGTGGACGCGTCCGGTCTACACCGGCACGGCTGAAGCCCTCGCTGCGAAGGAGGCCGCGCTGTTCGAGCGCCTGGCCGAGATTGCCGCCAGGCACGGCGTGGCAAAGTTCGCCACCAGCCTGGCAGCCGAAGACATGGTCGTGACCGATGCGATCCTGCGCAGCCCCCAGGCCGTGCGGGCGCACCTGCCGATCTTCACGCTGCAGACCGGCCGTCTGCACGCCGAAACGCTGGCGATGCTCGAGCGCATCCGCGAGCACTACGGTTATGTGATCGAGCAATACGCACCGGATGCCCGCGCAGTGGAAGCCTACGTGCGTGACCACGGCCTGAACGCCTTCTACGACAGCATCGAACTGCGCAAGGCCTGCTGCAACATTCGCAAGGTGGTGCCGCTGAATCGCGCGCTCAAAGATGCCGACGCATGGCTGACGGGCCAGCGACGCGAGCAGGCCGTCACCCGTGCCGACCTGCCGTTTGCTGAAGACGACGACGCCCGCGGCATCGCCAAGTACAACCCGCTGTTCGACTGGTCCGAGCCTGAAGTCTGGGCCTACCTCGAGCAGCACAACGTGCCCACCAACGCGCTGCACGACAAGGGCTATCCCAGCATTGGCTGCGAGCCTTGCACGCGTGCGGTGCGCGCTGGTGAGGATGTGCGCGCCGGCCGCTGGTGGTGGGAATCGCGCGACAGCAAGGAATGCGGTCTGCATGCGACGAATCTGTCGCAAAAGAGCTAAGGAAAGGAACATGGGAGTCATGAGCGAAATCCCCGGCACGGCATTGACGCCTGTGCAGAACGAGCACCTCGACTGGCTGGAAGCCGAGTCGATCTACATCATCCGCGAGGTGGTGGCCGAGTGCCGCAACCCGGCGCTGCTGTTCTCGGGCGGCAAGGATTCGATCGTCATGCTGCATCTGGCGCTCAAGGCCTTCCGCCTGGGCGAGCGCAAGATCGAGCTGCCGTTCCCGCTGGTGCACATCGACACGGGTCACAACTACCCCGAGGTGATCACCTTCCGCGACGAGCAGGTCGCCAAGCTGGGTGCTCGCCTGGTGGTGGGCCATGTGGAGGATTCCATCAAGCGCGGCACCGTGCGCCTGCGTAAAGAGACCGATTCGCGCAACGCCGCACAGGCCGTCACGCTGCTGGAGACGATCGAATCGCACGGCTTCGACGCCCTGATGGGCGGTGCCCGCCGCGACGAAGAAAAGGCCCGTGCGAAGGAGCGCATCTTCTCGTTCCGCGACGAGTTCGGCCAGTGGGATCCGAAGGCCCAGCGCCCGGAACTCTGGAGCTTGTACAACGCACGCATGGCGCAGGGCGAGCAGATGCGCGTGTTCCCGATCTCCAACTGGACGGAACTCGACGTGTGGCAGTACATCGCCCGCGAGAACCTCGCCCTGCCGCCGATCTACTACGCGCACGAGCGTGAAGTGGTGCGCAAGAACGGCCTGCTGGTGCCCGTCACGCCGATCACGCCCAAGGCGGATGGGGACGTGAGCGAGGTCCTGTCGGTGCGCTTCCGCACCGTGGGCGACATCAGCTGCACGTGCCCGGTGGCGAGCACTGCCGCCACGCCGGCCGAGATCATCGCCGAAACGGCTGTTACCGAAATCACCGAACGCGGCGCCACGCGCATGGACGACCAGACGAGCGAAGCCTCGATGGAAAAGCGCAAGAAGGAAGGGTATTTCTGATCATGACGACGAATTCGACGCACCCAGCGACGCACCCTGCATCGCATCAAGGCCTGCTGCGCTTCATCACTGCCGGTTCCGTTGACGACGGCAAGAGCACGCTGATCGGCCGCCTGCTGTATGACAGCAAGGCTGTGCTGACCGACCAGCTGCAAGCGCTGGCCAACGCGAAAAACAAGCGTACCGCCGGCGAGCAGATCGACTTCTCGCTGCTGACTGACGGCCTGGAAGCCGAGCGCGAGCAGGGCATCACGATTGACGTGGCGTACCGCTATTTCTCGACCGCGCGCCGCAAGTTCATCATTGCCGACACGCCGGGCCACGAGCAGTACACGCGCAACATGGTGACGGGCGCCTCGACCGCGCATGCCGCCATCATCCTGATCGACGCCACGCGTGTGACGACCGTCGACGGCAAGACTGAGCTGCTGGCCCAGACCAAGCGCCATTCGGCCATCGTCAAGCTGCTGGAGCTGCAGCACGTGATCGTGGCCATCAACAAGATGGACCTGGTCGACTACAGCGAAGCGCGTTTCAACGAAATCCGTACCGCCTACGATGCACTGGCCACGCAACTGGGCCTGCGTGACGTGCGCTACGTGCCGGTGTCTGCGCTGCGCGGCGACAACATCGTTCACGCGTCCGAAGCCATGCCGTGGTATCAGGGCGAACCGCTGCTGGCATTGCTTGAAGACCTGAAGGTGGAAGAGACCGCCCCGGCTGGCGACGATGCACTGCGCTTCCCGGTGCAGCTCGTGGCGCGCCAGGATGGCTCGCAGGCCGATGACTTCCGCGGCTACATGGGCCGTGTGGAAGCCGGCACGGTGCGCGTCGGCCAGGCCGTGCGCGTGCTGCCCGCCAACCGTGAGACCACCGTGGCCGAAGTGCTGACGCCCAATGGTGCAGCCGATTCCGCCGGCCCCGGCGAGACCATCACCGTGCGTCTGGCCGACGACGTGGACATTTCGCGCGGCGACACCGTCGTCGCTGCCCCGACGACTGCCGCCAACGCCGCCAAGAAGCTGCACGCCGACCTGTGCTGGTTCGACGAACATGAGCTGAACCCGGCCCGCAAGTACGTGCTCAAGCACACCACGGCCACCGTGTTCGCACGCGTGTCGGATGTGGAGCGCGTGCTGGACGTGCATACGCTATCGCACGAAACCGGCCGCAAGCAGATCGCGCTCAACGATATCGGCACGGTCAACCTCAGCCTGCAGAAGCCGATCGTCTGCGACGCATATGGCGACAACCCGGCCACCGGCGCATTCATCCTGGTGGACGAAGCCACGCACCATACGGTGGCGGCTGGCATGATCCGTGCATTTTCCTAATGTGGATGGCGCGTGCTAAGTTGCGCGCCGCAGGAAAAAGCAAAGGAATCCAGGCAATGGAAGCGAAGACCCCCAAAACACTTGGCCACGTGAGCCTGATTGGTGCGGGCCCCGGCGCCGCGGACCTCATCACGGTGCGCGGTGCACGATTGTTGGGCGAAGCCGAGGTCGTGCTGCATGACGCACTGGTCTCGCCGGAGGTCTTCCAGTACTGCCCGCAGGCCGTGTTGATTGCGGTCGGCAAGCGCTGCGGCAAGCGTTCGACCGCGCAGCGCTTCATCAATCGCCAACTCGTCGATCTGGCCACCAAATATCAGCGCGTCGTGCGCCTGAAGGGGGGCGATCCGATGCTGTTCGGCCGTGCCGACGAGGAACTGCAGGCGCTCGAGCAGGCCGGCATCGACTACGAAGTCGTCCCGGGCATTACGGCGGCGCTGGCAGCCGCGTCCGCCATTCGTCAACCCTTGACCAAGCGCGGCGTTGCCCGCAGCGTCGCGTTTGTTACGCAAGCCAAGGCGACCGACCCGGACACGCCGCAACCCGAAGGCGCCGTGCCGGAACCCGTAGCGCAGGCCGATTCGCTCGTCTACTACATGGGCCGTGATCAGGCCGCCTCCATCGCAGCAGACCTGATCGCACGTGGCCGCGCGCCGTCCACCCCCGCTTGGGTGGTCGAGGCTGCCACCACGCCCGAGCAGCGCTCGGCGTGCTTCACGCTGCAGCAGATGGCCAATGGCGCCGCCGCGGAGTGGATCAACGCCGAGCATCCGAGCCTGCTGATGATCGGCGACGCGTTGGCCGTGCGGGCATCGGCGGCCGCATCTGAACCCGCGCTCGACGCGCATCCCCATAGCTTGGCCGCCTGAGCTGCGCTCGGCGCGCCAGCGCTTTCTCTCACTCCCCCTTCTTCACGCAGTCAAAACCCGCCCGGGTACAGCGACAACGCTGCCGGGCATGAGATGCTTTGACCTATTTCATTCTCCGGGGGGAGATCAGTGCCATGCCGCACGTCATCATCGAATACACCGCCAATGTCGAGGCCGATGCGCGCATTCCTGAGCTGATGCGCGTGCTTAACGATGTGCTGATCGGCTATGCGGATGTGTTTCCCATTGGTGGCATCCGCACGCGCGCGCTGCGCCTCGACCAATACCGCATGGCCGATGGCGCGGAAGACGATGCCTTCATCCACGTGACGTTCCGCATCAAGGCGGGGCGGCGCAAAGCCGTGACGGGGCCGATCTGTGCAGCGATGTTCGCCGCCATGCGTGCGCATCTGGCCGACGTGTTTGCGCGCCGTTATCTCGGGTTGACACTGGAACTGGTGGAGTTCGGCGCGCATGGCTTTCACGTCGAGAACAACGTGCATGCGCGCTTCGCGCGCGCGGCAGAACCGCAGTAGGGCGTCTGGTTTAGCCCAGTTGCCGGACGCAGTAACCCGCGATGGCGTCGAGTACGGCGTCGTCTTCGCCAACGGCGTCGGCGCAGCGGATGGAGAGGGCGGGATGCGCCTGCGTGCATTGCGCGACCAGCGCAGGCAGATCGCGCCGCAGGTGGCCGCCCTGGCCGAAGAACACGGGCACGATGGTGATGCTCTGCGTGCCGTTTGCGGCCAGGTCAGCGATGGTGCCCGGCAGATCGGGCGCCATCAGTTCGAGAAAGGCGAGGCGCGTGTCAACGTCGGGCTGCTGCGCAGCCAAACGCTCGCGCAGGCGGTCGAACGGTTCACGCCAGCGCGCGTCGCGCGCGCCGTGCGCAAACAGGACAAGTGCACGGCCAGCCATCAGTGGCGCTCCACCCAGCGCAGGCTGACCAGCGCCAGTGCCAGATACAGCGCGCCCGGCACGATGGCCGTGAAGATGGCCGGCCACGTGTTCAGCAGGCCGACGTGCGAGAAGAGGTTGTTCACCAGCTGGAACGACAACCCGAGCATGATGCCGCCGAACACCTTCAGGCCGACCGCACCTGCACGTGCGTGCAGATACGCAAAAGGCAGCGCCAGCGCCATCATCACCAGCACGGTGAACGGATAGACCACCTTCTTCCACAGCGCGATCTCGTAGCGCTGCGTGTCCTGCTTGTTGTCGCGCAGGTGGCGGATGTACTGGAAGAGGTCCAGCGTGGCCATGCGGTCGGGCGTGACCATCAGCACCGACAGGATCTGCGGCGTGAGTTCCGAGCGCATCTCCTGGTGCGGCAGCTTGGTCTGCTCGCCGCGGAAGTCGGGCGCCAGCGCGTCCGGCGCGCCGGGCACGGCCTGCACCGTGTCTTGCGGGGCAACCGTGCCGGGCTTGCGCGGGAATTCAACGAAGCGTGTCTCCGTCACGTCGTTCAGTTGCCAGTTCTGGTGGCCCTGGTAGCGCGCCTGATCCGCCACGCGAATCGAACTCAGGCGGTAATCCGAATCGAACTCATAGATGCGCAGGCCCTTGATGGACTGGTCCGGCTGCAGCGCGCCCACGTTGACGAAGCGGGTGACTTCGCCGCCCGTGCCGTCCGGCTTTGTGGGGCCGCGGTCCTTCACCCACACGCCCGAACGGAAGCCGGCCGACACCGTCGCGCCCAGCGCTTCCAGTCGCACTTTCTGTGCGTACTCTTCCGCTTTCGGCCCGATGAATTCACCAAAGAGGTACGTGACGAGCGCCAGCGGCAGCGCAATCTTGAACAATGACAGTAGCGCACGCCGCGTATCGAGCCCGGCCACGCGAAAGATCGTGAACTCCGACTGGCTGGCCATCTGCGAGAACACGTAGATGGCGCTGATGAGCGCGGCCACCGGAATCACTTCGTACACACGTGTCGGCGCCTGCAGCATCACGTGGAAGAACGCGACCAGCGTGGTGTAGCGTCCGACCACCGAGCCCAGCTCGCCCAGCATGTCGAAGAAGATGAACAGCGCCAGCACCGCAAACAGGATGAAGACGAACACGCCGTAGATCTGACGCGCGAAGTACTTCTCATAGACCGGCATCTTCATCACGCACCCGCCTTCTTGGGTGCGAAGCCCAGCAGGGCAGAAATGCCCTTCAGGCCGGCCGCGCTGTAGTGGCGGAAGCGGAACAGCAGCACCGCACAGATGAAGGCGGCCAGATGGATCGGCCACCAAGCCATGAACACGTTCATCTTGCCCTGCGAAACCCACGCTTGCGACAGGTTCAACAGGTTCGAATACGTCAGGTAGATCAGCACCGCGAAGATCATCGGTGTGTAGCGGCCCAGGCGCGGATTGACATAGGCCAGCGGAATGGCGATCAGCACAAAGTTTAGCGCCAGCAGAGGCAGGCCGATCCGCCATACCAGTTCGCCCAGGTTTTCGGGCGTCGGGTCGGCGAGCAAATCCTTTGTGGAGCGGCTCTTGGTCGGCAGGTTGGCGTCTGCCTGCGGTGGCTTGTTGGCGACCTTCACGCCGTATTTGTCGAATTCGACGATGCGGTAGTCGAGCTTGCCGGGGGTGCCTTCATAGCGGCGGCCCTTGTCGAGCACGACAAAGCGGTCGCCATTGGGCATGGTCTTGAATTCGCCGGTCTTGGCCACCGCCACGCCGATCTTGTCCTGCTCGGCATTGGCGACGAACAGGTTGCGGGCGTGCTTCATGCCGCTATCGACGCCCTCGATGAAGAGTACGTAGTTGCCGTGCGCGGGCTCGATGAAGCGGCCGGCGGAGATCATCGACAGCACATCGCGTTGCTCGAAGCGGTCTCGGAACAGCGCGCTCTGCTGGTTGGCCCACGGCCAGCCGAACAGCGCCAGCAGCGCCACCAGCACGATGAACGGCAGCGAGAAGCGCAGAACCGGTCGGATGAAATCCGTCAGGCTGATGCCCGAGGTGAACCACACCACCATCTCGGAATCCTTGTACCAGCGCGTCAGCACCAGTAACACCGAGATGAACAGCGTGGCGCACAGCAGAATCGCCAGGTAGCCCAGCGTTGCCAGGCCGATAAGGAGCAGGACGTCATTCGGGTTGGCCTCGCCGTTGGCGGCCATGCCGAGAATGCGGATCACCAGGGTGGTCAGCATGAACGTCAGCAGCACGAGGAAGACGGCGCCGGCGGTAAAGGACAGCTCGCGTCGCAGGGCTTGTTCGAAAATCATGCGGATGCGGGAAGGGGGAGGGCGAGGTCTGGGCCAAGGTTGGGACGATGCGTGCCCCATCCAGGTTCCATCGGAGCCCCCGCGCAAAATGGCGGATAATGTGGGCTTTCGTTGACTCGCCTCATAGAGAGAAGCGCGATGGAATTTAGCACAAAAGCCCTGGACTGGGCCAAAGCGGGCGCCCTGGCTGCCAAGAGCGATTGCCTCGTGATCGGTCTGTTCGAGTCGCAGACCTTGGCTGGCGCCGCAAAGGCGCTGGACGTGGCCACCAAGGGCCTGGTCACCCGCCTCGTCAAGCTGGGCGACTTCGAAGGCAAGCGCGGCACGTCGCTGCTGCTGCACGAAGTGGCCGGCGTGGGCGCTGCCCGCGTGCTGCTGGTCGGCCTGGGCAAGGAAGCCGACTTTACCGACCGCGCTTACGCTGAAGCCGTGCGCACCGCACTGCGCGCGCTGGCCAGCACCAAGGCCGCCAGCGTGACATGGACGCTCACCGAGCACACCGCGCGCGACAAGGACACCGCCTGGGCCGTGTTGACCGCCGTCACGCTTATCCGCGAAGCCAGCTACCGCTTTATCGAGCGCCATCCGGAACTCAAGAGCAAGCGCGACAAGAACGGTACCGGTTTGCGCAAGCTCGTGCTGGCCGTGCCGGCTGCCGACGCCAAGACAGCCAGCGTGGCTGCCGCCCGCGGCACCGCCATCGCCAACGGCATGGACCTCACGCGTGATCTGGGCAACCTGCCGTCCAACATCTGCACGCCGACGTACCTGGCCAACACCGCACGCCAGATCGCCAAGGATTTCAAGCTCAAGGTTGAAGTGCTTGGCCGCAAGCAGATCGAAGCCCTGAAGATGGGCGCCTTCCTGGCCGTGACCAAGGGCAGCGTCGAGCCGCCGGCGTTCATCGTGCTGCGCTACGAGGGAGGTCCGGCCAAGCAGGCCCCGGTGGTGCTGGTCGGCAAGGGCATCACGTTTGATACGGGTGGCATCTCGCTCAAGCCGGGCGAGGGCATGGACGAGATGAAGTACGACATGTGCGGCGCCGCTTCGGTGCTGGGCACGCTGCGCGCCGTGGCCGAAATGGGCCTCAAGCAGAACGTCATTGCCGTGGTGCCGACCTGCGAGAACATGCCCAGCGGCATCGCCACCAAGCCGGGTGACGTGGTGACCAGCATGTCGGGCCAGACCATCGAGATCCTGAATACCGACGCCGAAGGCCGCCTGATCCTGTGCGATGCGCTCACCTACGTTGAGCGCTTCAAGCCGGCCGTGGTGATCGACGTGGCAACGCTCACGGGCGCCTGCATCATTGCGCTGGGCCACATCAATACCGGCATGTACGCCCGCAGCGATGCGCTGGCCGATGCGCTGGTGGCGGCGGGCAAGCAGTCGCTCGACACCGCGTGGCGCATGCCGCTGGACGAGGAATACCAGGAACAGCTCAAATCCAACTTTGCGGACATGGGCAACATCGGCGGTCGCCCGGCCGGCAGCGTGACGGCCGCCTGCTTCCTGGCGCGCTTTACCGAAAAGTACGACTGGGCCCACTTGGATATCGCCGGTACGGCCTGGAAGAGCGGTGCAGCCAAGGGCGCCACGGGCCGCCCGGTGCCGTTGCTGACGCGCTTCCTGATGGACCGCGGTTGATCAGCCGGAGGCACTGCACCGTATGACCCGCGTCGATTTCCACAGCAATGTGCCCGGCAAGCTGGCGTATGCCTGCCGGCTCGTGCGCAAGGCCTACGGCGCGGGCCAGAAAGTGATCGTGGTCGGAGATCCGGCTGCGCTGGAGGCGTTCGACACGCAGTTGTGGACATTCAGCCAGCTCGATTTCCTGCCGCACTGCGGCCTGCGGCATCCGCTCGCCGCGCAGACGCCCATCCTGCTGGCTGATGCAACCGAGCCCCTGGACGACGCGCCGCATCACGACATCCTGGTCAACCTCTCGCCTGAGCCGCCTGCGCTGTTCGCGCGCTTCAGCCGGTTGATCGAAATCGTGAGTGATGACGATGCCGACCGCGCCGCCGCGCGCGATCGCTTCCGTTTCTACCGCGATCGCGGTTATCCGATCCAACACCACGACGTGGGGCGCGCATGACCGACGGACGCTATCCCGGGTCCCAGGCGGACAACAACATCCCTGTTCTGACGGAGATCGTCGAACTGGAGGACGCGGCACCCGCGGTAGCGCCCGCTGCGCCGCCACGCGCGCCCGCTGAAGTGCCCAATGTGGACGTCCCGCCCGCCCTGCGCGAGCAGGGGCTTGCGCCCACGTCGGCCATGCCGCCCGCAGGCACCGATGCCGCCCGCGTGATGGGCGACGTGATGTGGCGTTTTCAATCCGAATGGCCGGCGTTGATCGAAGCGCAGTGCCGTGCCGCCATGGAGTCGCGCCTGTCGCTGCTGAGTGAACAACTGGCGGCGGAATTGACCCGTACGCTGGAGGCCCGCCTGATGGATTGGCTGGGCGCCGCGCTGGACGACGCACTCGCCGCGCAGCAGAAACCGCCGCAGCGCTGATCGGATCAAGAAAAACCCGCCGTCTGGCGGGTTTTTTGTTGGTTTCGCCAACCACTCAGTCCGTTACCGCGCCCTTGCTGGCCGTTGCCGCCAGTTTTGCAAACTTCGCCAGCACGCCACGCGTATAGCGCGGCGCAGGTTGCTTCCATGCGGCGCGGCGGCGGGCAAGCTCGTCGTCCGGCACGTTCAATTGCAGCAGCCGCTGGTGCGCGTCGATGGTGATCGAATCCCCTTCGTGCACCAATCCAATCGTGCCTCCCACGTAGGCTTCCGGTGCGACGTGGCCGACCACCATGCCCCACGTACCTCCCGAGAAGCGTCCGTCGGTAATGAAGCCGACTGACTCGCCCAGGCCCTTGCCGATGATGGCCGAGGTCGGGGCCAGCATCTCCGGCATGCCGGGGCCGCCCTTCGGCCCCAGATAGCGCAGCACCAGAATATCGCCGGCCTTGATCTGGTCGCCCAGGATCGCGCTCATCGCACTTTGCTCGTCCTCGAACACGCGGGCCGGGCCGGTGATGACGGGATTCTTCAGCCCGGTGATCTTCGCCACGGCGCCTTCTTCGGCCAGGTTGCCCTTCAGGATGGCGAGGTGGCCTTCCTTGTAGAGCGCCTTGTCAATCGGCAGGATCACGTTCTGATCAGCGCGCGGCTGGTCGGGCACATTCGCGAGTTCTTCCGCCAGCGTCTTGCCGGTGATGGTGATGCAATCGCCATGCAGCAGGCCGGCGTTGAGCAGCAGCTTCATCACCTGCGGGATGCCGCCGGCCTCGTGCAGGTCGGTGGCCACGTACTGGCCCGACGGCTTGAGGTTGCAGATGACGGGCACGCGCTGGCGCACCCGCTCGAAGTCGTCGATCGTCCATTCCACTTCCGCAGCGTGAGCGATGGCCAGGTAGTGCAGCACGGCGTTGGTCGAGCCACCGGTTGCCATGATGACGGCGACAGCGTTCTCGATGGACTTGCGCGTGATGATGTCGCGCGGCTTCAGGTCGCGGCGCACGGCATCAACCAACACGCGAGCGGATTCGGCGGCGCTGTCGACCTTCTCCTGATCGGGATTGGCCATCGTCGATGAATACAGCAACGACATGCCTAGCGCTTCAAACGACGAACTCATCGTGTTGGCCGTGTACATGCCGCCGCACGAACCGCTCGACGGGCAGGCGTTTTTTTCGATGCCCTCGAAGTCTTCCTCGCTCATGCGGCCGGCGGTGAATTCGCCCACGGCCTCGAACGACGAGACGATGGTCAGGTCCTTGCCCTTCCAGTGCCCCGGCTTGATGGTGCCGCCGTACACGTAGATGCCCGGCACATTCGTGCGCGCCAGGGCGATCATGCCGCCCGGCATGTTCTTGTCGCAGCCGCCGATGACGACGACACCATCCATCCATTGGCCGTTGACGCAGGTCTCGATGCAGTCGGCAATCACTTCGCGCGAGATCAGCGAGAACTTCATGCCTTCCGTGCCCATCGACATGCCATCGGAAATGGTGGGCGTGCCGAAGATCTGCGGATTCGCGCGGGCGTCCTTTATTGCAGCCACGGCGGCATCGGCCAGCTTCTGCAGCCCCGAATTGCACGGTGTGATGGTCGAATGGCCGTTGGCCACGCCGATCATCGGATTGTTGAAGTCGTCTTTTGTGTAGCCCAGCGCGTAGTACATCGAGCGGTTGGGCGAGCGCGCCACGCCCTGAGTGATGTGCTGGGAACGCTTGTTGTCTGGCATGGGGGTCTCCGTGGGGTCGGCTCTATTGTTGTAGTCAACGGCTTGGCGCCCAGCATGCGCTTGAGGAAATAGGGCGTCAAATATATTATTCATAGCTTATTGAGTCGTAAATAGTATTAATCTCCGATATGGACCTGCGCCAACTTCGCTATTTCGTAACCGTTGCCGAGGAATTGCATTTCGGGCGCGCCGCCGAGCGGCTTTCGATGACGCAGCCGCCGCTGTCGCAGCAGATTCGCGCGCTCGAAGACGAATTGGGCGTCACGCTGTTCCATCGCACGCAGCGCTCCGTGGCGCTGACGGCTGTCGGTGCGCGCTGGCTGGTTGAGGTGCGGCGTGTGCTGGCGGAGGCGAATGCACTGCCCGGGCTCGCGCAGCGGCTGGCGCGCGGCGAGGTCGGCTCGCTGTCGCTGTCCTTCGTCAGCACCGCCGATTACGGCATCCTGCCCGCCTTGCTGCGGCACTTTCGCGACGCGCGGCCCGATGTGCAGCTTCTGCTGCGCGAGGCCACCAGCGATGTGCAAATCGAAGCGCTCCTGGCCGGCGATGTGGATGCCGGCGTCGTGATTGCGCATCACGCCGGCTCCGTGCCGGGCGAGCTGGAATACCGCCCGCTGGTGCGCGAGCGTCTCGTGCTGGCGGTGCCCGTGTCGCGCGCGGCGCAATGGGGCGTGGCGCCGGGCCAGGCGATTGCGCTCGCAGATGCAGCGGCCGAACCGCTCATCATCTTCCCGCGCCGGTCCGCGCCCGCGCTGTATGACATCATTACCGGCTATCATGCCGCGCACGGCGGCCGTCCCGAACACCCCGGCGCTGCCACGCGCATCGGCCAGGAAGCCATCCAGATGCAGACCATCGTCAGCCTTGTTTCCGCCGAGATGGGCGTTGCGCTGGTGCCGGCATCGCTATGCAACCTCCAGCGGACTGGCGTGGTCTATCTCGAACTCGCCGCGCCGAGCCCGATCATCGAGACCGGGCTGGTGTGGCGACGCGATGCCGCTTCGCCGGTGCTGCCGTGGTTCGTGTCCAGTGCCGAAGCCGTCGCCAAGCTGCAAGAAGACAACCAAACCTGAAACCCACAGGATTCATGCTCATCCATCCGCAATTCGACCCCGTCGCCCTGCATCTGGGGCCGCTCGCCATCCGCTGGTACGGCCTGATGTATCTGGCGGCGTTCATCATGTTCCTGTGGTTCGGCCGCCTGCGCACGCGCCAGCCGCACATCGCCGCCGAAGGCTGGAGCGGCCGCGACCTTGACGACATGCTCTTCTACGGCGTGCTCGGTGTGATTCTCGGCGGGCGCCTGGGATACGTGCTGTTCTACAAGCCCGACTGGTATTTCGCCCACCCGCTCGACATCTTCAAGGTCTGGGAAGGCGGCATGGCCTTCCATGGCGGCTTCCTCGGTGTGGTCGTGGCGATGATGCTGTATGCGCGCATGCGCGGTCGATCGTGGATGCAGGTGACTGATTTCATCGCGCCGATGGTCCCGTGCGGTCTCGCAGCGGGGCGCCTCGGCAACTTCATCAACGGCGAGCTGTGGGGCCGTGTGTCGTCGCCCAATCTGCCGTGGGCGATGATGTTCCCGCAGGCACAGGGCGAAGACCGTGAATGGTTGCTTTCGCATGCGCAAGAGGCCGTCACCAGCGGCCTGCAGGCCGTTTTTGACCAGTACCACATGCTGCCGCGCCACCCCTCGCAGATCTACCAGTTCCTCGGCGAGGGCGTGCTGTTCTTCATCCTGCTGTGGCTGTATGCGCGCAAGCCGCGGCCGATGGGCGCGGTGTCCGGCGCATTCCTGCTTGGCTACGGCGTGTTCCGCTTCGCCGCGGAATTCGCGCGTGAGCCGGACAACTTTCTCGGCCTGCTCGCGGCGAACCTGTCGATGGGCCAGTGGCTGTCGCTGCCAATGATCCTGATCGGCATCGCCATGCTGGTCTGGTCCTATCGTCGTGCAGGCAACGGTGAAAAAAACCAGGCGCACGCCTGACGCAGCAACCGCGCAAAGAAAAAGCCACCGAACTTCGGTGACTTTTTTCATGGAGCGGATCGCTGCTTATTTCAGCATCTGCACGGCGCCGGAAACCGTCACCGTGACCTGCGCCTTGCCGCCCTCGATGGGCACCGGCGCCGAATCGAACGATGCCGGAGCGGCTGCCATGCGCATCATCGGACGCGGGCCTGGGTTGTTGCTGCCCTCGCTCACGTGCACGTCGCGGATCGTGTAGCTCGTGTAGCCAAACAGCTTGGTGGTCGTCAGTGCCTTGTCGCGGAACGAATTCACAGCCTGATCGATGAGCTTGGCTTCCGCCGCTGTGCGCGCCTCGCGCGAGAGCGTGAAGTTCACGTTCTGCACCTGCATCTGATTGGCCAGCTGGCCCGCCAGCTTGGACGCCGCTGCAAAGTCCTTCGACGTGATGCGTACTTCGGCACGGCCGCGCCACACGCTGATCTTGCCGTTGCGATCGGTGTTCGGATAGATATTGAAGCCGCCCGTTTCTGCCTGCACGCCGGAGGTGCGCTTTGCCTGGTTGATCACGTCGTCGGCCTTGCGCGACAGTGCGGTGGAGATCGCGCCCGGGTCTGCCCCTTCCTGCTCGGCGCTCAGCGTCAGTGTGACGGTGTCGGTGGGGACTTCCGTCACGGCCTGCGCATCCAGCGACAGCACGCCAGAATGATTCGCTTCAGGAGCGGCTTGCGCGAAAGCGGTCGTCATAATTGCGGTCCCCAAAATGGTTGCGGCCAGGACAGATTTCATTGTGTTCTCCCAAAAAGCAATGTGATGCGTCTGACTGGCTGTTACGCGCATCGTTCATCACGTTTGTAACAATTCCCTGCCGGCGCCAGCCATTCACTCAGGATCGCGCATCAATTTGGTCGTGATGTAACGCCATTGCGCGGGCGTGATGGGCGTGATGGACAGGCGGTTGCCGCGTTGCAGCACCGTCATGTCGGCGAGCTGTTCCTGTGCGCGCAAGGTCGGCAGATCGATCAGCGCGCATTTGCGCACGAACTTCACGTCGACGAGCATCCAGCGCGGCGCTTCCGGCTTCGATGCAGGGTCGTGGTAGTGGCTCTTGGCGTCGAACTGCGTGGGATCTGGGTAGCTGGTCGAGCAGACTTCCGCCAGCCCCGCGATGCCCGGCTGCGGACAGGACGAGTGGTAGAACAGCACGCCGTCGCCGATGCGCATGCGGTCGCGCATGAAGTTGCGTGCCTGATAGTTGCGAACGCCAGTCCAGGGCAAGGTGCCCTCGGCGTGCAGCGTGTCGATGCTGGCCTCGTCGGGCTCGGACTTCATCAACCAGTATTGGGTGGCCATCGTTGGGATGCGCGGGCGACGTGCGGAAGTGACGGTGTGCGCAGCATAGCAACACGGCCGCGGCGTTGCCATTGGCGGTGCGGCAACGGGGGCGTATCGCAGATAGGCAAAGAAAAAGGCGGTAGCGCACATGTGCACTACCGCCTTTTGTTGGGTCCCCACCTTGGCCGCTAGACCCGCATCCTGAACCCAAGTGAGGTTCAGAGTGGCAGCGGAAGCCGCATTTCGGGTACATCACCGGCGCAGGGAGCCCACGACTTGCGTCGCACGCTATGCACTGGAAGACGCGCTCGCCCACACGGCATATCCCGCACCAAGCAATGCTTATCGGTTCAAGGAATTAATGGCCATGGCGAACCAGGCAGGGAAACTGTCAGACGCATCATCACGCTGTGTTTCGAGCGCATGGCGATGCGTCTGAGAGATTCATCGCAGGCAACCGCTTTTTCTCTACCCTGCAGCCGCTAAAGCCTTATACCATAAGGGTTTGCAGGAGATTTCGGAAGCCATTACGTGACACTATACACCCGTTCGCATCCGAACCCAAGCCCGGATGCGATCCGGTTACAAACCCGTTTTGACCTTCGCTAAATCACTTCGCCGTACTGGCGCAGAGCCTCGTCGGTGCGGGCGTTCAAGTCGGCCAGTCTGGCGCGAATCGTGTCGATCGGCAGGGCGGAATCTGATGCGGCCTGGCGTTGCATCGACAGCAAATCCGATGCGATGCTGATGGCGGCCATCACGGCGACGCGCTCGATGCCCTTGGTGTTCGAGCCGTTCTTGATGCGCGTCATCTGGTTGTCGACCATGGCGGCGGCTTCACGCAGGGCGGCTTCGTTATCGACCGAGACTGCAAATTTGTAGGGCTGCCCGGCGATGTTCACTTCAATTTGCTTGCTGCTCATGCTTAGGTCTCCGAATGCGGGGCGGCCGCTGTTTCATCGGCCCCTGCGGCCTGGCCGAGGAGATCAAGCTGGCGCGCGTCGGTGGCCGTGGGCAGCTTGTCGAGAATCGATTGGATGCGCAGTTGCGCTTCTTCGATCTTGGCATTGAGCACGCTGCGATCGGCGACCATCGCGTCGCGCTCGGTCTTGGACGCCTCGGCTTCCGCCTGAAGCCGCTCGACTTCGGCGCGCAGGCGCTGGTTCTCGGCGGCGAGCGCATCGGCGTGACGCAGCACGCGCGCGATCTTGCCGGCAAGTTGTTCGAGTTCGTTCAGCATTGGGTGTCAATCAGAATCGAGTGGGGGGATTTTAGCCGATCATGCGCTTCGCGCCTGTCCTCCATACGGATGCGCAATATGCGGGGGAATGAGGCGACGCGGCGGGCACAACGGGCGGTGGGTGTGTTTTTACCGCGACTGCGACGGGTTTGGAATGCCTTTTCCGTTAAACTTCGCCCCGTCCTGGTGCCCGCAGCACCATCTGCAGTTAAACGGGAAGCAGGGAGCGCGCGCCCCAAGCGATGCGCCAACCTGCGCTGCCCCCGCAACGGTAAGCGAACGTCGCGTGTACCCGCCATCTCGCGAAGAAGATGGGTGCCGCGCGGTCTGTCCATACGCCACTGTTCCTTTCGGAATGGGAAGGCGGACAGGCCGCTTCGCCAGCCCGGATACCGGCCAGGACGGTGGATCTCAGAGCCGATGTGCAACCCTGGAGGGAACCGCATCGAGATCCTGCTGCCAGCGACCCGCGGGGGAACGGGTCCGGCTGACGCTTCTTGTCTTTTCAGCATGAGCTTGACTACAAAGCGGCCACTCCGGATGCCCCGGACGGCCATGCGCGCGCTTGCCAGCGCACGATTGGGGGTTGTTGCGGGGGCCATGGCAGGTGCGGTTGCGCCGGCCTGGGCACAAAGCAATACACAAGTAGCCAGCACGCCCGTCGGCGAGCTGAATCCGACAGTGGTGACCGCCTCGCGCAGCGAGCAGCCCCTGTCCGATGCACTGCCGCATACGACGGTCATCAGCCGCGCCGATATCGAGCGCTCGCAGGCGCCGGACGCCGTGACGCTGCTGCGCCGCGAGGCCGGCATCGAAATCGCGCAGAGCGGCGGCCCAGGCACCAACGCCAGCCTTTTCATGCGCGGCGCCGGTTCCAATCAGACGCTGGTTCTGATTGACGGTGTGCGTGTGGCGTCCGGCACCTCGGGCGGCGCGCAGATCGCGCAATTGATGGCCGATCAGATCGATCACATCGAGGTTGTGCGCGGCAACGTGTCTGCGCTGTACGGCTCCGATGCGATTGGCGGCGTGGTGCAGATTTTCACGCGCAACGGCCGTGGCCATGGCCCGCTGGCCAATGCAGAGATCGAGTACGGCGCCCGCAATACCAAGCGCGCGCAGGCTGGCATCAGCGGCTCGCTGGGCGAGAACGGCGATACATCGTTCGCGGTGTCGGTGTCGGAATTCAAGACCAACGGCTTCTCGACCATCAACCCGCAGCAGGCGCCCAAGGCCAACCCGAACGACAACCCGTACACGAACAAGAGCGTGTCGGCGCAGTTGTCGCATCGCTTCTCGGCAGATTGGCAAGCGGGCCTGACGTACTTCCAGACCTGGGGCGATGTCAGTTACGACAACGCCTTCGGCAAGCCGACCGATGACAACGTCGCACACAACGTAGTGCGCTCGATGTCGGCCTACGTGGACGGCAAGGTAACGCAGGATTGGAAGACGCGCCTGACGCTGTCGCAGGGCGATGACCGCAGCTTGAATTACACGAACGGCGTGTTGCAGGTGCCGGCGCGCTTCAACACACGCAATCAGACGGCGAGCTGGCAGAACGACTGGGCCTTCATGCCCAATCAGCTGCTCAAGGTGGGCCTGGAGCATCTGCAGACCAGTATCGACAGCGATGCCTACAACGTGCCCACGCGCAACGTTGATTCCGGCTACATCGGTTACGAAGGCAAGTTTGGCCCGCACCAGTTGCAGCTGAACCTGCGCCGCGACCGCTACTCGGACTTCGGTGGCGCCAACAGCTACTACGCCGGCTACGGCTTCGCATTCAACCCGCAATGGAAGGCGGTTGCGAGTGTGAGCAATGCCTTCCGCGCACCCAGCTTCAACGAGTTGTACTACCCGTTCTTCGGCAACCCGAACGTGCAGCCCGAGAAGGCGCGCTCGGTGGAAGGCGGCGTGGAATACAGCGGCGCGATCGGCCTGGTGCGCGTGACGGTGTTCGAGACGGACTACAGCAACCTGATCACGGCGGTATGCGATGCAGATTTCAATTGCTCGGCAGCCAACGTCAACCGCGCACGCGTGAACGGGCTGGAGACGTCGTATCGGGGTTCGATCTATGGCGTGGATCTGCGTGCGAGCTTTACCATGCAGAACCCGCAGGACCTGTCGGCCAACCAGTTGCTCTCGCGCCGCGCACGGCACTTCGGCAGCGTCTCGGCGTACAAGACGTTCGGGCCGTTCTCGGCGGGCGTGGAGTGGAATGCAGCGGGTGACCGCCAGGATTCGACCAAGACGCTCGGTGGCTATGGCCTGCTGAACCTGGTCGGCCGCTACCAGATCACGCCTGACTGGGCAGTGTCGGCACGTGTTGAAAACGTGACGAACAAGAACTACCAGTTGATCTATCCGTACAACACGGCGTCGCGTGGGGTGTTCTTCACGCTGTCGTGGCAACAGCACGAACCGAAGCGATGACAACACCTGCACTGCCCGCACGCGGTTTTGCCTGGCGACTGTGGTCGCTGCTGGCACTCGCGTGCGTGGTGGTGCTGGCGGCGTCGTTGATGCTCGGCAGTGTGAAGCTGTCGCTCGCTGAAGTCTGGCGGGCGCTGATCGGCGGTGGCGATAGCCTGGCTGCGGGCATCGTCATCGAATTGCGCCTGCCGCGCGCGGGCGCTGCATTTGCTGCTGGCGGGCTGTTGGCCTTTGCCGGGGCGCTCATGCAGATGCTGCTGCGCAATCCGCTGGCCGATCCGTATGTCCTGGGCGTGTCCGGTGGCGGGGCAGTGGCGGCGCTCACGGCGATGTTGTTTTCGCTGCCGTGGTGGTTGGTGCAGACGAGTGCCGGCGCGGGAGCATTGCTGTCGATGGCGCTGGTGGCGGCGTTGGCGCGTCAGCACCTGTGGCGCGGTGAGCCCGGCGAGGCCAATGCGCGCCTACTGCTCGGTGGCGTGGTGATGGCCTCCGGCTGGGTCGGCCTGATCACGCTCATCTTGACGGTGGCGCCCGAGAACAAGCTGCGCGGCATGATTTTCTGGATGGTCGGCGACCTGGGTGGCGCCGATCGTTATGCGGGCGCGTTGATGGCGCTCGTGGCGGCGGTGGCCGTGGTGTTGCCGCATGCGCGCGACCTGAACGTGCTGCTGACCGGCGAAACCCGCGCCCGTGCGCTTGGGGTGCCCGTGGCGCGCGTGCGTGCGTTGATCTACGTGGTGGCGTCGCTGTGCACGGCGGTAGCGGTGACCATTGCGGGCTCGGTCGCTTTTGTCGGCCTGCTGGTGCCGCATATGGTGCGCCTGGCGTGGACCCGCGACGTGCGCATCCACTTGCCCGCTACGGCGATGGCCGGCGGCGGGCTGCTGATGCTGGCCGACCTGATCGCCCGGACGCTGATCGCCCCAACGCAACTGCCGGTGGGTGTGATCACCACCATGCTTGGCGTGCCGACGTTTCTCTACCTGCTGATGCGGAGCACGCGATGAGCTGGTTGCGTCGTGCACGTCGGGCCCCTGCACCGGATGCATTCGCGCACTTGGATGCAGCGCCCGAACTCGCGCTGCGCGACCTGCGCGTGACCATCGACGGGCGCGTGTTGATTGAGCGGTTGTCGTTGACGGCCAACGCGGGCCAGCTCTGGTGCGTGGTCGGCCCGAACGGCGCGGGCAAGTCGACATGGCTTTCCGTGCTGGCGGGCCTGCGTTCGGCGGACGGCGGCAGCGTCACGCTCGACGGTGTAGCACTTGCCGATTGGCCGGCACTGGCGATGGCGCGTCGTCGCGCGTTTCTGCCGCAGACCTTGCATGACTCGTTCCCCATCACCGTGTACCAAGCGGTGATGACCGGCCGCCACCCGCACCTGGCGCGCTGGGAGTGGGAGGGCGACGCCGATGTCCGCGCCGTTGACGCAGCGGTGTCTGCGCTGCAGTTGCAGCCGCTGGTACAACGCGATGTGCGCACGCTTTCTGGCGGTGAGCGTCAGCGCGTGGCGATGGCTGCCGTGGTGGCGCAGGAGGCGCGCGTGCTGCTGCTCGACGAGCCCGTCGCACACCTCGATTTGCATCAGCAGGTTGCCGTGCTCCGCCTGCTGCGCGAAGGCTGCCGCAAACAGGGCTGGCTGGTCGTGCTGACCGTGCACGACTTGAACCTCGCGCGCCGCTTCGCGACGCATGCGCTGCTGATGGACGGCGCCGGTCACACGACCGCCGGGATCGCGGCCGAGGTGCTGACCCCCGAGCATTGCGCACGTGTGCTGCGCACGCCCATTGCCGAGGTGGCCAACGGCCGCCATACGGCCTTGATTCCTGATGATTCCGATGACGACTGAAGAGAACAATGACGCGCTGAACGAGCGCCACCGCTCCCGCATGCAGCGCAAGAAGGCCGTGGTGGACGCCAAGATTGTCGCCGCCACGGACGTGCGCGGCGTACTGCTCGTTAACACCGGTAACGGCAAGGGCAAATCCAGCTCCGGCTTTGGCATGGTGATCCGCGCCATGGGTCACGACATGCAGGTCGGCGTGGTGCAGTTCATCAAGGGCGCAATCCCGACGGGCGAAGAGCGCTTCCTGCGACGCTTTCCCGAGCAATGCAGCTTCCACGTGATGGGCGAAGGCTACACATGGGAGACGCAGGACCGCACGCGCGACATCGAGAAGGCGCAAGCTGCATGGGCCTGCGCACGCGAGCTGCTGAGCGATCCCACCGTCGGCCTGGTGCTGCTGGATGAGCTGAACATCGCCCTCAAGTACCACTACCTTGACGTGCAGACGGTGCTGGCCGATTTGCGCGCGCGGCCGCCCGCGCAGCATGTGGTGATTACCGGGCGCGGTGCGCCACCCGAGCTGATCGAGGCGGCGGATACCGTGACCGACATGACGCTCGTCAAGCACGCCTTTTCCCGAGGCATCCAGGCCCAGCCCGGAGTCGAATTGTGATGAACCAAACCATGCACATTCCGCCATTTGACGATGCGTTGCGCGTGCGCCTGCAGGCGGCCGTGGACAGCAAGACCAAGCCGCTCGGCGCACTGGGCCGGCTTGAATCGCTGGCCGTGCAGATCGGCCTGATCCAGAACACCGACACACCGCAGCTGACGCGCCCCGCGATGGTGGTGTTTGCCGCAGACCACGGCATCGCGCACGCAGGCGTGAGCGCGTACCCTCAAGCGGTGACCGCGCAGATGGTGCTCAATTTCATCGCGGGCGGTGCAGCCGTCAACGTGTTCTGCCGCCAGCATGGGTTTGCGCTGGAGGTGGTAAACGCCGGTGTCGCCGCACCGTTGTGGGCGGCAGATGCGCCGGGCCTGGTCGATGCACCTGTCGGCCCCGGCACACGCAACTTTGCCGACGAGAGTGTTGAGCAAGCCGCCATGACCACTGAGGAGCGCGACCGCGCCATGGCGCTCGGCGCGCAACGGGTGGCACACCATGCGGCGCTTGGCACCAACGTGATCGCGCTGGGCGAAATGGGCATCGCCAATACGGCGTCTGCCGCGTGCCTGATGGCGCGCTTATGCAATTTGCCGGTCGCGCAATGCGTTGGCCGCGGCACCGGGCTCGATGATGACGGCCTGGCCCACAAGCGCGCCGTGCTGGAATCTGCGATGGCCAGGCACGCTGACGCAAGCGAGCCGCTGGACGTGCTTGCTTGCTTCGGCGGCTTCGAGGTCGCAGCGATGGTGGGGGCGGTGCTTGAGGCGGCGCAGCGCCGCATGGTCATCCTCGTCGACGGGTTTATCGCGACGGCCGCCGTGCTGGTGGCCGCGCACGTGGCGCCCGATGTGCTGCGCTTCTGCGTGTTCGGGCATGTGTCGGACGAGCGCGGGCATCGCGCCTTGCTGGAGCTGCTCGATGCGCGGCCGCTGCTGTCGCTGTCGTTGCGGCTGGGCGAGGGCAGCGGCGCGGTGTTGGCGTATCCGGTGGTCGTGTCGGCGGTGGCGTTCCTGCGCGAAATGGCGACCTTCGCCAGCGCAGGCGTGAGCGAGCGCGCATCGCCATGAACGCGTTGCGCGAACATTGGCAGGCGCTGTGGACGGCCGTCGGGTATTTCACCCGCATCCCCGTGCCGGCGTCGGTTGGGTTCTCGCAAGCGGGCTTGAATCGCGCGGCGCGCTACTTTCCGCTGATCGGCTGGTTGGTGGGCGCCGTGGCAGCGGCGGTGTATTGGCTTGTGTTGCGCACGGTGCCCGCGCAAGGTGTGGCGGTGGCCGTGTCGATGGGGGCTACGCTGTTGCTGACCGGCGCGTTTCACGAGGACGGGCTGGCCGATTGCGCCGACGGCTTTGGCGGCGGCTACACGCCTGAAGACCGGCTGCGCATCATGCACGATTCGCGCATCGGCGCGTTCGGGGCGATTGCCGTGTGCATGGCGTTGCTGCTGAAGTGGCAATTGCTGAGCGCGATGGCGCCGCACAGCATAGGCATCCTCGTTGCAATGGTGGCTGCGCATGCTGCCAGCCGGGCCGCAGCTGTCAGCCACCTGCTCACGCATGACTACGTGCGGGCGGAAGGCAAGGCCAAGCCAGTTGCGCAACGCATGCGATGGAGTGACGCGTTGTGGGCTGGCGTATTCGGTGTCGTGCCGTTGCTGTGGTTCGGGCCGATGTGCGCGGCGCTCATCGTTGTCGGCCTGATCCTTGCGCGCTGGCTGCTGGGTCGCTATTTCGTGCGCCGCATCGGCGGCATCACAGGCGATTGCCTGGGCATGGCGCAGCAGATTTTCGAGCTGCTGATCCTGTGGGGGTTGCTGGCATGGATGTCATCCTGATCCGCCACGCGCGGCCCGCCATGACGGCGGGCCTCTGCTATGGCCGCACCGATCTGGAGTTGGTCTCGCCCATGGACCCGGAGCCGTCGGCCATCGTCGAGAAACTCGCCGCCCACACTCCGCATCGTCTGCTGGCAAGCCCGTTGCGGCGCAGCCGCCTGACGGCTGAAGCCATGGCGCAAGCGGCGCAGCTGCCCGCCATTGAAATCGATGCGCAATTGATGGAACTCGATTTCGGCGCTTGGGAAGGCTGCCAGTGGGATGAGATCCCGCGCGCGGAAATCGACCATTGGGCGCGCGATCTCGTGCTCGGCAATCCGCATGGCGGAGAATCGGCGGCGGATCTGCTGGCGCGCGTGACGACCTGGGCTGAAGCAACCACCGCGATGCCCACGTCTTGCGTATGGGCGGTGACGCATGCCGGCTGTATGCGTGCGCTGGCGGCGCATTGGCTGCAGCGGCCACTAATCGAGACCCTGCAATGGCCGTTGCAATGGGGGGCAGCCTGCGGTTTTCGCGTGCTGCCCGACACGTTGCCTGTGCTGCTGTTCTGGAATCGTTGAGCGGCGCGCGGTTTAACGACCCGGCCCGTTGGTGGCCTGTGAACCGAGGCGCCGCATGCGGGCTTGTTCCAGGTCTTCGCACAACAGGGTCGCGGCTTCCACAAGGCGTGGGCCAAAGCGGTTGATCAGGTCACCGTTGATGCTGAAAAGGTTGCCGCGCTGCACAGCGAGCAATTGCGGCCAGCGCTTCCATGCGTCGAGCGTATCGATCGGACGGCTGCCTTGCGTGGCGCCCATGCTGGCGGTCAATAGCACTTCCGGGTTGGCTGCGATCACCGCCTCGGGCGATACGGTCGGCACCAGCAACGGCTCTCCCGCAAACACATTGCGGCCGCCGCACAACGCGAGCATGTCAGAGAAGATGTGCTGGCCATTGAGCGTCATCAGCGGCTGTTCCCACACCTGATAGAACACCGAAACCGCCGGCCGGCTCGCGTAGCGCTGTCGTAGCGTATCGGCGCGTTGGCGGAATTGCTGGGCCGCATCGTGCGCGCTCGCGTGGGTGTCGAGCAGCGTGCCGAGCGCCTCGATCGAGCGCGGAATATCGCTCATGCGATGCGGCTCGGAGAAGAACAGCGGTATGCCGAGCGCGCGCAGGCGGGCGATCTGCTTCTGCGCGTTGCCGTGGCGCCAGACCACCACCAGATCGGGTTTGAGGGCGGCGATGCGCTCCAGATCGAGCGAGCGGTTGTCGCCTACGTGAGGAATGTCGCGCGCGGGCGGCGGGTAGTCGCTGTAAGCCACAGTGCCAACAATGCGTGCTCCGCCGCCCGCCGCGAACAGCAACTCGGTCGCATGCGGCGCGAGGCTGACGATGCGTTGTGCGGGGCGCTGCAGCGTAACGATGGCACCGCTATCGTCTGTGACGGAAATGGCCGCACATGCCGGTACGGCAGCGATCGTGAGCGCAATGGCGGACAGGCCGCACACATACAGGCGACGGGTGAGGCGAGAGAGACGAGTGGGCATCGGGGGGAGGTCAAGCGGAGTGCGACAGCGATGCTAGCGCATCGGCAAGGCGTTGCCATCCGGGCTCATCCGGGGGCAGGCCGAAGCGCAAGCCGCTGATGGGCGCATCGAACAGGCGGGTCCAGATGCCGAGGCGCGCCAGGCTTGCATGCAGCGCTTGCGCGCGTGGGGCGGATGCCCAGGCAAACAGCGGGGTGGCGGCATTCGGCAGCCCGTGGCGATCAAGCAACGCCGAGAGCCGTGCGCCGGCATGCTGGAGTTGCGCGCGCGTTGAAACTTGCCAAGCGGTATCGGCCAGCGTCGCACGTACCACAGCACGGGCGGGGCCGTTGACGGTCCAGTGCCCCAGCGCCTCGCGTAGCGCAGACACCAGCTCAGGCGCGGCCAGCGCGAAGCCGATGCGGGCGCCCGCCAGCCCGTAGAATTTGCCGATCGAGCGCAGCACGACAAGCCCCGGCACGCCAGCCAGGGGCGCCAATGTGGGGCCATCGTCGAACGCCTCGATAAAGGCCTCGTCCACGATCAACGTACCGCCGCGCGCATGCAGGCGCCTGTGCCAATTGCGCAGGATTTCGGCGGGCAGAAGGCGTGCCGTGGGGTTGTTCGGATTGACGACGACCAGGTGCTGCACGTCGTTTGGCACGTCACCGAGGAAGGCGGCTTCGGGCAGTGGTACGACGTCGTGGCCGGCGCGCGCAAAGGCCGGCGCATATTCGCTGTAGCCGATCTGCGCGATGCCGGCTCGCCCTCGCGGCAGCAGGGTCGGCAGCGTGCGGATCGCCGCCTGCGACCCTGCAACCGCGAGCACGGCGCGCGCATCGATCACGCCGTAGTGCGCGGCGGCCAGCGCTTCGAGGTCATCGTCTTCGGGCAGGCGCAACCACGCACCGGGTGGGATCGACGGGATGGGGTAGCCGTGCGGATTGATGCCCGTGGACAGATCCAGCCAGCCGCCTTCAGGCTCTCCGTACTGCGCGCGTGCGGCGGCGAGATTGCCGCCGTGGACGATGACGCTCACGACAAGCCCCGCGCCGATGTTGCGATCAGGCC
The DNA here is from genome assembly GCF_002256165.1 of Ralstonia sp. PBBBR1. NCBI lineage: Bacteria > Pseudomonadati > Pseudomonadota > Betaproteobacteria > Burkholderiales > Burkholderiaceae > Ralstonia > Ralstonia sp. PBBBR1. Next base: position 62,636 of record NZ_NKIL01000003.1, on the reverse strand, counting down.
AAGTACGCCCAGCCACAGCCACAATGTGCGCGATACGAGCGTCAACGCACGCGTGATATCGACAGCGGTTGCCGGCTTGCCGGTGCCGAGCGGCGGGCGCGCTTCTTCCACGCCTTCGTAGCGTGCTGCGCCGCCAAGCCGGACGCGCAGGCTGCCCGCGCCGGCGGCCATGACCGGGCCCGCGTTCGGGCTCGACCATTGCGGGGCTTGCGTGCGCCAGCAGCGCAGCGCATCGGCGGTGTGGCCAAGCAGCGCGTAGTTCATCGCCGTGAGTCGCGCGGGAATCCAGTTGAGCACGTCGTCGATGCGTGCGGCTGCCCATCCAAAGCCGGTAAAGCGCGCATTGCGGTAGCCCCACATTGCATCGAGCGTGTTGGCCAGCCGGTACAGCATCACGCCGGGCGCGCCGGCCACAACAAGCCAGAACAGCGGCGCGAAGACGGCATCGCTGCCGTTCTCCAGCGCCGATTCCACGGCGGCACGCGCAATGGGCTCGTCGCCGGCTTGTGTGAGATCACGCGAGACGATGCGCGAGGCGAGGGCGCGTGCGCGGGGCAAATCCGCATCGCGCAACGCAAGCGCGATCGGCGCAATGTGTTCATACAGGCTGCGCGCGCCAATGGCGAAATAGAGGGCAATCGCATCAAGCGCCACCACCAGCCGTGGCGACACATCGCCCGCCATCACGACGAGCCATGCCGCCAGCAGCACGAACGGCAACACGGCGACTGCCCAAGCGACGAGACCGACTATGCGCGACCTGGCCAACGCAGCCGGTGCGCGGTTCATGCAGCGCTCAATCGCTGCGGCGATGCGCCCGAAGCCGACCAAAGGATGCCAGCGCGACACCTCGCCGAATACCTGATCGAGCAGCACGCCCGCGAGTGCTGCCAGCGTCACGAGGGGCCACCCGAGATCGAACACGCCGCCCGACGGCAAGCTCACGTTGCGGTGCCGAGTGCCGGCCCTTTCACCACCATCGGAATGCCGGCCACCAGCAGATGCACGTTGTCGGCCAGAGCGGCGAGGCGTTGGTTCAGCCGGCCCAGTTCGTCCACGTAGAAGCGCGTGACGGCACCCATCGGCACCACGCCCAGGCCGATTTCGTTGCTCACGAGGATGACCTCGCCGGGCAGCAGCGGCAGGGCGGTCAGCAGCGCGTCGATCTCGGCCGTCCAGGCTTCGGGCGGCGTGACGAGGCCTGTCTCGGGATATTCATGATGTTCGGAAAAGAGCAGATTGTTGAGCCACAGCGTCATGCAATCGACCAGCACACAGCCACCGTGCTGCGCGTGCGTGTAGAGCGCTTCGGCCAGGTGCACGGGCTCTTCGACCAGCGCCCAATTGGCCGGACGCCGCGCGCGGTGCAGGGCCACGCGCAACTGCATCTCCTCATCGTCCTCGCCAGCGGTGGCAACGTACGTGACCGGCCCGACGCATTGCAGCGCGAGCTGTTCGGCGTGGTGGCTCTTGCCCGAGCGGGCACCACCGAGGACAAGTGTGAGACGGCGTGACATTCCCGCATTTTAGCGAGGGCGCGGCAGCCAGGCATAACAAGGTGGGTGCGATAATCCGCGCATGTCGAAAGCTCCATTTTCTGTGCCGCCGGACTCGCTTCGGGGCACGCTGATGATCCAGGGCGCCACGTCCGATGCCGGCAAGAGCACGCTGGTCGCCGGCCTGTGCCGTGTCGCGCATCGCGCCGGTGTGCGCGTGGCGCCGTTCAAGCCGCAGAACATGGCGCTCAACAGCGCCGTCACCGCAGACGGCGGCGAGATCGGCCGCGCGCAGGCGTTGCAGGCGCAGGCGGCGGGCGTCGTGCCCACGGTCGACATGAACCCCGTCCTGCTCAAGCCCAACAGCGACACCGGCGCACAGATCATCATCCACGGTCAGCCGCGCTGCGACCTCGACGCCCGTGCGTACCACGACTACAAGCCCACCGCCATGGCCGCTGTGCTCGAATCGCACACGCGGCTGCGTGGGCAGTACGACCTCGTGCTGGTAGAGGGCGCCGGCAGCCCGGCGGAGATCAACCTGCGCGACCGCGACATCGCCAACATGGGCTTTGCCGAAGCCGTCGATTGTCCCGTCGTGCTCGTCGCCGACATTGATCGCGGCGGCGTGTTCGCGCACCTTGTTGGCACGCTCGCCTGCTTGTCTGACAGCGAACGCGCGCGCGTGACGGGCTTCATCATCAACCGGTTCCGCGGCGACATTTCATTGCTGACGCCGGGGCTCGACTGGCTGACCGCGCAGACGGGCAAGCCGGTGTTTGGCGTGCTGCCATATCTGCCCGGCCTCCATCTCGACGCAGAAGACGCGGTGCAGACGGCGCAGCGTGCAGCTTCACCCGATGGGCTGCGCGTCGTTATTCCGGTGTTGCCGCGTGTGTCCAACCACACCGATTTCGATGCGCTGCGCGCGCATCCGCAGGTGGACGTTCGACTGGTCGGCCCTGGCCAGCCGATTCCGCCCGCCGACCTCATCATCCTGCCCGGCAGCAAGAGCGTGCAGGCGGATCTCGCCTGGCTGCGCGCCAATGGCTGGGAAGCGGCCATCGCGCGACATCTGCGCTATGGCGGCAAGCTGATCGGCATCTGCGGCGGCATGCAAATGTTGGGGCGGTGGTTGCATGATCCGCTAGGGCTTGAGGGCGCGCCCGGTAGCGTCGAGGGACTCGGCTATCTCGATTTCGAGACCACGCTGGAGACCAGCAAGAAGTTGCGTCAGGTGCGCGGCAGCCTGGCGGAAGGCGGTGCGGCCGTCGCCGGCTACGAAATCCACATGGGCGTGACCGCGGGGCCAGCCTTGGCATGCCCCGCCGTGTTGCTCGATGATGGCCACGCAGATGGCGCGATCTCGGCCGATGGGCAGATCTTCGCCACGTATCTGCATGGTCTGTTCGATGCGCCACAGGCGTGCTGCGCGCTGCTAGCCTGGGCCGGCGTGGGTGATGCGCAGACGCAGGACTACGCCGCATTGCGTGAGGCTTCGCTCGAGCGTCTGGCCGACACCTGCGAAGCGCATCTCGACCTTGCCGCGTTGCTGCGAACGCCGCCACGTGCAGGCTGAGCCATAATTACCGATGGACAGATCTGTCGAGTGATCAAATCGACACATGATTCAACGAGCGCAAGGAGGCGGGCATGCCGGTGGCCGTTGTAGCGAATCCGAAGGGCGGGGTGGGCAAGAGCACGCTGGCCACCAATCTGGCCGGCTACTTTGCCGCGCGGGATCACGCCGTGATGCTGGGAGACACCGACCGCCAGCAGTCCTCACGCGAATGGCTCGCCTTGCGCCCGGAGACCGCCAAGCCCATCCGCACATGGGAAATCAACGCCGACCACATCGCCAAGCCGCCCAAGGGGACGACGCACGTGGTGCTCGATACGCCGGCGGGCCTGCACGGCTGGCGGCTGGGGGATCTCGTCAAGATGTCGGGCTACGTGATCGTGCCGCTGCAGCCTTCCATGTTCGACATCCTTGCCACGCAGACCTTCCTGCGCAAACTGGCCGATGAAAAGCCCGTGCGCCATGGCGAGGTCAAACTGGGCGTGGTCGGCATGCGCGTGGATATGCGCACGCGCGCCGCTGAACAGCTTCAACGTTTCGTACAGGGGCTGGAAGTGCCCATCCTTGGCTATCTGCGCGATACCCAGAATTACGTGCAACTGGCCGCGCATGGCCTGACGCTGTGGGACGTGGCGCCCTCGCGTGTGGCAAAGGATGTGGAGCAGTGGAGCGGCATTCTCAATTGGCTCGGGGAATCGCCCCCGCAGGCCAGGGTTGCCGACACGTCGGCGGCGGCATGAAAAAAGCCCGGCACTGCCGGGCTTTTTCGTGGAACGAGGCTGCGTCGCTCAGATTTCGAGGTTATCGATCAGGCGCGTCTTGCCGAGCTTCGCGGCGGTCAGCACGACCAGCGGCTCGCCGGCGGCGATGTTCTCGGGTGTCGGCTTCTGCAGGTCGGAGCGGCGGCGCACGGCCACGTAGTCGGGCTGCCAGCCGCGGCCACGCAGATAGTCCATCGCCTTGGTGGTCACCTCTTCGTGCGACGCCTGGCCTTGCAGCACAGTTTCGAGCACGTCCTGACGCACCTGATGCAGCGTGCGGTAGAGCTCGGGCGCTTCGGCCCGCTCTTCGTTGGTCAGGTAGACGTTGCGCGACGATAGCGCCAGGCCATCATCCGCGCGCACCGTTTCGGCCGGGACGATATCGACCGGCAACGCAAACTGATGCGCCATGCGGCGCACGATCATCAACTGCTGGTAGTCCTTCTTGCCGAACACGGCCACGCGTGGTTGCACGCAGCAGAACAGCTTCATCACCACCGTGCAGACGCCCTTGAAGAAGCCAGGGCGGAATTCGCCTTCGAGCGTGTCGCCCAGATCATGCGGCGGTTCGACACGGTATTCCTGCGGCTCGGGGTACATGTCGCGCTCGGTGGGCGCGAACAGCACGTACACGCCTTCCTTTTGCAGTTTTTCGATGTCGTCCTGCAGGGTGCGCGGGTATTTGTCGAAATCTTCGTTCGGGCCGAACTGCAGGCGGTTCACGAAAATGGACGCCACCACCGGGTCGCCATGCTGGCGCGCCAGGCGCATCAGGCTCAGGTGGCCCTCATGCAGGTTGCCCATGGTCGGCACGAAGGCGACGCGGTTCTGGCCGCGCAGTTGGTCGCGCAGTTCCTGGATCGACGAGATGACTTTCATAGTTGTTGTGTGATTCGGCCCGGGTCAGGCCGGACGAATTACGTCGGAGAATAGGCGAGGCGCACGTAAATGGGCGCGTACGGTTCGGCCTGCGTGATTTCGAGCAGCGATTCGCGCGAAAGCTCAAGCATGGCGACAAAGTTGACGACCACGATGGGTGCGCCCTTGCCGGACTGGATCGCTTCTTCGAATAGCTCGGTGAACTCCATGAACCGCGCGTGCTGCAGGCGACGCAGGATCTGGCTCATGTGCTCGCGCACCGACAGCTCTTCGCGCGAGATCTTGTGGTGCTGCGTGAGCTTGGCGCGGCGCAGCACGTCGGCCCAGGCGACACGCAGGTCGTCGGAATTGACGTCGGGGTAGCGCGGCGCGAGGCTCTGCTCGATATAGACCTGGGCGCGCAGGAAGTCGCGGCCCAGTTGCGGCACGGTGTCGAGCTTCTGCGCGGCGAGCTTCATCTGCTCGTACTCGAGCAGGCGGCGCACCAGTTCGGCGCGCGGGTCTTCGGGCTCGTCGCCTGAGTCGGTCTTCTTGACCGGCAGCAGCATGCGCGACTTGATTTCGATGAGCATGGCCGCCATCAGCAGGTATTCGGCGGCCAGCTCCAGGTTGGTCGCGCGAATCTGCTCGATGTATGCCAGATATTGCCGGGTGACCTGCGCCAGCGGAATGTCCAGCACATTGAAGTTCTGGCGACGGATCAGGTACAGCAGCAAGTCCAGCGGCCCTTCAAACGCTTCGAGAAAGACTTCGAGCGCGTCGGGCGGGATGTAGAGATCCTGCGGGAGCTTGAACAGTGGCTCGCCGTAGAGCCGCGCAAAGGCAAGGCCGTCGACCTGCGCGGGCGTGGAATCCTGATCGGGCGCCACGCTGGGCAGCTCGACGGGCAGTGGCAGCTTGTCCTGCGCGGAAGTGGTCATGCGGCGGTGAGCCTGGCGGGCCGAGGGCCGGTCGGCCGATCAGTCCAGCGAGTAGACGTACGGCTTTTGCGCCACGCGGGTGGACTTGGCACGTGCGCGCTCTTCCAGGTCGATCGGGTCCTTGTCCCACAGCAGGGAGCGGCCTTGGCGCTGCTGCGCTTCCAGGTCGGGCTTCTGGGTCTTGAGTTCTTCCAGGAACTGGGTGATCTCGGACTTGTACAGGGCCATGGCGGTATGTGATGTTGGGTGATCTTGCCCGCACGGAAAGGTCCCGGGCGGAAAACCGGCGCATTTTACCGTATTGGCCGTCGTAACGGCCTTGGGCACGGCACGTGCGAAACCCTTCCGGCCGATCCGGAAGGCCGCATTCGTTGCATTTGCCTGGGCACCCGCCGGGCCCGGTATGGTCAAATACGCCTTTCCTTCGATTCAGCCGGCCCGTGGGGCGGCACCACGCTTGCCACGATGACCGGCTCCAATCGACCATCGCGACCGTCACGACCACCACGCTTTCGTTTCCTGGGTTTGCCCGCCGCCGCGCTGGCGGCCGGCTTTGTGCTGTCCCTCGCCTGCGCCCGGGCGCACGCTGAATACGACGTCAAGATCGATGCGCCGAAGTCCATTCGCGACTTGCTTGAGCGCCATCTGGACCTGTCGCGCTACAAAGACCGAAAGGACATCACTGACGACCAGCTCCAGTACATGGTCGAGACCATTGGCGATCAGGTCACCAAGCTGACGGCCACCGAGGGCTATTTCGTGCCGAAGGCGACCGCGAAGCTGGACGGCCCGCCGGACCACCGCGTGGTCAACGTGAAGGTCGAGCCCGGCCCGCGTACCACCATCGACACCGTGGCGCTCGACTTTACCGGCGCCATCACGCAAGACGCCAAGCGCATCGACGAGTTGAAAAAATCGTGGAGCCTGCAGCACGGCATGGCGTTCCGCCAAGCGGGCTGGGACAAGTCCAAGGACGACAGCCTGGCTGCCCTGCAGAGCAAACGTTATTACGCGGCCAAGCAGACGTCGTCGCAGGCGCGTGTCGATCCGGACGAGAGCAAGGCTGACCTGTCGGTGGGCTATGACAGCGGTCCGGCCTACACATTGGGGCCGCTGGACGTGCAGGGTTTGTCGCGCTACCCGCGCAGCATCATCAACCACGTGAACCCGCTGCGCGTCGGCGAGGACTACTCCGCCGATCGTCTGCAATCGCTGCAGGCCGCCATCCAGGGGCAGCCATATTTTTCCAATGCGATCGTCGACCTGGGTGACGATCCGAAGAACCCGGTCAATGCGCCGGTGCGGGTGCGCGTGCGGGAGTACCCGCCCAATCGCATCACCGGCGGTGTGGGTTACGGCACAGACACGGGCGCCTCGGTGGAAGGGCGCTATCAATATCTGAACCTGTTCAGCAAGGCATGGGTGCTCGATACGCAGGCTCGCATCGAACAGCGCCGCCAGTACCTGTTTGCCGGCGTGACGGTGCCGCCCGATGACAAGCAATACGTCAATAGCCTCTACACCAGCATGGACCGCACCGACACCTCGGGCACCGAGACGCGCAGCTATCGTTCGGGCTTCAAGCAGACGCGTGTGCGCGGCATCTACGAGACATCGTTCACCGTTGATTTCTACTACGACGACCTACGGCCCGAGGGCGCCGAGCGCCAGTTGAGCAAGGCGCTCGTCCCGGGTTTCGCCTGGACGCGCCGCGATGTGGACGACCCGCTGTTCCCGCGCCGCGGCAACATCATCACCACGCAGATCGGCGCGGCAGTGAAGGGCGTGCTGACGGACCAGTCGTTCGTTCGGTCTTACAGCCGCATCCGCCAGTTCGTGCCGGTGGGGCAGCGCGACATCTTCGTCGCACGCGGTGAGCTGGGCGCGGTCATCACCTCCGGGTCCGGTGATGGCGTGCCTGCCACGCTGCGCTTTCGAACGGGCGGCACGCAGTCGGTGCGCGGCTACGACTTCCAGAGCATCGGTAACGACGTCAACGGCAGCACGCTGCCGACCAAGTTCCTCGTCACTGGCGGGTTGGAATATCAACGCTGGTTCCTGCCGCAATGGGGCGCCGCCGTGTTCTGGGATACCGGTACCGCCACCGACAACTGGTCGGAGCGTCGCTGGTTCAATGGGGTGGGTGTCGGCGTCCGCTGGAAGAGTCCCGTGGGGCCGATCCAGCTCGACATGGCCTACGGCGTCCAGCAGAAGCAGTTCCGGCCGAGCGTGTCGCTGGGCATCGCGTTCTGAATATGACGATGACCGATCCGCAAACGCCTGAATCCAATCCACCCGAAGCACAACACCCCAAGCGTCCCACGCGTGGCTGGGGCCGCCGCACGCTGCGCTGGCTCGGCGGCTTGGTCGCCTTTTTGCTGGTGATCGTGCTCGCGCTGGCCGGCTGGCTGGTGTGGGCCATCCATTCGCAATCGGGCACGGCGCAGTTGTGGGCGCTCGCCACGCGCTTTGGCAACGCCTATGTGTCGGGCAAGCTGGAGGGCGGCACGGTGCGCGATGGCGTGTCGCTGCGCGATCTGCATGTGCGCGCGGGCAGCACGGAAGTGCGCATTGACCATGTGGAAGGCCGCTGGGCCATCACGCGCGGCCCATGGCATGCGCACTTCGCGTATCTCCGTGCCGGCAATGTCGATGTGATCCTGCATCCGACACCGCCCATACCGCCGAGTGGTCCGCCGAATTCGCTGGTGTTGCCGCTGGCGCTGGATGTGGACCGGCTTGCAGTCGATCGCCTCGCCATCCGGCAGGGCACGTCGACCACCGAGCTGAAATCGATTGCCGGCAGCCTGCATACCGACGGCACGCATCACAACGTGCTCCTCGACGGTATGGAGACGCCCGCCGGCAAGCTCGCGGCCACGCTGCGCATGACCGGTACGCGGCCGTATCCGCTCACCGGAGCCGCGACGCTGGCCACTCAATTCGAGGTCAACGGGCAGAAGCAGGATGCGTCAGTGTCGGCGCAGCTGTCGGGCTCGCTGGAGGCGCTGCGTATCGACGCGACCGGCACCGGCGCCAAGCTGACCGCACAGGCGCTGATAGACGCCACGCCGTTTGGCGCCTTGCCCCTGTCGCGCGCAGTCGTGTCGGCGGAGCACGTGAATCCGAGTGCGTTTGCGCCAGGCGCGCCGGAAGCATCGCTGTCGATCCACGCCGATCTGCGCCCCGACGAGAAGGCCAAGACGTTGACGGTGGCCGGCCCCATTCAGATCGACAACGCGCAGCCCGGCACGCTCGACAAGCAGAAGCTGCCGCTGCAATCGCTGCGTGCTCAGGTGCGGCTGAACGAAAACGATCAGCAACTCACCGGACTCGATATGCGCTTGCTGGGCGGCGCGGTGCTTACGGGTGGCGCCAATGTCCAGAAGGGGCATGGCGCACTGCGCGTGGATGTGCGCCAGCTTGATCTGCAGGCGCTTCATGCATCGTTGGAGAAAACAAAACTCGCTGGCCCCATCACCGTCGACTTTGCGGGCGGCACGCAACATGTGGCGCTGGATCTAGCGGGCGGCGACATGCGTGCGCAAGCGAAAGCCGTGCTCGATGCGACGCAGGTCACGGTGGAAAGCGCCCAGGTGGCGCTGGGGCGCTCGCGGTTGACGCTGGTGGGCACGCTCCGGCACGACGAAGCGCAGTCGTTTGCCTTCAAGGGCAATCTGGCGGAGTTCGATCCGTCGCGGCTGGCGAAGGTGGCCAAGGGCCGCATCAACGCCGAGTTCGATGCGCGCGGCACGCTGGGTGAGCCGATTGACGCCGCCGTCAAATTTGCCGTGCGCGATAGCAATTACGCCGGCTTGCCGATGACCGGCGACGGCAATGTCCACCTGCGCGGTGAACGCCTGCTGCCCAGCGACGCCAGGCTCGGCGTGGCGGGCAACAAAGCCAGCCTGCGGGGCAGCTTTGGCGGGGCGGCCGACCGCATGCACGTCGACATCGATGCACCGCAACTCGCACGCCTGCAGCTTGGGGTGAGTGGGGCGCTCATCCTGTCTGGCGATGTCTCCGGCACGATCAAGCGCCCGCAAGTGGATGCCACGTTCCGCGCCAATCAGCTTGCCTATCAAGGAAACAAGATCGACACCGCCAACGGCCGGGCGCAGATCCGCGACGGCATCGATGGGCCCTTGCTGTTCGAGCTGACCGCGCGGCGTGTGACGGGCCCGAGCCTGTCGTTGCGAGAAATGCATGCCACGCTGGAGGGCACGCGCCGCGCCCACCGCTTCCGCGCCGATGCAGACGGCAACGTGCGCAATCAGCCGTTCAAATTTGCGCTGGCAGGCGACGGCGCGCTGACTCCCGGCAAGGACGGCGATGGGTGGGATGGCACGATCTCTACGCTGTCGGCGCAGGGTGCGCCCAACCTGCAACTCACGGCACCGGTGCGGCTGTCGGTGGCGCCGGGCCGCCTGATGATGGGCCGCGCTGACCTGACGCTGGACCAGACCCCCATTCACATCGAACGTATTGAATCCACTCAGGGACACGTGCGCAGCGCAGGCCGTGTCGACGGCTTGCAGATCGCGCGGGTACTGGAGCTTGTGCGCACCTGGACGGGCCAGGCTCCGCCGGTACGCACGGATCTCGTCATCGACGGGCAATGGGATCTGGATCTCGGCAGCACGGCCACCGGCGCGGCGCGCATCGCCCGCCGCAGCGGCGATCTGTCGATCAACGCTGGCCGCGGTTTCACCCCATTGGGCTTGACCGAAGCGACCGTGGAAGCGCACGGCGAAGGCATGCGCCTCGGGCTGCGCGGCAATGTGCAGTCAACGCGCGTGGGCAACCTTTACCTTGATGCGGGTGTCGGGCTCGTGCGTGATCCTGGGCCGGGCACCTTGGCGCTCATGGCGCCCACGTCGCCGCTCTCCGGCGGCTTGACGATCAGCCTGCCGCACCTCAAGAGTATCGGCGACCTGCTGGGGCCGGACGTTGCGACGGACGGGCAGCTCGCGGCCAGCCTGACGTTTGCCGGTACAGTGGGCGCGCCCAAGGTGAGCGGTTTCCTGACCGGCCAGGACGTCGACGTGGCCCTGTACGACCAGGGCATCCGCCTGACCAAGGGCGTGGTGCGCGTGGCGCTCGACCAGAACGTGGTCGACCTGCAAGAGGTGGTGTTCCACGGCGGCGACGGCACCCTGCGTGCGCAGGGCCGCGTGCAACTCGGCGAGGCGAACCCGAACCTGGCCGGCACCATCGTTGCCGACAAGCTGCAGCTCTTTGCCGATCCGGACCGCACGCTGGTGCTGTCGGGCCAGGCGCGTATTGCCAACGATAACGACCGCGTGGCCATCACCGGCAAGTTCAAGGTCGACCGGGGCTTGTTTGATCTGCCGAAGGACGGCGCGCCCTCGCTGGGCGACGACGTGGTCATCGTCCGCCGCGCCGACGCCGCCCGCAACCAGGCCGAACGCGGTGTTAAGCGCGAAGAAAAGCCGGCTGGCCGCTTCAGCCCGGTGGTCGATGTCGATGTCGATTTTGGCGACAACTTCCGCTTCAAGGGTGCCGGTGCAGACCTGTCGCTTGGCGGCCAGATGCACGTGCACAGCGAGCCGCTCGTACCCCTGCGCGGCACTGGCACGATCTACGTGCGCCAGGGCAGCACGTATGAAGCGTTCGGCCGCAAGCTGGCCATCGAGCAGGGCGTGCTGAATTTCGTCGGGCCTATCAACAATCCGTCGTTCAACATCACCGCCATGCGGCGTAACCAGGAAGTCGAAGCCGGCGTGCAGGTGACTGGCACGGTGCGCCAGCCACGCGTCAAGCTCGTCTCCGAGCCCAACGTGCCTGATGAAGACAAGCTTTCGTGGCTGATGTTCGGCTACAGCGCATCGAACGCCGGTCTGGGCCAGCAGCAGGCGATGTCCGGCGCGGCCCTCGGCCTGCTGGGCAACGTAGCAGGCAAGAACGTGGCGCGGCGCTTCGGGCTCGACGAGTTCTCGATCGGGCCGTCCGCCGCAGGCCTGACCGATCCGCAGGTGGTGAGCCTGGGCAAGGTCATCTCGGAGCGCATCACCGTCGGCTATGAGCAAAGCCTGTCGACGGCCGATTCCATCGTCAAACTGACGTGGCAGTTTTCGCGGCGGTGGTCGGTGGTGGCACGCGGCGGTACGATCAATGGCGCGTCGGTCCTGTTCAACAAACGTTGGTAAACGGTTGGCCCGGCTGCCAGAATGGCGGCGGGTCCATGTTTCGCACGAGGAGTTCCATGCCGCATCTTCGTCAACTCGCACAAGTGGGAGTCACCATGGGCGTTCTGGCTTCATTGCTGGCGCTGTTCGGCTGCGATCAACAAAAGGTCGACCAGGCCGTGGATCGCGTGGGTGATGCCGCCAAGCGGGCGTGGCAATCGGCCAAGCCGGACAACCTGCTGTTCAAAGGCATCGTGGTCGGGCAATCCACCGAGGACGATGTCAGGGCCACGGCAGGCCAGCCCGAGACGATCTGGGAGAACGAAGGCGGCACGCGGCAACTGGAGTATCCGCGCGGACCAGAAGGGACTTCAACCTGGATGGTGGCGATCGGGCCTGACGGGCACGTGCAGAAGATCGAGCAGGTGTTGACGGCCGAGAATTTCGGGCGCGTGCGGGTGGGGCAGGCCAAGGACGACGTTCGCCGGATGCTGGGCAAGCCGGGGAAGGTGGAGCTGTTTAAGCTGAAGCAGGAAGAGGTTTGGGGGTATCGGTGGATGGAAAGCGCTACCGAGCGGGCCTTCTTCAATGTGCACTTTGGGCCGGATGGGCGGGTTACGACGACTTCGCGCAGTGATGATCGGTTGAATGGGGGTTAAGGGTTTTCGGTGTTTGGCCCCGGGGTTTTTTGTGGTGTATCCCTTGTTTCATCCCCTGCCGGGACCGAAAGGGGAGTGGACCACCAAGGCCCATCCCCAAAACAACCATTACCGCACCCGCATCCCCGGCACCGCGCCAGAATGCGGCTCAAGAATATAAAGCCCAGGCTGAGCCTTCTCATCGGCAGCCGAAGCCGCCAACACCATCCCTTCCGACATCCCGAACTTCATCTTGCGCGGTGCCAGGTTGGCAACCATCACGGTCAGCTTGCCCACCAGATATTCCGGCGCATACGCCGACTGGATACCCGAAAACACATTCCGCGTCTGTCCTTCGCCCACATCCAGCGTCAGCTGCAGCAGCTTGTTCGATCCTTCCACGCGCTGGCAGGCGACGATCTTGGCGACACGCAAGTCGATCTTGGCGAAGTCGTCGATGGTGATGGTGTCGGCCATCGGCTCAATGGCGGCAGCACCGTTGGCGGCGGCAGCAGCCGGGGCTTCTGCGGTGGCCTGCAGCGACTGACGATTTGCCTCCACCAGCGCATCCACCTGCTTCTTGTCCACGCGCGTCATCAGGTGGGAGTACGGCTGGATCGGCTTATCCGACGAGAGCTGCGAATCGATCGAACGCCACGTCAGCGGCTCAACGTTGAGGAACGCTTCGATGCGCTCCACCGTGGTGGGCAGAATCGGCTTGAGGTACACGGCCAGCAGGCGGAACGCTTCCAGCGCGACCGAGCATGCGGCGTGCAGCTTTTCGCGGTTGGCTTCATCCTTGGCCAGATCCCACGGTTTCTCGGTGTCGACGAAGGCGTTGACGGCATCGGCCAGTTCCATGACGGCACGCAGTGCCTTGCTGTACTCGCGCTTCTCGTACAGATCGGCGATTTGCGGGGCGGCTTCGCGCAGTTGCACCATCAGCGGATGGCCCAGCGCGGCGTCGCTCACGCGGCCTTCGAAGCGCTTGACCAGGAAGCCCGCCGAGCGGCTGGCGATGTTGACGAACTTGCCCACCAGATCACTGTTCACACGGGCGATGAAATCGTCCAGGTTCAGGTCCAGATCTTCCATCGTCGCGTTCAGCTTGGCCGCGAAGTAGTAGCGCAGCCATTCTGGGTTCAGGCCGGTGTCGATGTAGCTTTGCGCAGTGATGAACGTGCCGCGCGACTTGCTCATCTTCGCGCCGTCCACCGTCAGGAAGCCGTGGGCGAACACGTTGGTTGGCGTGCGGTGGCCGGAGAACTTCAGCATCGCCGGCCAGAACAGCGTGTGGAAATAGAGGATGTCCTTGCCGATGAAGTGGTACTGCTCGGTGGTCGAGTGTTCGTTGATCCACGCGTCGAAATCCAGGCCGCGCTTGGCGCACAGGTTCTTGAAGCTGGCGTAGTAGCCGACCGGCGCATCCAGCCACACGTAGAAGTATTTGCCCGGGGCGCCCGGAATTTCGAAACCGAAGTACGGCGCATCACGCGAGATGTCCCAGTCCGAGAGCTTGGCCTCGCCTTCCTCGCCGAGCCATTCACGCATCTTGTTGGTGGCTTCGGGCTGGGCCAGGTCGGCCACCCAGTCGCGCAGGAAGTTCTCGCAGCGCGGGTCGGACAGCTTGAAGAAGTAGTGTTCCGATGACTTGCGCACCGGGGTCGCGCCCGACACCACGGAGTATGGGTTCTTCAGGTCGGTCGGCTGGTAGGTTGCGCCGCAGACTTCGCACGAATCGCCGTACTGGTCTTTCGCGCCGCACTTCGGGCATTCGCCTTTGATGAAGCGGTCTGGCAGGAACATCTCCTTGACCGGGTCGTAGAACTGCTCGACTTCGCGCACGTCGATCAGGCCGGCTTCTTTCAGCTTGAGGTAGACGTTTTGGCACAGCTCCTTGTTTTCGTCGGAGTCGGTGCTGTAGTAGTTGTCGAACGAGACTAGGAAGTTGTCGAAGTCGCGCTTATGTTCCGTCCAGACGCGTTCGATCAGCTGGCGCGGGGTCAGGCCTTCCTTCTCGGCGCGCAGCATGACGGGCGTGCCGTGCGTGTCGTCGGCACCCACGTAGTAGGTCTCATGACCGCGCATGCGCTGGAAGCGTACCCAGATATCGGTCTGGATGTACTCGACCAGGTGGCCGATATGGATCGGCCCGTTGGCATAAGGCAGGGCGGAAGTGACGAGGATGCGACGTTCGGACATGGGCAGGCCAGAAAGGTGCGGGCGGGCCGCGAACAGGGCGCGGCGCGCGGATAAACGCATATTTTAGCGCGCCCGGCGGTATCAGGCCGTTCCCGGACGAATCTGCGGAACGTGGGTGTGATCGTGGAGTTCGGCCTATGCGTCACGATGCCGCGCATCGTGTGACCCAAAAAAAGCGCCGGTCAGAGCCGGCGCAGCTTTCCACAACGGAAAAGGAGGAGAAATCAGGTACCGCCCGGGAGGTCAGCCACGCATCGCGAGCCAGCAACGTGTGGCAAGCGGCACCTGTTTTCTATGACAGGGTTACCCTTGAATTGGTTTCAAATAAATTTCGACGCGGCGATTTTGGGCGCGGCCGGCCTCGGTGGCGTTGTCGGCAACGGGCTGATTCTGGCCGCGGCCTTCAGCGGAAAGGCGGTTGCGGGCCACGCCGCGGTCCGTCAGGTAGCTCGCCACGCTCTGCGCGCGCTTTTGCGACAGCGTCAAGTTGTAGTTCGGGTTGCCGGTGCTATCCGTGTGGCCGACCACATTGGCGGCCAGCTCCGGATGCTGCGTGAGCGTTTGTGCCACGCTATCCAAGGGGCCGCGGAACGACGGCTTGATCACCGCGCTGTCGGTGTCGAACGAGACCTGGCTCGGAATGTTCAGCTTGAGCGAGCCGTCGGGCTGCTCCGAAATCTGCGTGCCCGTGCCGGCCGTATCGCCAGCCAGCTTGGACTTGATGGCGCCCCAGTTGTAGCCGACGGTTGCACCGGTGGCCGCGCCAAGCGCACCGCCAATGGCGGCGCCCTTGCCGTTGCCGACCAGCGCGCCAATGCCAGCGCCCACGGCCGCGCCAACGCCGGTGCCCATGGCGGTCTGGTTCTGCTGCTCGGTGGCGCAGCCGGCGGCCAGCAGGGCGATCAGCGAGACGGAAATAAGCTTGGCTTTCATGGTTTCTCCTACGGGTAACGGGATCGGTTCTTGTGGGTTTGCCGATATCCGGCGCATCGGAAGGATATTGAGGGGGAATCGGACGAACGGTGCGCCGGCAAAATACAATAGCAAAACAGTAGATAGAGTGCCCAGGGCGCCGCAAAGTTCATGCCGCGTCACCGTTGGCCCGTCCCCCATTCGCATTAGATTTGTGGAGCAAATGTTGAGCGTAACCATCGAACAGATCACCGAAGCCCTGCGCGGCGTGGTGGATCCCAATACCGGGCGCGACCTCGTGTCGTCCAAATCGGCGCGCAACATCCGGGTCGATGGCGGCGAGGTGTCGCTCGACGTGGAACTCGGCTACCCCGCCAAGAGCCAGTTCGAGCCGATCCGCAAGCTCGTGATCGGGGCGCTGCGTCAGGTGCAAGGTGTCGAAAATGTGAGCGTGCAGGTGTCGATGAAGATCGTGGCGCACGCGGTGCAACGCGGCGTGCACCTGATGCCGAACGTGAAGAACATCATTGCCGTGGCGTCGGGCAAGGGCGGAGTGGGTAAGTCGACTACCGCCGTGAACCTGGCGCTGGCGCTGGCTGCGGAAGGCGCCAACGTCGGCATTCTCGACGCCGATATCTACGGCCCTAGCCAGCCGATGATGCTGGGCATCCAGGGCCAGCCGGAGTCGGCCGACGGCAAGACGATGGAGCCGATGGAGGGGCACGGCCTGCAAGCCAACTCCATCGGCTTCCTGATCGAACAGGACAACCCGATGGTCTGGCGCGGCCCGATGGTGACCTCGGCGCTCGAACAACTGCTCAAGCAGACCAACTGGCGCGACCTGGATTACCTCATCGTCGACATGCCGCCGGGCACGGGCGATATCCAGCTCACGCTGTCGCAGAAGGTGCCTGTGACGGGCGCGGTGATCGTCACCACGCCGCAGGACATCGCGCTGCTCGACGCCAAGAAGGGCCTGAAGATGTTCGAGAAGGTGGGGATTCCCATCATCGGCGTGGTCGAGAACATGGCGGTGTACTGCTGCCCGAACTGCGGCCATACCGAACACATCTTCGGCGCCGGCGGCGGCGAGAAGATGTGCGAACAGTACGGCGTGCCGTTCCTGGGCAGCCTGCCGCTGAACCTGTCCATTCGCGAGCAGGCCGATTCGGGCCGCCCCACCGTGGTGGCCGACCCCGACGGCGCGATTGCCGGCGTGTACAAGCAGATCGCGCGCCGCGTCGCCATTGCCGTGGCCGAGAAGGCGAAGGACATGACGAGCAAGTTCCCGTCAATCGTCGTGCAGAACACCTGAGCGCCAAGCCATGGATGCCAGCGAACCGTTGTCCAACGATCGTCAGACGGAGCGCCCCTCCGTAAAGGTGGCAGTGGTGCTGTGTCGCCGCCCGACGGCCAACCGCTGGCAGCCGTTCCAGTGGCGGCTTGAGGCTGTCGTGCCCGACCTGGGCGAATACGGCACCGCACCGCGCTGCCTCGATCGCGCTGAGGATGAGAAGGGCGAAGAGCGCTGGCTCACGCCCGGCTTCTCCGTCACGCTGTTTCGCGACGAGGCCGAGGGCTACTACCTGAACGTGACCTCCGCCGCGCCCTGCTGGTTCGTGCTGTGGCGCCTGGGCGAGTCGGGCACGACCGACGAGGGCCGGGCGATTCCGCATACGGTTTCGCTGAGCTACAACGAGGCTGGTCGCTGGCTCGACGGCGGCGAGACGGTCGAAAACGTGCCGTTGGATGCCGCTGCGCTGGAGTGGCTGCAGGCGTACGTGGCCGAAAACTACCGGCCCGAGCCGAAGAAGCGGCGCCGCCCGGAGTCGTTCCTGCCGCCGGAAGACCGCGCGAAGTTCTGAGCGAGACTGCTGTGAGCGACGAAACCTTCCTCTCGCGCTGGTCGCGCCGCAAGGCCGCCGAACGGCGGGGCGAGCCCGAACCGGAAGCGGCACCGCCCGCCGAGCCGGCCCCCGTCGTCGTGCCTGAAGCGTCGACGGTCGAGCCTACGCCCGAAGCGGCACCCCCGCTCACGCTGGAAGACGCCTCCAAGTTGACGCCATCCGATGATTTCTCGCCCTTCGTCGCGCACGGGGTGGACGAAGCCGTCAAGCGTGCCGCGCTCAAGAAGCTCTTCGCCGATCCGCACTTCAATGTGATGGACGGGCTCGATACCTACATCGACGACTATTCGCAGCCCGACCCGATCCCGCCCGAGATGTTGCGCGAGCTGCGGCACACGGCGGAACTGCGGTTGTTCGAGCCGCTGGACGAGGATGTGGCTGCGCCGCCAGGAATCGAACCGGTATCGGCCGCTGCACCTCTCGTCACGGGCGAGACGCCGCCTGAACCTGTCGATGCCGAGTCGCCCCGCGTTGATGACCCCGCTCAGGCAACCCCGCATGGCGGCGTTAAGCCGCCGTCCGTAGAATAAAAAGAAGGCCGCGCGGCAAAGACCGTGCTGCCATGTCTCCACAGCCTGCGCCATGCACGTGGGCGCTCACGCACAAATCCATGCCGACACTGCTCTGCAGTTGCAATCACACCATGCCGATCGATGCCGATGCGGTGGGCGACGCCCTGCGCGCGTCTGACGCCGCTATCGACGCCCCCAGCAAGACGCACCACCTGCTGTGCCGCCGCGAGATCAGCGCGTTCACACAGGCGCTGGATGGTACGGAAGACGTCGTCGTTGCCTGCACGCAGGAAAAGGCGCTGTTTGCAGAAGTGGCCGCGCAGCATGAGGGTGTGACCGCACCGATCCATTTCGTCAACGTGCGCGAAACGGGCGGGTGGTCGGCAGGCGCCAAACGCGATGCGCGCGGTTTCCGTGCCAAGACAGCGGCGCTGCTGGCCGTCGCTGGCTTGCCGGCGCCGGAGCCAGTGCCGGTGGTCGACTACCGCTCCGACGGCAACGTGCTGATCATCGGTCCTGCCGAGCGTGCCATGCCGTGGGCGGAACGGCTGGCCGACCAACTGAGCGTGGCGGTGCTCGTCACCGGGCGCGATCGCGCAAGTGGTCCGTTTGTCCCGCCGATGGAGCGCCGCTGGCCGGTCCACGCGGGCGAGCTGGCGCAGGTGAACGGCTGGCTTGGTGCGTTCGAGGTGCAATGGCGCAACCGCAACCCGATTGACCTGGACCGCTGCACGCGCTGCAACGCCTGCATCGATGTCTGCCCGGAAGGCGCCATCGACGCGCTGTACCAGATCGATCTGGATGCATGCCGCGACCATCGCGCGTGCGTCAAGGCGTGCGGCGATGCGTTGGCCGTCGATTTCAGCCGCGTGGACGCACCGCAGGCGCTATCGGGCCAATTCGACCTGATCTTCGATCTGAACGATGCGCCGGCGTTTGCCCAGCACCAGCCGCCGCAGGGCTACTTCCATGCGGGCGCAGACGCGGGCCGCCAACTGACGGCATCGCTGGCGTTGCTGCAAATGGTGGGGGAGTTTGAGAAGCCCAAGTTCTTCCAGTACAAGGAATCGATCTGCGCGCACGGGCGTAACGGCCAAGTGGGCTGCAACGCTTGCGTGGACGTGTGTTCGGCGTCGGCGATTGCGTCGCAGTGGAAGGACGGCCGCGGCAGCGTGCACGTCACGCCCAATCTCTGTGTGGGCTGCGGTGCGTGTACGACCGCGTGTCCCACCGGCGCCATCACCTATGCCTATCCGAGCGCGCCGTACCAGGGGCGCAAGCTGAAGACGCTGCTCGGCACGTATGCATCGGCGGGTGGGCGTGATGCCGTGGTTCTGCTGCATAACGGTGGGCGGGGCCGCACGCTGATCGAGCAACTGGGCCGTGCCGCGCGTATCGGTAAGGCCCAGGGCGTGCCGGTGAATGTGCTGCCCGTCGAGGTCTTCCATGCGGCATCGACGGGATTGGACCTGTGGCTCTCCGCATTGGCTTACGGCGCCGCGCGCATCGCCATCCTGCTGACGGAAGACGACGCGCCGCAGTACCGCGCGATGCTCTCCGAGCAGGTTGCCGTGGCGCAGGCGGTTCTGCAGGGGCTGGGTGAACCGGCAGACGGGACGGGTGTGGTGCTGATCGACGTGGCGGATGCGGCGGCGCTTGATGCACGCTTGAGCCACGCCGACGTGTCGGGCCCGGTGCGCGGCTTTCGCCGTGATATGCCGGCGGCCACCTTTGCGGTGGCCGCTGCCAAGCGCGAGGCACTCGATTTCGCGCTCGACCATCTTGCACGCCACGCCAAGGCCACCGAGGCCATCATCCCGCTGCCAGCCGGTGCGCCGTTTGGCGCCATCACCGTGAACCGCGAACGCTGCACGCTGTGCATGGCGTGCGTGGGCGCGTGCCCGTCGCAGGCGCTGCGCGATCAGGCCGAGCGGCCCGTGCTGGCCATGATCGAGCGCAACTGCGTCCAATGCGGCCTGTGCGAGACCACGTGCCCTGAAAGCGCCATCGCCCTCGTGCCGCGTTTGAACCTGTCGGCAGAAGCCCGCCAATCGGCCACGCTCAACGAGGCGCAGCCGTTCCACTGCATCCGCTGCAACAAGCCGTTCGGCACCGCGCAGATGGTCGCGACGATGCTGGCCAAGCTGGGCGCGCATCCGGCGTTCTCCGGCGCCGCCGCCGAGCGCCTCAAGATGTGCAGCGATTGCCGCGTGATCGACATGATGCAGCACGGCGAACGCCCGGGCGCCCCGCACTGAAGACTGCGCATTGAAGACCGCACACTGAAGCCGATTCCCGATCCCATGACCGACGCCCAGCCCCTGCAATTCCAGCCCGCCGCCACGCCCGCCGACAGCGCAGAGGATCTCGCCCGTGCCGACCTGTACGGCCTGCTGGCCACGCTGTTCTTCCACGCGGCAGACGCCGATTTGCTGCAGCGCATCGCGGCCGCGCCGCTGGACCCGATAGGCGACGGCGATATCGCCGCAGCCGATGCGCAAGCCGCCGCCAGTAGTGCTCTCACCCAGGCCTGGCGAAAGCTTGTCGCCCGCGCGGGCCAGACCACCGCCGAGCAGGCCGACGACGAATACACCGAACTGTTTATCGGCGTCGGCAAGCCCGAAGTGTTCTTGTACGGCTCGTACTACCAGGCCGGTTTCATGAACGAGAAGCCGCTCGTGGTGTTGCGCGACGATCTGCGCCGCCACGGCCTGGAGCGCGCCGAGGGCATCACGGAAACCGAAGATCACCTCGCGACCCTGTGCGAGGTCATGCGTTACCTCATCGCCGGGGACGACGTTGCCGTGGCCCGCATCGAAGAGCAGCGCGCATTTTTCCAGCGTCATCTGGCCCCGTGGGTCGATACGGCTTGCGATGCTGTATTGCAGCATCCGCGCGCCGCGCTCTATGCCGATGTGGCGGGATTGGCGAAAGCGTTTTTTGACGTGGAGCGGCTCGCCCTTGAATTGGCATGAGAGCCGTCGTCTCGGCTGCCTAAAAAATAAGCGGACGCCGAAGAGCCACGCCGGGCCAGCGTCACGGCGCTCCGGTTCAAATCCGACTCATTGAAAAAATTCATCGGTAAATCGTCAGGAAAATCCCTCGGTGAGGGGTTTTGGGCATGGTTTTCCCATGCCGTTACTCCTAAAATGTGTTGGAAAATTCCTATTACATTCGGTCATCGGTTTGAAAGAGCCGGGGAGCATCGAAATGCCAGGTTTGAACACCGTCCCTCACGTGCGCCCAGAAGCGGATTCCGCTGATGTTGCACCCACTCGCCGCCGCTTCCTGATGGGGGCGGCGGTCGCCGCCGCGGCTGCAGGCACTGCCGCGACAGCCGGCCATTTGGTGCAAGCGCCCACTGCTCCGTCCACACCCGCAACCGACGCCGCGGATGACAGCGCCACCGGTTACCGGCTGAGCGAACACATCCGCAAGTACTACAAGACGACGTGGATCTGATGCGGCTGCACGCGCGCCGCTGTTGCTCCATCGTCATTGCACGCACCCCACATCTTCAGGTGACCTCATGCTTCTGACCCGCAAACCGGCGGTACAGGACACCAAAGCCGCACCGGCTCGACGTTCAAACGGACAGGGCGCCGCATCGCTTGCTGGCAGTCTGGCGCGCAGTCTGGCCGGTGCACTGCCGACCATGGACCGCCGCACCTTCCTCAAGCGCTCTGGCATCGGCGTGGGCGCAGGCCTGGCCGCAACGCAGCTTTCGCTGGTGAAGAAATCGGTGGTGGGCGAGGCCCAGGCCGCCGAAGGTAAGGGCGATATCGTCGTGCGCCGCACGGTGTGTTCGCACTGCTCGGTCGGCTGCTCGGTGGATGCCGTCGTGCAGAACGGCGTGTGGGTGCGCCAGGAACCGGTATTCGACTCGCCGATCAACCTGGGTGCGCACTGCGCCAAAGGCGCTGCCCTGCGCGAGCACGGTCACGGCGAATACCGCCTCAAGACGCCAATGAAGCTCGTCGACGGCCGCTACCAGCGCATCAGCTGGGACCAGGCGCTCAATGAGATCGTCGCCAAGATGAACACCATCCGCCAGGAGACCGGACCGGATTCGTTCTTCTTCGTGGGTTCGTCCAAGCACAGCAACGAGCAGTCGTACCTGATGCGCAAGTGGGTGTCGTTCTTCGGCACCAACAACTGCGACCACCAGGCGCGCATCTGCCATAGCACCACCGTGGCCGGCGTGGCCAACACCTGGGGCTACGGCGCGATGACCAACTCGTACAACGACATGCAGAACGCCAAGTGCGCGTTGTACATCGGCTCGAACGCGGCCGAGGCGCACCCCGTGTCGATGCTGCATCTGCTGCATGCCAAGGAAACGGGCTGCAAGGTCATCGTGGTGGACCCGCGCTACACGCGCACGGCGGCCAAGTCGGATGAGTACGTGCGCATACGGTCGGGCACCGACATCGCGTTCCTGTTTGGCGTGCTGTATCACATCTTCAAGAACGGCTGGGAAGACAAGCAGTACATCCATGACCGCGTCTACGGCATGGACAAGGTGCGCGATGAAGTGCTTGCCAAGTGGACGCCGGACAAGGTCGAGGAAGTGTGCGGCGTGCCTGAGGCACAGGTGCACAAGGTGGCCGAGATGATGGCAATGAATCGCCCCAGCACGCTGGTGTGGTGCATGGGCCAGACGCAGCACAGCATCGGCAATGCCATCGTGCGCGCGTCGTGCATTGTGCAGCTGGCGCTGGGTAACATCGGCAAGTCGGGCGGCGGCGCCAATATCTTCCGCGGCCACGACAACGTGCAGGGTGCGACCGACGTCGGCCCCAACCCCGATTCGTTGCCTGGGTACTACGGTCTGGCTGCCGGCGCGTGGAAGCACTTTGCCGGCGTGTGGGGCGTGGATTACGACTGGATCAAGGGCCGCTTCGCCTCGCAGGCCATGATGGAGAAGTCGGGCACCACCGTCTCGCGCTGGGCCGATGCGGTGCTGGAAAAGAACGAGCTGATCGACCAGGACCACAACGTTCGTGCCGTTTTCTACTGGGGGCACGCACCGAACTCGCAAACGCGCGGGATGGACATGAAGCGCGCGCTCGACAAGCTTGACCTGCTGGTGGTGGTGGACCCATACCCGTCGGCCACGGCGGCCATGGCCAACATGCCCGCCGCCGATGGTACGCCGCCCAATCCGAACCGCGCCGTCTATCTGCTGCCCGCCGCCACGCAGTTCGAAACGTCGGGCTCGTGCACCGCATCGAATCGATCGCTGCAATGGCGCGAGAAGGTCATCGAGCCGCTGTTCGAATCGCAGCCCGACCACGTGATCATGCAGGCGTTTGCCGATCGCCTGGGCTTCGGCAAGGAGCTGTCGAAGAACTACAAGATCACGGAATACAAGCGCGCCGGCATGACATGGCGCGAGCCGGAGATCGAATCGATCCTGCGCGAGATCAACCGCGGCAACTGGACGATCGGCTACACCGGCCAATCGCCGGAACGCCTGAAGGCCCACATGCGCAACATGCATCTGTTTGATGTGCGCACGCTGCGCTGCAAGGGCGGCAAGGATGCCGAAACCGGCTACGACCTGACCGGCGATTACTTCGGCCTGCCTTGGCCCTGCTACGGGACGCCGGAACTCAAACACCCCGGCTCGCCCAACCTGTACGACACCAGCAAGCATGTGATGGAGGGCGGCGGTAACTTCCGCGCCAATTTTGGCGTGGAGCGCGATGGCGTCAACCTGCTGGCCGAAGATGGCTCGTTCTCGCTGGGCTCGGAGTTGACCACCGGCTACCCAGAGTTCGACCACGTGTTCCTCAAAAAACTTGGCTGGTGGGACGACCTGACCGACGCCGAGAAGAAGGCCGCCGAAGGCAAGAACTGGAAGACCGACGTGTCCGGCGGCATCCAGCGCGTGGCGATGAAGCACGGCTGCCACCCGTTCGGCAACGCCAAGGCGCGCGCGATCGTGTGGAACTTCCCCGATGGCATTCCGCAGCACCGCGAGCCGCTGTATTCCACGCGGCCCGACATGGTCGCCAAGTACCCCACGCACGACGACAAGAAGGTCTTCTGGCGCCTGCCGACGCTGTACAAGACGGTGCAGCAGCGCAATATCGAGAACAAGGTCTACGAGAAATTCCCAATCATCCTGACCTCCGGCCGGCTGGTGGAGTACGAGGGCGGCGGCGAAGAGACGCGCTCCAACCCGTGGCTTGCCGAGCTGCAGCAAGAGAACTTTGTCGAGATCAACCCCAAGGCTGCATCTGACCGGGGCATTCGCCACAACGATTTCGTCTGGGTCAAGACGCCCACCGGCGCACAGATCAAGGTGCGTGCGCTGGTGACGGAGCGTGTGGGTGTAGACCACGCCTTCATCCCGTTCCACTTCTCGGGCTGGTGGCAGGGCAAGGACCTGCTCGATTACTACCCGGAGGGCGCCCACCCGATCGTGCGCGGCGAGGCCGTCAACACGGCCACGACCTACGGCTACGACTCGGTGACGATGATGCAGGAAACGAAAACGACGGTCTGCCAGATCGAGCGGTTCGCATAAGGACGGGGAGATCAACATGGCACGTATGAAATTCATCTGTGACAGCGAGCGCTGCATCGAATGCAACGCCTGCGCCACGGCCTGCAAGAACGAACACGAGGTGCCCTGGGGCGTGAACCGTCGCCGCGTGGTGACGATCAACGACGGCATGATCGGCGCGGAGAAATCCATCTCGGTGGCGTGCATGCATTGCTCCGATGCGCCGTGCATGGCGGTCTGCCCGGTCGACTGCTTCTACCGCACCGAAGACGGCGTGGTGCTGCACGACAAGGACGTCTGCATCGGCTGCGGCTACTGCTCGTATGCGTGCCCGTTCGGCGCGCCGCAGTTCCCGAGCCAGGGCACGTTTGGCGTGCGCGGCAAGATGGACAAGTGCACGTTCTGCGCGGGCGGCCCCGAGAAGAACGGCAGCGAGGAAGAATTCGAAAAGTACGGCCGCAACCGCCTGGCCGAAGGGAAGCTTCCGCTGTGCGCGGAAATGTGCTCGACGAAGGCGCTGCTCGGCGGCGACGGCGATGTGATTTCCGACATCCTGCGTAACCGGGTCATGAAGCGCGGGAAGGGCGCGGAGTTGTTCGGGTGGGGCACGGCCTATGGCGGCGCGCCGGGCAAGGGCGGTCAGGCGGCACCGGCAACTCCGGCCGCACCGGCCACGCCGGCTTCGGCGCCGGGAGCGCAATCATGATCGCCCCCGCACGATCGACGAGCCTGGTGATCGCCCTTGGTGCTGTGCTGTTGCTCGGTGCCTGCGGTGAACGCCCGCAAACGGCATTCGCCTCGCACCGCAAGGACGACGCGCCTGCCTACAAGGGCGCGGAGGGCGATCCGTTCATGGCCAAGAACTGGACACCCGGCGACCGCACGAGCTGGGAGAACCAGATCCGCGCGCGCGGCCAATACCAGAACGAGTACAACAAGACGCCATGACGCGCGCAAGCGGAGGTTCGTCCATGGGCACTTCCTGGAAACATCTTGTGATGGCCGTGCTGCTCGGCGGCGCGGCGGCGTGGGCGAACGCGCAGCAGCCGGCCAGTGCGCCGGCAGCCGACCATGCCCCGGTCAATCCGGCCGTACAACCGGCGCAGCCGTTCTCCAACATCGTCTCGGAGAACGTGTTTGATCTGCAGAAGCGCGATCTCGCCAAAGAGGCGCAGGACCAGGCCGCACGCCGCGCGACGCAACCGGGCAACAACGCGCCCGTCTGGCGCGAGGTGAACTCCGATCAGGCGCACTACGCCAGCATTCCCGGGCTGGAAGCCGGCGTGCTGATCCAGCGCACCGGGCAGAAATGGCGGCTGTTCCGCAATGGCGTGATCACCGTGTGGGGCGGTTGGCTCATGGTGCTGGTGCCGTCGGCCATCCTGGCCTTCTTCCTTTGGCGCGGCATGATCCCGCTAAAAGAAGCGCCTACGGGCCGCAAGATCGAGCGCTTCACGCCCACCGAGCGCTACGTGCACTGGACGATGGCGATCTCCTTCGTCACGCTCGGCGTGTCGGGCGTCGTCATGCTGTGGGGCAAGCATTTCCTGTTGCCGATCCTCGGTCATCAGTTGTTCGGCTGGCTGACGTATTTGCTGAAAAACCTGCACAACCTGGTGGGCCCGCTCTTCACGGTCAGCATCATCGTGGCCTTCGTGATTTGGGTGCGGGACAACTTGCCGCGCCAGGGCGACGTGAAATGGCTGCTGAGCCTGGGTGGCATGTTTGCCGGAGAGCACGGCGCCGAAGTGCCGTCGCACCGCTTCAATGCGGGCGAGAAACTCTGGTTCTGGGGCGGGCTCGTCGTGTTTGGGCTGATCCTGTCGGCTTCGGGCTGGACGCTCGATCGCATCGTCCCGGGCGTGGATTACTACCGCAGCATGATGCAACTGGCCGAAGTCATTCACGCGATCGCGGCGGTAGGCATGATGAGCATGTCGCTGGGCCACATCTACATGGGCACGATCGGCATGGAAGGCGCTTACCGCGCCATGCGTGACGGTTATGTCGACGAGGCCTGGGCGAAGGAGCACCACGAACTTTGGTATGACGACGTCAAGGCCGGCAAGATTCCCGCGCAGCGGTCCCAGCCGCCCGCGCCGCCGGCGCCGAGCGAGCAGCCCGCCAAGTCATGACGCCATCGCCTGCCACTCATTCGAGGATCCTCACCATGCATGCTTCCACGCTGACTCGCGCCGCAGGTATGGCACTTGCTGCCGCCATGCTGGTCCTGACAAGCGGACTGGCCGGCGCCAAGCTGCCGGCACCGACGGAAGAACAGAAGGCACAGGCGGATCTGGCGAAGGCCAAGGCAGCCTGGGGCGACAAGGTGGCCGCGTTCCAGACGTGCAAGGCCCAGGACAAGGCGGCGGCGTCGTACCAGGCCGGCGGCAAGGCTGCGCATACGCAACCGGGCGCGCCGTGCGTGGATCCGGGGCCGTTTGTCGCGCCTGTGCCCGCAGCATCGGCACCGGCACCGGCGGCCAAAGGGTGAACCGTTGGTTCCAATGTTGCGTGTTCATCATCCGGCAGTACAATCGTTCGCTCCCCGAGTGAACCCTGACTGGAGGTGACACATGAAGCAACTCGCGATTGCACTCGCCGCGATCGGCCTGATGGCCGGCTGCGCATCGAACTCAGCGTCGACGGCCAAGGCGGCTAATGCCGGTGACGGCGCCATGACGGCCTCGGCCGTGCTGGCACCCAAGAGCGGCAGCACCGTGCAAGGCAGCGTGAAGCTCGCGCAGCAAGGCGACAATCGGGTTGCCATCGCCGTGGATATTTCCGGCCTGCCGGCCAACGGCATGTTCGGTTTCCACGTGCATGAGAAGGGCGATTGCTCGTCGGCGGATGGCAATAGCGCCGGCGGTCACTTCAACCCGACCGGCCAGCAACACGGTGATCCGCGTCAAGGTGCGCACCACGCCGGCGACATTCCGATGCTGCAATCCGATGCCAACGGCAAGGCTGTCGGCTCGATCGTTCTTTCCGGCGTGACGCTGTCGCCTGGGCCCACCAGCCTGGTCGGCCACGCGCTGATCGTCCACGCAGGCAAGGACGACTACACGACCCAGCCCACCGGCAATTCCGGCGGGCGCATCGCCTGCGGCGTGATCGTGGCGAACTGATCGCCCGCACGCGGTACCTGCTCTCGGGCAGGTACCAACCGCAGCATGCGCACGCTCGCCGTGCGCATTTTTATTTGAACGAAGACATCGATGCCGCTGCGCCCCGAACTGACCAACGCTTCTGTTCCACTGCTCGACGAGGTTGAAGTGCTCGACGAGCTGGGCCGCGCACGCCATGTCTACATCCCTGGTGAACGCCCGCTCACGGTCTATCTCGACAAGCGCGAACTCGTCACGCTGATGACGCTGGGCGGCGCGCCCGAAGCGCTCGTACTCGGCTATCTGCGTAACCAGCGCCTGGTCAGCAGCATCGAAGACATCGCCTCCATCCAGGTCGATTGGGAAACCGAATCGGCTGCCGTGTCCACGCGCGCCGGCATCGCCGACCTGGACGAGAAGACCGCCCGCCGCACCGTGACCACCGGCTGCGGGCAAGGCACCGTGTTTGGCTCGCTGATGGACGAGATCGACGCCATCCATCTGCCGCCCGACGCGCGCATGACGCAGACCACGCTGTACCGCGTGGTGGACGCCATCCGCCTGCAGCAGTCGATCTACAAGCAGGCGGGCTCCGTGCATGGCTGCGCACTGTTCGATGCGCACGGCCAGCTGCTGCACTTCATTGAAGACGTGGGCCGCCACAATGCCGTGGATGCCATCGCCGGCCGCATGTGGCTTGAGGGCATGGAGGGCGGCGACAAGATCTTCTACACCACCGGCCGCCTGACCTCCGAGATGGTCATCAAGGGCGCGCAGATGGGTATTCCGTTCCTGTTGTCGCGCTCAGGTGTCACGCAGATGGGCCACCAGATGGCGCAGCGGGTCAACCTGACGCTGTTTGCGCGGTGCACGGGGCGGCACTTTCTGCTCTACACGGGACGGGACCGTTTTGTGGCCGAGCCGGGAGTGGCCGGCATGGTCGGGCCGCGCGGGGAACTGCTCCAGGCGGCGGAATCCGGCCGCTGATCCGCTCGCGTTTGCCCGGATAAGGCCAGCGCAAGCCATCGGCCGCCACGGGGTTTTCCGTCACAGGTTTGGGAGTACAATCCGCGTTCCAAACCGGCCCCAGGCGCGGGCCCGGCCGCTGGCGTGACCAAATGGGGACAGTTTTCGCACCGCGAAGGCTGCCCCCATTTGTTCATCCAAGGTATCTGGACGCTCCATGAGCATCAAATCCGACAAGTGGATCCGCCGCATGGCAGAGCAGCACGGCATGATCGAGCCGTTCGAGCCCGGTCAGGTGCGCGAATCCGATGGGCGCCGCATCGTTTCCTACGGCACGTCGAGCTACGGCTACGACATCCGCTGCGCCGACGAATTCAAGATCTTCACCAACATCAACAGCACCATCGTCGATCCGAAGAACTTCGACGAGAAGTCGTTTGTCGACTTCAAGGGCGATGTGTGCATCATCCCGCCGAACTCGTTCGCGCTGGCCCGCACGATGGAGTATTTCCGCATCCCGCGCACGGTGCTGACCGTGTGTCTGGGCAAGAGCACGTACGCGCGCTGCGGGATCATCGTCAACGTCACGCCGTTCGAGCCTGAATGGGAAGGGTACGTGACGCTCGAGTTCTCCAACACCACGCCGCTGCCCGCCAAGATCTACGCTGGGGAAGGCTGCGCGCAGGTGCTGTTCTTCGAGAGCGACGAGGAATGCGAAACCTCGTACAAGGATCGTGGTGGCAAGTACCAGGGCCAGCACGGTGTGACGCTGCCCAAGACCTAGTTTTTGTAGTCCGTTTCCGCGCGTTCAGGCGTATCCGGAGCGGTGCCTTTAGCTGCATCCATAAGGAACCACGATGAAATTCCGCTTTCCCGTCATCATCATTGACGAGGACTTCCGCTCCGAGAACATCTCCGGGTCGGGCATTCGCGCGCTGGCCCAGGCCATCGAGCAGGAAGGGATGGAGGTGACCGGCCTCACCAGCTATGGTGACTTGACCTCGTTCGCGCAACAGTCCAGCCGCGCGTCCACCTTCATCGTCTCGATCGACGACGACGAGTTCATCAATCCGGACAACGACAAGCCGGAACCGGAAGCCGTCGAAAACCTGCGCGCCTTCGTGGCAGAAGTGCGTCGCCGCAACGCCGACATCCCCATCTTCCTGTACGGCGAAACGCGCACCTCGCGCCATCTGCCGAACGACGTGCTGCGCGAGCTGCACGGCTTCATCCACATGTTCGAGGACACGCCCGAGTTCGTGGCCCGACACATCATTCGTGAAGCGCGCAATTACCTGGATTCGCTGCCGCCGCCGTTCTTCAAGGCGCTGATCGACTACGCGCAAGACAGCTCGTATTCGTGGCATTGCCCGGGGCACTCGGGCGGCGTGGCGTTCCTGAAGAGCCCGGTGGGGCAGGTGTTCCATCAGTTCTTTGGCGAGAACATGCTGCGCGCCGACGTCTGCAACGCCGTGGAAGAACTGGGCCAACTGCTGGATCACACGGGTCCCGTGGCCGCGTCTGAGCGCAACGCTGCGCGCATCTTCGGTTCGGACCACATGTTCTTCGTGACCAACGGCACGTCGACGTCGAACAAGATGGTGTGGCACGCCAACGTGGCGCCCGGTGACATCGTGGTGGTGGACCGCAACTGCCACAAGTCGAATCTGCACGCGATCATGATGACGGGCGCGATCCCCGTGTTCCTGATGCCGACGCGCAACCACTTCGGCATCATCGGCCCGATCCCGAAGAGCGAGTTCGAGCCGGAAACGATCGCCAGGAAGATCGCCGACCATCCGTTTGCCAGCAAGGCCAAGAACAAGAAGCC
The DNA here is from genome assembly GCF_002256165.1 of Ralstonia sp. PBBBR1. Taxonomy (NCBI): domain Bacteria; kingdom Pseudomonadati; phylum Pseudomonadota; class Betaproteobacteria; order Burkholderiales; family Burkholderiaceae; genus Ralstonia; species Ralstonia sp. PBBBR1. The sequence goes on along the minus strand of NZ_NKIL01000003.1, from coordinate 32,263 downwards.
GCGCATCCTGACCATCACGCAGGGTACGTACGACGGCGTGCTGTACAACGCCGAGATGATCAAGAACATGCTGTCGACCGAAATCGACACACTGCACTTTGACGAAGCGTGGCTGCCGCACGCGTCGTTCCACCCGTTCTACGAGAACATGCACGCGATCGGCCACGGCCGTCCGCGCAGCAAGGATGCGCTGGTCTATGCCACGCAGAGCACGCACAAGCTGCTGGCTGGCTTGTCACAGGCCTCGCAGATCCTCGTGCAGGATTCCGAGACGCGCAAGCTCGATACGTATCGCTTCAACGAGGCGTATCTGATGCACACGTCGACGAGCCCGCAGTACTCGATCATTGCGTCGTGCGACGTCGCGGCCGCGATGATGGAAGCGCCGGGCGGCACCGCGCTGGTGGAAGAGAGCATTGCCGAAGCGCTGGACTTCCGCCGCGCCATGCGCAAGGTTGAGCACGAATACCTGGGCACAAATGGTGGCAACGGCCGCGGCGACGACTGGTGGTTCAAGGTCTGGGGCCCGAACGATCTGTCGGACGAAGGCATCGAAGAGCGCGAAGCGTGGATGCTCAAGGCCAACGAGCGCTGGCACGGCTTCGGCAACCTGGCCGAAGACTTCAACCTGCTCGATCCGATCAAGGCCACCATCATCACCCCGGGCCTGGATGTGGACGGCAAGTTCAGCGATTCCGGCATCCCGGCCGCCATCGTCACGCGCTACCTGGCCGAGCACGGCATCATCGTCGAGAAGACGGGTCTGTACTCGTTCTTCATCATGTTCACGATCGGCATCACCAAGGGCCGCTGGAACTCGCTGGTGACGGAGTTGCAGCAGTTCAAGGACGATTACGACAACAACCAGCCGCTGTGGCGCGTGTTGCCGGAATTCGTGCGCCAGTATCCGCAGTACGAGCGCATCGGCCTGCGTGAACTGTGCGACAGCATCCACAGCGTCTATCAGGCCAACGACGTGGCCCGCGTGACGACCGAGATGTACCTCTCGGATATGGAGCCTGCGATGATCCCGTCGGATGCCTGGGCCAAGATGGCGCACCGCGAGACCGAGCGTGTCGCGATCGACGATCTGGAAGGCCGCATCACCGGCATCCTGCTGACACCGTATCCGCCGGGCATTCCGCTGCTGATCCCGGGCGAGCGCTTCAATAAAACGATCGTGCAGTACCTGCAGTTCGCTCGCGAGTTCAACAAGCTGTTCCCGGGCTTTGAGACGGATATTCACGGGCTGGTCGAGGAAGAGGTCGACGGCAGGATGGAGTACTTCGTCGATTGCGTGCGCTGAGTTTCAGTCGCACAAACAAAAACGCCGCGCTGAGTTGATCAGCGCGGCGTTTTTGTTTGAAGCGGCTGCGAATTACTCAGCCAGCGCAGCCCGTGCAAACGCAATGGCTTGCTTCACCTGCTCCGGCGCCGTTCCGCCGATGTGGTTGCGCGAAGCGACCGAGCCTTCCAGCGTCAGCACAGTGTGCACATCGTCGCCGATCAGGTTGGCCTTGTCGCCCAGGCCGCAGATGTCACGCAGTTGCGCGACGGACAGATCCGCCAGGTCGCAGCGCAGGTCGTCGCACGCACGCACGGCGTGGGCCACGGCTTCATGTGCATCGCGGAAGGGCAGGCCGCGCTTGACCAGGTAGTCGGCCAGATCGGTGGCGGTGGCGTAGCCCTGCAGCGCAGCGGCGCGCATGGCGTCGGCCTTGACGGTGATGCCCGGCACCATGTCGGCAAAGATGCGCAGCGTGTCGACCACCGTATCCACCGTATCGAACAGTGGTTCCTTGTCTTCCTGATTGTCTTTGTTATATGCCAGCGGCTGGCCCTTCATCAGCGTGAGCAGGCCAATCAGGTGGCCGTTGACGCGGCCGGTTTTGCCGCGTGCCAGTTCGGGCACATCGGGGTTCTTCTTCTGCGGCATGATCGAGCTGCCCGTGCAGAAGCGGTCGGCAATGTCGATAAAACCCACACGCGGGCTCATCCACAGCACCAGCTCTTCAGAGAAGCGCGAGACGTGCGTCATGATGAGCGCGGCGGCAGCGCAGAATTCGATGGCGAAGTCGCGGTCGGACACGGCATCCAGCGAGTTGCGGCATACGCCTTCGAAGCCGAGTTGCTGTGCGACAAATTCGCGGTCGATCGGGTAGCTCGTGCCTGCCAGTGCAGCGGCACCCAGCGGCAGGCGGTTGACGCGGCGGCGGGCGTCGAGCATGCGCTCGGTGTCGCGCGTGAACATCTCGACGTAGGCCAGCAGGTGGTGGCCGAACACCACCGGCTGCGCGACCTGCAGGTGTGTGAAGCCCGGGACGATGGTGTTGGTGTGCTGCTCGGCCAAGTCCAGCAGCGCGCCGCGCAGGGCCTTGAGCAGACCGACGATGTTGTCGATCTCGCTGCGCAGCCACAGGCGGATGTCGGTGGCGACCTGGTCGTTGCGCGAGCGGCCCGTGTGCAGGCGCTTGCCGGCGTCGCCCGCCATGGCGGTCAGGCGCGCTTCGATGTTCAGGTGCACGTCTTCCAGGTCCAGCTTCCACTCGAACGTGCCGGCTTCGATCTCCTGGCGGATCTGCGCCATGCCCTGTTCGATGGCGGCGCGATCGGCTTCGGCAATGATGCCCTGCTTGGCCAGCATGGCGGCGTGCGCGAGCGAGCCCTGGATGTCGAACAGCGCGAGGCGCTTATCGAAGAACACCGATGCGGTATAGCGCTTGACGAGATCGGACACCGGCTCGTTAAAGCGGGCGGACCACGCTTCGGCCTTCTTGGCGAGTTGGGAGGTCATGGGCGGACAGCTGGAGGAGCGCGGCCGGCGAAGCGCCAGCCGCAAATTCAGGAAACCGCGATTATATCGCCCGACAGGCCTTCCGGCCCCCGCGCCGGGGTGCCTACAGCGTGCTGTCGATCAGCGCGCCCTTGAAGACCACCGGCCCGGTCGGCCCCTGCGGATTGGGCGAGCCGCCACGCGGTTCCACGCTGATGGCGAGCGCCGGCACCTGCCGCAACGGCTGCGCTACCGTCAGCCGCACGGCGCGCTGGTGCCCGATCACCCCAAGTGACTGCGGATGCCCGCCGGGGGGCAGTGCCCAGAGCTGCAAGGCCTGTTCGGTATTGAGCGGCGTTGCATCCAGCCGCTTGAGCGATAGCGTTCCGGTGCGCGCATCCCAGGTGACGAGGACGGCCGCCTGGGCCTGCGCGTCCTGCAGCACGGCCACGGCGTTGGCGACAGGTGCATCACGCAATTGCTGCGCCAGCCGCAGGTTCAGCCCGATCGCGACCGCCGCGACAACCGCCGCGACTGCGGTGGCGCCGCGCCAGAAGCCGGTGCCTTGCCAAATCCGTTGCCAGAGCGCCTTCCGCGCCGGCGTCGGCTCGCGCCAGCCGAGTTGCACTTCCACGCGGCAGAGGATTTCCGGCAGCGGCGCCGTGGCAGGCTGGAGCGCGGGCAAGTCGGCCAGATAGCGTTGCCAGCGTTCAACCGTGGCGCGCACGGCGTCGTCGTGGCGAAGGATCTGCTCGAACCGGCGGCGTGCGCCGGCGCGCAAGGTGCCGACCGCATATTCGGCGGCCAGCTTGTCGACGAGATCGGGGTGGCGGCGCGGGTCCATCACGGTGCTCCGAGGCATTCGCGCAGGCGGTCCAGCCCGCGTCGCATCCAGGATTTGACGGTACCCAGCGGCAGCGAGAGCGTTTGCGCCAGCTCGCTGTGCGACAGGTCACGCAGATAGGCGAGCGACACGACTTGGCGTTGCTTCGGGTCGAGGCGCTTGAGGCATTCGGCCAGCGCGCGGGCCTGCTGACCGGCGAGCGCGATGTCCGCAGGGCCAGGAGCGTGGTCGGCCAGGACATCGGCGTAGGCGTCGTCCAGGGGCACGGATTCCTGCACGCGCTCGGCATGCTGCCGGCGCAGGCAGTCGAGTGCACGGTTGCGCACGATGGTGGTCATCCACGTCATGGGGGCGGCCAGATGCGGGCGGTAATCGCCGGCATGGCGCCAGATGTTGACGAAACTTTCTTGCAAAACGTCCTCGGCCCAGTCCTTCCTGACCAAGATACGCAGCGCGAGCCCAAACAGTTTCGGTGCGCAGCGCGTGTACAGCGTGCGCAGGGCGTCGCGGTCGCCCAGGCTGATGCGTTGCAGCAATGCGGCCAACTCTTCAGCGTCGGCGCTCGGGGGGCGCGCTGCTGCGGACATCGCTGGCGGGTCGGCAGGTTGCGCGGCGGGGTCTTCGGCGGTGCGCTGATAGGTGAGCACGTGGGCAGTTTTCTGTGGACGGTTTTGCCCAAAGTGTAGGTAGAAACCGTGGTCGTGGGTGAATTCACGTGAAAGGCGCTGAGGTTTTATTGCATCCAGTTGGGTACGCCCTTCGTACAAACGATCAGGCGCTGGATAAACGCCTGCGATCCGCACCTCGGCAGTATATGGGTCGCGCTTCTTCCCAACACATGCAAGGAGACGGACGATGGATACGACCAAAGAGATGGATCTGTTCGAAGGGGAGAACCCGCGCATCGATGCGCGCCGCCGCGTGCTGCTGCGCGCTCCGGGGCTGATGGCGCTGGGCTCGCTGGCGGCGGTGTCGCTGGGGCAGTCGATGCCGGCGTGGGCGCAGACGCAATCGGGCAGCGTGAAAGACGACGTCAACATCCTGAACGTGGCGCTCGGGCTCGAGTATCAGGCCATCGCCGCCTATCAGGTGGGCGCGGAAAGCGGCCTGTTGCAAAAGCCCGTACTGGCAACGGCGGTGAAGTTCCAGGGCCACCACAAGGCACATGCATCGGTGCTGGCGGGCACGGTCTCCAAGCTGGGCGGCACGCCCGTCATGGAAAAGAAGGTGGCGGAATACAACTTCCCGGTCAGCCAGTTGAAGACGCAGGCCGACGTGCTGCGTTTTGCCGCCGGGCTGGAGAAGGGCGCTGCCTCGGCCTACTTGGGGGTGATGCCGAGTTTCTACACGCGCGACCTGGCCAAGGCCGCCGCCAGCATCCTGGGCGACGAGACGATGCATTGGGCGGTGCTGCTCTCGGTGCTGGGTGAAGACCCGGTGCCGGTGGCGTTCATCAGCTAAGAGGTTTGTTGGGCCGCCACACCGGCTGCTCGTTACGGTGTGGCGGTTTTTTTTGGCGCGTCGAACGCTTCGACGATGCAATCGAGCAGGGCACGCACGCGCGCGGTCTTGTGCAGATCGGCGTGCGTCACGAGCCAGACGTCCTGCATGCTGCGGCGATTGCGCAACACACGCACAAGTTGCGGATAGATCTGCGCACGCCTGCACACCAGTTCGGTCATCCCAATGCCGGCGGCCACCGCCTCGAACAGCGCCAGCGCCGAGTTGCTCTGCAAGACGACGCGCCCGGTGATGCTTGCGGCGCTGTGTTTTGCCGCGATCGAGTGGCCGGCGCGCGGCGCGCTGTCGCCCTGGGTGTGGGGTGCCGCGCTGCTGACGCTGGCGGCTGGCGCACTGTTCGTCCTGGCCGAACGCCGGGCGCGTGCACCGCTGGTGCCGCTGGCCTGGCTGGGGCATCGCACGCTGGGCGCCGTCAATGGCGTCGGGTTCCTGCTGAACTTCGGCTATTACGGCGCCCTGTTCGTGCTGAGCCTGCATTTGCAGAACGTCGAACATCTGAGCGCACGCCAGACCGGGCTGGTCATGCTGCCGATGGCGGTGAGCCTGTCGGCGGGCAACATCTTCGCGGGCAAGCTGATGGCGCGTTTTTCTACGCCGGCGATGATGCTGGGCGGCCTTGTGATCGGCGCAGCGGGTTTGCTGGCAACGTCGGCTGCGCTGACGGGGCACGTGCACCTGTGGGTGGTGAGCGCGACGATGGTGGCTTACGGCGGCGGTACCGCGCTGGCGATTGCGCCCATGACGTCGACCATCCTGTCTGCGGCACCGGGCGAGTTGGCCGGCACGGCGTCGGGCTTGCTCAACGCCGCGCGGCAGACCGGCAGTTTGCTGGGCGTGGCAGCGGCGGGCGCCGTCGTGACGGTGGTGCCAGGGCTGGCGCACGCCGCGCCGATGGTGTTTGGCCTGATGACGCTGTCATACGCCGGCGCGATGGCGATGGCGTGGATCAGCCGTCGCCCGGCCGCCACCGCGCTGGCTGCCTGATCAGCCGCTATTGCGAAGGCCCGCGGCAATCCCGTTGATCGACAGATGGATGCCGCGCCGCACGCGCGCATCGTCACTGCCGGCCTTGCCCGAGCGGAAGCGCTTGAGCAGTTCGACCTGCAAGTGATTCAGCGGGTCGAGATACGGGAAGCGGTTCTTGATGGAGCGTGCCAGCAGCGGGTTGTCGGCCAGGCGCTCCGACTGTCCTGTGATGGCTGCCAGCATCTGCTCGGTCAACGCGAACTCCGCCGAGATGCGCGAGAACACCGCGTTACGCAGCTTGCGGTCGTCGCAGAGCTGCGCGTAGCGCGAGGCCACGTTCAGATCGGCCTTGGACAGGACCATGTCCATGTTCGACAGCAGGTTCGCAAAGAACGGCCACTGCTTGTGCATGCGCTTGAGCGTGGTCAGGCGCGCGGCGCGGGCCTTTGCGTTGCCGGCGTCGTCCAGCCAGCGCTGCACCGCGCTGCCAAAACCGAACCAGCCCGGCAGCAGCAGACGGCACTGGCCCCATGAGAAGCCCCACGGAATCGCACGCAGGTCTTCGATGCGGCGGTGCTTCTTGTCCATCAGCTTGCGCGAGGCCGGGCGCGAGCCGAGGTTCAGGTCGGCAATCTCGGTGATGGGCGTGGTGGCGAAGAAGTAGTCCTTGAAGCCTGGGGTTTCGTAGACGAGGTTGCGGTACGCGGCAAAGGCGTTGTCCGACAGCGCCTGCATCGCGGCTTCGAACTCCTCCAGGCCTTTCGGGCGGTTGCGCGTGGGCAGCAGCGTCGCTTCCAGCGTGGCCGCGACGATGGTTTCCAGGTTGCGCCGGCCGATCTCGGGGTTGGCGAACTTGCTGGAGATGATTTCGCCCTGCTCGGTCAAGCGGATCTGCCCGTTCACCGTGCCCGGCGGCTGCGACAGGATGGCCTGGTAGGTCGGGCCGCCGCCTCGGCCCACCGTGCCGCCGCGGCCATGGAACAGGCGCAGGCGCACGCCCTTGCGCTCGAACAGCTCCACCAGCGCCAGCTCGGCCTTGTACAGCTCCCAGTTGGAGGTGAGGAAGCCGCCGTCCTTGTTGGAATCCGAATAGCCGAGCATGACTTCCTGCTCGTTGCCCTGCGCGGCCAGTACGGCATCGAAGCCGGGCAGGGCAAGCAGATCGCCCATGATCTGCGAGGCGTTGCGCAAGTCTTCGATGGTCTCGAACAGCGGGATCACCATCACGTCCAGCCCCACGCCAGCGCCATTGGCATTCGCGCGGAACATGCCGGCTTCCTTCTGCAGCAGCATCACTTCGAGCAGGTCCGACAGCGTCTCGGTGTGCGAGATGATGTAGTTGCGCACGATGCGGTTGCCGTAGCGGGCACGCACCTCGCGCGCGGCGCGGAAGATGTCGATCTCTTGCGTAGTCTGCTCGCTGTACGCATGGAACGGCAGCGTCAGCAGACGCGGCTGTTGCAGTTCGCGCAGCAGCAGCGTGCGCTTGTCGGCTTCGGACAGTGCGGCGTACGCGCCTTCCACGCCCGCCACCTTCAGCAGCTCGGCGACGGTCGCTTCATGCACGTCAGACACCTGCCGCAAGTCGATCGACGACAAGTGGAAGCCGAACACATCGATCGCACGCGCCAGCGAGGCCAGACGCGCATCAGCCAGTGCCTCGCCGTGATGTGCCGCCAGCGAATCGGTGACGATCTGGATGTCGGCGCGCAGCTCTTCCGCGCTCGTGTAAGCCGGGGCCGGGCCGACGGCGTGGCGGCCGGCGTCTTCACCGGTCAGCTCGCGGCACGTCGCAGCCAGGCGCGCATACACGCCGATCAGCGCGCGGCGGTACGGCTCATCCGAGCGATGCTCCGATCGATCGGGCGACTGCTCCGCCAGCGCCAGCAATTCAGCACTCACATCCACCTGCGATGTCGACATCGACAGTTCGGCGCCCAGCGCGTGGATCTCTTCCAGATACCACGCAAGGATCACGCTGGCCTGCTTGCGGGCGGCGTAGCGCAGGGTTTCTGCCGTGACGAAGGGGTTGCCGTCGCGGTCGCCGCCGATCCACGAGCCCATCTGGAAGAACGGCGCCAACGGGGTGGGTTCGCCACGTGCGCCACGGCGCGGGAATACGGCAGCGACGTCCTCTTCCAGTTCGCGGTACAGCGCGGGAATCTCGCGCAGGAACGTCGTCTGGTAGTACGACAGCGCGTTTTCGATCTCGTCGGCCACCATCAGACGCGTGGTGCGCAGCATGCGTGTCTGCCACAGTTTGGTCACGTGCGCGCGCAGCAGCGTCGTGTTGCGTTCACGCTCGCGGGTGGTCAGCGGCGTGTCGCGTTCGGCCAGCAGGCGGGCGATTTCACGCTGTGCATCGAGAATGCTCTTGCGCTGCACCTCGGTCGGGTGGGCCGTGAGCACGGGCACGATCAACGCGGCATCGAAGAAGCGGCGCAGCGTCTCACCCGAGACACCCTCGTCGGCCACCGACAGCAGCGCGCGCATCATGCTGCCCGGCTGCGGTGGCGAGCCCGCCAGCGCATGCACGCGGCGGCGGCGGTTGTGGTGCTGGTCTTCGGCAATGTTGGCCAGGTGAGAGAAGTAGCTGAACGCGCGCACCACGGAGTTGGTTTGCTCACGCGACAAGGCTTTCAGCAGGCGGTCGAGTTCCTGCTCGGCCTGGCGGTCGCCGTCGCGGCGGAAACGCACGGCGGTCTGGCGGATCGTCTCGACGGTTTCGAAGGCGGCGCCACCTTCCTGTTCACGCAGCACGTCGCCCAGCAGGCGCCCGAGGAAGCGGATGTCTTCCTTCAGCGGCTGATCCTTGGCCGCGGCGCTGCCCGACGAGCGCCGGGAAGTGGGGCCGAGTGATGCGCCATTGGCTTCGTCCGCGCCATTGGCCTTGGCCACCGGTTTGGCGGCGGGCTTGGCAGCCTTGATGGCCTTCGTGGCCTTGCTGGTCTTGGCGGGGGCGGCGGAAGCCTTGCGGGCGGTGGTCGCGCGCGAGGAAGCGCGGCGCGCGGCGGGCTGCGTCATGGTGTCTCCTAGGTTGGGTGCTCGAAGGTGCCTGAACGGCCCTCGTTTCTGTATCACTTCAACGTGATAGCCGGACTGTCGCGAAAATGCTGCGTGCTACCATTGCCGCATGTCTTCCAACGCCCGCCCGACTTCCCGTCAATCCCAGCTTGCAACGACTCCTGCAGCCCAGGCGCCGACCAAGCTGGTCATTGCCTCGCGCGAGAGCCGGCTAGCCCTCTGGCAAGCCGAACACGTGCGTGCTGCATTGCAAAAATACTATCCCGCGTGCGACGTGTCCATCCTTGGAATGACCACGCGCGGCGACCAGATTCTCGACCGCTCCCTCGCGAAGGTGGGGGGCAAGGGTTTGTTCGTGAAGGAACTGGAAGTCGCGCTGGCCGAGGGGCGCGCAGATCTCGCCGTACATTCGCTCAAGGATGTGCCGATGGAATTGCCGCAAGGCTTTGCGCTGTCGGCCATCCTCGAACGCGAAGACCCGCGCGACGCCTTTATTTCCAACGACTACGCCGATCTGGCCTCGCTGCCTGCCGGCGCCGTGGTGGGCACGTCGAGCCTGCGCCGCGAGGCCTCGTTGAGGGCTCGGTTTCCGCATCTGGTGATCCAGCCGCTGCGGGGCAACCTCGATACGCGCCTCGGCAAGCTCGATCGCGGCGACTACGCTGCCATCATCCTGGCCGCTGCGGGGCTCAAGCGCCTGGGGTTGGTCGATCGCATTCGCTCGACCATCGCGCCGGAAGAATCGCTACCGGCAGCCGGGCAAGGTGCGCTCGGCATCGAAATTCGCGCCGATCGCGCAGACGTGCGAGCCTGCCTCGCGCCCCTGCACGATGAGCCCACTGCACTGGCCGTGACGGCTGAACGCGCTGTTTCGCGCATTCTCGGCGGTTCGTGCCAGGTGCCACTCGCCTCGTTCGCGCAGTGGTCGGACGGCGGCACGCTGCGCCTGCGCGCCTTTGTTGCTTCGCAGGACGGCACCCGCAAACTCGCCGCGGATGGCGAAGCCACGCCATCTACGCTGGCCGAAGCCGACGCACTGGGCGTGCGCGTCGCCCAGCAGATGCTGGCCGGCGGCGCACGCGACATCCTTGCCGTGCTGGGCGCCGACGCCCCACCCGCTACCTGAATCCCACGGCTCGCCATGGACGACCACTTGCCACCGCGCTTGTCACCATCGTCGCCCGCTTCCAGCACGCCGCCTGTTCAATCGGCAACCCCGCCCGTGGTGGTGGTCACGCGTCCGCGCGCACAGGCGCCCATGCTGGTGGCGGCGCTTGAGCGCCACGGCCTGCGCACGCACCAGTTTCCGCTGCTCGACATTGCGCCGACGCCCAATCTCGACGACTTGCGTGCCGCGCTGGGCGATCCGTCGCGCTATGCGCTGGTCGTGTTCGTCAGCCCCAACGCCGTGCAGCAGGCATTTTCCGCCATGCCGGAAGGCTTCCGCTGGCCGCAGGAAGTACCGGTGGCAGTAGTGGGGCCCGCGAGCGCACAGGCGCTTGCCACGCACGGGGTCGCGCCGCCCGCGCACCGTGTGATCAAGCCCGACACGCATGCCGACGACGCCCGCCAGGATTCCGAGGCGCTCTACGCGCGGCTGGATGTGCCCTCGCTGAGCGGCCGTGAAGTGCTGATCGTGCGCGGCAACGGTGGCCGTGAGTGGCTGGCCGATCAGCTGCGCGAAGCCGGTGCATCGGTCCGTACGGCGGAAGCCTATCGCCGCAGCGTACCGGTGCCCGATGCCGCTGCGTGGCTTGCGTTGCGTGCCGTGCTTTCGTCCCGCCACGCCTGGACGCTCACCAGCTCCGAGGCCGTCCGCAATCTTGATGAGCTGGCCCGCGCCAACCTGTCGCCCGCTGATCTCGATACGCTGCACGGCGCGCCATGCTTTGCTTCGCACGCCCGCATCGTCGAACAGGCCGAATCGCTGGGTTTCCGCGATGTGACGCTGACCGGCGCCGGCGACGACCGGCTCCTCGCCAGCGTGCTCGCCTGGGCCGGGCCGATATGGGCTCCCGAGCATGCCCCAGCAACGGTGCCGGATGATTCAAACCCGTCTACTTCTTCTTCCACTGTGACGCAGACTCCCGTTCCCTCGTCCGCTCCCGCTCCCGCTTCAACGCCAGCGCCCGCAGCCGTCAAGCCGAGTCCTGCGCCTGCTGCTCCGCCGGCTGCGTTTGCGCCCACCATGACGGTCAACCATGCGCCGCGCCGTGGCGGTTGGATCATCTGGGTGGCGCTGGTCGCGGTCGTGGCGGCAGTGGCCGCGCTACAGGTGCGCAACGAACGCCTTGCACGCGAGATCCGTCAGCGCGCCCAAACGAATGAGGCGCTGGCGCAGGAGATGCGCGTGCTCTCGCGGGCCGATCAGGATTCGGTTTCCCAGCTGCAGCAGAAGTTTGGCGCGCTGGATGCCCGCACCGCTGAAACGCGCGATCGCCAGGCCGCGCTGGAGCAGGCCAATCAAGACCTCCTGCGCAACCGCGATGACTGGCAGCGCGCCGAGATCCAGCGTTCGCTGGAAGTGACCGCTGAACAACTGCAACTGACCGGCAACGTCGCGGGTGCATTGGCTGCGCTGCAAACGATCGACGCGCGCCTGGCCACGCTCGACAAGCCGCAGTTCAACGCCGTGCGTCGGGCGGTATCGCGCGACATGGCCAAGCTCAAGGCGATGCCGTCGTTTGATCTGGCCGGTGCTGCGCTGCGGTTGGATGACGCCATCAACGCGGTCGATACGCTGCCGCTCGTCTCGTCGGCCCAGCCGCTGGAGGCGGAACAGGCTGCGCAGGCGCCGCATACTGTGGCGAAACCCTCGAAGAATGCCAAGGCACACGCTGCGTCGGCGCCCGTTGCCTCGACGCCGCCAAACGCCGGATGGTCGGCAGGCGTGCGCGCTTGGTGGGGCCGCCTGTGGAACGACGTGCGCGGCGAACTCGGCCAGATCGTACAGGTGCGCCGCGTCGATCAGACCGAGGCACTGCTGCTGTCTTCCGACCAAGCGTGGTTCCTGCGCGAAAACCTCAAGCTGCGCCTGATGAATGCGCGCCTGGCGTTGCTCTCGCGCAATGAAGCCGTGTTCCGCGCCGATCTGGGGCGCGCTGATACGCTGCTCGCGCGCTACTTTGATACGCAGTCTTCGCGCGTGACCACAGTGCAGAATCAACTGTCGCAGGCGCGCGCGACGGTTGGCACGCTGCAGGTGCCAACGCTGGCTGACAGCCTTGCCGCCGTGCGCGGTTCGGGCAAGGAGTGAGCATGCGCTGGGTATTCTGGGTCGCGCTCCTGTTTGCCGCCGCCGTGGGGCTGGCGCTGTTTACCGAACTCAATCTGAGCAACGTCGTGCTGTTCTACCCGCCGTACCGGGTGGAGATGTCGCTCAACTTCGTGCTGGCTGCGCTGCTGGCGACGTTCGTGGTGCTGCATCTCGTGATGCGCCTTTTCCACCATGTTGCGGGTATGCCGGCGCGTGCAGCGGCGTATCGCGAGCGCAACCGCATCCTGAAGGCATCGGCGGCGCTGCGTGAAGCAATGGAAAGCCTGTTTGCCGGCCGCTTTGGTCATGCGGAGCGCCAGGCGCGAGAAGCCCAGGCCTGGGAGCCTCAGCGCGAGACGGCCGCGCTGATCGGTGCCCGTGCCGCGCACCGCATGCAGGAGACCGAGCGCCGCGACGCGTGGATGGCCGAAGTGTCCTCGCCCGATCGTGAGCAGGCGAAGCTTGTGTCGATGGCCGAACTGCTGGTTGACGCTCGCGATGCGGAAGGCGCGCTCGAGAAGATCGCGCAACTGCAATCGCAGGGGGCGCGGCAGATTCAGGCGCAACGCATTGCCTTGCGTGCTCACCAGCATCTGAAGAACTGGAGCGAGGTGCTGCGCCTGACGCGTGCACTGGAAAAGCGCAACGCCATCCATTCCGTGCTGGCCGCACGACTCAAGCAGATGGCCTGTGAAACGCTGCTGGCCGAGCGCCGCCACGATGCCGATGCCCTGAACGGCTTCTGGCGCGAGTTGACCACGGAAGAACGCCGTTCGCCGCGCATCGCTTCGCAGGCGGCGCTGTACTTCGCGCAACTCGGTCGCACCGATGATGCCAAGCGCATCGTCGAAGAGGGCCTGAAGACCCATTGGGATGGCCGCCTGATCCGCCGCTATGCCGATTGCGCAGTGCCGGGCAAGGCGCTGCCGCTGATCCAGCAAGCAGAGAAATGGCTCGCCCAGCATCCGGTGGATGCCGAACTGTTCTACACGCTTGGCATGCTGTGCTTCAAGGAGCAGCTCTGGGGCAAGGCGCAGTCGAACCTGGAGTCGGCACTGAAATATGCCGATGCCGATCACTCCGGCAACCTGCGCGCCCATGCGCATCTGGCGCTTGCACAGATGTTCGAGCAGACGGAGCGCATGGAAGACGCCCAGCGCCACTATCGGCAAAGCGCATTGCTTGCCGTGAAATGAGAAAAGACCGGGATCATCCCGGCCTTTTTTCTTGCTGGTGACGGCGCCTATTTGTTCACCATCCGTGCTGGTACGGAAAGCGTGAGGATCGCACCCAGCACCATCGACGTGGCCAGCATGTACATGCCCGAATCGGTGCTCTGCGTGGCGTCTTTCAGCCAGCCGACGGCGTAGGGGCTCAGGAAGCCCGCGAGGTTGCCCAGCGAATTGATGAGCGCAATGCCGGCGGCGGCACCGGTGCCGGCCAGGAACGCAGTCGGCAGGCTCCAGAACAGCGGTAACGTGGTCAGGATGCCCATGGTGCCGAGCGTGAGTGCGGCCATGGCCAGCATGGTGTCGGTGTGCCAGACGGCTGACAGTACGAGCCCGACCGCGCCCACCACTGCGGGAATCGCGATGTGCCAGCGGCGCTCGCGCAGGCGATCCGCGCTGCGTGCCACCAGGACCATCGCGACGACTGCTGCGCCGTACGGAATCGCCGTCAGCAGGCCGACCGAGAACGGATCGGCCACGCCGGTCTGCTTGATCAGCGTCGGCAGCCAGAAGCTCACGCCATACAGGCCCATCACGAAGGTGAAGTAGATCAGGCTCATCAGCCATACGCGCGGGCTGGCCATGACGGTGCGGATGGGCGGGTCTTCCTTCTCGGCGTCTTCCGCGGCGATGTTGCGCGCGAGCAGCGCCTTCTCTTCGTCAGTCAGCCACTTCGCGTGGCTGATGCGGTCGTCCAGATACGCCAGCACGACGATGCCGACGATGATTGACGGAATGCCTTCGATCAGGAACATCCACTGCCAGCCGGCCAGGCCGTAGAGGCCGGCAAACGCCTTCATCGCCCAGCCCGAGATGGGGCCGCCGATCACGCCCGACAGCGCAATTGCCGTCATGAAGAAGGTGGTGGTGCGCCCGCGCCGCTGCGCCGGATACCAATACGTGAGGTACAGGATGATCCCCGGGAAGAAGCCGGCTTCTGCCAGCCCCAGCAGGAAGCGCATCACGTAGAACATGGCCGGCGTGGTCACGAACATCATGGCCGCCGAGATGATGCCCCACGAGATCATGATCCGCGCGATCCAGATGCGTGCGCCCACGCGGTGCAGGATCACGTTGCTCGGCACTTCAAAGAGGAAGTAACCGATGAAGAAGATGCCGGCGCCGAGCCCATAGATGGTCTCGCTGAACTTGAGGTCGTTGAGCATCTGCAGCTTGGCAAAGCCCACGTTGACGCGATCGAGATACGCGACCACGTAGCACAGCAGCAGGAACGGAACCAGGCGCCACGTCACTTTGCGGTAGGTGGCTTCTTCAAATGCACTAGCGGACCGGGGCGGCAGCGTGCCTGCGCCGCCGACCGGTGAGGTGGGTGGGGTGGTGGTGGCCATCGGGTCTCCAGAGTTATTGTGAGTTCAGGCCGAGTGCTCCTCGTTACCTACCTCGGCCTGGAAAACCGCCACAGCATTCTGCGCTTCTCGGACGGGCGCGCCAAGACGCCCGCCGGCAGGGTTTATACGCAGCGCCCGCCGTCCACCTCCAGGCACGCGCCGGTAATGAACTCGGCTTCGTCCGACGCCAAGTACAGGCATGCGTTGGCCACATCCTGCGGCGTGGAGAGCCGCCCCATCGGGATCGTCGCCAGGAAGCGCGCGCGGTTCTCGGGGGTGTCGGGTACGCCCATGAACTGCTCAATGAGGCCCGTGGCACCCATTACCGGGTTCACGCAGTTCACGCGGATCTTGTCGGGGCCCAGCTCGGCCGCCATCGCCTTGCTGGCTGTGATGACGGCGCCCTTGCTGGCGTTGTACCAGACGAGCCCGGGCCGCGGCCGGATGCCAGCGGTGGACGCCACATTGACGAACACGCCGCCGCCGCGCTCCCGGAAGTGCGGGACGATGTGATGTGCCGTCCAGTAAATGCTCTTCACGTTGACGGCCATCACGCGGTCGAACTCGTCTTCGGTGATCTGCAGCAACGGCTTGTTCTTATGCGTCGTGCCGGCATTGTTCACGACGATGTGCAGATCGCCATAGCGCGCCAGCGTGGCGCCCAGCAGCTTGGCGACGGAATCGCCATTGGAGACGTCAGCCTGCACGAAATGCGCATCGCCGCCGGCCACGCGAATGGCGCTGGCTACACGCTCACCGGCCTCCGCATTCAAGTCGTTGACGACGACGCGTGCGCCTTCGCGGGCAAAGGTGTTGGCGATACCCTCGCCAAAGCCTGAACCCGCGCCCGTGACGATGGCAATCTTGCCGGCAAGCCGCATGGTGTCTCCTCGTGTTGTGGGTGGAATGTTGCGTTGTGCCTTAGCCGTGGCGGATGGCGATGGTCTTGAGCGTGGTAAAGCCGTAGAGCGCTTCGAAGCCCTTTTCGCGCCCGTGCCCCGAGTGGCCCGTTCCGCCGAAGGGCAGTTCAACGCCGCCGCCCGCGCCGTAATTGTTGATGAAGACCTGGCCGGCCCTGAGCTTGCGCGCAAGGCGCATCTGGCGGCCACCGCCGTTTGTCCACACGCCGGCCACCAGGCCGTACGGTGTGCCGTTGGCCAGGGCCAGCGCTTCGGCTTCGGTGTCGAACGGCATGGCGGCCAGCAGCGGACCGAACACTTCCTGCTGGGCGAGGCGGTGCGTGTGGGGTACATCCCGCAGCAGCATTGGCGCCTGGTAATAGCCGGTCTCGGGCGCCTCAGGCACCACCTGGCCCTGCGCCATCACCGGAATGTTGGCGTGCTGCGCATCCGAGACGAAATCCCACACGCGCTGCTGCTGCTTGGGGTTGATGAGCGGGCCGCAATCCAGATCCAGCGACGACGGGCCGACCCTGATCGATTCGAACACCATGGCGAGCCGGTCCAGCATTGCCTCGTAGATGCTGCGCTCGATCAGTACGCGGCTGCCTGCAGAGCAGGTCTGGCCGGCGTTCTGGATGATGCCGTTCACCACGGCCGGAATAGCCGCTTCCAGATCGGCATCGGCAAACACGATCTGCGGAGATTTGCCGCCCAGTTCCAGCGTGACGGGCACGTGGTTTTCGGCGGCCGCTCGCACAATGGCCTTGCCCGTTTCCGGCGACCCCGTGAACGACACATGGTTGATCCCGGGGTGCGCCGCCAGAGCCGCGCCGGCTTCGTGGCCATAGCCCGTCACGATGTTGAGTGCGCCATCGGGCAGGCCGGCCTCGGCGGCCAGCTCCGCCACGCGCAGGACCGACAGGCACGCGTCTTCCGCCGGCTTGACCACGCACGCGTTGCCGGCTGCCAATGCGGCGCCCACGCTGCGCCCGAAGATCTGCATCGGGTAGTTCCACGGGATGATGTGCGCCGTCACGCCATGCGGCTCGCGCACGGTCAGCACGGTGGTATCGGCCGGGTAGGGGATGGTCTGCCCGTGGAGCTTGTCGGCGGCGCCGGCGTAGAACTCGAAGTAGCGGGCGACGGCGCGGGCATCGGCGCGCGCCTGGCGCATGGGCTTGCCGGTGTCGCGGGCTTCCAGGCGGGCGAGTTCTTCTTCGTGATCGGCCAGGCGCAGGGCTACGCGCATCAGCACACGGCCGCGCTCGGCCGGCGCCAGTTGACCCCACACGCCTTCGAACGCCCGCCGCGCGGCATGCACTGCCACGTTGATGTCGGTGGCGTTGCCGCGCGCAATCTCGGCAAAGGATTGGCCGTCGGACGGATCGAACACCTTGATGCGCAGCCCCGAATCGGGCGACATCAGACGGTTGGCGATGAAGTGCTGGGCATGCATGGGGGGTTCCTGCAAAAGATCGGCAACGCCCGATTTTCGCACGGGTGCGGCCGGGGTAGGGCAAGCGTCCGAGTGTGAGGGGCTATAATGCCCGCCGACAGTTTTTCACGCTTCTTTCCAACCATTTGCGTCGCGTTTTTACGCACTTCGCGCATTCCGGAGCATTTCCATGAGCTTCAACAACGTCTCGCCGGGCAAGGACATCCCCAACGATTTCAACGTCATCATCGAGATCCCGGCGCAGAGCGACCCGGTCAAGTACGAAGCCGACAAGGAAACCGGCCTGCTGTTCGTAGACCGCTTCGTTGGCACCGGCATGCGCTACCCGGCCAACTACGGCTTCATCCCGCAGACGCTCTCGGGCGACGGTGACCCGGTCGACGTGCTGGTCGTCACGCCGTTCCCGCTCATCCACGGTTGCGTGGTGCGCTGCCGTGCCCTGGGCATGCTGAAGATGACGGATGAATCCGGTGTGGATGCCAAGCTGGTTGCCGTGCCGGTCAACAAGCTGAGCCCCGCAACGGCCCACATGACCGACCTGTCGGACGTCGGCCAGAACCTGCTGGATCAGATCAAGCACTTTTTCGAGCACTACAAGGCGCTGGAGGCCGGCAAGTGGGTCAAGGTCGAAGGCTGGGGCGGTATTGAGGAAGCCCACAAGGAAATCGCCGACGGCGTTGCCAACTATAAGAAGTAAGCTGTTTCAGGATTTTGCCGTACGGCATGTCTGACAAATCCCGGCCTCCGGATGGAGTGCCGGGATTTTTTCTTTGCAAAGCCGTCATCGGTGTAACGCACGGAGATTCGTCGACTCGCATCGGGGCGCCATCTGCGGCCGGGTGGGCCCGTTGTATGCGTTCCATGATATTTTTCACGCATAGCGCATACTTACCGCCCGGTAGTTCTGCTACACAGAGATTTAAGAAACGCTCATTTGCCCACCGGAAACGACCCCTCTAGACTCCCGGGCAAGTTTGACTCCAACCCCCGGTACTGCGATGTTGAACAAGACCGTTGTCGTTCCCGTGCTCTCCGCCGTGGCCATGGCCGCATTCACCGCGTGGGCGCTGCTGGTTGGGCCACCGGACGCAGCCCACGCTGGCGAGCGTGCCGTCGCATCGCCCTCCATGGCTGTTCCCTCCATGGCGGTTGATTCGAACGCCGCACACTGCGTGATCGCCCAGCAGAAACCTGCCGAGCACTAAGCTGCACCTTCGCGTCCGCCGTTCGTGCGGACGCTGTCTTTCCCGCCTCCGCTGTTTTCCCCCTGCTAGTCCGGTCCCGGCCGCTGCCTGAACGGCGAGCGGTCCGTCAGTTCGTCCAGATACGCTTCCATGCCGGCCGTTTCGCGGTCGAGGAACCTGCCCACGGCATCGGCAAATGCGGGGTGCGCCAGCCAGTGTGCCGACAGCGTCGCCACGGGCTCGAAGCCGCGCGCCATCTTGTGTTCGCCTTGCGCTCCGCCTTCGAACGTGCGGATGCCGTGCGCGATGCAGTACGTCAACGGCTGGTAATACGCCGTCTCAAAGTGCAGGCAGGGGTGATGCTCGATCGCGCCCCAGTAGCGGCCGTACATGACGGACGCCTCGGGGCGCATGTCGATCACCAGCAGCGCGCTGGCGATGTCATTGCCGTCGCGCGAGGCGATCACGAGCAGCAGGTTTTCCGGCATCGTCCGAGCGATCTGGCGGAAGAACTCCAGGTTCAGATACGGTGACGAGTGATGCTCGCGGTAGGTGGTGCGATAGCAGCGGTGGAAGAAGCGCCAGTCCGCGTCCGTCGCGGCTGCGCCGGGCACGTGGCGGAACGTGATACCGGCGTCGTGCACGCGGCGGCGCTCGGCGCGGATATTTTTGCGCTTCTTCTGTTCCAGCGCGCCCAGAAAATCGTCGAAGCTTGCAAAGCCCGGATTGCACCAGTGGAACTGCACCCCTTGCCGCAGCAGCATGCCTGCGGCGTGCAGTTGCTCGGCTTCGTCGGCAGTGGGAAACAGCACATGCAGCGATGACAACGCGCTCTGGCGCGCAACTGCCAGCAACGTTTCGACCAGCGCTGCGCGCGCAGCCGCATCCCGCGCCAGCAGCCGCGCGCCCTGCACCGGCGTAAAAGGGATGGCCGACAGCCATTTCGGGTAGTACTCGAGCCCGTGCTGCGCGTACGCATTGGCCCAGGCCCAGTCGAAGACTTATGTAGTCAAGCTCTTTCCTACCCGTTTGTGTCCAAGTGACCGATTGTTTCCATTTTCTATCTTGAGCCCCGAAGGGGCGAACACAGCAGTCAGTTCAAGAGCCTTTTGATTCGCTTATGCTGCAATGCAATAACGCCGGCAAGCGGTTGTTGCGGTGCAATAAGTGGATAACTTCCGATTCCCCACACGTGACAGGCGAAACGAGTGCAAATTTGCAGCGAATCGACCTGGCCACATCTACGTTATGCCGCCTGTCAGCTCATTCTTCCTTCCGCTTCCGGCCTGGCTTGAGCGGAACAGCTAGCTCACGCGGCTCGCCCAGAAGGTCGGTTACCTGAACGCCTAGGGCCTCCGCCAGCAAGACAATGTTGTCGAGCGATACGTTTGTCAATTCGCGCTCGACTTGGCTGATGTAGGTGCGATGAAGCCCAGCACGGTCCGCCAGGGCCTCCTGGGAGATATCGCGCTTGCTTCTGAAAATTTTCAAATTTGCTGACAGCCGCCGACGTGCAGCTCGCTGTGATGGGGTGATGTTCTCAGCCATATGGCGCAAGAGCATCACCCATTGAACACGATGAATCTACAGAAGATGATTCGACAGTTTTTGAATCGACAGAGTATACATCTCTGAATTTTGGTCTTAGACTCCTACCTGAACGAGTCCTTTGCCAAGGTGAGTAGGTAGATGTGCCCATCCCCGATACGGGGCCTTCCACGCTCGTCGTTTGAAAAATCTCGCGGGAGCACTGCGCACCTTGAGGTCCGCACACAGTGGGCTGAGGAGGGATTTTTCAATCGGCCTTTGCAAGTCTCGACAACAGCGTTCGAGGAAGCGAGTGCAGATACAGGCCCAACGACTCTGCAGTGGCGCGCGTTTGAAAATGCGCTGGCCTGCCAGATTAGTCAACTCGAACTGGGCTCCATTCCTAGATTTATGATTATTGCTGACATTAGTACGACGGTCGTCCGTGTATCGCGCGGCCGGATCAAATACAAGGTGCAGCCATGCAGTCTTTCCCGAATCTCGGCGCACCATCAATGAATGCTGTACTTTTCCTCGGCTATGACGGCTGTCTGCACCCAATTTCTGTCGAGCACTCCGATAACAAACCGTTCTTGCCTGACAAGAGTTCGAAACTCTTTGAGCACGCGCCAAACCTTGTGGCTCTTCTTGCCCCTTATCCGAATGTGGATATTGTGCTTAGCACGGACTGGGTGCAGATCTATGGTGCCGAGACTTCGAGCCGGTATTTGCCGGAGGACTTGCGCAAGCGGGTCGTTGGCACCACGGACGAGTTTAGGGGCGAGTCCCTCAAGCCGGTCTTGATGTCAAAGTTCGACAGGATCATGCGCTACGTAATCTGCAGACACGTCCGAGTCTGGCTTGCATTGAATCGCGACGATGGCGGTTGGCCGGAGGCATTCATGACGCAGTTGGTTTGGCCTCATCCCCACCTCGGCATAGCAGATAAGGAGACCCGAGAGGATCTGAAGGACAAGCTCTATCTTCTCAACGCCCGAGGTCAACGTTGGCTTTGATGAACCAATATTCGGCGCGAGCATTACGCGCTGTTATCCGGGCCCTTTGCCCCTTGTAACCACTACACATTTCTTCGCAAGGTTCGGAATGCCACTCTTCCGGGCAGATTCTTGACACCCTTGCAGCGCGCTTCGATCCGCCGCGTTCTGGGTGTCGAAGTCGTAGGCGCTGCGGAAAGTCGCTTTTGCTTGACCGAGACAACTGGCAACCCCAAGTCATCAGCCACGCGCTTTTGCGTTCGCCCCTTCGTCAACGGAGTCTTCCGTGGTGCCAATATGAATACTAGAGCAGACCAAACGCAGCGAGCTCAACACCACCGCGAAACGCAGGCGCCCACAAACGGTCTGGTCGGCCATTTGAAGAGCAGACACGAGATTCCGCATGACGCAGGTGCTAGCGTCACTCCGGTCAGCGTCTTACGCTTTGAAGCACCCGACGGTGGGTTTTCAGCATTCGAACGTGTGCGAAAAACATCACTGTCATCAACGGCTGCCAACCATCCCGGGTTGGTAGGCTTTTGCGCAACCGATTAGGACGCAGCACCCAGTCGCGCGTTTTGCGGAAAAAGTATGCTGCGGGCCTCGTCATCCATCTCGGTTTTGAAAGCATGCTTTGCCTTCAGGGCCTCGGCACGCTGGGCGGCCGGCCGCGCATTGATTTCATCAAGCAGACGCTTCACATTCGGAAGGTTGTCCCAAGCCTCGGCACCAAGGATAAAAGGCACGACGCGCGCCCAGCCCCACACCGCCATGTCGACGAGACTGTAGCGGTCACCCACCATGTAAGGATGCTGGGCCAGTTGTACGTCGATCAGGCCCCAATGACGCTGCGCCTCGAAGTCGTAACGGTTCACTGCATAGGCCTTCGGTTCGGGCGCGAAATGCTTGAAGTGCACTGCTTGGCCTGAATACGGCCCGATTCCCGTGGCCACGAACATCAGCCACGACAGCATCTGCGCACGCTGCTCGGGTCTGTTCTCGGGCAGGAATTTGCCGGTTTTCTCGGCCAAGTACAGCAGGATGGCATTGCTGTCGAATACCACAGCGTCGCCGTCCACCAAAGCCGGTGCCTTGGCATTCGGGTTGATCGCCGTGTAGGCCGGCGCGTGCTGCTCGCCTTTGCGGGTGTCTACAGGCACCAATTCAAAAGGCAGGCCAGCCTCTTCCAAGAAGAGAGCAACCTTGGCCGGGTTAGGGGACGGGTGGTAATAGAACTTAATCATGATGAGCCTCCAAAAAACGGGGTCAAAAATCGTGAGGAGCGAACTGAGCGAAAACTGCGATGACGGAGTCGACCATGTGCAATGGACTTTTTCAGTGGCCAGTGCGGACGGTGCGCGGGGCCGCAGCCGCCACGGGCAATTACGACGTCCCTTCGGCGGCTGTGCTCACCTTGTCTTGGGTCGCAGTATCGAAATCGCTGGCGTCGTGGCGTTCGAGCAGCTGGCTGGACGGTTCACCCCAGGCGCGGTTGACCATGCGCCCACGCTGGACGGCTGGACGCAGTGCGATTTCATTCGCCCAGCGCAGAACATGCTTGTACTCGTGCACGCTGAGGAACTCGCCAGCGTCGTAAAGTTGGCCCTTGACCAGCGCGCCGTACCAGGGCCACACGGCTATGTCGGCGATGGTGTAGGTGTCGCCGGTCAGGAAGCGGTGTTTGGCCAGTTGGCGATCCAACACATCAAGCTGGCGCTTGACTTCCATCGCGTAGCGGTTGATCGGATACTCGAACTTTGCGGGCGCGTAAGCATAAAAATGGCCAAAGCCACCACCCAGAAAAGGTGCGCTGCCCATCTGCCAAAAAAGCCACGACAAGCATTCAGCTCGCGCCGCGCCGCTTGCGGGCAGGAAAGCACCAAACTTCTCGGCCAGGTACTGCAGGATAGCGCCGGACTCAAATACCCGTACCGGTGTTTCACCGCTGCGATCCACCAGGGCCGGGATCTTGGAATTCGGGTTGACGTCTACGAATCCACTGCCGAACTGGTCGCCATCATGGATCCGGATGATCCAGGCGTCGTATTCAGCGCCAACGTGCCCCAGGGACAGCAGCTCTTCCAGCATTACCGTCACCTTGACCCCGTTAGGCGTGGCCAGCGAATACAGCTGTAACGGGTGGCGCCCCACTGGCAATTCCTTGTCGTGCGTGGCACCGGCAACGGGCCGGTTAACGTTGGCAAACTTGCCGCCGCTTTCCTGATCCCAAACCCAGACCTTGGGTGGAATGTATTCGCTTGAATCGCTCATGATGGGCCGTGATAACACCGCGCCGTCGCTGACGCAGGAAGTGGTTTCGGGGTAATCGCAGACGAATTTCGCGCTTTTCGCCTGCCCTGCGACGCACCCCGGACCGTCCAGAAAGGCGACGTCGGCGGTGCACGCGCTTCGACGAGGTGGAGATGATAGCAAAATTCTGGTACGATCGGTCCAGAATTTATTGGAAGGTACGCTGCGCATGGCTCGACATCTGGAATTTGATCGCTCCGTAGTTGTTGCTCGGGCCGTCGACGCGTTTTGGCGGTTCGGCTACGAGTCCTTGTCTGCCCTTGAAGTCGCCGAGGCAATGGGCGTTGCAAAGTCTTCGCTGTACAACTCGTTCGGCTCGAAGCGAGACCTTTTTCTCGAGTCGGTTGATCATTACGCCAACACACAGCGTTCCAAACTTGACGCGCGCATTGGTAACGAGAACCCCGAGGTGCTGCTGCGCCAGATGTTGCTGGAGGTGGTTTCCGACAATAACGCCGGACGAGGCTGCTTACTGGTGAATGCGGCCGCAGAATTCGGCGCGCACGATGGCGAAGTGTGTCAACACGTTAAAGCTGGATTCGACGGGATGATTGACGCATTCGCCAATCTAATCCGCACTGGGCAAGAGACAGGGCAGTTTAAATCGGGCGTGAATCCGCGCCAGTATGCGGTCATTCTCATCGCCGGTATCTCGGGGCTGCGCGTTCTCGCGAAAGGCGGATGCTCCGCTCATGAACTCAATCCCGTGATTGAAAATCTGTTGGCTGGATTGCTGGAATAAATTTTTCTCTATTTTGGACCGGAATGCCCACAACATCGGGCGTGTCTCATTCATTCAAGAGCTGATTTTTACTGCGGATCATCTATCTTCCTTGCTACTCCGCGACACCGGTTGTCGTCCTATTTGTTCTGAGTAAATTGACACAGCCGCGCGAGCGGCCAGTTCTCGACCATTGCCATTGGAGCCAACAATTAATCATTCAAAAAACCGAGAGCGTGTGATCGTCTTTGATGTTAACGAAACGCTGCTTGACATCGAAATACTGAACCCGTTTTTCGAGCGCACCTTTGGCGATGCGCGTGTCATGCGACAGTGGTTCTCAGAACTGATTCTTTACTCTCAGGCCCTGACTTTGAGCGGTAATTATGCGCCTTTTGGTCAGCTCGTGGTGGCCGTGCTCAAGATGGTTGCCCAGATAAAAAACGTTTCCCTAACGGAAAACGATCTCAATGACTTCAAGGACCATATGGCGCGGCTACCTGCCCACAAGGATGCGGCGCCCGCTTTGGAAATCCTTAAGAGCTCAGGATTCCGTCTAGTGACCTTGACGAATTCAGCGCCTGAAGCTGGCCAGACAGTTCTTCAGAAGGCAGGGCTGTCCCACTATTTTGAAAAGCAATTTTCGGTCGATGCAGTCAAGCGCTTTAAACCTGCTCCGGAAACCTACAACAGCGTAGCCTCGGCGCTGGGCGCCGACGTGGGCTCGCTGCGACTGGTTGCGGCCCATACCTGGGACACGTTGGGCGCAATGGCGGCGGGTTGGAAGGCGGCACTGCTAACTCGACCAGGAAACGCGCCCTTGCCCGTCGGCGGCCAGCCTGACGTCGTCGAAAAGGACTTGCTGGCAATCGCACGCCGAATCACCAGCATAGACCGATGAAGCAAATCCGGCGTCGACCTCTAAAGACCAACGCATCGCGTTTTCCGCATCTATAGACTCTTATCCGGGCCCGAGCAACCCATTCCCATGACTCCCGTTACTACTTTGATCAATATGAAGTCAACGCAATACTCATCAAAACTCTTTGCGCCAGCTGTTCTTGGTTCTGTGCCACTTCAAAACCGTATCGTGATGGCGCCGTTGACGCGTAGTCGCGCCGCAGACGGCAACGTGCCGCAGGAACTAAACGCCCGTTATTATGCGCAACGCGCCTCTGCCGGCTTGATTATCTCGGAAGCGACTCAGATCACTCCGCAAGGCCAGGGTTATCCAAAGACGCCTGGCATCCACAGCACTCAGCAAATTGCCGGGTGGCGCTTGGTCACCGATGCAGTCCATGAGCACGGCGGAAAGATTTTTCTTCAACTGTGGCATGTCGGACGCATCTCGCATCCCCTGACATTGGGAAGTGGCGACCTCCCGGTGGCGCCTTCAGCGATCAAGCCTGCTGGCAAAATTTACACTGACGAAGGGATGCAGCCATTCGTGACACCACGCGCGCTCGCCACGAGCGAAATCCCTTCTCTGATCGAAGACTTTCGCCGCGCTGCCGCCAATGCAAAAGAAGCCGGTTTTGACGGCGTCGAAATTCACGGCGCCAACGGCTACCTGATTGATCAGTTCCTTCGCGATGGCACGAACAAACGTGATGATGCCTACGGTGGACCGGTAGAAAATCGCGCGCGCCTTTTGCGCGAAGTAGCGGAAGCAGTCCTATCCGTCTGGGAGCCCGGGCAAGTTGGCGTTCGCCTCTCGCCGACAAATCCGTTCAACGATATTGCCGACTCCAATCCGCAAGCCACCTTTGAAACGGTGGTCGCGCAACTAAACCAATATGGCCTCGGCTACCTACACGTGGTGGAAGACCGCACGGACGGCTTCGACTATCAAAAGCTCCGGCGCATTTTTAACGGCGCCTACATGGCCAACGGCGGCTACGAGCGCGACAGCGCGATTGACGCGGTTGAGAGTGAACAAGCTGATTTTATTGCTTTCGGCAAGCTTTTCATCGCCAATCCCGACCTCCCGGAGCGCCTGCGTCTCAATACGGGATTCAATCCGGCGCGCGAGGAATCCTTCTACGCCGGCGGCGCCGAGGGCTACGATGACTACCCTTTCTTGGCAGCGGGGAACTAAGCTGGACTTACAGATCGGCGTGGGCTTTGCGAGTTGATCGCTGCTCGGCTATTACGGTGACCGTCTACGCCATGCTGCTGGCAATCGCCGTAGGCATTGCAGACCTGCCATTTCCATTCTTACCGCGACACCTCACGCTCGTCGGCGCGCTGACGATAGGCATACCAGCGTTCCTGCTGTCGATGGAGCCAGGGGGCGAAAGGGTCACGGGCGGCTTTGTCGCCAGGGTCTTGCGGTTTGCCGGCCCAGCGGGGGGCATTGCGGCCCTGCTTACCTTTGCGACCTATTTCACCGTGCTTCAATATCAGTACGGGAACCTCGAGAACGCGAGGTCGATGGCCGCCATCGCCTTGTTCTGTATCGCGACTTGGGCTCTATGCCTCCTATCTCGACCTCTGGATTGGTTCAGGACGGTCTCGATTGCGGTGATGGTTGGCGGTTTCTGTACCGTCTTGGCCGTACCATCGCTGAGAGCATTCTTTGCGCTCTCCCTGCCGCCTACCGTCACGCTCGTCATAGCGATGGCGATGACACTGGCAGCGGCCCTTGCCCAGACGCGGCTCGTCGACAAGTTGGCCAACAACACTTCGGCGGAACGACCTTGGCACGGTTTGCTCGGTGACCGCAGCCTGACCTGGCAGCTCGTGATTCAGAGAATTGGCATTGTGAACCTGCTCGTCGCGAGTGTGCTGATTATTGGTGGCGTGTGGCTCTTCCTTGGAGTACTGGAAGACGTTGTCAGTGGCGACCCGCTTGTCGCAGCCGACATAACGATTCACGCCACGCTGCAGCAGCTTCGCTTTCCGCAACTTGACTCCATGATGGTCATAGCGTCGGAACTCGGTGATGCTGCTGTGACCGTACCGTTGATTTTCGTGACGCTTGGCTGGTTCATGTGGCGCGGCGAGCTGCGCAGCGCAATCTACTGGATTGCAGCAGTTGCCTTGGCCGAAGTTTTCGTCGAAATGCTGAAGTTCGTTGTCCATCGACCAAGGCCAACGTTGATATACGAGGGCATTCAAGGCTTCTCGTTTCCGAGCAACCACGCGACGTTGAGCGTCGTCACCTACGGATTTCTTGCGTTCTTCGTGGCGCGCGCTTTTCACGGTGCCAAACGTCAGTGGATTGCCGTTGCGACAAGCTTGCTGATTGCGCTCATCGCGTTCTCGCGCCTCTATCTGGGCGTACATTGGTTTTCGGACGTCCTCGCAGGCGTCAGTTTCGGTGTCGCATGGATAGCCATGGCTGCGCTACTGCACCATGTTGGAGATGGAAAATCGAGTCCATCGTCCTCACTGGGCGTGGTAGCCATCCTCACCTTCCTACTCAGTGCGGGTGTGCACATCTTCATGCAACACGGAGCGGACTTGATTCGATACGCGCCGAGGTAATTTCCCTGAGCCGCCTAGCCCGGTCTGCTGCCTCATGAAGGGGGCGCGGGTCTTTTGCGACACATGGCGAACACGGGCAGCCGGCGGAACGATAGACAACCGCACCCTGACCGACTGGCTGTCTGCATCAGGATGAGAACTGTTCAAATGCTGCCAGCGCATGTGTCGCGTACATCATCGATGGGCCACCCCCCATGTACACAGCTGTTCCAAGCACTTCCTCCAGCTCGGCTCGCGTGGTGCCCAGTTTGACAAGCGCCTGGACATGAAAGCCAA
This sequence comes from Ralstonia sp. PBBBR1, assembly GCF_002256165.1. Classification (NCBI taxonomy): domain Bacteria; kingdom Pseudomonadati; phylum Pseudomonadota; class Betaproteobacteria; order Burkholderiales; family Burkholderiaceae; genus Ralstonia; species Ralstonia sp. PBBBR1. The sequence goes on along the minus strand of NZ_NKIL01000003.1, from coordinate 4,441 downwards.
TGCAGTCATCACAGCGGCTGGCAATCGCAATACCTAGCGCCACAAACTCCCGCGTCTTCTTGCTCAGCGCCCCTTCTTTCGTGCCAGCGGAAGCCAACTGACTGAAGGCCGTCATCAAATCTGGTTGAGTCTCGCGCATGTGACGCATCTGCGTAGATACGTCTTTGACTACGGTCTTGAACTCTGGGATACCACTCATGGAGGCTATCTCCTTCCTTTGAGAAATATCATTCAAACGGACCCGAGCAGCCGGTCAACTGCTGGGCCAGCCGAAGTGAAGTTACTTTGCGCCGGACTTTGGCGCGGCGCACGTTTTCACGCCCAGGATGCTGTAGGCAGGGCAAACGCGCACGATGCCTGTCAGGAGTGGCACGATGCCAATCCAGCCCCAGGCGCCAATGCGTCCTGTCGCGGCCAGGCCAATCAAGACCAGCCCAACAACAATTCGGAGGACGCGGTCGACCGTTCCAACATTGACTTGCATGGCGGGTTCCTTCTCACAAAAGGGATTGCGCGAGTTCGTTCACCAAGGCTAGCAGAAGGGGCACCGCGAGGATGGCTCCAACTGATGGAATTCGGTCTCGGCGCCTACGGCTTTGGCTTTCTGGCAGGGCTCCTTTCGACGTTGTCGCCTTGTGTCCTGCCGCTCGTTCCCATCCTGCTCGGGTCGGCCACGAGCGTGCACCCGCGCGCGCCGCTCGCGCTCGCCGGCGGGCTGGCGATTTCCTATGCGACCATCGGTACCGCGCTCGCCTGGGCAGGGTCGGCACTGAACATCGATGCTGGGGTGTTTCGTTATGCGGGTGCGGCCGTGCTCGGCGTGCTAGGCATGGTCCTGATGTCAACCAGTTTGCAGCAGCGCTTCGCGGCGGCGACGTCGGGGCTGGGTGACGCAGGCAATAGCCTGATGTCCCGTGTGCAACCCGATGGGCTGTGGGGTCAGTTTGTCATCGGCCTCGTCTTGGGCGTTGTGTGGAGCCCGTGTGTCGGCCCCACCCTGGGAGCCGCCGTAGTTCTGGCCGGTCAGGGTTCACACTTAGCGCAGGCGGCTTCGCTCATGGGTGTCTTCGGCATCGGTGCCGCCTTGCCCGTGGTTGCGCTGGCTTACGTCTCACGGGGCACGATAGCCAAGGCGCGCGGCCAACTTATGCTGGCGGGCAAGACCGGCAAGATGTTGATGGGCGTCATCCTGGTGGTCATTGCCGGACTTATCCTGAGCGGCGCCGACAAAAGCATCGAGGCTTGGCTGGTGAGCCACTCGCCTACGTGGCTCACTGCATTGACCACACGTTACTGACCCCGTTCGCTGCACATCCTCAAAGAGGCTTTTCATGCTGAAGAATCCAATCCAGTTCCGCAAGCATGCCGCACATGCGCTCTGCGCCACGGCCCTCGTGGCCGGCTCGGCGATGGCAGACCCGCTGAACGTGCAGGCGACCATGGTTCCGAAGGAGCAAATCAAGCTTGATTTCAAGGACGGCTCGGGACATTTCGTGCTGATGGTCCGGCGGGAGGGTATCGCTTCCGGTTCAGGCTTGCTCGATGGCGCGCACATCGTCGAGTATGGGCGCCATGACATCGTGCCGGGCGTGTCCGGTGACCCGAGCGGCTATCTGGTCGCCACCAAGGGCGAGGGCAACGTGGCCTATATCAAGTGGACCGTCCGTGCGGTCTTCCTGCCAGGTAAGGACGGCAAGCCTGAATTGAACGACAACGGCTTCTGGGAGGTCGTCTCCGGCACCGGCAGCTTCAAGGGCCTGAAAGGCGCCGGAACCTTGCACATCAAGTCCGCCAATCCGACAGACCGCATCTTCATTCTGGACGGCCAGATGGTTGCGGTGTCACAGTAAGTCGCGGCATGAACGCGTTTTCTTCATTGTCAGCGAACCGTATTGCCCGGCAGGCGCCTCTTAGTTTGTGAGGGTTGTCCTCAACCACTGACAAAGGAAATCGCCATGTTCTATGTGAAGAATGTCCCGAATTGGGAGCGCGTGCTGCGCGTCGTCATGGGCCTGATGAGCCTTGGCTATGCTGTCATGAATTGGGGGAGCTCGGGCCTAGCTGTCGGTCTGGGCGTCATGGGTGCGATGTTGGCCATGACCGGCTTGGTCGGATTCTGCCCCATGTGCGCGATGGTGGGCCGCAAGCTCGACAAGGGGCAATAAGCCATGACCGCGCGCGGAATCGAGCGTGACAATCTGATACTCGCCGCACAGACGGGAGACCCGGCCGCCATCACCCGTTTGCTAGCGGTGTGTCAAGCTGATGCTCGGCGTTACGCATACAAGCACTGCCATGCCAGCGATGTCGACGACGCGGTGCAGGAGTCGCTGCTCATCATCTCGCGCAAGGTCAAGGGGCTCAAAGCGGCAGCGGCCTTTTCGGGCTGGCTGTTCACGGTCATCAAGCGCGAGTGCCGCAGGCTTGAGCGCATGATGTTCAAGCATGACCCTCTGCCGGAAGAGGCCGCCGAGGAATTGCTCGCCCACCGAAGCGACAATGCTTTGCGCGTGGACCTCGCCAATGCCCTGGAATCGCTCCCCGCGCACTATCTGGAAGTCGTGTTGCTGCGCGATTTCGAGGAGTTGACGATTGCCGAGATTGCGCAGCGCCTAAACGAGCCGCACGGCGCCGTCAAGAGCCGGTTGCACCGCGCGCGGGAGTTGGTGCGCGAATACATGCTGGACCACGACGTCGCGCCACATTCACCGCCAACAGGAGCGTGACAACCCGGCGTACCGGACGTGAGGACATCATGAGCCATTTCAGGACCGACCCAGTTGAGATTCAATTGCGCTCGACACTGACCTGTCCGGCGTGTGGCCACGCGGTTGAGCTTGATATGCCCACGGACGCGTGTCTTTTCTTTTACGCGTGCGAGAGCTGTCATGCACGGGTTCGTCCGTTGCCTGGCGATTGCTGCGTGTTTTGCAGCTACGGCTCGGTGAAGTGCCCTCCCATGCAGAAGGCGCAACCCTGTTGTAACGGTCGCGGTGAAGGTTGCGGAAGCCGTTGAACTGATGGAGCCTTGCTGCATTCAGCGGATGTTTTGCGGCTACCAACCGTTAGTGAGTGGCGCAACGGTAGAAGCGTTGGTGGTCCTGCTTGCGGTCAAGAAAACAATGTCGAAGCTCAGGGGCGCGGCTGGTGCCGACCACACCTTCCGTGACAAATACCGATTGAGGCGGGTACTCTGTGCAGTCTACTCAGACCAGACTGCGTTGACTCCTCGCAGTAAGTGCCCTGCGAGAATGTAGTCGCCGAGGCTTGTGGCGTTCGCTTCGAGCTGCTCCAGTTTTCCTGCGGGCAATCGATTCAGGTCAAATCCGCAATAGAGGTTTCGCTGTCGGAACGAGGCTTTCGGTCGCGCGAGCCCGGCGACAAGTGCGGAGAGTGATTGCACTGCGATGCTCTCATGCCCGCGAAACTCCACGCGAATGCCGACTTTTTGACCAAGCCGGTCAAGTTCAACCGCATCTTGCCAACCGGCCTCGTAATCCAGTTCGACGACCACGACACCGCGCGTCTTCAGCAGTCGCAGTGCCTCTTCTCGCGTGCCGGCGCGTGCTGTTGCGGTCACCATCTCGTCTCCCATCCAATCTGCTAGCGCAGTTCGACCTTCTATTGCGCTCGCACAATTGTAGTTGCGCATCGCGCCGAGGGGTGCGTTTCTTGGCCTTCCATAGGTATCACGGACAACGTGACAGGTATCACGGACAACGCCAGTGACTCTTGGGAACGCCACAATCAGCGCCGCTGACAGGCAGCAGCACATCGCAAACGTGTGTCACAGGACTAGGTCAAAGGTGATGCGGAACGGTCTTGAATGGTGCGCTGCACGTGCCTACGCTTTCGTGGTCTGAAAGCCCGAACCAAGCTCTCTCGCTGTGGTCGTGTGGTCTGTACGCAAGGCATGCCATCACGTGCAATCCGTGCGTGATATTGAAAGCTAACGCGCCGGAGACGACTGTGCTAAGTCCTCATGAATTCGCTGTGCTGCTTCTCGTCAACGACAGTGCCGAATCGCGCGAGTTGGACCGTGCGGATGTAGAGGCGCTGATTGAACACAAGCTCGTGACGCTCGAGCGTCAAGGGTTGGACCACGTCTATGCCCGAGTCACGGCTCAAGGGCATGCACTTCTCAAAGCCTTCGGCCATGCCCGTGCGGGCGGACGAAGAACGTTTGCTTGCGTTCCTTGAGCGAATCGCATTAATCGAGCGATACACCGCGCCCGCTAGTGCTCAGGTTGACGCGCGCAAACCTACAACATCCTCTCGGTTCTGAGAAGCATTAGCCAAGGGCGCTGCGGAAGCTACCGTCGCGTATCTGCTGGGGTTCAATAAGAACACCGTGCAGCGCATCTTCCAGCTCATGGGTTGGCAGGTTCGCAAACGTCCCGTCGGCTTCCGGCCGCGCATTCAAGCGATGCCGTCAGTGGCT
>NZ_NKIL01000021.1:0-11606 GCF_002256165.1 Ralstonia sp. PBBBR1 | reverse complement strand
CACCGAATCTCCAGCCAACCGTCAACCACCCAATCGACCGCAAACCCGCTCTACACCTGCTTCTCCACCACTTAACACCACCACCGCCACTTGCGTTTCGGCGCTGTGTTTTGCAGCGAGGGGCGAACTATAGGCGGGTTTCCCGAACAGCGCAAGCCCTTTCTTTTCGCGGGGTCTTTCTGCACTTTTCGAGGGGCTACAGCGCCTTGTGAGACCGTACCCAGCGCAGCCCCCGTCCTGCCCGCTTCCGCGCGGCGCTGGCGCGCTTGTGAAAGGCGCTCACTATAGATAGCGGCGGCGGCTCGTCCAATAAGTCGGCAACGCAATCAAGGGAAACACTCGCATCGTGAACCTCGCCCAAGGCGTCTTGCAGTTTGCGCAAGTGACTTCGGTAGCGCTTGGCCGCGTGGGCCCCAAGCGCCGGGTAGAACGCTTCATATAGATAGCGCCACTGTTTTGCGGCGATGCGGGCACGATGCAGTCGTGGTGCAGACGATCGCTTGGGGTGACGCCCGCGACGAATCAGCTTCTTTCGGAGCGCTCCGGCCCGGGCGCGAGCAAAGCGGGAATGCCGCCCAGGCTCGCCGTCCGCATGAAAGGCAGCGACTGCCTGCTCCAGTTCGAACAACATTTCCGGCACGTCCGGCGAGGCCAGCCCGGCACGCAATTCCCCCCAAGCGCGGTTGCGCACCTCTTGGGACTTCTCAAAAGCCTCGTCCAGCCACGCCCGGCCGGCCTTGTCGCTATCGAGTAGGGACGCCTGGACGGCGGGGAGCCAATCGGTGAGCAGCACATCCCATTCGCGCACTGGGCCAGTGGATGCGGCAAGCGCTCGCAAGCGGGGCTTCCACTTGGCAACGAAGCTGGCAGGCAGGACCGGCGCAAACGTCACCCAAGCGGAACGCAGCCGACGCAGGGTGACGCGGAACTGGTGAAGATCTTCGTCGCTGGGACTGGGCGCAGCCAGCTTGGCAAGGGCGTCGCGCAGCGCAGCGATGTGTTCAGTGACGATACCCGCGAGGATCGAAAGGATAGCCGCATGTGAGTGCTTGCTCACAATGCTCTCCGTGTGACGAGTCTGGATGACAGGGAAGCACGCAAGGTGCGGGCCTTGTCATTTCACTGTAGTGGAACGGTCGAAGACCGCAGAGAAGCTAGATCAAACGTCAGCGCGTTTCGCTGGCGACGATCACGTCCACCTCGGCGGCGCGGAGGACTTCGGCCATCGGCTCAGGCACGGGGACGTCGGTGAAGAACTTGTCGATCTGCGAGACATGGCCCAGGCGGACAACAGCGCGGCGACCGAACTTGGAGTGATCGGCCACGAGCCAGACTTCGCGGGACTGCTCGATGATGGACTGGGCGACGCGCACTTCACGGTAGTCATAGTCGAGCAGCGTGCCGTCTTCGTCGATGCTGGAGACGCCGATGATGCCGATGTCGACGCGAAACTGCTTCATGAAGTCGATCGTGGCCTCGCCAACGATGCCGCGGTCGCGGTTGCGCACGAGGCCGCCGGCGACAATGACCTCCGCGTCCGGGCTGCCGGAGAGGATCGACGCGACGTTCAGATTATTGGTGATGACACGCAGACCGCGGGGCCCGTTCTGGCCGACCAGTGCCTTGGAGACTTCTTCGGTGGTCGTTCCAATATTGATGATGAGCGAACGGCCGGGCTCGACGTGGCGCGCAACGACCTCGGCGATACGCCGCTTGGCGTCGATGTGCAGGACCTGGCGCTGGTCGTAGTCGATGTTTTCGACCGACGAAGGCAGGCCGACGCCGCCGTGATAGCGCGCGAGCAGGCGCTCGTCTTCGAGCTGCCGGATATCGCGACGGATGGTTTGCGTCGTGACGCCGAGCACGCGGGCAAGCGCGTCGACGGAGGCATCGCCGTGTTGGCGGACGTATTCGAGGATCTGGCGGTGTCGCGGAAGCATCAAGTCACGAAATGAACACAAACGAACACATATGAGCGGATTAGGCGATTCCCTATGTTGCTTTATTTTCGCCCTTCACTAAACTATCCGCCAACGCGTCACTATTCGCAAGGAAAGGCGCGAAAATCAACAGATTCAAACCCATGCAACTCACTGACGCGTCGCATCTGGACTGTGATCTGCTGGTGGTCGGAGGCGGCATCAACGGCGTCGGTATCGCCCGTGATGCCGTGGGCCGTGGCCTGTCGGTGGTCTTGTGTGAAAAAGACGACCTGGCCCAGCACACCTCTTCGGCCTCGACCAAGCTGATCCACGGCGGGCTGCGGTACCTCGAATATTACGAATTCAGCCTGGTGCGCAAGGCACTGCAGGAGCGCGAGGTGCTGCTGCGCATGGCGCCGCACATCATGTGGCCGCTGCGTTTCGTGATGCCGCACGATGCCGCGCAACGTCCGGCGTGGATGATCCGCGCTGGCCTCTTCCTCTATGACCATCTGGCACGCCGGCGCTTTCTGCCGGGTTCGGAGTCGATCAAGCTGGCGCGGCATCCGGCCGGCAAGCCGCTCAAGGCGGGTTACACGCGCGGCTTCGTCTATTCGGACGGCTGGGTAGACGACGCCCGCCTGGTCGTGCTCAACGCCCGCGACGCGGCGGACCGCGGCGCCCATATCCTGACCCGCACGCGCTGCCTGAACGCGGAGCGCCGGGCCGACGGCTGGCACGCCTCGCTGGCTGGCCCGGACGGCATCCGCTCCGTGCGCGCAAAGGCGATCGTTAATGCCGCCGGGCCGTGGGCGGCGGAGTTCGCCCGTTCTGCGCACGCGCTGCCGAGCACGCGCGGCCTGCGGCTGATCAAGGGCAGCCACATCGTGGTGCGGCGGATGTTCGATCACCCATTCGCCTATATCTTCCAGAACCCGGACGGGCGGATCGTATTTGCGATCCCGTACCAGAACGATTTCACGCTGATCGGCACGACGGATCTGGAATACAAGGGCTCGGTGGACCAAGTCGCCATCGACGCCGGCGAAATCCAATATCTGTGCGAAATGGCCAGCCGCTATTTCACCCGGCAGCTGACGCCGACCGATGTGGTGTGGAGTTACTCCGGGGTGCGGCCGCTGCTGGACGACAGCGCCGCCAACGCCTCGGCCATCACGCGCGATTACCTGGTCGAATGCGAGACCGGCGTCGACGGCGCCAGCGCCCCGCTCATCAACGTGTGGGGCGGCAAGATCACGACCTACCGCAAGCTGGCCGAGGAAGCGCTGGACCAACTGGCCCCGCATCTGCCGCTGGCCGGCAAGCCTTCGTGGACGGCCACCGCATCGCTGCCGGGCGGCGATCTGGAAGCGCCGGGGCAGCTGGTTGCCGAATACACCTTCGACGATTTTGTGGCGCGCCTGCAAAAACGTTTGCCGTGGCTGCCGACCCTGCTGGCGATGCGCTATGCGCACCAGTACGGCACGCGCGTGAACACGCTGCTGGCCGGCGCCACGCGGCTGGAAGAACTGGGCGCCGAAGTAACGCCCGGGCTGTACGAAGCCGAAATCCGCTACCTGATCGAACACGAATGGGCCCGCACGGCGCAGGACATCCTGTGGCGGCGGACCAAGCTGGGCCTGCACGCCAGCGATGCCGACCGCAGCCGGCTGGAAGTCTGGCTGGCGCGGCATCTGCCGGACGGCGACACCGCACCAGTGGCGGAACGAGCGCCCTGAAGCACCGGGACCGGCCGCCCGAGCCAAGACATCAAGAAATCAAAGCAGTAAGACGGGAGACATCAATTGATTCTGGAACTGGACCAGGTTACGGCCATGGTCGGGGCGCAGACGCATCTGTACCCGACCAGCCTGCGGCTAGCGCCCGGCGCCATCAACGTGCTGCTGGGGCCGACGCAAGCCGGCAAGACCACGCTGATGCGCATCATGGCCGGGCTTGACCGGCCGACCACCGGCCGCGTACTGGTCGACGGCAAGGACGTGACGGGCGTAGGGGTGCGCGATCGCAATCTGGCGATGGTGTACCAGCAATTCATCAACTACCCGGCGATGACGGTGTACGACAACATCGCCTCGCCGCTGCGCCTGCAGGGCACCAACAAGGGCGAGATCGATACGCGCGTGCGTGCCGTCGCCGCCAAGCTGCACATCGACCATCTGCTGCAGCGCCTGCCGGCCGAGCTGTCGGGCGGACAGCAGCAACGCTGCGCGCTGGCGCGGGCGCTGGTCAAGCGGGCACCACTGGTGCTGCTGGACGAGCCGCTCGTCAATCTCGACTACAAGCTGCGCGAAGAGTTGCGTGCCGAGTTGGCATCGCTCTTCGCTGATGCCGGCACGACGGTCGTGTACGCCACCACGGAGCCGCAGGAAGCGCTGCTGCTGGGCGGCCACACCGTCGTCATGCATGAAGGCCGCGTGCTGCAAGACGGCCCGACGCTCGACATGTACGAAGTGCCGGTGTCGGTCAACGCAGCGGCCATCTTCAACGACCCGCCGATGAACGTGCTGGACGCCACCGTGGTGGAAGGCAACCAGATCCGCCTGCCACAAGGCATTGACATTGCATGGACGCGCCCGCTGCCGATGGCGGCCGGCACAGGCTGCCGCGTCGGCCTGCGGCCGAGCCACATCCGCCTGGCGCCACGCAACGGCGGTGCCGTCGCGCTGCCGGGCACGGTGGAGTTGGCCGAGCTGTCGGGTTCCGAAACGTATCTGCACGTGCGCGCACACGCCGCTGGCCAGTCGAACACGATCGGCCTGGTCGCGCAGTTGCCGGGTGTGCATGAGTTCGAACTGGGCGCGGCGCTGAACGTATTTGTCGATCCGGCCGAACTGTTCCTGTTCGACGATGCGGGCAAGCTGGTGAGCGCGCCCAAGCAGGGAGACGCCCATGGCGCGCATTGAATTCCGCAACCTGGGGCACAGCTACCGCCCCAATCCGCAAAGCCTGAGCGACTACGCGCTGCAGCCGATGAACATGACGTGGCGCGACGGGGGTGCCTACGCACTGCTGGGCCCGTCGGGCTGCGGCAAGTCCACGCTGCTGAACATCATCTCGGGGCTGCTGGTGCCGTCGGAGGGTCAGGTGCTGTTTGACGGCCAGGACGTGACGCACGCCAGCCCGCGCGAGCGCAACATCGCCCAGGTGTTCCAGTTTCCGGTCATCTACGACACGATGACCGTGTTCGACAACCTCGCCTTCCCGCTGCGCAATCGCAAGACGCCGGAAGCCGAGGTGAAGAAGCGCGTGGAGGAAGTGGCCGAGATCCTCGAGCTGCAGCATGCGCTCAAGCGCCGTGCCTCGGGCCTGGCAGCGGACGCCAAGCAGAAGATCTCGCTGGGCCGCGGCCTAGTGCGCAAGGACGTGGCAGCCATCCTGTTCGATGAGCCGCTCACCGTGATCGACCCGCACCTGAAGTGGCAACTGCGCCGCCAGCTCAAGAAGATTCACCAGCAACTGAAGCTCACGCTGATCTACGTGACGCACGATCAGGTGGAAGCGCTGACCTTTGCCGACGAGGTGGTCGTCATGACCGAAGGCAAGGTGGTGCAGCAAGGCGGGCCGGAAGCGCTGTTCGAGCGGCCGGACCACACCTTTGTCGGCTACTTCATCGGCAGCCCCGGCATGAACCTCTACCCGGTGACGGTGGATGGTGACGTGATTGCGCTGGGCGGTCAGCGCCTGTCCGTGGGCCGCGACACGCTGTCCACGCTCAAGAACGCAAACGGTTCGCTCAAGCTCGGCATTCGGCCGGAATTCGTGCAACTGGCCGCACCCGGCGAAGTCGGCACCGTCGCCGCCAACGTCCATCAGGTGCAGCAACTGGGTACGCACCAGTTGCTGACCGCCAGCCTCGGTGAAGCCGGCGGACTGCCGATCAAGGCCAAGCTGCCCAACGAAGTGTCCGTGACCGAATCGCGCGTGTGGCTGCGCCTGGATGCGCCGCAGACGCTGTATTACAGCAATGACGAGAGGATCGGCCGATGAACAAGCCGCTCAACAACAAGGCGTGGTTCCTGATCCTGCCGGTGTTCCTGTGCGTGGCGTTCTCCGCCATCCTGCCGCTGATGACGGTGGTGAACTACTCGGTGCAGGACATCATCAGCCCCGAGCAGCACGTGTTCGTGGGCGTGGACTGGTTCCGCCAGATCCTGCGCGACGGCGATCTGCAGGACGCGCTCACGCGCCAGCTGATCTTCTCGCTGTGCGTGCTGGCGGTGGAAATTCCGCTGGGCATCGGCCTGGCGCTGTCGATGCCGTCCAAGGGCTGGAAGGCTTCAGCCGCACTGGTGGTGCTGGCCATGCCGCTGCTGATTCCCTGGAACGTGGTGGGCACCATCTGGCAGATCTTCGGGCGCTCCGATATCGGCCTGGCCGGCTACTGGCTCAACCAGATGGGCATCGATTACAACTACACGTCGCACTCGTTCGACGCGTGGATCACTGTGCTGATCATGGACGTGTGGCACTGGACGCCGCTGGTGGCGCTGCTGGCCTATGCCGGCCTGCGCTCGATCCCGGATGCGTTCTACCAGGCCGCCGAGATTGACGGCGCCAGCCGCCTGGCCGTGTTCCGCTACATCCAGCTGCCGAAGATGCGCGGCGTGCTGATGATCGGCGTGCTGCTGCGCTTCATGGACAGCTTCATGATCTACACCGAGCCGTTCGTGTTGACCGGCGGCGGCCCCGGCAATGCCACGACGTTCCTGTCGCAGTACCTGACGCAGAAGGCAGTCGGCCAGTTCGACCTGGGCCCGGCGGCGGCATTCTCGATCGTGTACTTCCTCATCATCCTGCTGTTCTGCTTCGTCCTCTACAACTGGATGCAACGCATGGGCAGCGCCAGCACGGCCGTGGGAGACGACCATGCCTAAGCAGACCCACAACAACGAACACAAGCGCAGGATCGCGCGCGCGATCACGCTGGCGGTGTACGTGGCGTTTGCCGTGCTGCCGCTGTACTGGATGTTGAGCATGTCGCTCAAGACCAATGAGGAGACGCTGGCCGGCTTCTCGATCTGGCCGAAGCTCGTCACGTTCGACAACTACAAGATCATCTTCACCGATCCGTCGTGGTACTGGGGTTACATCAACTCCATCATCTACGTGACGATGAACACGGTGCTCTCGACCGTGGTGGCGCTGCCGGCGGCCTACGCCTTCTCGCGCTACCGCTTCCTGGGCGACAAGCACATGTTCTTCTGGCTGCTGACGAACCGCATGACGCCGCCCGCGGTGTTCCTGCTGCCGTTCTTCCAGCTGTATTCGACGGTCGGCCTGATGGACACGCACCTGGGCGTGGCGCTGGCGCACATGCTGTTCAACGTGCCGCTGGCGGTGTGGATTCTCGAAGGCTTCATGTCGGGCATCCCGCGCGAGATCGACGAGACGGCCTACATCGACGGCTACAGCTTCCCCAAGTTCTTCCTGAAGATCTTCCTGCCGCTGATCAAGGCCGGCGTGGGCGTGACAGCGTTCTTCTGCTTCATGTTCAGTTGGGTGGAGCTGCTGCTCGCACGCACGCTCACCTCGGTCGATGCCAAACCCATTACCGCGGTGATGACGCGCACGGTGTCGGCCTCGGGCATGGATTGGGGCGTGCTGGCCGCAGCCGGTGTGCTGACGATCATTCCCGGTGCGCTGGTGATCTGGTTTGTGCGGAACTACATCGCGAAGGGCTTCGCGATGGGCCGCGTCTAAAACAAGAACGGGAGACACAGCCATGTTCAGCTGGATGGCCTGGACGCCCGAAGTGGCGATCTTCTTCGGCTGCATCGCCTTGATGCTGGCCAGCATGACGGTCTGGGAGGTGGTGCGGCCCACGGTGGAGCGCAAGGGCTTCCTGCCCATCGCCACCACGCGCGGCGACCGCCTCTTCATCGGCCTGTTGACCGCGGCCTATATCAACCTGGCGTGGGTTGGGCTCACGTCGGAGGAGACCGGCGCCTGGGGCGGCTTCATTGCCTCGATGGTGGTGCTGGCGATCGTGATGTGGCGCGGCTGATGCGCCGTCGATGCACTTGAATTTGCAGGTCCGGAGGCATCAGCGCAGGTTGACGCTTCCACGCCCAAATTGACGTACGGGCACAGGCACTCCATCACGCTCCCCGCGTCGGAATGCCGGATGTTTTCGCTGCGGGGAGAACAACAAGCCAACAAGCACGAGGAGATACCGATGAAAACATCCTGGCGCATGACGCTTCAGATCAGTGCCATTGCACTGGCGAGCGCCCTGGCAGTCGGCGCAGCCCATGCCGGCGAAGCCGAAGCCAAGAAGTGGATCAGCAGCGAATTCCAGCCCAGCACGCTGTCGCAAGACAAGCAGATGGCGGAAATGAAGTGGTTCATCGACGCCGCGGCCAAGCTCAAGGCAAAGGGCGTGACCGAGATCCACGTCGTGTCGGAAACGCTCGACACGCACGCCTATGAATCGAAGACGCTCGCCAAGGCCTTCGAAGAAATCACCGGCATCAAGGTCAAGCACGACATCATGCAGGAAGGCGATGTCGTCGAAAAACTGCAGACCTCGATGCAGTCGGGCAAGAGCATCTATGACGGCTGGATCTCCGACTCCGACCTGATCGGCACGCACTATCGTTACGGCGTGATCATGCCGCTGTCGGACTACATGGCCGGCGAAGGCAAGGAGTTCACCAACCCGGGCCTGGACCTGAAGGATTTCATCGGCACGAGTTTCACCACCGCGTCTGACGGCAAGCTGTACCAGTTACCCGACCAGCAGTTCGCCAACCTGTACTGGTTCCGCGCCGACTGGTTCGCGCGCAAGGACCTGCAAGACAAGTTCAAGGCCAAGTACGGCTACGACCTGGGCGTGCCCGTCAACTGGACGGCCTATGAAGACATCGCCAACTTCTTCACCAACGACGTGAAGGAGCTGGACGGCAAGCGCATCTACGGCCACATGGATTACGGCAAGAAGGATCCGTCGCTCGGCTGGCGCTTTACCGATGCGTGGCTGTCGATGGCCGGTTCGGCCGACAAGGGCATCCCGAACGGCCTGCCCGTCGACGAGTGGGGTATCCGTGCGGAAAACTGCGCGCCGGTAGGTGCATCGATGTCGCGCGGCGGCGCCACCAACAGCCCGGCCGCCGTGTACGCCCTCACCAAGTACATCGACTGGATGAAGAAGTACGCGCCGCCCGAAGCGACCGGCATGACCTTCAACGAAGCCGGCCCCGTGCCCGCGCAAGGCCACATCGCCCAGCAGGTGTTCTGGTACAGCGCCTTTACCGCGCCGATGACCAAGCCGGGCCCGGTCGTGAACGCCGACGGCTCGCCGAAGTGGCGCATGGCCCCCTCGCCGCACGGCCCGTACTGGAAGGACGGCATGCAGAACGGCTACCAGGACGTCGGCTCGTGGACGTTCTTCAAGTCCACGCCGTTCGAGCGCCGCTCGGCCGCGTGGCTGTACGCGCAGTTCGTCACGTCGAAGACCGTGTCGCTCAAGAAGTCGATCACCGGCCTCACGTTCATTCGCGACTCCGATATCCACAGCGACTACTTCACCAAGAACGCGGCCAAGTACGGCGGCCTGATCGAGTTCTACCGCAGCCCGGCCCGCGTGGCCTGGACGCCGACCGGCAACAACGTGCCCGACTATCCGAAGCTGGCGCAGCTCTGGTGGAAGAACGTCGCCACGGCCGTCACGGGCGAGAAGACGCCGCAAGGCGCGATGGACAACCTGGCCAAGGAAATGGACCAGGTGATGGGCCGCCTGCAGCGCGCCGGCATGAAGAACTGCGCGCCCAAGCTGAACCCGGAAAGCGATCCGTCGAAGTGGCTGTCGACCGAACACGCCCCGTGGAAGAAGCTCGACAACGAGCGACCGAAGGGTGAGACGGTGGCCTACGACAAGCTGCTGGCTGCCTGGAAGGCAGGCAAGGTACGTTAATTCGCGCGTGTCCGTCGGTCGCCAACACGGGGCCGGCGGGCTACCATGCTTGCATTCGTTTCACATGCCGCGGGGCCGGCTGATCGTGCCCGGCGGTCACTCTTTTCTGCCTTATGGAATACCTCCTCGCGCTCGACCAGGGCACATCCAGCTCACGCGCCATCGTCTTCAACCGCGCCGGCCAGATCGTCGCCAGTGCCCAGCAGGAGTTTCCGCAGCATTTCCCGCAGCCCGGCTGGGTCGAGCATGACCCGTTCGACATCTGGAACAGCCAGCTCGCCACCTGCCGCGCCGCACTCGAACAAGCCAAGCTGACCGCTGCCGACATGGCGGCGCTTGGCATCACCAACCAGCGCGAAACCACCATGGTGTGGGAGCGCGCCACTGGCAAACCGATCTTCAACGCCATCGTCTGGCAGGACCGCCGCACCGAAGCCATCTGCGAACGCCTGCGCGCCGAGGGCCTGGAAGACGAGGTGCGCAAGCGCACCGGCCTGATCATCGATCCGTATTTTTCGGCCACCAAGCTGCGCTGGATTCTCGACCACGTGGACGGCGGCCGCGAGCGCGCGGCACGTGGCGAACTTGCCTTCGGCACCATCGATAGCTGGCTCGTCTGGCAACTCACACGCGGCCGCCTGCATGTGACCGACGTATCGAACGCTTCCCGCACGATGCTGTGGAACATCCACACCGGCGAATGGGATGCGGACCTGATGCGCGCGCTCGACATTCACCCGAGCCTGTTGCCCGAGGTGCATCCGTCTGCGCATCAGTTCGGGCAGACCGATGCCGACTGGCTCGGCGCTTCGCTCACCATCGGCGGCATTGCCGGCGACCAGCAATCGGCGCTCTTCGGCCAGGCCTGCTTCAAGCCGGGCATGGCCAAGAACACCTACGGCACCGGCTGTTTCATGTTGCTCAACACGGGCGACAAAGCGGTCCAGTCGCACAACGGCCTCATCAGCACGGCGGCATGCCAGAGCGGCACGAAGCGCAGCTATGCGCTCGAAGGCAGCGTATTCGTCGGTGGCGCGGTGGTGCAGTGGCTGCGCGACGGCCTGCGCGCGATCCAGCGCTCCGCCGACGTCGAAGGCCTGGCCGCCTCGGTGCCCGATTCCGGCGGCGTGGTGTTCGTGCCGTCGTTCACGGGCCTGGGGGCACCGTACTGGGACCCCACCGCGCAGGGCGCCATCGTCGGCCTCTCGCGCGGCACAACCATCGGCCACATCGCACGTGCGGCGCTCGAATCCATCGCCTTCCAGAGCACCGCATTGCTGCAGGCTATGACGCGCGATGCCGTTTCCACCATCTCGGAACTGCGCGTCGATGGCGGCGCCTCGGCCAACAACCTGCTCCTGCAGTTCCAGGCTGACCTGCTCGGCATTCCGGTCGTGCGTCCGGAGATCATCGAGACCACGGCGCTGGGGGCGGCTTACCTGGCGGGCATCGCCACCGGCTTCTATCGTGATGAAGCCGAGGTCGCCCAGCAATGGCGTGCCTCGCGAACGTTCCACCCGGTCATCAGCCGCGACGAGGCCGCACACCGCATCGCCCAATGGGAAATGGCCGTTGCGCAGGTCCGCCTGCCGACAACGCGCGGCCACTGAAGGCAAACCCGGCATGTCAAGTCCTGCCATAGGTTGACACTGTGCTCAGTCTCCGAGCGCCCGATGCACCGCATCGGGCGTTTTGTATTTCAAGGCCAGATGAGGCCGTTCGTGGTTGTAGATATGCACGGCCTGCGCCAC
>NZ_NKIL01000016.1:0-109370 GCF_002256165.1 Ralstonia sp. PBBBR1 | reverse complement strand
AGCCACTGACGGCATCGCTTGAATGCGCGGCCGGAAGCCGACGGGACGTTTGCGAACCTGCCAACCCATGAGCTGGAAGATGCGCTGCACGGTGTTCTTATTGAACCCCAGCAGATACGCGACGGTACGGTAACCGAACGACGGCGACTCTTCGATCATCGCCTTGATCGGCTCCGCGAAGCGGGCCTGGACCTTCGGCTCTGCCTTGACTGGCCGGTAATACACGCTGCGACGCGGTACGTTAAACCACCGGCACAGCTTCGAGATCGAGACGGTAATGCCGTCAGCCTGCAGTCCCTGGCGGATCATCTCGATCACTTGTCGTCCTCGCCCAGCAGGGACTGCAATTTTTTTCTTGCGCGCAACTCCAGCATGGCTTCGCCGTACGCTTCCTGCAGGTCCTTGATCTGCCGCTCGTACTGATCTTTCAGGTCCAGCGGGTTGGCCCGCAGCGCATTCTCCATGCCGCGCTTGCCGTCATCCACCCAACCCTCGACCTCGGAGGGCGACAGGTCATAGGCGCGGCTGGCCTCTGCCACTGTCGTCTTGCCCTGAATGATGTCCAGCACCAACGCGCTCTTGCGCTTGGCCGTCCACCGCTTGATGTCTTCTTCCATCTTCGTGCTCATCGTCTTTTCTTCCATTGTGACGTGAGCAGGTTTTCACTGGGTCATTACACTTGCCCCCGAAGTCCACCATTCAACATGAAACATCCGGCGCCCTCGTAGGTCCCTCTCCATTGCGCTGTTTCCCGATCCGTCAAACGGCGATCGCCGCATCAGGATCAAGAAAACCTGGTCTTGATGCGGCGATCACGGTGTCTGCGTCATTAGCGACGATTACGCATCGCAACAAGTGCGTTCCCACTCAGTTCTGGCAGCTTGCGGGCAGATATGGGTACATCGATGACACGGAAACACCCGACCCGTACGTCGGAGTGTTCGGACCGTTAGCCGTCGCGCAGGTCCAAGTCACAGTGCCGTCGGCTTGGCCGGTACCAAACATGCCAAGATACGCATTGTCGATCTGACTGACTCCGGTATGGCCCAGGGTCAAGATCACGGAAGCGTTGGACCCCGAAACGTTGTAGTGAACCGCAGTGACATAAGCAGCATTGCTCGCCACTGCCTGCACGATGATCGGAGGCGAGGACTGCGACGGAAAGACACCGCCGTTTGACGTGTAAACCTCAGTGATCGACACCCGCGACGCATCCAGCATGGTCGTCGCCTCCGTCAACTTCGACTTGACCATGTAGTTGTTGTAAGCCGGCAGCGCAATCGCCGCCAGAATCCCAACAATCGCCACCACGATCATCAGCTCGATCAGCGTAAAACCGCCCGACCGACGCCATGTTCCCTTGCTGTGCTTGAAGCCCATGACCTCTCCCCAAAAAGGCATTTTGTTGTTGGAAGGCCACTGTGCACGGACCATGCCAAGGCACACACCATATTTCGGGGGAAAAACTGGCGCGCTTTGTCGAAACTTCTGGCGTAAATCTGACCGTTCTTGACAGAATTCCGGACAGAACCCGTCATCACCTACTTCCGAGGGGATTCGTTCGGACTAGGCCTGGCGCAACGTTCGCCGGCTCAGCCACCGGCCGACGCCCACGACCAGCAGCGCCCCAACGCACCCCACCACCACGTCCGCATACGGCACCGCGCGCTCGAACCACGCCGCATCGATCGGATCGGTGACCAGCATGTCGCCGGCGAGGTATCCAAGCAGTGCCGCCCCGAGCGTGATGATGACGGGAAAGCGCGCCATGACGCCCACCAGCAACGTGCTGCCAAATACGATCAACGGCACTGATAATCCAAGCCCCAGCACCAGCAGCAGAAACGTCGTGCCTGGCGGCCCCTTCTCGGCCGCGGCGGCCACGGCAACGACGTTATCGAGCGACATCACAAAGTCGGCGATGAGAATCGTTTGGATGGCAGGCCACAGGCCGTCGCGCTGATGGCGATCGGCGGCTTCGTCTTCGGCATCCGTGAGCAGCTTCACGCCGATGTAGACCAGCAGCACCGCGCCAATCGTTTTCAAATACGGCAAGGAAAGCAGCTTGACGGCCAGCGCGGTCAACACCACGCGCAGCACAATGGCGCCGGCGCTGCCCCAGAAAATGGCCTGCTTCTGCTGGCGCTTCGGCAGGTTGCGTGCGGCCAGCGCGATGACGACCGCGTTATCGCCCGACAGCACGATGTTGGTCAGGATGATGGAGCCGAGTGCGAACCAGAATGCGCTTGAGGTGAGCGCCATAGTGTTGTCGAGGATGTCCTTGGGGGTTGGCGGAAAGTGATTCGGTTTGCAGCCTCTCGCCCGCTTATACACATGTCGTGCCCGGATCGCATGCTGCATCGCGATCAAACAAAAACGGGAGCCGAAGCCCCCGTTCTCGCACAACCTCAAACCTTGTCGATTACAGCATCGCCTTGAGCAGCGCTGCCATTTCCGACGGGTTCTTGGTGGTCTTGATGCCGCACTCTTCCATGATGTCCAGCTTCGCTTGCGCGGTGTCGGCACCGCCCGAGATCAGCGCGCCGGCGTGGCCCATGCGCTTGCCCGGAGGCGCGGTCACCCCAGCGATGAAGCCCACCACCGGCTTCTTCATGTTGTCCTTGATCCAGTAAGCCGCGTTGGCTTCGTCCGGACCACCGATCTCACCGATCATGACCACGGCGTCCGTTTCCGGATCGTCGTTGAACATCTTCATCACGTCGATGTGCTTGAGGCCGTTGATCGGGTCGCCGCCGATGCCGACTGCCGACGATTGGCCCAGGCCCAGCGCGGTGAGCTGACCCACGGCTTCGTACGTCAGCGTGCCCGAGCGCGACACCACGCCGATGCGGCCCTTGCGGTGGATGTGGCCCGGCATGATGCCGATCTTGATTTCGTCCGGTGTGATCAGGCCCGGGCAGTTCGGGCCCAGCAGCAGCGTCTTGCTGCCGGCCTTACGCATCTTGTCCTTGACCATCATCATGTCGCGCACGGGGATGCCTTCAGTGATGCAAACCACCAGGTCCAGTTCGGCTTCGACAGCTTCCCAGATGGCGTCAGCGGCGCCTGCGGGCGGCACGTAGATCACCGACACGGTCGCGCCGGTCTGCGCCTTGGCGTCCTTGACGGTCGCGTAGATGGGAATGCCTTCGAAATCTTCGCCGGCCTTCTTCGGGTTCACGCCGGCGACGAAGCAGTTCTTGCCGTTGGCGTAGTCGCGGCAGCCGCGGGTGTGGAACTGGCCGGTCTTGCCGGTGATCCCCTGGGTAATGACCTTGGTATCTTTGTTGATCAGAATCGACATGCTGTAATCCTTGGTTGCAGCGAGCCGCGCCGTCGTACGGTTGGGTACTTCGAGGCGCCGCCCGCGTTCGCGTATGGTTGGGTCAGCGGGCGGCTTACTTGCCGGCGGCTGCGGCCACGACCTTCTCGGCGGCCTCTGCCATCGTGTCTGCGGCGATGATGGGCAGACCCGAGTCAGCCAGCATCTTCTTGCCGAGGTCCTCGTTGGTGCCCTTCATGCGCACGACCAGCGGCACCGACAGCGACACAGCCTTCGCCGCCGCGATCACGCCTTCGGCGATCACGTCGCAACGCATGATGCCGCCGAAGATGTTGACCAGGATGGCCTTCACGTCCGGGTTCTTCAGCATCAGCTTGAAGGCTTCGGTCACCTTCTCGGTGGTGGCACCGCCGCCCACGTCGAGGAAGTTGGCCGGCTCGCCGCCGAACAGCTTGATGGTGTCCATCGTCGCCATGGCCAGACCAGCGCCGTTCACCAGGCAGCCGATGTTGCCGTCGAGCGAGATGTAAGCCAGGTCAAACTTCGAGGCTTCGATTTCGGCCGGGTCTTCTTCATCCAGATCGCGGTAGGCGACGATTTCCGGGTGACGGAACAGTGCGTTCGAGTCGAAGTTGAACTTGGCGTCCAGCGCGATGACCTTGCCGTCGCCGGTCAGGATCAGCGGGTTGATTTCAGCTTGCGAAGCGTCGGTTTCCCAGAACGCCTTGTACAGGCCCTGCAGGGCTTGGCGGGCTTGCGCGATCGAAGCATCCGGCACGCCGATCTTGCGGGCGATATCGTCAGCCTGAGCGTCTTGCAGACCGGCTTGCGGATCGATCAGCAGCGTGTGGATCTTTTCCGGATGCGATTCGGCGACTTCTTCGATGTCCATGCCGCCTTCGCTCGAGGCCATCAGCGCCACTTGCTGCGACACACGGTCCACCACCAGCGACACGTACAGTTCCTTCTTGATGTCCGCGCCTTCTTCGATCAGCAGGCGCTTGACCAGCTTGCCTTCCGGACCGGTCTGGTGCGTCACCAGCGTCATGCCCAGGATGCTGCTGGCGTATTCCTTGACCTGCTCGATGCTCTTGGCAACCTTCACGCCGCCGCCCTTGCCACGGCCACCCGCATGAATCTGCGCCTTCACGACCCACACCGGGCCGCCCAGGGTTTCAGCAGCCTTGATGGCCTCGTCGACCGAGAAGGCCGGAATGCCGCGCGGAACCGGCACATTGTATTTGCGCAGGATTTCCTTGCCTTGGTACTCATGGATATTCATGCGTGTTTCCTTTGCTAGGCAGAGTGAGTGTGATGAGTATTGAAAACGCGAACAGCGCGGTGCCCTTCAGGACGAGGGCTCAGGCGACAGCTCGGTGGGTGGCGGTTGGATCTTGGCTTCGGGCTGGTATGCAAACCAGCGCGGGTAATGCTTGCGGACCACCTCGCCCTCCAGATGCAGGGCATGGCAGCCGTGGAGTTGGTACGGCGGCTTTTCGCCGGGCTCGATCGGTCGCAGGTCATTGGAGTTATCGCGCACCGGGAAGACGTCGCCCGCGAAGGCCTGGATGGCAGCGGTCGGCAGCACACCACAGAGCTCGGTCAGGTGCGTACAGCCCGCCACGCCACCAAGTCTCTCACGCGAGGCCTTTCGAAAACCCTTCATCAGGTTCAGGCCGATGAGCTTTCGGTAGGCCGGGCCAATCGTGTCGCAATGGGTGGGATACGGCACCCAGTCGGAACACGCTTCGGCATCCACGACGTTCATGCGGGTATCGATGGTCACGCGCAGCCACAGGTCATGCAGCGGCTCGCCTTCAGGGCGCACGCCACCGCTGGCCAGGGGGATATCGCGAGGTTTGATGTCGGTCAGGCGCGCTTCAATGTCCCACAGGCCGTCTTCCCGCAAATAGGCCTCGACCGTGATGGCACGGCGGTGGCGCATGGCGCGCGGGAGGGGAGCAGACAGAGGCATGGACCAGACAGACCGATAGGACCGATGGAGGCGGCGCACGCAGATCGCGTGCATCGCCTACGGGACGTATGCGGCAGCGCATCAGCCGCCACACACGAACACTACCGCCCTGCAACCGAAATTGAGGGCGATATCAAAGGCCAGGATTTTAACACGTCGTCACGACCGGACTGGTCGCGTGCTGCAATGCAGTGTGAAAGTGGTTGCAACGATCGCATGAGGCGCAACCCACGTAATCTGCACACAAGAGGATTGTCCGCCTGAATTGTTGCGAGATCGTCGATGTTCAGTCCGACATGTCGCCATCTTCCAGCAGCTCATCCGCCCCTGCGATGATGCGCGACACTACGGAACGGGAGAATCCGCGCGCCATCATGTATCGCACCTGCTTGGCCCGTTCGGCCAGGTCGGCCGGTGGGCGGCCGAAGCGTTTTTCCCACAGGGCTTTCGCCCGGACTGCTTCCGTGCTTTGCAGTTGCGCCTTGACCTCGCCCAGCGTCTCTTCGCCGAGCTGATGCGTTTTCAACTCCTGCATCAAGCGCGCTGTACCGTAGCGGCCCGCGCGGCGGTGCACCATGCTTTCGGCAAAACGCGTGTTGGAGAGCCAGTTTTCGCCCTCCAGCCAATCCAGCAGCGCGTCGACCTCCTCGGCGGACTCGGCGTGCGGGACCAACTTACGGCGCAATTCGACGCGGCTGTGCTCGCGCCGAGACAGATAGCCCAGCGCACGTGCCTTCAGCGATAACGGTTGACGTGGCAACGGCATGCGGATTTGACGTTCAAGAAGCGGGTTCCAAAGAAAAACGCCCACCGTTGGGGAACGGCAGGCGTATGAAGCTCGATAGAGCCATCGATCTGCGCCGACGGCCAACCCAATTACTCTTCTCCGACTTCCTCGGCCACTGCGACGGCGCCCATCGGCGTCACGCCCAGTTGCTCGCGGACCTTGTTCTCGATCTCACGGGCAAGGTCGGGGTTCTCGCGCAGGTATTCGCGGCAGTTGTCGCGGCCCTGGCCGATGCGTTCGCCGCCGTAGCTGTACCAGGCGCCAGACTTCTCGACCACCTTGGCTTCCACGCCCAGGTCGATGATCTCGCCCTCGCGCGATACGCCCTGACCGTAGAGGATGTCGAAGATGGCTTCGCGGAACGGCGGCGCCACCTTGTTCTTGACGACCTTGACCTTGGTT
The DNA here is from genome assembly GCF_002256165.1 of Ralstonia sp. PBBBR1. Lineage (NCBI taxonomy): Bacteria > Pseudomonadati > Pseudomonadota > Betaproteobacteria > Burkholderiales > Burkholderiaceae > Ralstonia > Ralstonia sp. PBBBR1. The sequence continues at coordinate 102,923 of NZ_NKIL01000016.1, read as the reverse complement.
TCGTTGCCGACCACGTCGTCGCCCCGCTTGATTGAGCCGATACGGCGGATGTCCAGACGCACCGAAGCGTAGAACTTGAGCGCGTTACCGCCCGTGGTGGTTTCCGGCGAACCAAACATCACGCCGATCTTCATGCGGATCTGGTTGATGAAGATGACCATGCAATTGGTCTTCTTGATGGTGCCGGTCAGCTTGCGCAGCGCCTGGCTCATCAGACGGGCCTGCAGGCCGGGCAACGCATCGCCCATTTCGCCTTCAATTTCAGCCTTCGGTACCAGAGCGGCCACCGAGTCGATGACGATCAGATCAACCGAGCCCGAGCGCACCAGCGCGTCGGCAATTTCCAAAGCCTGTTCACCCGTGTCCGGCTGGGAGATCAGCAGGTCCGGGACACTTACGCCAATCTTATCGGCATAAGTGACGTCAAGCGCATGTTCTGCGTCGATGAAGGCGCAAGTGCCGCCCAGCTTCTGCATCTCGGCAACCACTTGCAGTGTCAGCGTGGTCTTGCCCGACGATTCCGGACCGTAGATTTCAATCACACGGCCGCGCGGCAGGCCACCAACGCCCAGCGCCACATCCAGCCCCAGCGAACCCGTCGACACGACCTGGACCGGCTCGACCTCGGCGTCACCCATCTTCATGATGGAGCCCTTGCCGAACTGCTTTTCGATCTGCGCGAGCGCGGCAGCCAGCGCCTTCTGCTTTTCTGCGCTCATCGTGGCTGCCTTCTTACCGTCTTCCATGGTCGTCCTTCGTGCAAATTGGTGTATAAATGGGCCGCAAGGGCTTGCGATTCCAGCGGTTGCCTGCAACAACGGGCCGATGGGTGATTGCCCCGACGCGACCCATTCCATGACTTTAGCGCCGCCAAGACTACAGCACCGCGAATTCGGAGTACTGTATAAAAAACCAGTGGTTTTGACAAGTCTCCAGAACAGATGTCGCGCGAAAACAATGTAGCGGGCGGGATGGGCAAGATATCTTGCCCGGCATCGCGGGGAGACACGCATGCGCATCCTGATTGCCGAAGACGACGCCACGCTGGCTGACGGGCTCACACGCTCGCTGCGCCAGGCGGGCTACGCCGTCGACCAAGCCTCCGATGGGGCGACTGCCGACGCGGCGCTGTCCGCGCAAACGGCCCAGACCTATGACCTGCTGATCCTCGACGTGGGACTGCCGCGTATGTCGGGGCTGGAGGTCCTCAAGCGCCTGCGCTCGCGCGGGGCCATGCTGCCGGTGCTGATCCTGACCGCCGCCGACAGCGTGGAAGAACGCGTCAAGGGGCTGGATCTTGGCGCCGACGATTACATGGCCAAACCGTTCGCGCTGTCCGAGCTGGAAGCGCGCGTGCGTGCGCTGGTGCGGCGCGGCACGGGCGGCGGCGCCACGCTCGTGCGCCATGGGCCGCTGGCATTCGACCAGGTCGGGCGCATTGCCTATATCCACGATCAGGTGGTGGAACTGTCGGCACGCGAGATCGGGCTGCTGGAGATTCTGCTGGCGCGCGTGGGCCGCCTGGTGTCGAAAGAGCAACTGGTCGACCATCTGTGCGGCTGGGGCGAAGAAGTCAGCAACAACGCCATCGAGGTCTACATCCACCGCCTGCGCAAGAAGATCGAAGTGGAAGGCATCCGCATCGCCACCGTGCGCGGGCTGGGCTATTGCCTGGAACGCACGGCCACCCCAACCACCACCGCCACCGCTGCCCATGGGTGATCGGCTGGCCTGGCCGTGGCGTCGGCATCGCGCATCGCTGCGCGAACGCACCGACGCGGTGCCCGGAGCCGACGGCCGCGATGGCCGCGATGGCGGCGGCGACCTCGCCGACACCCTCCCCCACCTCGAAGACGACGCCACGCGGCCCGCCGCCCGATCCCTCTTCGGCGAAATTCTGGACTGGATGCTTGCGCCGCTGCTGTTGCTGTGGCCGATGAGCATTGCGGTGACGTACCTGGTCGCCAAGTCGATTGCGAATGCGCCATATGACCGCGCACTGGAATCGAGCGCGATCGTGCTCAGCCAGCAACTGCGCGAGGTGAATGGGCGCGTGACGCTGCAACTGCCGATCTCGGCGCGCGAAATCCTGCGTGCGGACGAAACCGACAACATCTACTACCAGGTGCTCGGCACCAACGGCGAGTTTGTCTCCGGGGACCGCGACCTCCCGCTGCCGCCCGAAGAAGACGCCAACGCCGGCGGCCTCGTGCAACTGCGCGACGACCACATCCATGGCGCGGAGATCCGTGTTGCGTATACCTTCGTGCAGCGGCCGGGCTCCGGCGGCAAACCCGCGCTGGTGCAAGTGGCGGAGACGCTCGACAAGCGCGCACAACTCGCCAACGAAATCATCAAGGGCGTGATCCTGCCGCAGTTTGTGATCCTGCCGTTGGCGGTGATCCTGGTGTGGTTTGGCCTCACGCGCGGGCTGGCGCCGCTCAATGCGATTCAGGAACGCATCCGCGCTCGCAACCCGGGCGACACCAGCCCCATCGACGAAGGCGCGGCGCCGCAGGAGCTGACGCCGCTGGTGGCATCGTTCAATGATCTGCTCGGGCGGCTGGAGCAATCGGTGCACACGCAGAAGCGCTTCATTGCGGATGCCGCGCATCAGATGAAGACGCCGCTGGCCGGCCTGCGCATGCAGGCAGAGCTGGCACAGCGCGAGCAGTCGCCCGACGAGCTGCGCCGCACGCTCGCACATATCGCCGACAGCTCGGATCGCACCGCGCACCTCGTCAAGCAGTTGCTTTCGCTGGCACGCATGGAAAACATGGGCGCCACCGACGGTATGGTGCCGCTGGATATCTGCGCGCTGTCGCGCCGAGTGGTGGCCGACTGGCTGCCCAAGGCGTGGGCCAAGCAGATCGACCTCGGCTTCGAGGAGCCGGGGCCGCCCGTCACGATTTCGGGCAATGCGACGATGCTCGCCGAGATGCTCAACAACCTGCTCGACAACGCGATCCGCTACACACCCGACGGCGGACATGTCACCGTGCGCGTGACCACCGCACCGTTCGAGCCGTTCGTCTTCATCGACGTGGATGACACCGGCCCCGGCATCCCCGTGGCCGAGCGCGAACGCGTGATGCAGCGCTTCTACCGCATCCTCGGCACGCAAGCCGAGGGCAGCGGGCTGGGCCTGGCCATCGTGCGCGAGATCGTGCAGCAGCACGGCGGGGACATCGAGGTGCTCGACAACGTGTATCAAGTGTCGCCGCGGCTGGCGGGGGCGCGCTTTCGCATCACGCTGCACCGCTGCTCGCCGAGCGAGGAACCCAACGCATGAGCATCACGCCTGGAACGCCCGCGCGCCGGCGGTGGATCGCCAATATGCGCTGGATCGCGGCACTGCTCGCGGTGTGGTTTGTGGTGACGTTCGTGGTCGCGTTCTTTGCGCGCGACCTGTCGCAGCACTTCTTCAACTCGGACTGGACCTTCGCCTATTGGGTCGGCGCGCAGGGGGCGCCCATCGTCTATGTGCTGATTACCGTGCTGTATGCGTGGCGCACGAACCGTGCTGCAGATGCAGCCGCACAACACGACGAAGCGGCGCAGCGCGATGCGTCGGAGTCATCCCACCTGCCGCCGTCCATCTGACCTGGACGTTACGCTGCACCCAGATGGCGCAGCTTCACAAAGGCCAACGCGGCCATCACCGCGTCGTTGAGCGCGTCGTGCGCGTCCCACGTCGGCAAGTCCAGTTCCTTCATGACGGTGGCGAAGCGCAGGTCCAGATCGGGATCGCCCTGCTGCCGATATGGCGGCAGCAGGGCGAACTGATGGTCGTAGTACAAGGCGGACACTTCAATCTTGGGCTGCGGCAAGCCGATGCCAAGCATGGGCACCACCACCCGATTGAGCATCGCCACATCGAACTCAAGGTAATAGCCGACCAGCGGCCTACTGCCGATGAAGTGCAGCAATGTATGAACCGCCTGCTCGATCGATACACCGCTGTCCAGGTCGCGATTGCGCAGACGATGCACGCAGATGCTTTCCGGGCGCATCTCCCCTTGCGGTCTGATCAGCAACTCAAGGCGCTGGCTGGTCAGGATACGATTGCCGACAATACGGACGGCACCGATGGAGATGATCTCGTCGGTGCGTACGTCCAGGCCGGTGGTCTCGCAGTCAAGCGCAACCCACTCGTCCGGGGGCGGTACCTCAAACAGGAAGCGGAACGCCGGATCGCGCAACCTGCGCAGCAGGCGCCGCCTTTGCAGTGCCCGCAGCCAGTCGGAGAGCCTCCCGCTCATGACCACCCGCCCATGATCACATCCACTCGGTCCGCCAGCGCTGCCGCAGCAACGCCTTGAACCGCTTGACCGCGCTCAGTGCATCCTTGAGCAGATCTCGCTCCAGCGACGACAAGCGCGACAGATGCACGTCACACGACACCGGTTGATGCGCATCGATCTCCGCCAACCCGGCCTTGAGCCGCAGCGTCATCAGGAAGTGCAGGCTCTCGCTCAACTCGGCAGCCATGTGGGCGTCCAGAGCCTCGGCGCGCACCAGTGCATTAAGGCGCGGCACGGTGCCGGTCTCGTCGAGTATGTGATGGGCGAGCGCGAGGCTGCGCACGCCGTGGACAATCGGGAAGATGCCCTCCTTCTTCACGTCGAGCACCGGATCGGGATCGCCAAGCCCGAGCAGGCGATCGCGCCAGCCCGGCGCGGCACTGAAGGCTTCAACGGCTGCGGCGAAGCGGCCGAGTACGGCGTCATTGTCGATCGTCAGCTCCAGCAACGTCCGCCGCAGTTGCTTGAGCAAGGCGGCATCGCCGCACACCGCATGGGCATCGAAGAAGATGGCCAGATGCATCAAGCCCTCGGGGCTCGGCAGGATCAGCCATTCGCGAATGCGCCGCGCGAAGTCGCTCGCGGTCATGCACCACTCGGGCCGGCTGAGCATGATGCCGCCGGGGCAAGGCGGGTAGCCGAATGCGGCGAGCGCATCGGAGAAGCGCGTGACGATGCGCTGCAGGTCGGGGGGTGGCACGTAACCATCGCGCAGTACCAGCGCGTTGTCCTGATCGGTCTTGAGCAGTTGCTCGCCGCGCCCTTCGCTGCCCATGACGAACAGGCAACTGTTTTCAACGAGTTCGGGGGGCGCAATCATCTGCCAGGCGCGTTCAAACAGGCACGCGTTGATTTCGCGCACGAGACTGGCGACGTGGTCAATGCGCGAGCCGCCACGCGTGAGCAACGCGACCATCCGCGTAATCTGCGCTGCCACCTGGGCGAGCGCGTCCAAGTCCTGCGCCAGGTTGATCTGCACTGTCAGCAGATACGAGTGGTTGGCCAGGAAGCTGAACACATCCAGTGATTCGAGCAAACCGAGAATCTCATCTCCGCGCGTGACGACCAGCCGGTGAACGCGATGGCGCAGCATCAGCGTCAATGCGTCGCCGATCTGCGCAGAGGCTGGTACGGTGATGAGCGAGAATTGGCTCATCTGCCCAACCGGCAGACGATCCAGCGGAGTGCCTTGCAGGACGGCGCGCTGCAACGAACTGCGTGTGAAGATGCCCACGCGCGGCGGGCTGGCGGTGCCATCGCGCACGAGCACATTCGAGGTGTTCTGTGCCTGAAACAGCTTCACCACGGAGACTACGTCTGTGCCGGCATCAACGAAATGGGCAGGCCGGATGAAGGCATCGCTCACGTGCGAGACAGCCAGCGACTGCATCGTCTCCATGCTCTGCCGCTGAGCAATGGCGCTGAGCTTGCTGCCGAGATCGGAAAAAAGCAGCGCACCGAAGGTGGCGTTGGCGGCAATAAGGTCGCGCACCGCCTGACGTGCCACCTGATAAGCCACCACTTCTTCAGCAGCGACGAAGCGGCTGCTTGCCTTGCCGGCCACCAGCGCCCGGCCGTCAAAGCAATCGTCGGGGCCAAAGGTGGCGATCAGATCGTCGCCGTCATACTGGGCAACACGGCCTTTGATGATCACGAACAGGTGCAGCGGTGCGGCACCTGCATCGAGGATGGTCTGCCCTTCTGGGTAATAGCCGATGTCGACCGCATCGCGCACCAGGCGCTGCTCGTCCTGATTGAGGCAATCGAACGGCCAGACGGCGACGTTGAAAGCGCTGGGCATGGTTGCCTGAAGGCGGGCGATGCAATGCGTCACCCGCCTCCGGTCAGCGTGGGCAGTGGCCGATCAGTGGCCCGATGCGCCAGCCGCACCGAGGCCCGTTTCCGAGCGGACCTGCTGCGCGGCAAACGACGCCTTCTCGTTCTTGGCGCGAACGCTGCTGTCCAGCACCGAGAACAGCCACACGCCCACGAAGCCGATCGTCATCGAGAACAGCGCGGGCGACGTGTACGGGAACCACGCCGAGCCCTTCGGATAGCCGAGCGTGGCCTCCCACACCGACGGCGAAACGATCGTCAGACCCACCGACGAGATCAGCCCCAGGAACCCGCCGATAACCGCACCACGCGTGGTACAGCCCTTCCACAGCATCGAGAGGAACAACACCGGAAAGTTGGCCGATGCCGCCACCGCAAACGCCAGCGACACCATGAACGCGATGTTCTGCTTCTCGAAAGCGATGCCCAGCAGCACAGCGATCACGCCCAGCACCAGCGTGGTGATGCGCGAGACCTTCAGCTCGTCGGCGCTGTTGGCCTTGCCGTGCTTGAAGACCGTGGCGTAAAGATCATGCGACACCGCCGATGCACCCGACAGCGTGAGCCCTGCCACCACCGCCAGAATCGTGGCAAACGCCACGGCCGAGATGAAGCCGTAGAACACATCGCCGCCCACCGTCTTGGCCACCAGCACCGCAGCCATGTTGGCCGTGCCCGCGCCGCCCTTGATGACACCCTTGGCCACGTCGGACAGTTCGGGGTTCGTCAACACCAGCGTGATCGCACCAAAGCCGATGATGAAGATCAGGATGTAGAAGTAGCCGATCCAGGTGGTCGCCCAGAAGACCGATTTGCGCGCCTCCTTGGCATCCGGGACCGTGAAGAAACGCATCAGGATGTGCGGCAGACCGGCGGTGCCGAACATCAGCGCCATGCCGAACGAGATGGCCGAGATCGGGTCCTTGATGAAGCCACCCGGCGCCATCACCGACAGACCGATCTTGGCGGCCTCATCGGGCGATTTGCCGGCATTGGCTGCAATGGCGGTCTTGACCTGCACAGCCTTGGCGAACAACGCCTCCAGACTGAAACCGTACTGCGCCAGCACCATGATGGCCATGAACGTCACGCCGGCCAGCAGCATGCACGCCTTGATGATCTGCACCCAGGTGGTTGCGGTCATTCCGCCGAACAGCACGTAGACCATCATCAACGCGCCGACAATGACCACCGCGATCCAGTAATCCAGCCCGAACAGCAGTTTGATGAGCTGGCCTGCACCCACCATCTGAGCGATCAGATAGAACGCCACCACCACCAGCGTGCCAACCGCGGCAAAGCTGCGGATCGGGCCTTGCTCGAACCGGTAGCCTGCCACGTCTGCAAAGGTGAACTTGCCAAGGTTGCGCAGCCGCTCGGCCATCAGGAACGTGATGATCGGCCAGCCGACCAGAAAGCCGATGGAGTAGATCAGGCCGTCGTAGCCGGAGGTCATCACGGCCGCGGAAATACCGAGGAAGGACGCTGCCGACATGTAGTCGCCCGAAATGGCCAGGCCATTCTGGAAGCCGGTGATGCCGCCGCCCGCCGTGTAGAAATCGGCCGCGGACCGCGTACGCTTGGCCGCCCACTTCGTGATCCACAGCGTGCCGGCCACGAACAGAGCAAACAGAACGATGGCCGTGGTGTTGGTTTCCTGCTTGGCGGTCTGTCCGACATCGCCGCCGGCAGCCAGAGCCGCCCCGCAGGCGCCAGCGGCCAGTAGCGCCACCAGCAGGATCGAAAGCATCTTCTTCATTTGGCGACGTCCTTCAGGATGTCCTGCGTCAGTTGATCGTATTCGCTGTTGGCGCGGCGCACGTAGATGCCGGTAATGACGACGGTGAAGATGATGACCGCCATGCCGACGGGCATGCCCACGCTCATCACGCCTGTACCCACGGGCTTGGCGAGAAATGCCTTATCGAAGGCGATCAGCGCAATGTAGCCGTAGTACACGGCCAGCATCAGCACTGTCAGAACGAGGCCAAGCCTGTTGCGTCTCTGTTTGAGCTGCGCATATTTCGGATGCGCTTCGATTTTTCCTACCAATCCATCCTGCATCGCCTGTCTCCTGGTTTGCTCTTGGAATGTGTGCGGCGATTCTGGATAGCGAAACTGACTGAACTCTTACTCAGGCCGTCCGCGGCGGTTTACTGCGATAGTGGTTTTCCCTAGCGCCGCACAACAACGTAAGAAACGGTGCGCGACATCCAGCGGCAAATCGGCCGTGAAGCGACAGCCATCGCCCAAAACGACGTCGGTAACCGCCTGCCTCTTGTGCGTATGCACATTCGCAGAAGGTGCGCATGCCGTCTGGCACTGCATATACAAACGGGCGGTTGGATGATGCAGCGCACGCAGCCGGCAACGGCCGGATCAATGCGCCGCGCGCACCCAAGGGCTTGATTTCGTTGAAATCGTCACCGCCAATCGCGTGCATCGGAAGGCACATGCCCGTCAGAACGCCGTAAGTTTCGGCTTCCACAATCGGTGACACTTCCGCGGGCGAAAAGCGTTTGCGTTGTCATGTCGGTGCCCAGCGGGACGACCTACGAAAAAAAACAGGAGACAACATGGCAACCGTGCAGAGTGCACCGAACGCGCCCGTCGGGCGTGTGCAGCCCGCGCCCATGACGAGGGAGGAGAAGAAGGTCATCTTTGCCTCGTCGCTGGGGACGGTGTTCGAGTGGTACGACTTTTATCTTTACGGCTCGTTGGCGGCCATCATCGCCAAGCAGTTCTTCTCGGGCCTGGACCCCACGGCGGGTTTCATCTTTGCCCTGCTGGCCTTTGCCGCCGGCTTCCTGGTGCGCCCGTTCGGCGCGCTGGTGTTCGGCCGTCTGGGCGACATGATCGGGCGCAAGTACACGTTCCTGGTCACCATCGTCATCATGGGTACGTCGACGTTCATCGTCGGCCTGCTTCCGTCGTACGGCACGATTGGCGTTGCTGCGCCGGTCATCCTGATCGCGCTGCGCATGCTGCAAGGTCTGGCACTGGGCGGTGAGTACGGCGGCGCCGCCACGTATGTCGCCGAGCACGCCCCGCACGGCCGCCGCGGTGCCTACACATCGTGGATCCAGACGACGGCTACGTTGGGCCTGTTCCTCTCGCTGGTCGTCATCCTGGCCGTGCGCGAACTGACCGGCAAGGCGTTCGACGACTGGGGCTGGCGCATCCCGTTCCTGGTCTCGATCCTGCTGCTCGCCACGTCGGTGTACATCCGCCTGTCGATGAGCGAATCGCCCGCATTCCAGAAGATGAAGGCCGAAGGCAAGACCTCCAAGGCCCCGTTGACAGAAGCATTCGGCCAATGGCGCAACCTGAAGATCGTCATCCTGGCGCTGCTCGGCCTGACCGCCGGCCAGGCTGTGGTGTGGTACACGGGCCAGTTCTACGCACTGTTCTTCCTCACGCAGGTGCTGAAGGTCGACGCATTCACGGCCAACGTGCTGATTGCGGTGGCGCTTGCCATCGGCACGCCGTTCTTCGTGTTCTTCGGCTCGCTGTCGGACCGCATCGGTCGCAAGAAGATCATCATGGCCGGCTGCCTGCTGGCGGTGCTGACCTACTTCCCGCTGTTCAAGGCGCTCACGCACTACGCCAACCCGGCGCTGGAGCGCGCCCAGCAGACCGCGCAGATCACCATCACGGTCGATCCGAAGGAGTGCTCGTTCCAGGGCAGCCCGATCGCCCGCGAGGTGGACTTCCGCTCGTCGTGCGACATCGCCAAGCGTACGCTGGCGCAGGCGTCGGCCAGCTACGAGACGGTCGAAGGCCCGGCCGGCACGGTGGCCTCGGTGTCGATCGCGGGTAAGCAGATCAGCTCGCTCAACGCCACGCGCACGGCAGACGGCCAGAACTTCGACGCCGACAGCAAGGCCAAGATCGCCGACTTCAAGAAGCAGGTGAGCGAGTCGCTCAAGGCGGCCAACTACCCGGCCAAGGCCGATCCCGCCCAGATGAACACGATCATGGTGCTGGTGATCCTGGTGATCCTGGTGATCTACGTGACCATGGTCTACGGCCCGATCGCGGCGATGCTGGTGGAGATGTTCCCGACGCGCATCCGGTACTCGTCGATGTCGCTGCCGTATCACATCGGCAACGGCTGGTTCGGCGGCCTGCTGCCGACCATCTCGTTCGCCCTCGTGGCCCAGAACGGCAATATCTATCACGGTTTGTGGTACCCGATCTGGATCGCGGCCATCACCTTCGTGATCGGTGTGCTGTTCGTGCGCGAGACCAAGGATGTGGATATTTATCGCAACGACTGACGCAGGGGGTTGACATATTCGCCGAAGACGGTAGAATCCCGCTTCTTCGGCGAATTAGCTCAGTCGGTTAGAGCGACGGAATCATAATCCGCAGGTCCGGGGTTCGAGTCCCTGATTCGCCACCAAATGCTGTAAGCCCTTGATACTTCGCGAGAAGTTCAAGGGCTTTTTTCTTGTGGTGTCCCGGTCGGTGTCCCAGATACCCGACCATGCACAAAATCCCCCGCCTGACCTGCTCCCGTCATGGGGTCTACTACCTGCGCCTCACGCACGGCAAAACCGACACTCGTCGCTCTCTCGGCACAAAAGATTTCCAGCGGGCTAAACTGTCCGCTTTGTTACTGAACGTGCACGTTGAGATGAGCAAGTCGCGCCTTGATGCTGAGATGTTCCGTCACCTCGATATCGCGCTGCCGAACGGGGTCAAGCTCACGAATATCCAGCCCGAGGACAAGGGCATTCTGTTCGACATTCTGGACAAGCTCGGCGTGACAGGTGAACAGCTTGCCGCGATGCCGACTGCGGAAGTTGCCAGGTTGCTCGCTGGCCCAGAGCCCCAGCGCATGGAGCCACCGAAGCCGAAGAGTAAACCCCTCTCCGACGTCATTGCGCTCTACCTCGCTGAGAAGAAGCTCGACAACGTGGCGAAAACGCTGGAGGACAAGGAGCGCACCTTTGCCGAGTTCCAGGGGTTCTTCCAGGACAGCGATATCAACGCCTTTGATGCCGATACCGCAATCGCCTACAAGAACCGGCTGCTCGCCGCCAATGCGTCGGCCAGCCGAATCAATGCGAAGACCTCGTTCCTGAGGGATCTCTTCGCATACGCAATCAACAATAACCTGTACTTCACCACCAACCCGTTCGAGAAGGTCCGCGTCTCGAGCAAAACCAAGCTAAAACAACAAGTGGAATCCTATCGAGAATTCACGGACGACGATCTCAAGCTGATCTTCGCCGAGGCACCGTATCGGGAGTTCATGAACAAGCCCGACTATCACTGGTTGCCGCTGCTTGCCCTCTACACGGGTGCTCGGGTCGAGGAGCTGGCAAGCCTGTCGCTGAACCAGATCAAGAAGGATGGCGGTATTCACTACTTCGAGATCGAGAAAGCCAAGAACCTCAATTCGATCCGCAAAATCCCGCTACACCGGCAGATCGAAACCTCGGGATTCCTGGCCTACGTGGACAGCGTGCGCGCTCAAGGTGCGACGATGCTGTTTCCCCACCTGACAGCGGGCAAGAACGGCTACAGCAAGAATATGTCGCGCCGATTCGGGGCTTACCTCGACTCGCTGAAGATCAGCGATTCCCGCAAGGTGTTTCACTCGTTCCGCCACACGTTCATTACTCGTATGACGGAATTGAACGTCCACCCGGTGCTGGTCATGTCCATGGTGGGGCACTATGCGCAGGCGAAGGTGGATCTTTCTGCGCCGCACGTCGTCAATTATCAGCACGAGAAGCCGTTATCCGTTTTGAAGCAGACCATTGACCGGCTGGAATTCCCGATCAAGCATTTCTGGTAACGCTTCACCGCCCTGCCCCTCGGCAGCAGTTCCACTGACTGGAGATAACGCAGTCGGCAGAATATTACCGTTGTGCCCTGCCCGCTTTCGTGCCATGGATTTCGAGAACCGAATAAAAAAGGAAATGACCGAGGGCATCGTCAAGGCGATCCTCGAAGACGCGGGGTATCGCGTGATCGACTCGGGCATTGAGAAAGTCATTCGGGAGCTCTCCTGCATGTCCAGCTTCGAGTATGCGAAGCTGGCCTACCCGGATGCCATGAGCCGTCTGCCAGACTTCACCGTCATGACGAAGGACCAGGACGACAAATTCCTGGTCGAGGTGAAATACCGCAGCAAATGGGGAAAAGACCTGTTCGAGGAGATCAGGCCGCAGGTGGAAATTTTTGGCGAGCTCGTGCTCGTCTCGATCAACGCCGATCCCCCGAATCACAAGGGTCTGTACTATCCGTCGACTTATCTGCGGTGCTGCCGAGTCAGATACCAAGATGAGAAGTACAGCGTCCAACTGAAATATGAGGACGATCAAGTATGGCGGCATTACTGGAAGGCCGTCGATGAACTGAAAGAAGACAGCCTCTGGTGGGCGATGTCTCAGCTCGACAAGGTCTTTCCGCTGCTGAAAGACCGGAAACTGGATGCCCAGAACTCCCTCGACAGCGCAATCAAGGCGTTATCCGGGATTCTGAAATAAGGTCATGGTATCGCCGCTCTACACGTTCGAGGGCTTGCTAACTGCCGGCTCACATGCGGAGATCGCAGCCTTCATGGAACGCCATGCGGGCAACCTCGGCTATGGCCGATTCTTCTACTCGCCGCTGCTCGTCGCCGGTGATGCCCGGCACTTTTTCAAGGACGATCACAACGTCGTCGCAGCAGAAATGCTGTACACGAAAAATATCTTCTCGACCTACCCGGCCTCCTGGATACGCCGCTATCAGGAAGCCGGACATGTCGCCGCCGATCCTGTCGTCAAGCTAATCACGACCAGCAACCTCCCGATTCACTGGGATGCCGACGATTTGCAGGCAGCGCGGAGTCCCGTGTTTGATGAGGCCCGTGAGCACGGGCTGGCAACCGGTATCACGATACCGATCAACGGTTTCGACCACACTCGGGCTTTGTTTAGCGTGACGTCCGATCAGGCTCCAGAACGTTCGCAACGCCACACCGACGCGATATCCGGCCTCGCGGTACTGACTGCCCTGCATTTGCATGAAGCGGTACGGCGACTTGATGCGTCGATGTCCAACGCCCCGATCCCTTCGCTGACGTCACGCGAGAAAGAATGCCTGCAATGGGCAGCGGCGGGCAAAACCTCGTGGGAAATCGCACACATCCTCTCCGTTTCCGAACGGACGGTGATCTTCCATATCGGGAATGCGACGAAGAAGCTCGGTGCCACAAACCGTCGTCAGGCGGTGGCTCGTGCAATCAGTCTTCGCCTGATTGCTCCTTGAGCACCCTATAACTTCTTACAGCTACCTCCCCCGGGAGCTCGCCGCGACAATCTCCCCCAAATCAACACATTCTTCGGGGGAAGTCAGCATGCAACCAATCCGCTTACAGACCGGCGTCAGCTAGCAATTCGGACGGCTGGCAGCCGAGCGCCTGCGCAATGCGCAGGACGTTGAGCATCGTCACGTTGCGTTCCCCGCGTTCGATCTTACCCATATGAGAACGATCAATCTCGGCGAGGTCGGCTAATGCCTCCTGAGACAGTGGAATGGCCTTGCGCCGGGCACGCACTGCCGCGCCGATCAGCGCGAGCTGACCGTCCTTATCCGTTTTGAAAGAGACCCTTGGCATGACGGAATCGTCACGCTATGATCAGTTTACGGCCACGGTCTTTACGACCCATTTTAGAACACCAAGACTACTTGGCGCACCTTTAACCACACGTCCGTCATAGGCAACCAACCACATGAAAACGATTTTGGCCTACAAGAAACGCGCGCTCTCCCTCCAGAACATCGTTGCCCTCAGCACCGTTGCGATCGCCTTGGCGGCATGCGGTGGCGGCAGTGATGGAAGCGGCAGCAGCAATACGTCGACGTCAGGGGGCTCCACAACCACAACGCCGCAACAGGATGCCGTCAGCCAATCTTCAACCGCGCTTGTCGCTCAGACCGGTGCAACTGCCGTGCCCGGAACGACCTCCACTGCACAAGCCTTCGATCTCACGGCGGATATCGGCGACACGTGGCGTCTGGTGCTGAACCAGGACGGCTCATTCACGATCAAGGTGTTGTCGACGCAATACGGTCTGACCGACATCTCGGGCACCTATACCCAATCGACGAGCGGTAGCTTCACGACGTACACGGGCACCAGCACGAACGGCAGCTTCACACTCAAGCTGGACACGCGCACCCATATCATGGGCGGTAACGTTGTCCTCCGCACGCGCAGCTCCAGCGTTGCAGGCTCGGGCTATTCCGTTCCTGCCAACACGGCCACGCTGGCCGGCGACTACTTCTATATCGGCGCAACCCGCAATGCCAGCGATGGCGGCTCGCCGTCGTTCTTGGGCGGCACGTTCCGTGTAGCGGCCAACGGCACGGACGTCACGTGGTGCGACAGCGGCCTGATCAACGCATCGGGCACGTGCAATGCCGTTGCAGGTTCGAGCTCGCCGAGCCAGCAGTTCGCGTTCAAGCTGGTGAAGAACACCACCGATGGCCTGACGCACGTTCAAGGGAGCGGCTCGGATCTCGGCATTCTGAGCTTCCAGGCAGGTGACCGTGGCCCGGTGCTGGTTATCGACCGCTTTGGCTACAGCCAGTCGGCGACGCCGGTCCTGCGCACCGGGGTGATCTACGCAAGCAAGCAGCAGGTGCTCGCGGGCACCGAACTCAACGGTTCGTGGACGTGTACCGACCATGGCACAACCATCGGTACGGTGACGATCAACGGAACCACAGTGAAGACCGCAGACACCTCTGGTGTCTCCACGGCAGAAACGCTGTACTTCAACGACATCAGCACCAACACCGGGTTGGTTGCGGTCAATGGCGCTGCGACCTCGGTCGTGAATGGCCAAGCCCCCAGCTCAGGCGTGATCCTGCTGCCGCTGTCGTCCAGCATGTTTGTTGTCGAGCGCGACGCCGCACAGTCGGTCGCCACCTGCCGCTGATCGTTCAATAGCCATGCACGGGGTGCTGCGCATCCCGTGAGCCTCCCTCTTGAGATTGACCCTCCATGCGCCATTCATATCGCGCCGCCGTACTGGCGGCAGCCTGCACGATGCTCACCGCCTGCGCCGGATTGCCCCAGCAAATGGATCAGGTTGCCGATAACCTGCGACAGCTCGGCCAGAGTGTCTCCAGCCCCTTGGTCCCGAGCGGCCCTTCCGCATTCAGCCAGTCAGGACTGGCCAACGTATTCAAAGGAACCGACCCGGCCAGCAAATGGCCTCGCGTTGCGCTGACCATCGACAACATGCCGGCAGATGCGCAGAACAATTGGTTTGAATGGCGTGCCGCTCCGGTCCCCGCAGCAAGCGTTGCGGTCGCGCCCGCCAATTACTGCATCACGATCTCTGCCGTGGTCTGGAAGAGCGAAAAATCCTCGCAACGGTTCGACCACATTCCTTACTGCGGGCGTGATGCCAAGGTCCGCGACATCACCGACGACTACACCTTCACGCTGCTCGGGTGGGCACAGATGCCGAAGAACGGTGGAAAAAACACCGGAGCCTCAAGGACATTCGGGCCAAATCCGCCGCTGAAATCATTCCCGTCCCGGTCGATCATCATCGACACGGCGAACTCACGAGCAAGCTTCATGTTTGCCCATCTTCTGATGAGCATGGGGCTCGATTTGACTGTCGACTATCTCCACGAGAACCGCCTGTGGGTAGTCAGCACAGTTCAATAGCAGACAGCCGGACAACGCATGTCCGCATCGCAGCCGAAAAATCAGTTCATTGGAATGGCAGCATATGGAAAGCACGTTCAAACGCCAGTACGAAAAAGAAACTCTACCCGACGGCTCCATCAAGCTGACCTACAAAGGATCTCGTCATGGAGCGCACTTCAAGGCTGCCATGTTGGTCTTCAACACGGGGATCGTGTTCTTCGGCTGGCTCATCAGTTTCCTCGTCATTGGCGCAATTGCGAAAGACTTCACAGTCGGCATGGTGGCGGGCATCCTCCTTATGGGCGGCGTCGTGTTCCTGTACAAGAAGCTGTTCAGCAAAACGACGAGTATCACCGTCAAGCCGGAGGGCATCATCTTCAACAAGCGCGGCAAGACGGTTTTTGGCGGAGGAGAAGGTCGCCTCGCCTTCCGTGATGTTTCCGGCTTCGGTATCGCTACGGAAACTGCCTCGCGGAATGTCGAATACACCGAAAGCTCGTATATCTATGCCAATGCAGGAGGACAACAGATACCCGGATATGTCGCGTCAGATACGCTGACGCTTCGCGCTAGCGTTGATTTGACGAAGCTTGGCCTGCGCAAGCTGCTGCAACAAGCGGTTCTTCTGCGCAATCAGTTTGGACACGCGCTCTTCGGCCTTTCTGCGCTGTTCGGGTGTCTTGGCATGGTTCACGTCGGCGGTAGCTGCACTGATATCGGATTCAATCTCGCCCAACGCACCCTCGACTTCATGGACTGTATTCATGGCCACATATTCGCTGAGATCGCTCTTGCTGGATTGGTATGCCTGATCACGCAGATGTCGGATGCGGCCGGCAACGGCACCACGATGGGCTGGTGTGAATACAGGACGCTCCGCACGGATTTGGCGTGCAACGGATAGGGAATTGGACACGATGCGCTTGATGGCATTCAGTTCTAGGTGCATGGTTTTGGTCTCCTTGTAGTTATGGGGTGTTGATGGGCGATGTCGCATTGGACTTGGGCGTAACGCGACTCTGGCCTTATGAGCACGCAGTTGCCTGGGTTGCAGATACGCCGCCGCGAAAAACTGTTTACGTTCGGCAACGAGTTCGGCGAGCACGCTCTTGTGCTGGCGGTACTCGGTATCTGTCAGCTTGGCAGGTGGCGGACGGCGGTATTGTTCCAGCAGTTGCGCATAGTCGGTATCGGCTCGATATAGCGGCCCGCGCATGCGCTTGGCCTTCTGACTGTCGGGAAACTTGACCGAGATGTAATCGGCCCCCTTGCGGGTGATGGTCACGCCGAACTGCTCTTCGAGGTGCTGGCAAAGCTGATCGCGGTTCGTGATCTCGCCGCGACGAATGGAGCGGGCAAGATGCTTGTGCAGATGCAGCTTGTTGCTGCGGTCTCGCTGCCCCTCTGGCACCTTGCGCTCGAAATCCGACAACGCCAGCTTCAATGGATCGGGGATGACTTGGTCATAACCGAACTCATGATTCGTGACCTTGGTGAACGCATCGTAGAGTGCGATATTGCGGGGGCCAGGCGGATGAATCGATAGTCGGCGTCCCGTAGTCAGCTCAAGGCTGGGCACCACGAAATGGATCTCGGTGTTGCCCTTGTCTCGATGCAGAACAAACAGACTGTTGTAGTGGCGCGCATCAAGACCAGGGCAGACAGTCTCCTTGAACCGGCCGATGATGTTCATGATCTGCTCGTGGCTGGGCTGCTCTTGATCGCGGAAGGCGATGGCACCGGACACGTACTTGTGCTTGCGCGTTATGGTGTTGATCGCGGCAATCGTCAGATCAGGGCTGCCGCTCAGCACTTCAGGATCGACGGAACGCTTCTGCCCGGCATGGTCGGTGTCATTCAACAGGTAGCGGACTGGAGACTCGCCACCCGAGGTTCCGCTTTTGAAGATGCGCACGATCATGCATCACCTGCTGGCTTGCTGTCCTGCCTGGCCTCCTTCCAGATGTCCTCGGCTATCTCGTGGACCTGGAGCACGTAATAGAGCATGTCGTCGTCAGGCTGACGGCCACCGACGATCTGATCCGCGATTTCTCGGACATGATCGGCAATGCGATTGATGGCTTGTAGCCATTGCAATTGCAACTGATAGTCGGCGGTGGGTGGCAAAGCTCGACCGGTATGCAACCCGGTTTCACGAAGATACTGTGCGAGATTGGTATAGCCTGATGTCAATGCAAGCGCTTCCAGTTGCGCGCGCTCAATGGAGGTCACGCGCAGTTCGATACGCTGCTTGCGTCGTTGCTCGGCGATGGTCTGATTGGTGTTTGATGATGTGGCAGGTACGGCCTGCTCGAATTGTTGTTCCATGACGGCTCCTTGTTCTTGTTTTTATTGGGCCGAGGCGACACGTGTCGCGCAGCGATGCGCTTTCTCAAGGGGACTGGGGCGAGCCCCAGAATATCCTGACCGCGTTATACGGCGCCAGGTTAACCTTGCTTGTGTTTTGCTCTTCAGCTTTGTCTACCTTACCGCAAAGCCGATAGATAGCAAGGTCGTTTGGATAGACGGCCAATTTGACGGATAAACGGAGACACGCATCGTGGGTACGTCTCGAGATTGAGGCAAGTGTGTGAATCTTCCCTCATCTAGGCTGGGAGCCAAGACCTGTCTTGGCCTTGGCTATGCTCATCATGGCAGCAGTGGCAGTCCCAGCTCCTTGAGGAATTCGTTGTGCCGCTCGGTAGCCAGTTTGATTTGCTTATCCAACGAAACCAGTTTCGCATGCACTGCCGCGAGATCGATCTGCTCCTCAGCTTCCGCCGTGCTCACGTAGCGCGAGATATTCAGATTGAAATCGTTCTTCTCGATTTCTTCCATGCCCACGCGCCGCGAATAGCGAGCCTCCTCCCTTCGGAACTGGTAGGTGTCGATAATCTTATCGATGTGCTCAGGTAGGATCTGGTTCTGTCGCTTCCCTTTCTCGAAATGCTCGGCTGCGTTGATGAACAGCACGTCGTCGGGCTTCTTGCATTTCTTGAGCACCAGGATGCACACAGGAATGCCGGTGGAAAAGAATAGGTTGGCAGGCAGACCGATCACCGTATCGATGTGGCCGTCCTTTAGCAGCTTAGTACGAATGCGTGCTTCGGCACCGCCACGGAACAGCACGCCGTGGGGCAGGATGATGGCCATTACCCCGTCTTGCTTCAGGAAATGGAAGCCGTGCAGCAGGAAAGCAAAGTCCGCAGCCGACTTGGGTGCCAAGCCGTAATTCTTGAACCGCACGTCCTCACTCAGTGCCTCAGTAGGCTCCCACCGGTAGCTGAAGGGGGGATTGGCTACGACCGCGTCGAACTTCGGCATCTTGGCCGGGTTGGTTTCACGCAGCATGTCCCACTCGTTGAGCAGGGTGTCACCATGGAAAATCTCGAACTCAGAATCCTTCACCCCGTGCAGCAGCATGTTCATGCGCGCCAGGTTATAGGTCGTGATGTTCTTTTCCTGACCATAAATCTTCCCGATCGTGCCCTTTGCTTCCTTCATACGGTGGCGAACGTTCAACAACAAGGAACCTGAACCGCAGGCCAGATCCATCACGCTGTCGAGATGGGAACGCTTACCCGTAGCAGGCTCCTGACTATCGAGCGTCACGATGGCCGATAGAATGTCCGAAATGCGCTGCGGAGTGTAGAACTCGCCTGCCTTCTTACCCGATCCAGCCGCAAACTGACCAATCAGGTACTCATAGGCATCACCCAACGTGTCGCTGTCGGTAGAGAACTGCTTCAGTCCGTCAGCAATTTCCTTGATGATCTTGCATAGGCGGGTATTGCGCTCGGCATAGGTTTTGCCGAGCTTGTCGGATGCTAGGTTGATCTCCGAGAACAGCCCCCGAAAGGTGCTGGCGAAGGATTCGTTCTCGATGTAGCTGAAGCCGCTTTGTAAGGTTTTCAGGAGCGCTGCATCTTGCGTCCGTGCCATCTCGGCAATGTTGCCCCATAGGAACTGCGGCTCGATCACGTAGTGCACCTTGCGACGCATTTGTTTCTCGAATTCCGGGACATCACCCAGGTTGCCCTCGTACCAGAGTTGCAGAGGCGTGGACACCGAGCCATCGATCTGCTGCGGGTAGTCTGCCCCCAACTCCTTTTTTGCAGCAGCCTCGTAGTTGTCGGACAGGTAGCGCAGGAAGAGGAACGCCAGCATGTAGTCGCGGAAGTCGTCCGCGTTCATGGCGCCGCGCAGTTGGTCAGCAATCGCCCAGAGGGTCTTACCCAGCTTTTGTTTTTCGAGATCGGTCATGGTGTGCCTGCTGCTGCCCCAGCGGGCTGAGGGAATAAATCGGTGTTGAAGGGGTAGCGCTTCAGGAAAGCGTCCAAAATCTTCTTGAAGTAAGCCTTGTTTTCTTCCAGCATCGGCTGGGGCTCGAACAAGGAATAGTTGCCATGGCTGAGGATATTGATGAGCCGTGCGTGCAACACACCGTCCGGGTCGTCCGCATCCGCCGTTGGGATGCAGGCCGAGAAATTCGAGAAGCCATGAAAGCTCGCCGACTTCTCCAACACCGAGCGCAGCATGTTGAAGTGGTAGGTGTACAACTCGCCCGACTGTTCAGCCTTGTACAGTTCGGTTAACACGGCCACGTGGTGAAAAAACGGTGTTGCGCCGGTATAGGCCAGTGAGTAAGAGCCATCAGCCTTGGAGCGCGACAGGAAATACGCTGACACCTTCCTTGACTTGCGCGCATCCAGCTCGTTGTGCATCACGTTGAAGAACAGAGGGTGGTGCGATGAGATCACCACCTTCAACGGGTTGTCCGCCTTGTTCAACAATTGCGCCAGGTGATTGCCTACGGTGATGGCATTGTGCTCATCAAGCGACGAAATGGGGTCGTCGATGTAGATGTATTTCACCCACTGGTAAGCTTCCGCACCATCCAGCACCAACTGGACGATGGCAAGGAAGAAGCACCAGATAAAGATGTTTTCCTCGCCGCGCGACACCTTAATGTTGTCGACGGTTTGCCCGCTCACAGCGCGGGAAAAGCGCACTACCCATTCCTGGGTGTCGATTCGGAAATCGAAATCCGCATAGCGTTGCAGCAACGGGCGGATGCGGTTGTCCATCTCTAGCTCGGCCAAACCAACAAAAAAGCGCGAGGTCGCATTGAGCGTGAGTCGTCGGTCGCTGTCACCATCTAGGTCGTTGTCCCAGTGGAACAGGTCTTCGGTGAAGGCGTTGAAATAGAGCGTGTCGCGAGCATCGCCCTGCTTGCCGATGTCTTTGAACGCCATCGAAAGCCGCGTCTTGCCCGTACCATTGTAGGCATAGAGCAGGATGGTTTTCTTGGTCTCCAGTTCCTGCCGCAACTGCATGGCCAATGCGGACAGGTCGGTAAAAGCTTGGCCCGGTTTCATGCCAGCGCCTCAGCCATGACCGGGAAAAGCTGCTGCATTAAGCCCTTCTTGTGGATCTCAAGGGCGTCGATCTTCTGGCGTTGAGCAGTGATCAACCCATCGATCGAAGACAAGGTGTTAGCGATACACTCTTGTTCGCTTTCGTTCTCTGGGAATGAGAAGGAAATACCTTCGATAAGTCCAGCGCTTAAATTTTCCTGCCCCCCCGAATTACTGATCTTTCGTATTTCCTCGTATCTTGAAGCCAAATTCTGAAAAACGAAATCTGTCGAAATTCCACGACCCTTCAAAATAATTGCCGCGCAAGCCTGATTTGTGGCTGCATCAATGCCAAGCACCGAAACTCTACCCCGCGTCTTTCCCTGCCCGTACATAGCCATCAATAAGGTACCCTTCGGGAAGATTTTTGCTGACGACTCTTCAAGACCGGCCTTAGTAATATATTCATCCGCCTTGAGGATGATGCTCGAATCAATAAGTGAAGTAGTCACCCAAGGAATATCCCCGTTCCAATACGCGGGGTTGGTGCGAGCCGGCGTGCCACCAGATTGAACGTTCGCGATATCCCCCAGCGTAGCTGAAGTCCATTGAGGATCACGTTGGAACCCAGGGAGCCGCAGGCGGGGAACAGTTTCGCCCTCGCGGGGGAAAAGCTGCCGCATCAGGCCTTTCTTGTAGGCCCTGAGGGAATCTAGCTTCTGGCTTTCCGCAGCGATCACCTCATCGAGGGAAGACAAGCAGTCGGCGATTTTTTTTTGTTCTTTGCGTTTCGGGGTCGGGATCCTAACGCCGAAAAATGCTTCCTTGCTGATATTCAGCAGTCCATTGCTTCTCGCGCCACTTGTAATGTGTTTCTTGAGTTGCAGGCCATGAGCGTTCTTTTCGAAGCAATACCGAAAAAAAACGTTCTCGTACCCTGATTTCAGGCGAAAACAGATGAATACATTGGGCGCAGCGACTTCACCCCAGCCTTGCAAATCATAAACGCATCCCTGCGGGAACCTGAGGGAATTACCTTTGTTGTAAACGAAATCCCCATCCCGAACCAAGGTGTATAGCCGATACTGATTTCCTGAGATGTCTCGCCCGAATTTCTCTGCCTGCGGCACGAAACCGATTCCGGCAGAGATGCTTACGGGAGTAAGCTGTCGATCGCCCACACGCTCATCGACTGGCATAGAAATCTCTTGAAGCTCGGGGACAGCCCACTCACCAGCATCCCGAAACTCGGGAAACCGCAGCCGTGGCACCATCACCTTTTTCTCATTGTTCGCTTCGTTCATTGCGCTCGAATACTTATTGCTCATACGCACTCAGCCCCGAAATCTCGCGCCCCTGGGCCAACTTGTGCAGCAGCGGCGTCAGGTCTTCCACCAACGCCAGTTCTTTCTGCGTACGCGCCTTCCAGCCCAAGCCCAGCGGGGTCATTAGCTCGCTCAAAGCTTCTCCATCGAAGATGCGGCGGCGCAGGACCTCATCCACAAAGATTTGTAGTGCATCGGCGGCCAGCCCATGCTTGACGGCGATGTCGGTGAGTTCGCGGGTTTTCTTCTCAGCCTTGAAGCGCTCGTAACCAGCACGGATTTGCTTTTCGTCCAAAGCCTCACCCACGGGCAAACCACGGATGTACTCGGCAATGTCCTCCCGCTCGTCGATGAACTTCGCGTCGGACTGGATCAGGCCGATGAGCTGCTCACGGTTGAGCGTGAGCTTGCCGGGCTTTTGCTGCGTCATGCGAGCAATCAGCCCCATGATGTAGTCGTAGTCGATGACAGCGGAAGCAAAAAGTACGAACTCGAAATCGAGCTGCTGTACCTCAAGGGGAGCCTGGTCACCTTGCTTGTCTTGTTGCTCTTTGAGCCGCTTGGCGGTCTCCAAGTACACGCCTTTGAAGCCTTGCAACTGGTCGGGCGACGCAATCTGCGTGATCTGCGTTTTCTGCTCCTCACTCAGGTCGGTGTATTGATCGAGCTGGGTCTTGAGGCGTTGCACTTCCTTGAACAGGTTGACGAACTGGCTGCGCGCAGCGTCTCCCTTGAGGTTAGCCACTTCTTCAGGGGCGTTTTCCAGCCCCTGTGATTTCATGAAATCGGCCAGCTTCTGGGTGGCGGTTTGCAGGCTATCGATGACCTTGGGTGCCGGATCTACCAGCCAGATTTCGCGCGGATTGTCGATCTTCTCGCCAGAGAAGAGCGCGATGGCATCTTCCACAGGTTTCTGCTGTTGACGGAAGTCGAGGATGTTGCCGTATGGCTTACTATCGTTCAGCACGCGATTGGTGCGCGAAAAAGCCTGGATCAAACCGTGATGCTTGAGGTTTTTGTCCACGTACAGGGTGTTCAGGTACTTGGAGTCGAAACCAGTGAGCAGCATGTCAACGACGATAGTGATGTCGATCTTCTCGGTGTGGGGCAGATCGGCGTTCGGATATTGCTGATCCTTGATGCGCTTTTGCACGTCCTGGTAGTACAGGTCGAATTCGCCAATGCGGTGGTTAGTGCCAAAGCGAGCGTTGTAGTCGGCAATGATGCGCGTGAGCGCGTCCTTCTTGCCCTCCGGGTCCTGCTGGTTGTCTTCCTTTTCCTGCGGCAGGTCTTCCTGAATCTGCTGCACATCCTTGTTGCCTTCGGCGGGCGGAGAAAACACGCAGGCTACGTTCAGGGGCTGGAAGGTTTCATCTTCACCCTGTTTTTCAGCTTGAAGGGTGTTCAGCGCCTCGAAATACTCGATAGCGTCGTTGATGCTAGCAGTGGCCAGCACGGCGTTGAATTTCCGCTCGTTGGTCGCGGCATCATGCTTGGCGAGGATGGTCTCGATGACCTTGGCCTTGGCCAAGCCTTCGCCAGGCTTGGGCGGATTCTTGCCCTCGGGCTTGAAGTAGTCCACGTGGAAGCGCAAAACGTTGCGGTCTTCGATGGCGTGGGTAATGGTGTACTGGTGCAGGCAGCGCTGGAACAGGTCGTCCGTGGTGCGGTAGCTGGCCTGTTGCCCCTCGATCTGTTGATAGCTGGCGTTTTGCTCGAAGATGGGCGTGCCGGTAAAGCCGAACAGTTGGGCGTTGGGGAAGAACTCCTTGATGGCCTTGTGGTTCTCGCCGAATTGCGAACGGTGGCATTCGTCGAAGATGAACACCATGCGCTGGTTGCGCAACGGCTCCAGGCGTTCTTTGTAGTTGCGCTTGTTGGTGCCATCTAGAGCGAGACCCAGCTTCTGGATGGTGGTGACAATAACCTTGTCCGCGTAGTCGTCAGACAGCAGGCGGCGCACCAGCGTTTCGGTGTTGGTGTTCTCTTCGACGCAGCCTTCCTGGAAGCGGTTAAATTCCTCGCGGGTCTGGCGGTCCAGGTCCTTGCGGTCCACCACGAACAGACATTTGTCGATGTCCGGGTTGTCCTTGAGCAAGGTGGATGCTTTGAACGAGGTGAGTGTCTTACCACTGCCAGTGGTGTGCCAGATGTAGCCGTTGCCGCAGTTCTGATGAATGCAGTCCACGATGGCCTTGACGGCATAAATTTGGTACGGCCGCATCATGAGCAGCTTCTGCTCGCTGGCTACTAGCACCATGTAGCGGCTGACCATCTGGCCTAAGGTGCACTTGGCGAGGAACTTCTCGGCGAAGCTATCCAGTTGCGTGATTTTCTTGTTGTCCTCGCTTGCGAACTGGTAAACAGGCAGGAACCGCTCGTCAGCATTGAAGCTGAAGTGGCGCGCGTTGTTGTTAGCGAAATACCAGGTGTCGGTGCGGTTGCTGACGATGAAGAGCTGAATGAAACAGAGCAGCGTCTTGCCGTAGCCATTGCCAGGGTCGCTCTTGTAATCGACGATCTGCTGCATAGCCCGGCGAGGGCTGACGGCCAGTGTCTTCAGTTCGATCTGCACAACAGGCACACCGTTGATCAGCAGCATCACGTCGTAACGGTGATGGCTGTTGTCGGTGTTGATGCGCAACTGGTTGACCACCTCGAAGTCGTTCTTGCACCAGTCGCGGATGTTGACGAGCGTGAAATTCAGCGGCGTGCCGTCGTCGCGCTCGAAGCTGTTGATGTTCCGCAGCGTCTGGGCAGCATTGTAGACATCCGACGTGATCACGCTGTCCAGAAGGCGCTGGAACTCGCTGTCGGTCAGGTGCACCCGGTTGAGGGCCTCGAACTTTTCGCGGAAGTTCGCTTCCAGTGCGGCGCGATCCCGAATGTCTGCCCGATAAGTGTATTTTAGGTCGCTGAGCTTGGAGATAAGATCTTGCTCTACCCGATTTTCGGCTGTCATTTTGATTACAGATGCTGTAGGCAGTGGGCAGGCTGTATATTGCCATGCTCCCCACTATGCCAACAGGCTTGTGGACATGAATCTCTCGATCTCCCATGACTGCGCTTGAATTCCTGGCCAGACTTCGCCAGCTTCCTGCATCGACGCCGCTGAGCCTGCCACACGTCGCTGCCGCGCTTGAAATGCTGTCGAGCGTTCTGGCTCGCCAACCAAATGGTGATGTTGGGCAACGTGAGCGATGGACCGACGAAGCCGTCTTGGCGCAATGGCTGGGCGAGCCTGTCGGCACCGTAGAAGGTTGGCGGCTGGGTGCCACCAGCAAGCAGCCATATCGCCTTGGGGCTGTGGTTGACTGGCTGGACGAACATATGGTCACGCTCATGGGCTCCGAAGCGGACACCGATGAGGATGTCGCCCGCATTGCGGCAGCATGCAGGACAAGCCTGATCCCAGCACTGGAAGTCGATGGTCACCTGATCGGGTTCTTCCGCAGCCTCCATCTTGAGATGGAGCCTCAAGGGTACGTGATCGTCCAAGGCGACGATTTGCGCGCGCTTGAGACGGCACGACTCACGCCCAGACAATCCGCCAATCTCATGGCGGGCTATCAGGCGCTGGCGGTCTTCGCCAAACAGCTTTCCACGTCACCGAGTCAGGCCATGGCAACTTGGCGTGGCATCCGTGATGAGATCTCACCCGACTTGGCATTGCAGTTCTTCCTCGCCGCCATCGGCCACGACTACGACGTAGCGATGGAAATCCTCGCCAGCTTGGATGAGGCGCTTCTGCGCAGTCGATGGCATCTTGGCTGCTGGCTTTGGGAGCTTCTGCTCAATCACGAATTCCGCAATCTGAACGCCGACACGCTTCTGTCCGCTTTCACGTTCGCCGGTGAGCAAGACATCAGCATCAATACCGTCAAGGGGTACAAGGATTCCTTTGGCTATCCGGTCTTCAACGGCACGTCGGCACATCTGCTGGCCGACACGTATGGCGATCACTTCAGGCTGAATCTGCGAGTGGGTTTTGGCATGCCGATCTACGAGCAACTGCTTTGCGGCCTGCTGGAGCGAGGCCTCGATGTAGAGATCGAGAATTACGGCGGGCTGACCGCCTTGGGCATCGGCGAGGTTGTGCAGGGAAAATATTCAACAGGAAGCGAATTCTGTGGCGTGCTCAACACCCACACATTGCGCAGCAAGCTGGAAAGCACGCTCGACAGCAAGGCTGCAAAGCCCCGCAAGCAACCCGCCTAGCCAAACGGATCGATCCGCTTGTCGCCTCCCCCAAAACGGGTCAGTGCTCGTGCCGCAGCGGCGACGTTACCTCGCCCGAGGTGGTGATCTTCCGCAATTGCACGCAGCAGATCGCGCATTTCCACACTGATGCCCAGGTTCGCCAGTACTTGGGCATACGGCCCGGTAATCAACCAATCGAGCAGCGTCTCCGTGGGTCCCCACTCCTCAGGCCCTTGCAGGCATAGACGCCAGCAGGCAAGCATGGCTGCGAGCCTTCGAACGTCAGCCTTGAAATAGCCCGCGCCATGCGCCTGCTGAGCGAGGTTTAGGCCAGCCGCCACGTCGGAATTTGTCTGAAGCTGATGCCATTGATCGGCAGGGAGAAATAGCAGCGCGACGCGATCAGCGCGCTTCAGTCCAGTGTCTGCCCCTTGGCGCGATTGCCGCAGCCCTGACTCGATGATGTCTTCGAATTCTGAGAACCGATCCTCGAAAATGGACCAGAGCGGAACGTTGTTGCCGCCCTCTTCCGGGCCGATCTCAAACACCCGCCGCGCCGTCGCCTGAACCGGAATCTGAGATGCCATATTGAGCATCTGCTCCGAAACCGCACGCTCCCCTCGCAAATGCTTGCTGAGGTCGGGCACGGTGTCTGTCCCACGCGACTCAGGTTTCCCGTAATCGATCTTTGGGTACATGACCTTTGCGAGTGCATTGGGCGTCGGCACACCTCTGCGGCGGATCAGCTCGTAGATATAGGCACGCGAACGCATGATGCTCAGGATCGGCCGCTCTGGCGCTCCTGCGTTGCTCTTGGGCTTGTTTGCTGCCTCACCTTCGCCGCCATTCTCAGTTGCCTCGTTCCGTTCTGCCATACCCATCGTCCGTCTCGGAATTCGAAATAAGTGTCCGTTTTAAAAAAATACCAATTATATAAAATGGCATTATCGAATCAAACGCAACACGAAGTTAATTCGATAAAACAATTCATCACTTAAAGGAGAAATCACGATGAAAAAATTCAAATCAGTTATCCCTTTTTCAAAGGACGAAAATTTCGGTAACCGTACTGTCATTCAGTACAAGATTAAGGCAAAAATCGGCGACAACGCCTTCTCGATTGCTCATTACATCACGCCAACTGCCAAATTCGAGGCGATCCTTGTGGCCAATACGCGTGAGATGACTGGCATCGGCATCGTTGCAAAGCAGCACTTACATACCCTTGAGGCACTTCATGCCTCTCCTGGCGAACTTGAGATCGTTGAAGAGCCAGAGTACTACGAGGGTGTGGAGGTTCCACCTCACCTAGCTGCGTTCATGATGATCGCTCTTCACCATCCTGAAATGCTTGGCCGCAAGGGTTACGCCGTGTTTGGAATTAACGTGACCGACAAACAATAACAAGGAGAAGCCGCTATGAATACACCAATCGACACAACAACACTTGGCGGCGGCTTCGCCATTCATCCTGCCGCCAATCTGTTTCCTGCCATGAACGACGCCGAGTTCGAGGAGTTCAAGGAAGACATCCGCCAGAATGGGCAGCAGGTTCCCATTCTCGTACAGAACGGGCAACTGATCGATGGCCGTCACCGCTATCGTGCCTGCTGCGAGCTGGGCATTGAACCCAAAATGGAAGAGGTACCAGTTGAGCAATCCATCGAGCGTCTGGTCATCAGCCTTAACCAGCACCGCCGCCATCTGATCGAGAGCCAGCGTGCCATGATTGCAGCCCGCCTTGCCAACATCAGCCTTGGGGGCAACCAGCATACGGGCGGGTTATCACAGCAACAAGCCGCTGACGATCTGGATGTTTCCGTCCCTTCCGTGCAGCGCGCCAAGTCTGTTCTCGCTCGCGGTACGGACGAGCTGATCCAGGCCGTGGATGCAGGCAAGGTCGATGTCAGCAATGGTGCCGATCTGGCGAAGCTACCTCATCCATCTCAACGCAAAGTCATGTCTGACGTCGAGAAGGGCATTCTGAAGGAGGCCAAGGAGATCCGCAAAGCCATCGCTGCCGAACGCCGTGAGCAATGTCTCGAAGCACTTGCAGTCAAGCGTGCCAACAGCAAGCCACTCGACCCAACCAAAGGGCCATTCAGTGTGATCTACGCTGACCCACCATGGGACTACATCCGTGAGGAGCAGTTGGGCTATACCACCATGACGCTCGAAGCAATTTGCGAGATGCCTGTCAACGAGCTTGCTGCCGAAGACGCGGTGCTGTTCCTTTGGTGCTCGGCTTCTCTCCCACAAGAGGCGCTTGACGTGATCAAGGCATGGGGATTCACCTTCAAGACGCAGGCAATCTGGGACAAGGTGAATCCGGGCATGGGGTCGTATTTCCGCATCCAACACGAGCATCTGATGATCGCTACGCGCGGCAATATTCCCGAGGTTCCAGGCACGGTTCGTTTCGCTTCCGTGTTTACAGAAAAACGCCGTGAGCACAGCCGTAAGCCTGACTGCGCGTATGAAATGATCGAGGCGATGTATCCAGAGCTTAACAAGATCGAGCTGTTCTGCCGTGGCGAGCCTCGCACTGGCTGGGCGGGCTGGGGCAACGAATGTGGCAATGGCGAGATCGTGCAGGCTGGCGTCGAGGTTGTGGTCGATACCGATGCCATGCCAGACGCTGCCAACGATGATAGTGACACGCCTCGCCATGGTGGTCGTCCACGCGTAGTCATTGCATAACAGGAGGAGATCGATATGGATACAAACAAAAAACGCGAAATCATCAAGGGCAAATTCCCTTGCGAGGTGCCAATCATATTTTCTGGCATTGCCCCAGGCGTTCTTGACTTTGTTGTTCACTGCAAGGAGGAGGACAAGCATCTGTTCGAGATGTTTGCCGCAACGTTACGATTTCGGGCAGGTCGCGGCGCATATACGCGAAACAATGCGTATACCAAGATGCGGCGCTTGATTCTGTCCGCCCAATACAAGGAGTCGGGCTCATTTATCCTTGAATTCGAGTGGCCTAAAGAACCCGTATTCCTTCACCTTGACGAAGGAGATGTTCTCTCGCCCTGCGACGACGAGTACTTCACTTCGCTTGAGAAGAAAAATCTGCGTGCGGCTTTGGAAGCCAAACTGAATGTAAATCGTCCTGCCGCAAAACAACTCAAGATTTAGCCGTTGTCTACCGCATGGTCGGTTACCAAGGCGATGTAGCTCAAGCAGTTCCCAAACATGGTCGGCTGATGCGTGAAAATCGCTCGCCGCCATTTTTGTTTCTTCTTTTCGCTTTTTGTGGATTTGTTCGCTGCGCTGACGGTTGCGCCTTGGTCTTCTTCTTGTTTCCGAGCCTATCGGCTATCGCCCATCATCTGGCTGGCGCATGATGTTTTCGGTTGTGGCGCGCTATCGCGTCGGCAGCGATATCGGCTAATTACCTGTTGTACGCCGTAATGGTCTCGACACGGTAGCCTCCATCTCAGGAATGAGGCGTCGGCCTCTATCGAACGATCTGGGGAAGGTACTTGCGCACGGTCTTGATGTTCATACCCGTGTGGTCCACGAGCTGACGGACGCTGATCTGATCGCCATGCTCGATACGCAAGGCATTGAACGCTTCTTGCAGCGTTTGTAGCGATTTCTCGCGGCGAAGTGCATTGGTATAGGCTGCTCCCTCACGCATGCGCTCTTCCGACGATTCATCGGTAAACGTCAATATGCGTGGACGGGAATGGTGTGGCTCGTGACGACGCTGCCATACCCGCTTGGCCGTCGATCTAGCGGTGGCCCTGACTTCGGAGAAGCCAAGGGGCTGTGTAAAGATGGCGTTGATCTCTTCAGCCTTCGCCTGCACAGCGGCATACCAGCGCTGTTCGTCGGCGTGAGCATGGACAGCTCCATATGCCCAACGAAGCAGCGTGTCGAATAGCTGGTGGTTTCTACCCTTGTAGACCTTGTTGCTGGGAGCAGCGATACGAGTGCCCGGGAGATCGATCCACTCGAGAAAATCGCCGAGATGGTATTTCGCGGCAGGATGAGTGATGACCTTCCAGCGAGGATGCAGCGGATTCTTGGTGATCGTGTGGTTGTACGCGGTGTCAGCGCCGAGTCGTCTTTCCATCTCGCGCTGAATCGCTGCGAAATAATCCTGCGGACCGCTCCGCGCGTTCTTCGTAAAAGCCACGGGTGTCACCAGACGGTACAGCATGTGGCAATGCGCGTTCTCGGGATTGATCGTGATGATCGTGGGCGGAGGCAGATGCGCATCCTCGAAGCGGAATGCCGAACCTGGCATGTCGAGGTCGAAGCTCAGATAGCTCCGATACATTGGATTGAGGCCGCAGTATGCGAACTGATCGACCTTCTCGCGCTTGCGGAATTTGGTGCCTTCAGAAAAATCGTTCGTGGTGACGACGGCTTCGTTGAGGTGAGTGTAAAAATCGTATCGTGCCTGCTCCATCCTTCTTGTTCGTTGTGACGGTACACAACAAACAAAATTTTTTGGACGAAGTCAAGTCATCCCGAGCAATAAAACGCCATATCCGGCCGTCTACGCGGAGCAGGCGGAGTAGTCGGTATAGCGGTCGGCTCGTAGCTGTCTTTCACTGATATGCTCGTCATCTCGTTTGCACGTCGGGTGAAACCAGATGGCCCTCTATGAAATCACCGGTGAAAGCCTTAAGCCAATTACCCGGAAAACCTTCACGTCGCTGGGGCTGCTAGAGCGAGCAAATATTCAACGCGCGGTCCGTACCCATATCGCAGCGATCACACCTGGCGTCAAGACAATGGTTCTCGCGGAAGAGTTCGGCGACTGGGTTGGAGCGAACAGGCGCATCGACTTACTATGCCTTGACGAGAATGCTCGTCTGGTCGTTGTTGAGCTGAAACGTGACGATTCTGCTCACATGGAATTACAAGCTTTACGGTATGCGGCGATGGTGTCGACCATGCGGTTTGACCAAGCAGTCGAGGCGCATCGAAAATATTTACTCTCCATAGGATCGACCGACGATCCAGAGCAGGCGATCCGCGAATTCCTTGACCATGAAGAAGGACCGGTAGCACTGTCTGAAACGGTGCGAATAGTTTTGGCCTCATCCGAATTTCAACAGGAGCTAACGACGACCGTCCTGTGGCTCAACAAACAAGGGCTCGATATCCGGTGCGTACAGATGCGACCGCACCTCATCGAGGATCGCGTCTTACTGGATATCCACCAAGTAATTCCGCTACCGGAGGCAGCGCAATATCAAGTGGCCGTTCGTGAAAAGTCGATGGAGCAGGATGCGGCACGCGTATCCGACCGAGACACCACCCGCTACGACCTTTCAATAGGTGATGCCTCATTCAGTAGCTTGCCTAAGCGCCGCCTGATCTACGAGATCGTCGCGGAGGCACTTAGGCAGAGGGTACCGCTGACCGGAATTGCCGAAGCTGTGCCGTGGCGGGGAAATGTCTTCGCGACCGCAGATGGTCAACTCGACGAGGCGGCGCTCCAAACGGTATTGGGGACAAAACGATTGCGCTATTTCACCGCCGATGACGATCTGTTCCACGTAGACGGAAATACATACGCTCTCTCGAATCAGTGGGGCGCACGAACCCTCGAAGCAATAGAAAACATCCTCCGCCTCATGCCGAACAAGGAGCTGGTCAGCTACTCGCCAGCTACAGCGCTAACGGACGAAGTCGTTTATGGCGAGTACCTCATACGCCAATGCGAAAGTGGCGCTATTGAGGTTGAGCAGGACGGTACGCAGGTACAGCCGGTGAAGCCCGTCCTCCGGAAACTTGCCGAGCAGCTGGGTGTTCCGTTGCAGAATGCAAACGGCAACAACTTGAACACTAGACAGCTCGGGGTGCAGGTTATGAATGCGATTCGGTTGCAGTGACGGCTTGCCCGTTTTGGGCCAGCGATTATGTCCCGTCGCCCGACCAACAGTGGCGGTATGCGGCACATGTAACACTAAATTTGGTGGCAAACGTGTTACGCTAGGTGACCCGTTTTGACCGTGACACCTGCCAGCCCTCGGAACTGGCAGACCCTTGTAAACAGGGGCTTGGAGCGTTCTGGGGAGGTATATCCCTGATTCGCCACCAAACACCAAAAAGCCCTGCTTCGGCAGGGCTTTTTGCTTTTCTGCTGCATCCCTGGCGACCGCCAGGGTCATCACATTACGCAAGCACCTCGGCTAGCACAGGCACCTCGGCGGCCACCGCCAACACCCAATCCGTCGTCAATACCGGTTGCGTCACGGGCAGCATATGGCCGCCGTCGATGATGCGCAGGTTCACTCGGTCGAGCTTCTGCTTGAGCGCTTCGCCCTGGCGCTTGACGTTCAGGATGCGGTCTCCGCGGCCGTACAACACATCGACAGGCACCGTCATCGAGGCATAGCGGCGCTCCATGTCGGGCAGATCTTCCGGCGCAGCGACGAGATCCGACGATGCCGCATAGAACACGTGCGGACGCAGCCCCAGCAAGCCGCCTCCCTTGAACGGGAAATCCTTCGGCATGGCCTCGGGCGCGAACACCGCAGCGATGGCCTTGCGGGAATTGATGATCGACAGCGGGATCGCCAGTGTCCATGACACCAGCCTGCGAACCAGCGGCGACGTCAACACCAAGCCCCTGAACGCACCCGGCGGCGTGCTTTCTGCGTGCGTGAGCGGCGCAATCAACGCGAGCCGGCGGATAACGTGCGGATGGTTCAGCCCCACCGCAAGCGAAATCGCCCCACCAAGCGAATGTCCCACCAGCACGGGCTTGTCGAGCCCAAGCTGCTCGATGCACTGCGCGACCGTGCGGGCCTGCGCGTAGACGTTGGCAGGCGAATCCCCACCGCGCACAGACCGCCCCGCCCCCGGTCGGTCGATCACGATCACGCGGTGCGAGCGCGTCAGCCGATCCAGATCCAGGTACGCGAAGTTGCGCAGGTTGCCGCACAAGCCATGAACGAACACGATGGCAGGGCCCGTTCCGCGATCGGTGTAATGCACGCGATCGCCGCCGATATCAATGAACTTGCCTTCGGGCGGAAACCACTTGGTGACGCGGCGAGCGATGAAAAACGTGAACGCAACAGGCGCGAGGATGGCAAGCGCGATGACGCCAAGAATGGTGTAGGTCATAGTGTCCCCAAAGCGAGAGGCGGTTAGGCGGGCTGCGCCGCGCCGGTCGGCTGGGCACGGCGTTCGAACTGCATGGCACTGTCGGCCAGTGTGCCGAACTTGAGCATCATCAGATCGCGCGCGTAGTTCTGATATGACTTCCACGGCTGCTTGTCGCCCTGCTTGGGCAGGATGGCCGCCGCACGCTGGATGTAGCCGGACGTCAGATCGACGGCGGGTTCGCGGCTCATGGCTTCGTCATCGAGACGCGGCACGCAGGTATCGAAGCCGTTGGACTGCATGTGGTTGAGCAGCCGGCAGACGTACTGCGCGATCAACTCAGCCTTGAGCGTCCACGATGCATTCGTATAGCCGAATGACGACGCCAGGTTCGGCACACCGCTGTACATCATGCCCTTGTACGACACGGTTTCTGCCAGATTCACGGCATGTCCATCGACAGTGATGGCCGCCCCGCCCAGTACCTTTAGTTTGAGCCCCGTGGCCGTGACGATCACATCGGCATCAAGATGCTCGCCGCTCTTGAGCTGCAGGCCGGTGCGGGTGAAGCGTTCGATTTCGTCGGTCGCAATCGACGCCTTGCCAGCGCGGATCGTCTTGAACAGATCGCCGTCCGGCACGAGGCACAGGCGCTGGTCCCACGGGTTGTAGCGTGGGGTCAGGTGTTTGCGCACGTCGAAGCCGGGGCCGATCTGCTTGCCGGCCATGCCGATAATGAACTCTTTGAATGCCTTCGGCTTGCGACGCGCGAGGCTGTAGAAGTACATCGTCAGCAACACGTTCTTCGTGCGCACCAGCCGGTGAGCCAGGCCGGACGGCAACCAGCGGCGCAACGTGTTGGCCACGGCATCCTGCTCAGGCCGCGAAACGATGTACGTGGGCGAGCGCTGCAGCATCGTCACGTGCTGCGCGGTGCCGGCCATCGCGGGCACCAGCGTGACCGCCGTGGCGCCACTGCCGATCACCACCACGCGCTTGCCGGCGTACGACAGATCGTTCGGCCAATGCTGCGGATGGACGATGCGGCCTTGGAACGTGTCCATCGCGGGCCACGTCGGGGCGTGGCCCTCTTCATAGTCGTAGTAGCCGCTGCACATGTAGAGGAACTTGCAGGTGAACAGCACCGGTTCCTCGCGCGAGCCATCGCAGCGTAGCGCCTGCACGGTCCAGCGCGCGGCGGCGGAATCCCAGCTCGCACCCGTCACCTTATGGCGGAAGCGGATGGATTTGTCGATGCCGAACACGCGTGCGGTGTCGCGGATGTAATCGAGAATCGTCTGACCGTCGGAGATGGCCTTGTTGCTGTGCCACGGCCGGAAGCTGTAGCCGAGCGTGAACATGTCGGAGTCCGATCGGATGCCCGGATAGCGGAACAAGTCCCACGTGCCGCCGATGGATTCGCGCCCTTCGAGGATGGTGAAACGCGCCGACGGGCAGCGCTCGCGCAGGTGATACGCCGCGCCAATGCCCGAGAGGCCCGCGCCGACGATGAGCACGTCGAGGTCGGTATCCGGCGCGGCTGCCCGGTTGCGGGGCACGCCGGGGCTGGCGCTTCGCTCCATCGTCGTATTCATGCGGTCTCCTGTTTGCAGCCTTGCGGGCAGGCGTGGCAAATTTCGCTCTAAATGTGGTGTGATTCGTCACCACTTTAATTTTCAGGCGTCCTGACGTCAAATAGCGAAATGGAGAAAACACTTGAAACAGACGACGCCCCCGTCAGAAAAGGCCGCCCGTATGGCGGCGTGGCGCCGGAGGCACGTGCAGCGGAGCGCCGCGATGCGCTGATCCGTGCTGGCACGCGCGTCTTCGGCACGGTGGGCTTTCGCAAGGCCACCGTACGCGCAATCTGCCAGGAAGCGAAGCTCAACGACCGGTACTTTTACGCCGCCTTTGACAGCACCGAAGCCCTGCTGCGTGCGACCTATCAGCAGCATGCCGAAGACTTGCGCGCGCAGGTGTATGAAGCCACCGCCGCTGCGGAAGGCACGCTGGAAGCTCGTATCGACGCCGGCCTGCACGCGTTTTTCGTGTTCTTGCGTGAACCGTGTGCGGCGCGCGTGCTGCTGCTGGAAGTGATGGGCGTGAGCCCGGAAACGGACGCGACCTACCAGCGCAACCTGCTGGAGTTCGGCAAGCAGATCATGGCGAATGCCGAACTGCCCGGCACCCCCCTTGACGACGACGCCGAACAGCGCGCCGACCAACGCATCCTCGGCTTGGCACTCGTGGGTGCCCTGACCAACGTAGGGGCGGCGTGGCTTCTGACCGGCTATCGAGATCCCGAAGAGAAGATGGTGCGCAACTGCCGGCAAGTCGTGCTCGGCACGTTGCGCGCCATGCTGGGCGTTTAGGCCGGTCCTTCCAGCCTGCCCAGTCGAACCACGGTCACGCCGGGGGCCAGATGCCGCAGCGATGGCTGCAGCAGCACGCAGTTGTCGTACGGCGTGACGATCTGCAGCGCTCCATCGGTAGCGATGACGGTGCCGGCACGGGCGATGGTCTCCATGCCGCGATAGTCGTCCGCAAAACGGAACGCCGTGGATTTGGCGACCACCGGATCGGTCACCCGAATGCAACGCACCTCCAGCGCAGGCGCCATGCCCAGCCATTCCGATACTGCTGACGCATCGACGGTGCCCAGCGCCACCAGAAAACGCGCACACGCGTCCAGCGCAACATCCCGGCTCACGCGTTCGAAGTGTTGACCGCATTCGATGAGCAGCGCGTTCTTCGGACTGGCGGCATCGCCAAAGCCGCCGTAGTCGCGCAAGCGGCGACCGGCAGCATGGCCGGCATCGATCATCAGATGCGAAGGCGCGCCAACGAGGCGGCCCAATGCGACGCCTTTGGCGTGCGGTCCGGTCAGCATCAGCGGCTCGGCCTTCTCATGCATCGAGTGAATATCGAGCAGGTAATCGACCGTGTCGATCACTGGCCGCAGCTCACGCGCGCGGCGCAGTTCCAGCGAGTTGCCGGGGCCATCAAGCTTGTCTGCAGACCACACGCGATTCAGGTCTTCGTCGATGAAGCGCGTGGCATCCGGGTCGTTGATATCGAAGCGCTCATACGCCTCGACGTTGGCAAATGACAGCGTGAGCCGGCCACGTGCCGGGCGCACGCCGGCCGCCAGCAGCGCATCCACCGCAATCGCGCCGCACAGCTCATTGCCATGCGTGAGCGCGTTGATCATGACGTGCGGGCCCGGCACGCCGCTGTCGGACGTATGGACGTAGTCAATGCCGTGTGTGCCGGTCTTCCAACGGCGGATATCAGGCTTGTGCAACTCGATCGGGTAGACCGGCAGCGTGGCGCGCAGCGCCTCCAGGGTCATCATACGAAATCCTTCGGTGTGACGAGAAGTCTGTTCAGGTTCGATCCGCACGAGCGCGCCCGCGCAGCATCCACAGCGAGGCCAGGCTGATCAGCGTGGTCGCAAACACATAGAAACTTGGCGACGTCTTGATGTGTGTGACACCGATCAGCCACGTGACGATCAGCGGCGAGAATCCACCAAAGATCGTCACCGACAGGTTGTAGCTCAGCGCCAAGCCCGTGCCGCGCGTACGCGTCGGAAAGATATCGGCGAGCAGCGCAGGCAGCGGCGCCAGGATGGCGGCCAACAGCACGCCCACAATCGCCTGCATGACCAGCAACGTCCAGAACGTCGATTGTGCGACCAGCGTGGCAAACATCGGATACGTCGACAGCGCAATCACCACCATCGCAATCGACACCACGCGGATGCTGCCGAAACGATCCGCCAGCAGGCCGAACGCCGGTGCCATCACCATCAGCATCGCGCCCGTGATCATCGTGCAGACCAGCGACGCACTGGTCGCGATGTGGAGTTGATTGATGGCATAGGTCGGCATATAGACCTTCTGCACGTAGTTGAATGCGGTGACGGCCACGACCACGCCCGCGCCCAGCAGCAGCCCTGGCAAACCTTGCGTGAGCGTGTCACGCAGCGGCGAGCGCGCTTGCAGCGCAGCCGGCGCTTCCGCCTGCATGGCGACGAACTCCGGCGTTTCCGGCGTATGGCGGCGGATGTAGACGCCAATCGGGCCGATCAGCAAGCCGAACAGGAACGCCACGCGCCAGCCCCACGACTCCACCTGCGCGGTGGGCAGCGCGTAGGTGATCCACGCGCTCAAGCCCGCTGCCAGCAATGTGGCAAGACCCTGCGTGGCGGCCTGCCAGCTCGCGTTGTAGCCCATGCGCTTGCCGCTGGCGTGTTCGATCATGAACGCCGTGGCCGACCCAAATTCTCCGCCGGCCGAAAAGCCCTGCAGCAGTCGCGCCACGATCACGATGGCCGGCGACCACAGGCCGATCGACGCGTAGGTCGGTGCAAACGCGATCATCGCCGTGCCCAGCATCATCAGCAGGATCGACCAGGTCAGCGCGGCCTTGCGCCCCACGCGGTCTGCATAACTGCCAAGCACCATCGAGCCGAGCGGGCGCATGATGAACGACACGCCAAACGTCCCGACGGAGAGCATCAGCGAACTCCACGCATCGCCCGTGGGGAAGAACAGCTTGCCGATGGTGATGGCGAAATAGCCGTAGATCAGCAAATCGTAGTATTCGAGCGCGTTGCCGATGCTGGCGGCCAGAACGGCTCGCCAGGGTGCGGGATGTCGATGTGCGTCGGCGGCGCGCGCGCCTGCGCTGCTCGCGTTGAGGGTGTGGGCTGGCATGGTTGTCTCCCCGTGGTCTGTGCCGATCCGCCTGTTTTGCCGAACGGCGCTGGCGGGCGAAGGTTGCGGAGGAGTCTAGGTGCCGCGCCGAGGCGGCTTGTGCCGTTTCGGCACAAGGTTGGGCTTTTTGCGATGCGCCTCAGGTGAGATCGTTACGGCCGTTACCGCTGGCGTTGTCGACCGCCCGTTGCCACACCTCGTCGAGCAGCGCGCTCTGGTTGCTGCGCACGCGCATCATGCGGATGTTGACGTGGATGTGCCAGGCGTCGTCACCAGCGGGGCGCAGTTCACCCGCGTTCAGGTGCGGCCTGGCCAGGCGATACGGCAGCCACGCCATGCCGAATCCGCGCAGGGCCATCTCTTCCACCGCTTCGTAAAAATCCGCCTGGAACACGGGCTGCAGATGCGCCTTGCGATCGGCGGCAGCCAGATGGCTGTCGAGCATCTGCCGCAATGTCAGCCCACGCGCAAAGGCCAGCCATGGAAGCGGTGCGGCAGCCGAGCCCGGCAGCGTGAAGCGCGGGCGGCCGCGCTTGTCGGGCGCACTCACCGGCACGAGCGTCTCGCTGCCCAGCAGGCAATGGTCGTACTTGCGCGGATCGAGCAGCGCATCGGCCTGTGGGCTGGCGTAGGCGATCAGCAAATCGACCGTGCCATCGGCAAGGGCCAGCACGCCTTCCTGCGTGCCACCCGTCGTCACGCTGAGCGGAAACACACCGCGCTGACGCGCCAGCGTTTCGTACCAGCCGGGGACGAACGTGCGCGCCAGCGTGCGCCCGGTGCCGATCCTGAGCGCCACGGGCAGTTGCGCCTCCCGCAGCAGCAAGCGCGCATCGTTCAGGCCGTCGACGGCATTGGCGGCCGCATCCAGAAACAAGCGCCCTGCCGCGGTAAGCGTGACGGGATGCTCGCTGCGCTCGACCAGTGCGGTGCCCACCCATTCCTCCAGGGCCTTGATCCGGCGGCCGAATGCGGGGTGCGTGACGTTG
Source organism: Ralstonia sp. PBBBR1 (assembly GCF_002256165.1). Lineage (NCBI taxonomy): Bacteria > Pseudomonadati > Pseudomonadota > Betaproteobacteria > Burkholderiales > Burkholderiaceae > Ralstonia > Ralstonia sp. PBBBR1. Next base: position 63,444 of record NZ_NKIL01000016.1, on the reverse strand, counting down.
CGGTTCTCGGCGGCGCGGCTGAAGCTGCGCGTCTTGGCCAGTTCCTTGAAGTCTTCCAGCCATTTGATCTGCATGGCGCGTCCGGTCTTTTGTGGTGAGCGTGAGGTCTGCGCATTATCTCCGCAGCCTGCGCGAACAGCCTTAACGTGCGTGCCGTATCGTTATCATCTTGAGCAAACGATCCGCCACGCCTTCATGTCCGCACCCCGCCCGCTGTCCATCGGCATTGCCGGCGCCGGTAACGCTGGCCTCGCCGCCGCCATCGCGTTTGCTCGCCAGGGGCACGACGTGCACGTCTTCGAAAAGCACCCGCAGCTGACCGCCATGGGCGCAGGCCTGCTGATCCAGCCGCAGGGTATCCGCGCACTGGAGGCACTCGGCATGTGCCGCGAGCTTGAGGGCATCGGCGCGCCGATCGATCGGCTGATCGGCCTGAGCCATCGCGGCTGGCGTCTGCTCGACATCGACTACGCCGAGACGCCCGGCCGCGCCGTCACGCGCCACGGGCTGTCGTCCATGCTGTACGACGCCGGCTTGCACGCAGGCGCAGCATTCCACTTTGGTTGTGCAATCCAGCAATTGCTTCTCGATGGGCCGCGAGCGCGGGTCACATACGCACAGGGCGAATCGATCTTCGACCTGTTTGTGATTGCCGATGGCGCGGCCTCTGCGCTGCGTGAGCCCGCAGGCCTGGCCGGCCCGTCGAGCACCTACCGATGGGGCACGCTGTGGTTTCAAGGATGGGTGGATGGGTGGAACCCACGTGTGCTGCAGCAGCGCTTTCGCGGCACGCGCGAGATGATGGGCCTGCTGCCCACCGAAGTGGACGGCAACTGCACGCGCCTGTCGATGTTCTGGAGCCTGCCCGGCGATGCTGTCGACGCCTGGCGCCAGACCGACATCACACAGTGGAAGGCGCATGTCCTCAGCCTGTGGCCGCAAGCCGCGCCCATGGTGGAGCAGATCGGCTCACACGACGATATGCCTTTCGCCGTCTATCGCCACACATGGCCACGCGCGCTGGCCAAACCGCCCTACTGCGTCATCGGCGATGCCGCGCACGCCATGAGCCCGCAACTCGGCCTGGGGACCACCCTGGCCGCCCAAGATGCCCTGGCACTCGCCGCGTGCGTGCAAGTGCATGGCCCCGCTGATGGCGCCCTCGCCTACCACGCCCGTCGTCTGCGGACCGTGCAGGCCTACCAGACACTGAGCCGTGCGCTCACACCGTGCTTCCAGGCGCAATACGGCGGTTGGATGCGAGACCTGGTGTTTGCCACCGGCTTGCGCGTGCCGGGTGTCGCCTGGCTGATGAAACGCAGCCTGGCAGAGCCGCCGGCACGCGACGCCGCATTCGCTCCGGCTGCGGCTTCCACGGCCGCGAGCGAAAAGCCACAGGCATGACACCACGCCATCCATCAGCATGAGCCTGTTGCACACCTTCCTTCCCGAGCATCAGTTCTGCGAGCAGCACCACATACGGGTCAATGCATCGCCCGCGCGCTTGCTCGACATGGCCTCGCAACTTCACGTCACGGATTTCCCGGTAGCCAGGCTGTTCCTGCATCTGCGCGCCATCCCGGCGCGCATCGCCGCCGCGCTGGGCAAGCCCAGTGCGCGACGGATCGACGCTGGATTCGGCCTGCACGATTTCACGGTGCTCGGCCGCAATGGAGATCACGAATTCGCCCTCGGCTTGGTGGGTCGCTTCTGGGAATCGGCCGGCGGGCTCATCCACGTTGAAGCCAGTGCATTTCGCACGTTCTCCGAACCCGATATCGCCAAGCTGGTCATGACGTTCGTCGCTCGGCCCGAGGGCGCCGACACGCTGCTGACCACGCGCACGTGCGTGCATTGCTCCAGCACAACGGCGCTGCGCCGCTTCACGCCTTACTGGATACTGATCCGCATGCCCAGCGGGCTGATCCGCCGGATGATGCTGCAGCGGATCAAACAGCTTGCGGAGGCAGACGACGCTCCTCTTGCACGTCCAGAATAACCAGCGTGCCGGCGCTGCCGGCGTCCACGCTGTGCGACACGCCGGCAGGCACCACATACAGCTCGCCGCGCGAAACGGTTACCGCTTCGTCGCCGATACGCAAACGCAGTTGCCCATCGATGACCAGGAACCCTTCGGCATAGCCGTGCACCTCGTTGGGATACGGCGTGCCATCCATGCGCAGCACCTTGAAGTTGCCGCCACCAAAACGTTCCAGCACGCGAGACGACCATGCGCGCGGCAGCGCGTCGGCCTCGGCATTGAGATTGACAAGCGGCACGCCGGCCTCGCCCAAGATATGAGAAGCCCTGAGCATACCAGTCGATGAGCAACAAAAACGGCGCCGCCGCATTCCTGCGGTGGCGCCCCATTCTGTGCGAATGATCCACCCGGGCTTAGGTGCTGTAGAACGCAGCGTCCATGTCCGACAGCGCATTCATGTCGTCCGCAGGCCTCAGGTGGTCCACCCGATAGCCGTGCTTGTACACCGCCACCAGGCGCACCTCGTTCACCGGTTCGACATTCAGCTTCATGCGGATGCGCGATACGTGACTATCGATCGTGCGGGTGTACTCCGACGAGTTGCGGCCCCACACCTGCCCGAAGATGTGGTCGCGCGATAGTGTGCGGCCCACGTTCGAAAACAACAGCAGCGCCAGCTGGAACTCGATGCCCGTCAGCGTAACCGGCTCGCCGTGCAGGGTGACCTGCTGGCGCTGGGGATTGAAGTGATAGGGCCCTACCGCGAATGGCAGGCGGCCATACGGAATGGGATATGCACGGCGCAGCAGCGCGTCGACGCGCGCACGCAGTTCGGCAATGCGGAACGGCTTGGCGATGTAATCATCGGCGCCATGCGTGAGCGCGCGCACAAGGCTTTTCTCGCCCTCTTCAGCCGTGACGAACAGGACCGGCAACACATCCTTGTGGCGGCTGCGCACGACGCTCAGCACGTCGATACCGAGCATGCCAGGCGTATGCCAGTCGAGGATCAGCATGTCGTACGACGACCGGCCCAGCATGCGCAGCAAGGTTGAGCCGTCGGTGTAGGTCACCACGTCGTGGCCGGACTGAGACAGGATCTGGACGATGACTTCGCTTTGGAAGGGATCGTCTTCAAGCAAGGCGATACGCATGTTCGGCTCCATGAAAATTCGCACATGCGTAGGGGGTGGGTGCCGGAATTGATGGCGCTTATTCAAGCGCGTTCAGCGCATTCCGTTGCATGTGTTACGTGGCTGCAATTTTCATGGCGAGGTTTGGTACGAACCATGAGAAGAGTCCTAATTTGTGAAGGCCGTTGAAACACGGTTGCGACATGCATTCGTCAAACGGAAAAAAAAGCCCGGACAATGATGTCCGGGCGGCGGTGCTTCCCACAACAATGTGACGGGATCAGAAACACCCAAGGGTCGCATGTGCCAGACACATCGCAGTGCACCGGGGGGAAGCACTGCAACGCTTACGGGGGTGACGTCATGTAGGGTCCGACGTACTGGTCCGGCACACGTGGAGCGCATGATGCCGTGCGATACGTGCAACGGGAGCAGTCGTGACAACATTTAACGTGCCCAGCTTCTTTGCGGCGACACGTCAGGTGGGATCGGCGTTTTCCAGCTCTTGCCGGATCGACTCGGTCAGCATGTCGATCAGCAAGCGAACGCGCCTGGGAACGAACCGAGCAGAGGGTGTGACGAGGTTGATCGGCTCACCGCTGGTCGCATAGTCCGGCAGCACGCGAACGAGTCGCGGCAGCGGTGCGTTGGCGCGCGCCACGGCACTCGCATACAGCGGCAGCGGGCCGATACCGGCGCCTGAAGCAATCAACGTTTCCAGGTAAATCAGGCTGTCGGCATTCAGGCGCGCGCGCACTGCCACGGTTTTCAGCCCATCGGGGCCGACGAGGCGCCATTGCGTTTCGCCGCGTCCGGTGCCGCGAAAATCGAGGCAGCAATGGTCGGCCAGGCCTTGTACGGTGTCTGGCGCACCGCGGCGCTGCAGGTAATCGGGCGACGCGAACAAGCCGATGCGCAACACGCCAAGCGACCGCGCCACCAGCGAACTATCGGCCAGGCGTCCAACGCGGACGGCAAGGTCGAAACCTTCCTGCACGAGATCGACATTGCGCGGCGTCAGGACGACGTCCAGATCGATCTCCGGATACAGCTGCATGAAGCGCGCCGCCACCGGCGCTACCAGCAGACGGCCGACGTCTTCGGAAGACGTGATCCGGACCTTGCCGCGCGGCAGGTCCTGCAGCTCGCCTGCGCAGGTCGTGGCGCGCTCAATGTCTTCCAGTGCGTGCGACGCCACCTGATACAGGCTTTGGCCCGCGTCCGTCAGATGGAGCGTGCGCGTGGTGCGCTGTAACAGTCGCACGTTCAAATCCTGTTCAAGCGCAGCGATGCCGCGACTGACGGACGATTTAGGCAAATCGAGCCGCGTTGCCGCTGCCGTGAAGCTCCCCGCTTCGACCACGCGCACGAACAACGCCAATTGGTTCAGATCCATGGTTTCCTCCTCTTATCGTGATGCGCGCCAGCCGGATTGTTATTGTCTCGTATAGAGCAACATTTTTTCCCACCATAACCGACTAGTGCAAACGAGGCAACTACCCTACATTTGGTGTATGACAAATGCCCAATTTCAGGAGAACCGCATGGAAACCCTCGTGCAACCGCAAGTGCAGCGTGCCCGCCTCGTCGAGCGCATCATCACGGGCCGCCCCACCTCGGACGGCGCGGGCGTGAAGCTCACCCGCGTGCTGACGAACAACCTGCAACGCCGGCTCGATCCGTTCCTGATGCTGGACGCATTCCGCAGTGACGACCCGAACGACTATCTGGCCGGCTTTCCCGATCATCCGCACCGCGGCTTTGAAACGGTGACGTACATGATCGCGGGCCGCATGCGCCACCGCGACAGTGCCGGCCATGAAGGCCTGCTGCAACACGGCGGCGTGCAGTGGATGACGGCCGGCAGCGGCGTCGTGCACTCGGAAATGCCGGAACAGGAAGATGGTGTGATGGAAGGCTTCCAGCTGTGGTTGAACCTACCCGCCAGCGACAAGATGACGACACCGTGGTACCGCGACATTCCGTCGAACGAGATTCCCGAGTTCACGACGGAAGACGGCGTGGCCGTACGCGTGATCGCTGGGGAGTCGCACGGCGTGCAAGGCGCGATGACGCGTGAAGCGACACAGCCGCTGTACCTCGACATCACGCTGCCGGCCGGTGCATCGTTTGCACAGCGGCTGCCGGCCGGACACAACGCGTTCGTCTACGTGTTCCGTGGCAGCGCGCTGGTCGGTGACGCCGAAGCGTCTGGCGACGCGGGGCTGCAGCGCGTGGAAGACAAGCAGATGGCCATCCTCGCCAACACGGAAGGCAGTGACGGGGTAGTGATCCGTGCAGGCGACGCTGAGGCGCGTGTGTTGCTGGTGGCCGGCAAACCGCTGAACGAGTCGATCGCGCAATACGGCCCGTTCGTGATGAACACGCAAGAAGAGATCTTCCAGGCCGTGCGGGACTTCCAGGCCGGCAAGTTCGCCTAAGCCCAAGCCTCAAAGAAAAACCGCCGCTCGGTTTCACCAGAGCGGCGGTTCGTCCAACAGCGCGATCTGCTCGCGCAACTCCAACACCCGGTCCTGCCAGTAGCGTTGCGTGTTGAACCACGGAAACGCTGCAGGAAACGCCGGATCGTTCCAGCGACGCGCCAACCAGGCGCTGTAGTGCAGCAAGCGCAGCGTGCGCAGCGCTTCGACCAGATATAGCTCGCGCGTGTCGAATTCGCAGAAGTCCTCGTACCCGGCCAGCAGGCTGGCGAGCTGCGATTGCATCGACGCGCGATCGCCCGAGAGCAGCATCCACAGATCCTGCACGGCCGGGCCGGTGCGGCTGTCGTCAAAGTCGACGAAATGCGGACCGGCGCTGCGCAGTGGATCGCCCTGCTTGGCGTCGGCCTCTTCGATCCAGAGCACGTTCGAGGCGTGGCAATCGCCGTGCAGGCGCAGCAATGAAACGTCGCCTGCGCGGTCGTAGCAGCGGCGCACGCCGTCGAGTGCGGCGTCAGCCACGCTGCGCCAAGCCGGCAACAAATCGGGCGGGATGAAATCGTGTTCGAGCAGCCAGTCGCGCGATTGCACGCCGAAGGTGTCGATGTCGAGTGCGGGCCTGGCCACGAACGGCCGCCGCGCACCCACGACGTGGATGCGGCCAAGGAAGCGGCCCATCCACTCAAGCGTGTGGTCTTGGTCGATGGCCGGCACGCGGCCTGCGCAACGCGGGAAGACCGCGAAGTGCCAACGCTCGAACGCGTGCAGCGTGCGGCCGTCGATTTCCAGCGGCGCGACCACGGGGATCTCCGCCGCTGCGAGTTCTGCCGTGAAGGCGTGTTCCTCGACGATCTGCGCATCGGTCCAGCGGCTCGGGCGGTAGAACTTGACCACCACCGGCGCGCTATCTTCCACGCCGGCCTGGTAGACGCGGTTCTCGTAGCTGTTGAGCGCGAACATGCGGCCGTCCGGCATCAGCCCGACCTGCGCCAGCGCATCGAGGATGCTGTCGGGCGTCAGGCCGTCGTAGGGCGCGTCAACTGATGCGGGTGGGCCATCGTCGTGCATGAACGTCAGGCTTTACGGCCGCCGAGCAACGCAGCCGCCTTGGCGAACAAACCATTGAACGGCTGCTTGGCCGGCTGTCCCTTGTGGGCCGGCTGCGCGGCTTGCGTGTTCGATGCACGGCGTTGTTGACCGCCCTGCCCGCCTTGTCCATTGCCTTGGCCCTGGCCTTGACCATTGCCCTGGCGCTGGCCGCGCGCTTGCGATTGGCCGTTGCCGGCACCGTGGCCGGTGCGCGGCTTGGGTGCGGCTTGACCGTCGCGTTGGCCTTGCGCCTGGCGCTGGCGGCTGCCGCCACCATTGCGACCCTGGCCTTGATTCTGCCCCTGCCCCTGCCCTTGACCGTTGCCGCTCGACTCGCGACGCGGTTCGCGAGGCTCACGCGGTGCCCGCGGCTCGCGCGGGGCAGCGTTGCCGCTGGCCTGGCGAGGCTGCTGGCTGCGGCCACCGCCCGGGCGGCCACCGCGCGCGTTGCCGCCGCGGCCCGCTGGGTTGCGCCCGTTCGGAATCGGCTCCGCCGCGATGGTCGGGTCGGGCTCGAAACCTTCCAGCACGGTACGCGGCAGCTCACGCTTGATGAGGCGCTCAATGTCGCGCAGCAAGCCATGCTCGTCCACGCAGACCAGCGAGATCGCCTCGCCCTGCGCACCCGCGCGACCCGTGCGGCCGATACGGTGCACGTAGTCTTCCGGCACGTTCGGCAGGTCGAAGTTGACCACGTGCGGCAGTTGGTCGATGTCGATACCGCGCGCGGCGATGTCGGTGGCAACCAGCACGCGCAGCGTCCCAGCCTTGAATTCCGTCAGCGCACGCGTGCGCGCCGATTGGCTCTTGTTGCCGTGGATGGCCAGCGCGGGAATGCCGTCGCGCGTGAGCTGCTCGGCCAGGCGGTTCGCGCCGTGCTTGGTGCGCGTGAACACCAGCACCTGGTGCCAGTCGTTGTCGCGCACGAGCTTGGCCAGCAGTTCGCGCTTGCGCTCGCGGTCGACCGGATAGATGCGTTGCTCGACCGTCTCGGCCGTCGTGTTGCGACGCGCGACTTCAATCAGCGCCGGCTTGTCGAGAAGACGGTCAGCCAGTTCGCGGATGTCGTCGGAGAACGTTGCCGAGAACAGCAGGTTCTGTCGCTTCGACGGCAGGATGTTGAGGATCTTGCGGATGTCGTGGATGAAGCCCATGTCCAGCATACGATCGGCTTCGTCCAGCACCAGCAATTCAATGTGCGACAGGTCGATGGTGCGCTGACCGACGTGGTCGAGCAGGCGGCCCGGCGTGGCCACGACGATATCGACACCGCGCTTGAGCGCATCGATCTGCGGGTTGATGCCGACGCCGCCGAACATCACCATGGACTTGAGCGGCAGGTATTTGCCATAGGCGCGCACGCTTTCTTCAACTTGCGCGGCAAGTTCACGCGTGGGCGTCAGCACCAGCGCACGGATCGGGAAGCGCATGCCCTGCGGCGTCTGCACCTTGTTCGGTTGCGCCGCAGACAGGCGGTGCAGCAGCGGCAGCGTGAAACCGGCGGTCTTGCCGGTGCCGGTCTGAGCACCGGCGAGCAGGTCACCGCCCTTGAGGATGGCGGGGATGGCCTGGCGTTGAATCGGAGTGGGTTCTGCGTAGCCGAGTTCGGCCACGGCACGTACCAGCTTGTCTGACAAGCCGAGTTCGGAAAACGACATGGAAAAGCGATTGGACCGGCGTGTCCCGCGCATTCGTTCGTGCGCCAATCGTGGACAAAGCCTGGGTAGGTGACGGGGCGACTGGACCCCGGGGACTGCAAGAAGGAATCTAGTTTAACAGGTGATGGTGTTTACCCCACCGGGGCGCGCAACGCAGCCAACGGCGCGTTCACCATATCCCCAGCCGTTCGGCCAGCGAATACCGCGCCATATACCGCCGGAAATGCGCCAGGAACGCTTCTTCGGCCGGCGCCAGACCGCTCCCATCTCTCTCTCGCGAAGACCCGCAAGCGCAGGTGGATGTCTCGACGCAGGGCTTTGGCAGGCTTGGCCAGGCCATCGGCGCGATCGGTCTGCCGACGCTTGTCGTCCAGGAAGAGGTGGCTATCACCTCCCCACCCTTGCACAAAACGCTGCCGCATTCTTCGGCGGCCTGACATCGCTCCATCAGCCAGCCGGCTGACCCGCCCAGGGTCACCAAAGGGGGGCGAAAACCTCTCTCGCTTGTTTCTTGATGTTTGCGCCCACTCACTTTCCAGGCCTCGTGTTTCATACGTTGGCTGTGCACGCTCCTCCTGTCTAGAGTGCTTGCTCGAATTGGGCGCTTGGTGTTTTCAAACGTCTGTTCCTAACATGCCCGGGCAACCCCCATACACATGTTTGAATCGTACGTTCGAGCGCTGCACCGCAGCAATCGAGCGCGATATCAGGCCTAAAAAAACGAGGTAGGAGACATGGGACGTCCTGGAGCAGGAGACACCAAGGGCCGCATTCTGGAAGCCACCGAACTGTTGTTCATCGAGTTCGGCTACGAGGCGATGTCGTTGCGGCAGATCACGGCGCGCGCCAAAGTCAATCTGGCGGCGGTCAACTATCACTTCGGCAGCAAGGAAGCGTTGATGCAGTCGGTGCTTGGGCGCCGGCTCGACCCGCTCAACACGCGCCGGCTGGCGCTGCTGACCGCGTGCGAAGAACGCTGGGCCAAGGAGCAACTGACCTGCGACCACGTGCTCGGCGCGCTGTTTGTGCCAGCGCTGCAAATGGCGCGCAACCCCGACACCGGCGGCCCCGCATTCCTGCGCCTGATGGGGCGCGTGTATTCCGACACCTCACCGTTCGTGCAGAGCTATCTGCTCGGCCACTATGCGCTGGTGTTCGATCGCTTCTTCGAAGCCTTCTCGCGTGCGCTGCCGCACCTGCCGCGCGCTGAACTCGGCTGGCGCCTGCACTTTGCGCTCAAGGCGCTCGCCGGCGTGCTGGCCGGGGACGACCTCAACAACCTGCTGCCGCTGTTCACGCAGGGCAAGACGATGAACGATGCCTCGCTGCTGGCACGCCTGACGGCGCTGGTGGTGGCTACGCTCAACGCCCCGCTGCCCGGCGAGGCCGGTGCGCTCGATCAGGTGGTCGAGCTGGCCGAAGCGCAAGTTCCCACGCCCGTCGCGCAAGCAGATGACGCCCCCAACGGCAACGAGAGCGGCAACGGCGGCTCAGGTCGCCACGCCGGGCACGGCAATGGCCGCGCCGAACGCAGCGCGACGCCCACCACCGCCTCGCCCTTCGCCAGTGACCTGTTCGGCCGCACACCCGCGCGCGCCAGCGCCGACGATGCCGCGGACGCCCACGACGATCTCGGCGCCGGTGCGCACGACGATACTCATGGTGACGACAGCGACGTCGGCGGCCCCGCGCCCACCGCACGCACCAGGGCATTGGCCATTCGCCGCAGCAATGCAGCACGCGCGATCTTCCCAGCCAATCCGATGCGCCCCTGGCGCAGCCCTAACGCCTGACAACGCTGGTGCCGCCTGGAGTTCCCGTATGTCTGCCGTGTGCAGGCACGGGAGTCGCTCCGGCATTCTGCAGGTGCCGCCGGTGTTCGAGATATCCGGCCCGTAGACGCATCGAATGGAGACCCTCATGATGACGATCTGGATCGTCCTGCTTTGCATCGGCGTGCTTGGGCTCGCCAGCATGGAAGCCTCGGCGTTCGCCTGGCTGGTCGCGACCGCCGTGTGGCTCGTGGCAGGCGCCTGGCTGGGCTCGGTGGGCCCGGTGATGACTACGGTACTCGCCATCGTCTTTGTGCTGCCGGCGCTGGTGCTCGCGCTCAAGCCGCTGCGCCGGGCACTCATCACGCGCCCGGTACTGGCAATGTTCCGCAAGATCATGCCGGAGATGTCGCAAACCGAGCGCGACGCCATTGAAGCGGGCACGGTCTGGTGGGATGCGGAGCTGTTCTCGGGGCGGCCAAATTGGTCGCGATTGCTGTCTTCCCCGCCGCCTCGTCTGTCGGCGGAAGAGCAATCCTTCCTCGACGTCGAAACTGAAAAGCTCTGCGACCTTGCCAACGATTGGGAAAGCACGCAGATCTGGCAAGACCTGTCGCCCGACGCGTGGGACTATGCGAAGCGCGCCGGCTTCCTGGGCATGATCATCCCGAAGGAATACGGCGGCAAAGGGTTCTCGGCATACGCTCACTCGCAGGTCATCATGAAGCTGTCGACGCGCTGCTCTGCCGCGGCCGTGTCGGTCATGGTGCCCAACTCGCTCGGCCCCGCTGAGCTGCTTCTGCACTACGGCACCGAAGCGCAGAAAAATCATTACCTGCCGCGCCTCGCACGCGGTGAAGAAATCCCCTGCTTTGCGCTGACCAACGCATATGCCGGCTCCGATGCCGCCGCCATTCCCGATGTGGGCGTGGTCTGCCGCGGCGTGCACGAAGGCCGCGAGACGCTCGGCTTTCGCGTGACATGGAGCAAGCGCTACATCACGCTCGGCCCCATCGCCACGGTGCTGGGGCTCGCATTTCGCGCGGTCGATCCGGATGGCTTGCTCGGCGGCGACAAGGAGCCCGGCATCACCTGCGCGCTCATCCCGACGAAGCACCCGGGCGTGAACATCGGCCGCCGCCATTGGCCGCTCAATGCGGTGTTCCAGAACGGCCCGAACTCCGGCAAGGACGTGTTCATCCCCATCGACTGGGTGATCGGCGGCCAGGCGCAAGTCGGCCGTGGCTGGCGCATGCTGATGGAATGTCTGGCAGCGGGCCGGGCGATTTCGCTGCCGTCGTCCAACGTGGGCATGGCCAAGTTGGCCGTGCGCAGCACCGGCGCCTATGCCGCCGTGCGACGCCAGTTCCGTACGCCCATCGGCAAGTTCGAAGGGATTCAGGAAGCGCTCGGCCGCATGGGCGGCAACCTGTACATGATGGATGCGGCGCGGCGTCTTTCCGCGCTGGCCGTGGACCTGGGCGAGAAGCCCTCGGTCATCTCCGCCATTGCCAAATACCACGTCACCGAACGTGCGCGCGATGTGGTCACCGATGCGATGGACATCGTGGGCGGCAAGGGCATCTGCATGGGCCCGAACAACTTCCTGGCGCGCGCTTATCAGCAGGTGCCGATCGCCATCACGGTGGAAGGCGCGAACATCATGACGCGCTGCCTGATCATCTTCGGGCAGGGCGTGATCCGTTGCCATCCGTATGTGCTGCGCGAGATGACGGCCGCGCAAGGCGCCGATTCAACCGAGACGCTGCGTGCGTTCGATACGGCGCTGTTCGGCCACGGCGCATTCATCGCGGGCAACCTGGTGCGCGCCTTCTTGCATGCGCTCTCCGGCGGGCGCGTGGGAAGCGCGCCGGGCAATGCCGCACCGGAAATGCAGCGGTACTACCGCGCCGTGAACCGCTTCTCGACGGCGCTGGCGCTGCTGTCCGATGTGTCGATGTTCACGCTGGGCGGCACGCTCAAGCGCCGCGAGAGAATCACGGGGCGGCTGGGCGACATCCTCTCGCAGATGTACCTGATCTCGTCCACGCTCAAGCGCTTTGAAGATGACGGCCGCCCTGCCGAGGACGCGCCGCTCGTGCATTGGTCGGTTCAGGACGCGCTGGTGAAGGCGCACGATGCGCTCGACGGCGTGCTGGCCAATTTCCCGAACACTGGCATCGCGGCGCTGCTGCGCGCGCTGATCTTCCCGTTCGGTACGCCGTATCGCAAGCCGTCGGATGCGCTGGCCGCGCAGGTCGCCGAGCTGATGCAAACGCCGGGCGCTGTGCGCGATCGCCTGCTGGCCGACTCGTACTGCCCGACGCCCGAAGTCGACCCGATCGCCTATGGCGAAGCGGCCTTCCGCCTGCAGCCGACCGTGGACGCAATCGAGCAGCGCTTGAAACCAGCCATCCGCGCAGGCAAGCTGCCGCCCGTGCCGCAGAGCCTGCCCGACTTCGAAGCCTGGACCGCACAAGCCGTGGCACAAAACCTCATTGACGAAGGCGAGCGAAAGCAGCTGTGCGACTACGCGCGCTACGGCGAACACGCGGTTGCCGTGGATGACTTCCCGCCCGACTTCAACCTGATGGCCGACCTGCAGCGCCGCAAGGATGCACTCGATGCCCTGCAGGCCGCCGAGCGCCGCGCAGCCTGATGGCGCAGGGGCCTGACTAACGACAACAACAACGATGCAAGACAAGTACCTCGATTTCGTCGGTTCCGGTTTCGGCAAGTGGCTGTCGGCCAACCTCGGCCTGCCGCAGCCTGTGCCGTTGCGCCGTTATGTGCCCGGCGAACCGGAATTTGTCGGGCCGTTCCTGGTGGGCGCGGCGCCGGGCGGCTCCATGCGCGAAACGCTCGCCGCACTGTTTGCCGAGACCGGCGTCCCTACGCGCTTTCATGAAAGCGATCCGGAATGGCTTGGTGCCGCCAACCGGCACGGCCAGATCACGGGCCGCTTTGTCGCCCCGACGGGCAAGGACGGCGAGGCGTTTGATCGCATTGGCGGCATCGTCTTCGATGCCACGGGCATTGCGACGGTCGACGGCCTCGACGCGCTGTATCACGTGTTCCACGATGGCGTGCGGGCCATCGGCCGTTGTGGGCGCGTCGTGGTGATCGGCCGGCCGCCGGAAGGTTGCAAGACGCCCGAGATGGCGATTGCGCAGCGCGCGCTGGAAGGGCTGACGCGCTCTCTTGGCAAGGAAGTCCGGCGCGGCTGCACGGCGCAGCTCGTCTACGTGGCTGAGGGAGCGGAGAACGTGGCCGTATCGACGCTGCGCTTTCTGCTGTCGGCACGCTCGGCGTATGTGTCGGGGCAGGTGGTGCGCGTGCATCGGGCGGCAGCGGTCTCGGTGGACTGGCAGAAGCCGCTGGCCGGGCGCACCGCGTTGGTGACCGGCGCCTCGCGCGGCATCGGCGCGGCCATTGCGCACGTGCTGGCGCGTGACGGTGCGCGCGTACTTTGCCTGGATGTGCCCGCCGCGCAGGAAGCGCTGAACGCGGTCGCGCAGGAAATCGGCGGTGAGGCCATGGCCTACGACATTGCTGCGCCCGAGACACCCGCCCTGCTCGCGCAGCAACTTGCTGCATTGGGCGGCATCGACATCCTCGTGCACAACGCCGGCATCACGCGCGACAAGACCATCGCCCGCATGACCGAGCCCGCTTGGCGCAGCGTGCTCGATATCAACCTCGCCGCGCAGTTGCGCATCAACGACGCGCTGCTTGCGGCCAATGCGCTGCACGCAGGCGGGTCCATCGTGTGCGTGTCGTCCATCAGCGGCATTGCAGGCAACCTTGGGCAGACCAACTACGCGATGTCCAAGGCCGGCGTGATCGGGCTCGTGCAAGCAGGCGCACCGTTGCTGGCAGAGCGCGGCATCACCATCAACGCTGTCGCGCCGGGCTTTATCGAGACGCAGATGACAGCGGCCGTGCCGTTTGCCATCCGCGAAGCCGGCCGCCGCATGAACGCGATGAGCCAGGGCGGCCAGCCCGTCGACGTGGCCGAGACGATCGCGTGGTTCGCCAACCCGGCGTCCAACGGCGTGACGGGCAACATCGTGCGCGTGTGCGGGCAAAGCCTGCTGGGAGCCTGACGCGACCATGCGCACGCTGGCCCAGCCCTTTCCGATGGTCGCAACCCAGACGCTGGTAACCGAGCCGCCGTCGCCGGGGGCACTGGCCTGGCGCGCGCTGCTGTCGCAACGCAAAGGCAGGCGCGGCGGACCGCTGCCGCGCCACACCCTGGTGCGGCAGGAAGTGCCGCTCGACGCCGGGCACATCGCTCAGTACGCAGCGGTGTGCGGCTTCTCCGCGGCGCATGGCGTGCCGATGACGTATCCGCACTTGCTGGGCTTCCCGCTGCAGCTCATGCTGATGACGGAATCGGCGTTTCCCTATCCGGTCATCGGCCTGGTGCACCTGTGCAACACGATCCGCCAACACCAGCGTTTGCAGGTGGGTGAGCGCGTGCGCGTGGAAGTGCGGCCCCGCCGGTTGTTCCACCATGCGCGCGGGCAGGCGTTCGCCATCGAAACCGCGATCGTCAAGGCCGGCGCAGTGGTGTGGGAATCGCTGTCGACCTACCTGCGCGTGGGCGTGCCGTCGCCGCAGGGGGCACCGTTGATTGCGCTGCCAAGCGTGCAGAACTTGTCGCCCGACGGCCGCTGGGATGTGCCTGCCGACACCGGCCGGCGCTACGCCGGCGTGTCGGGGGACTGGAACCCCATCCACGTATCCAACATCGGCGCGAAGCTGTTCGGCTTTGCGCACCCCATCGCCCACGGCATGTGGACGAAGGCCCGTGCGCTGGCCGCGCTGCTGCCGGCCGCGCCGCTCACGGAAGGCGAAGTGGTGGCCGAGTTCAAGACCCCGCTATCACTGCCCGGCGCGGCGACGCTGTGGCAAGCCAACGAAGCCACGCCCGGCCGCGCGTTTGAGGTGCGCAACGCCACGGGCGACAAGCCCTATCTGCGCGGCATGCTGACGCTGCCGCACGCACAACACGACAACACGGGAGACTGAATTCATGCTCGTCAACGCGCAGTTGCGCCGCGTCGCCATCCTTGGCGGTAACCGCATTCCGTTCGCCCGCTCGAATACGGCCTACGCTACCGCATCGAACCAGCAGATGCTGACCGCCGCGCTGCAGGGCCTGATCGACCGCTTCAACCTGCACGGCCAGCGTCTGGATGAAGTCGTGGCCGGAGCGGTCATCAAGCACGCGCGCGATTTCAACCTGACGCGCGAAACGGTGCTCTCCACCACGCTCGCCAAGCAGACGCCCGCTTACGACATCCAGCAGGCCTGCGGCACGGGGCTGGAAGCCGCCATTCTCGTTGCCAACAAGATTGCACTGGGGCAGATCGACGTGGGCATTGCCGGCGGCACGGACACCACCTCCGATGCGCCCGTCGGCCTGAACGAAAAGATGCGCAAGATCCTGCTGGAGGCCAACCGCGCCAAGTCCACAGGCGCGCGCGTCAAAGCGCTGGCCGGCCTGCGGCCGTCGATGTTCGTGCGCCCGCTGCTGCCGCGCAACAGCGAGCCGCGCACCGGCCTGTCGATGGGCGAACACTGCGAGCTGATGGCCAAGCGCTGGGGCATCCGCCGCGAAGACCAGGACGCGCTGGCCCTGCGCAGCCACCACAACCTCACGGCCGCCTACGAGCGGGGCTTCTTCACCGACCTGATGACCGCCCACCTGGGGCTTGATCGCGACAACAACCTGCGCAGCAACTTGACCATCGAGCAACTGGCGAAGCTGCAGCCGGTATTCGACCGCAGCGCGGCCGGCACCATGACGGCCGGCAACTCCACGCCGCTCACCGATGGCGCATCGTGCTTACTGCTTGCCAGCGAAGACTGGGCGCGCGCACACAACCTGCCCGTGCTCGCCTACATGACCTGCGCGGATACGGCTGCCGTCGATTTCTTCAGCGGCACGCCGGAGCAGAACGAAGGGCTGCTGATGGCGCCGGCCTATGCCGTCTCGCGCATGCTGCAACGCGCGGGGCTCACCCTGCAGGACTTCGACTACTACGAGATCCACGAAGCCTTTGCCGCACAGGTGCTCAGCACGCTGGCGGCCTGGGAATCGCCTGAATACTGCCGCGAAAAGCTCGGCCGCAGCGCCCCCATGGGCAGCATCGACCGTAGCAAGCTGAACGTGAATGGCAGCTCGCTTGGCACGGGCCATCCGTTTGCCGCCACGGGCGGGCGCATTGTCGCGACGCTGGCCAAGATGCTGGCGCAGCGCGGCAGCGGGCGTGGGCTGGTGTCGATCTGTGCCGCTGGCGGCCAAGGTGTCGTTGCCATTCTGGAGCGCCCCGAAACGATGTCGCACTAAACCGCTCGGGCCAAAACGGGAACGGCCCGGGTCTACCAAGATTCAAAAACCCGCGCGGCACACAATAAAACCACGCCGCGTTTTTCATGGACGGAGACACCATGAACACCGTTGCCGACCGCAACAGCCTTACCGACCGCATCTGGCTGAAGTCGTACCCCGAGGGCGTGCCCGCCGAAATCAACCCCGATCGCTATCACTCACTGGTCGAGGTGTTTCGCGAATCGGTGGAAAAGTACCGCACCCGCATCGCCTACGTGAGTGTCGGCACCGAAATGACGTACGACGAGTGCGAACGACAAGCGAAGCAATTTGCAGCGTGGCTGCAATCGCGCGGCGTGAAGAAGGGCGACCGCGTGGCGATCATGCTGCCCAACAGCCTGCAGTACCCCGTGTGCCTCTTTGGCACGCTGCTGGCCGGCGCCATCGTCGTCAACGTCAACCCGCTGTACACGGTGCCGGAACTGGCGCACCAGTTGCGCGACTCCGGCGCGCAGACGATTGTCGTGCTGGAGAACTTCGCGCGCACGCTGGAGCAGGCTTTGCCCGGCAGCCAGGTGCGCAACATCGTCATCACCGGCATCGGCGACCTGATGGGCGGTGCGCTCAACCTCAAGGGCCGCGCGCTGAACTTCGTGATGCGCCACGTGCAGAAGCAGGTGCCACCCTACAAGCTGCCCTCGCCGGTCTGGCTGCGAGATGCGCTGGCCGTGGGCGGCTCGCGCACGATGCAACCGGTGCAACTGGCGCCGGAAGACATCGCCTTCCTGCAATACACCGGCGGCACCACGGGCGTGGCCAAGGGCGCGATGCTCACGCACCGCAACATCATCGCCAACCTGCTGCAGGCAGAAGAGTGGTCCAAGAGCATGCTCAACGGCGGCGTGGAAACCAACGTCACGCTGCTGCCGCTGTATCACATCTTCTCGCTCACGGTGAACCTGCTGATGTTCATGACGCTGGGCGGGCGCAATATCCTGATCGCCAATCCGCGTGACACCAAGCGCGTGATCTTCATCCTGCGCAACGAACGCTTCTCGGGCATTGCGGGGGTCAACACGCTGTTCAACGCACTGCTGGAAGATCCGGACTTCGCCAAGCGCGACTTCTCGGCCATGAAGATCACCATCGGGGGCGGCATGGCGGTGCAGCGTGCGATCGCGCAGCGCTGGAAAGAAGTCACGGGCCACACCATCGTTGAAGGCTACGGGCTGACGGAATGCTCGCCCGTCGTCTCGATGAACCCGCCGCACGTGACCGAATTCAGCGGCACGATCGGGCTGCCCGCGCCGTCCACCGAAGTGCGTTTCAAGCGCGACGACGGCACCATCGCGCCGCTGGGCGAACCCGGCGAACTGCAGGTGCGTGGGCCGCAAGTCATGCGCGGTTACTGGCAGCGCCCGGAGGAAACCGCCAAGTCCATCGACGCCGAAGGCTGGTTCTCCACCGGCGACATCGGGGTGATGGACGCCAACGGCTACATCCGCCTGATCGACCGCAAGAAGGACATGATCCTGGTCTCGGGCTTCAATGTGTACCCGAACGAGATCGAAGACGTGGTGGCGCTGCACCCCGACGTGCTGGAGGTGGCGGCCATTGGCGTGCCCGATCCGGTGGCCGGCGAGCGCGTGAAGATCATCGTGGTGCCGCGCACTGGCGCCCTGACCGAGCCCGCGCTGCTCGAACACTGCCGCGCCCATCTGACCGGCTACAAGATGCCGCGCATCGTTGAGTTCCGCCACGAAGAGCTGCCCAAGTCGACCGTGGGCAAGATCCTGCGCCGCGAGCTGCGCGATGCCGATCCGGACATCAAGCGCGCCCGTGCACAGGCGCAGCAATAACGCCAACACCGGAGACCTGCATGCATTTGCGTACCCTCGCCCTGGCCACTGTGTTGGCCGGCGCCGCACACGCCTGGGGCCAGCCTGCCGCGCCGGATGCTTCCGCGCCTGCCGCGGCCGCACAGACCGCCGCCCCGACCGCCGCATCGCAATCGGCGGCCATCGGCAGCTTTGCCGCGATGGATATCGCCAGGCAGACGGTTTGGCTCGGCAGCCAGGTCAACGCCAACGCGTTTGCGGGCTGGTCCGACGAAGACGTCCTGGCCATGGCGCATGCCATGAAGCCCGAAACGCTGGTGCGTTGGCTCAAGGCCGAAGTGGCCAAGCTGCCTGAGTATGAATACCGCATGCGCCGCCAGGAACGCGTGAAAGACCAGTGGCAAAGCCAACCGGCGCTCATGCTCATCCGCTACCGCAACGCCCCACGGCAGGTCTACGCGCGCTGGCTCAAGGGCGGCGCGCACGCCGGCCAGGAAATCATCTACGACGAAACCGTGCGCAAGAACGAGATGTATGGCCACCTTGGCGGGCTCGTCGGCTTCGTGGCGATCTGGAGTGCGCTGGATGGCTCGCTGGCCAGATCGCAGTCGAACCACACGGCGCGGGAGCTTGGGCTGCAGTTCATCGTCGATACGGTCGAGCGTGACGGACGCGCCCACGTGGCAGCCGGCGGCAGCGGCAAGTTCAACGAAGCCAAGATGGTGACCGAAGACGGTGAACGCATGCTGCGGCTGACCTGGGATACGCCAAGCGGTCCGCCCACGTTCTACGCCAAGCGCGTGCGCCTGTATTTCGACCTCAAAAACCCGTGGGTGCGCATTGAAGAAGCGTGGGACGAATCGGGCAATCAGCTCGAGAAAATCGTCATTGAAAGCGTGACGCGCAAGACCTGGAACGACCAGACTTTCAACCCCAAGAATCCGGAATACAAGTTTTAGACCGCCGCCCGAAGACCGTTGTGGGCCAAGGCTCCGCCGACCGGCGGAGAGTATGAAATGAGACTAGGGGAAACCCCTTGTTGCGTGCGTACACGCTAGAGGAAAACTTCGGTCATCGCAGCGCAACCGAACAAAAGCGCTGCGCTATGCTGCGGAAACACAAATCGCCACACCAAGGCGTGATAACAATCCAATCCAGAGAGACAACCACATGAACCGCACCGCCCGCCGCCTTGCTGCAGCCATTGCCTGCGCCGCCGCCAGCACCCTTGCTGCCCCCCTGGCTCACGCCCAATCCACCGCAGAGGCCAACGTGGCCGCAAGCGCCAGCAATGGCAGCGGCAGTGGCATGAGCAGCGGTGGCGGTGGCGGCTTCAGCGGCTTCATGGACAACTACGTCTGGGGCCGCAACGTCATGGCGCTGGGCTGGTTCTACATCCGCCCGATGGATTCGGCCACGCCGCTGACCACCACCACCAGCGCGCTGGGCCTGGGCACCTACCAGTCGCCAGGAACTGACGTGAAAGTCAGTAATGCCAATACGCTGTCGCTCACGTTCACGCACTTCTTTAACGACAACATCGCCGGTACGTTCGTGGGTGGCGTTCCGCCCAAGTTCAACCTGTACGGCAGCGGCAATGTGATCGCGCCGGTGCCGGTGGTCGGGCCGCTGACGCTAGTCAACCTGGGCCTGCCGCAAAACAACCCGGTCGCCACCGTGCGTGAATGGAGCCCGGCGATCGTCGCGCAGTACTACTTCGGCACCAAGGAAAGCAAGCTGCGCCCGTTCGTCGGCGCAGGCGTCAGCTACAACTTCTTCACCAACCTGAAACTGAACCAGAACTTCGTCAACGGCCTGCAGAACCTGGGGCAGGTGCTGCAGTTGGGCATGGGCCAGGTTCCGACTGGCCCGGCCAAGGTGACGGCGGAAACGTCGAGCTCGTGGACGCCGGTGGCCAACGTAGGCGTCTCGTATGAGTTCGCCAAGAACTGGACCGCCATCGGCACGGTGTCTTACCTGCCGCTGAAGACGACCTCCACCATCACGATCCGCAGCCAGCAAGGCCAGGTGCTGGCGGTCAACAAGACCGACATCAAGGTCGACCCGATCGTGTTCGGCTTGGCTGTGGGCTACAAGTTCTAAGCCGCACAATTGCTCCATCGCAAGACGCCACCTCCGGGTGGCGTTTTTCATTGGGGCGCGACCCGATATCATGGCGGACTACTACGACGCGCCGTTTGGCGCGCCGATTTCCGGATTCCTCGCCCCGAACCCACCTCACATCCATGAGCCAGCCTTCCATCGCCATCGTCGGAGCCGGCATTGCCGGTGTTGCCTGTGCCAACGCGCTTGCCGCAGAAGGCATTGCCACCACGGTCTATGAGCGCGCCGGCGGTGTCGGGGGCCGGCTGGCTACCACGGTGCTGCCCGAGTCCGCCCCGGCGTATGCGTTCGACCATGGTGCGCAGTCGTTCAACGTGCGCAGCGAGGTCTTCCGGCGCGCGGTGGATGCCGCTGGCCGTCAGGGCTCGGTGCTGCCGTGGCCCGCGCGCTGGGGCCATCGCACGATCGACGCCCTGCAAGCCGACTCGCGCGACGAAGCCCGCTACGTCGGCCTGCCCGGCATGGGCGCGCTGGTGCGCAGCCTGGCCGCGCCGCTGGATGTGCGCTTCGGCCACGCCGTCACGCGTGTGGCGCACGATGGCCGGCGCTGGACGATCGAGCGCAATGGCACCGACGCCGCGCATGCCGACATCATCGCCCTGGCCCTGCCCGCGCCCGAACTGCCGGCGCTGTTTCATGGCGCCACGCCAGCCTCGCTGCAAGAAGCCATCGCGCCGGTGCACTACGCCCCGTGCTGGGCGCTGATGATGGGCTTTGCGCAACCGCTCGGCTTGCCGTATGACGGCATCCGCATCGACGACGACGTGCTCGCCTGGGCCGCCCGCGACAACAGCAAGCCGGGCCGCGTCATGGTCGATGAATCCTGGGTGGTGCATGCGTCGCCGGGCTGGTCGGCCGCACATGCCCAGGACACCCCCGAGCAGGCGCTGCACGCCATGCACGCCCGCTTTGCCGAAGCCTTCCCGGGCACGCCTCAGCCCGATGTGATGGCCGCGCACTTGTGGCCGCACGCGCTGGTCGAGCAGTCCGCCGGTGTGCCCTGCCACTGGGACGCCGCCGCCCGCCTGGGTGCCTGCGGTGACTGGTGCGAAGGCCCGCGCGTGGAAGCCGCGTTCCTGAGCGGTATTGCGCTGGCCGCCAAGATTGCCGAAGCGCTATAAGACTTCGCCCCGGAACGCTACAATACCGGGTTGTCTCGTGTTTCGTGTGCCGGGTCGCTCACCCGGCGGTGGCTTTCTCCTGACGATGCCATGCGCACCCGACGCCAAGTCCTCGCCCTCGCTGTTGCTGCCGTTGCTGCGGCATCGGCGCCGCTGCTGTCTCACGCGCAAGTGCTGCGCAACATTCCGGCAACGGCCCCGGCGGCCCAATTGACCATCAACTCGGCCAACGGCGGCACGCTGAGTACCGGCAGCACTGGCATCGTGCGCATCCTGTTGTTGGGCTTCGGGAGCAGCAGCGCTGACATCCGCTTCGCCCCGGGCGTGCGGATCCTGTCGCTGGATGGGCGTTTGCTGCCGACTTCTTCGGTGGTCGGCCAGACGTTCAAGGTGCGCTATCAGCTCGACTTGTATCAGCAGTTGCTGACAGCCTGGGTTGTCAGCGATGACGATTACAAGGCTGCGGTGGCGGCACAAAGTCAGGCGCAAGCGCAGTCCCAGTAGTCAGAACGCCCCACGAAGCACGTGCCCCCAGGTCAACCACTGTGAACGGCACATGAAAAAAGTCTTCATCAAAACCTACGGCTGCCAGATGAACGAGTACGACTCGGACAAGATGTCCGACGTGCTCAACGCGGCTGAAGGTCTCGTCCCCACCGACACGCCCGAAGATGCGGACGTGATCCTCTTCAACACATGCTCCGTACGCGAGAAGGCGCAGGAGAAAGTGTTCTCCGAACTCGGCCGCGTGAAGGCACTCAAGGCGCTCAAACCGGATCTCGTGGTCGGCGTAGGTGGCTGCGTGGCCAGCCAGGAAGGTGCGTCCATCGTGGCGCGCGCCCCTTACGTTGACGTGGTGTTCGGGCCGCAGACGCTGCACCGCCTGCCCGACCTGATCGCAGCACGCCGCCGCACGGGCCGCTCGCAGGTCGACGTGTCCTTCCCCGAGATCGAGAAGTTCGACCACCTGCCGCCCGCGCGCGTGGATGGCGCCAGCGCCTACGTGTCAATCATGGAAGGCTGCTCGAAATACTGCAGCTACTGCGTGGTGCCGTACACGCGCGGCGAGGAAGTCTCGCGCCCGTTCGACGACGTGCTGGCCGAAGTGGCCGGCCTGGCCGAACAGGGCGTGCGCGAAGTCACGTTGCTGGGCCAGAACGTCAACGCCTACATCGGCAAGATGGGCGACACGAGCGAGCGTGCGGATTTCGCGCTGCTGCTCGAATACGTGGCTGAGATTCCGGGTATCGAGCGCATCCGCTACACGACCAGCCACCCGAAGGAATTCAGCTCGCGCCTGATCGAGGCCTATGCCACCAACCCGAAGCTCGTCGACCACCTGCACCTGCCCGTGCAGCACGGCTCCGACCGCATCCTGATGGCGATGAAGCGCGGCTACACGGTGCTCGAATACAAGAGCAGCATCCGCAAGCTGCGCGCGATCCGGCCGAACATCTCGATCGCCACCGACTTCATCGTCGGCTTTCCGGGCGAGACCGATGCAGACTTCGCCAAGACGATGGACCTGATTCACGAGATCGGCTACGACACCTCGTTCAGCTTCATCTACAGCCCGCGCCCGGGCACGCCGGCCGCGAACCTGCACGACGATACGCCCCAGGCCGTCAAGCTCGAACGCCTGAAACACTTGCAGGCGACCATTGAAGAGAACGTGGCGCGCATCAGCCAAGGCATGGTCGGCAGCGTGCAGCGCATTCTGGTGGAAGGCCCGTCGCGCAAGGATCCGACCGAACTGCACGGCCGCACCGAGAACAACCGTGTCGTCAACTTCGCCCTGCCCGATCTGCCGCAAGCGCGTCGCGACCAGCTGATCGGCCAGATGCTGGACGTGCGTATCGTGCACGCGTTCCCGCATTCGTTGCGTGGCGAAGTGGCCGAACAGCGTACGGCCAGCGCGACTCACTGATCATCAACACGACCTGACTTGATGAAACCCACCATCGCAGAATTCACAGCGCCCAGGAACGACAACACGCGCCTGCAGAACCTGTGCGGGCCGCTGGACGAAAACCTGCGCCAGATCGAGCAGGCCCTGGACGTGACCATCAACCGGCGCGGTAGCAAGTTCACCGTGCGGGGCGCCAACGCACAAGGCGCGGCCAACGCGCTGGAGACGTTCTACAACGCCGCACGCGACCCGCTGTCGGTGGACGATATCCAGCTTGGCCTGGTGGAAACCCGCCAGGTGGCTGCGCACGGCGCTTACCTGCCGGAATCGAGCGCCGATACGCCTGACGGCAATGACCTGTCGCCGGTGCTGCATACGCGGCGCACCGATCTGCATGGCCGCACACCAATGCAGCGCGCGTATTTGCGCAACATCCTCTCGCACGACCTGTCATTCGGCATCGGCCCGGCGGGTACGGGCAAGACGTATCTCGCTGTGGCCTGCGCGGTGGATGCGCTGGAGCGCGACGCCATCAAGCGCATCGTACTGACCCGCCCGGCGGTGGAAGCCGGCGAACGCCTGGGCTTCCTGCCCGGCGATCTGGCGCAGAAAGTCGACCCATACCTGCGCCCGCTGTACGACGCGCTGTACGACCTGCTCGGCTTCGACAAGACCCAAAAGATGTTCGAGCGCCAGATGATCGAGATCGCACCGCTGGCGTACATGCGCGGGCGCACGCTCAATCACGCCTTCATCATCCTGGACGAAGCCCAGAACACCACCCCGGAACAGATGAAGATGTTCCTCACGCGGATCGGCTTCGGCTCCAAGGCGGTGATCACCGGCGACACCACGCAGATCGACCTGCCGCGCGGCCAGAAGAGCGGCCTGATCGAAGCGCAGCACGTGCTGCGTGACGTGCGCGGCGTGGCGATGACGCGCTTCACCAGCGTCGACGTGGTGCGGCACCCGCTGGTGGCCCGCATCGTCGAGGCCTATGACGAATTCCATGCCCAGCATAAAGATGCATAAGGACGCCTGAACGTGGCTAAAGCAAAAACCGATACCAAAGCAAAAACCAAGAAGACCCAACCCGCGGCCGCCGAGTCATTCGGCCCGCGCGTCGACGTGTTCGACGCCCAGGGCAAACCCAGGACGGTGGATGCAAGCGCACTGCGCATTGCCTTTGCCGATGGCCGCAGCCTGATCCTCGGTCTGCCGAATACCGTGGATGGGCCGATCACCCTCGTTGCCGAGCACGCCGACGCCGACATGCACGCCATGCTCTCGCTGCGCCCCGAGCATCACGACAGCATCACGTTGCGCATCGAAACCCAGCCCGCCGAATTGGCCGACTCCACGGAAGAAGCCTTCGACGACGACACCGCCGGCGCCGAGATGCTCACGCTCGACCTGACCGTGCAGTACGGCGATGAACTCAAGGCTGCCGCTCGCAAGGCGCTGCCCAAAGAACGCGACATCGAGGCGTGGATCGCCCCCGCGCTGTTTGCCGATGCGCAACTCAACGTGCGCTTTGTCGGCGAGGAAGAAGGTCGCACGCTCAACCGCACCTACCGCGGCAAGGACTACGCGACCAACGTGCTGACCTTCTCGTACGCAGAGAGCGCAGAAGACCCGGTCTCGGCCGACATCGTGCTGTGCTGCACGGTGGTCGAAAAGGAAGCGAAGGAACAGAAGAAGCCGCTGCTCGCGCACTACGCGCATCTGATCGTGCACGGCGCGCTGCACGCCCAGGGCTACGACCACGAAGACGCGGCCGATGCAAAGGAAATGGAAGGCATCGAAACGGAGATCCTCCGCGACCTCGGTTTTGCCGATCCGTACGCAGATCGTTAAAGCGCCACGCGCTTGATGCTCAGACGCCGGCTTCGCGCCGGCGTTTTGCTTTTTCATGTTCCATTCTTGCAGCATGCCGTTTCAACGGTGAATCAACCCGCATTGAAGAAAACCCAGTCCTGACAACGGTTTCCGGGTTTTCCTCCGCCATTCGGCGCATGCTCGCGCCGTTCGAATCGCGCATACACGTCGCACAGGCCGTCCGCCATCCGGGACCCTTGCTGCTCTCCGTATGGCGCATGGGTTTTGCCGTAGAGATTTCTATCCTCCACGCATAAGCCGCCGCTCGAGCGCGCTTCACGAATTCGGCGCAAACGAGCGCCATCGGCCAGCCCGCGCACAGACGGGCAAGGCCACCGCGGGGAGGTCATCATGCGTCAACGCTTCATGGACAGCATTCCGTGGACCACGCTGCTGGTTGGCGTGGGTGTCGGCACGGCGCTCGCGGTCACGCCGCGCATCGCACACGCTGATCACAAGCAATCGTGCTATGCGGGCATCGTCGTCGTATTCGACGGTGCCTGGCATCCGGGCGCGGTGGTCGGCTGCCGCACGGTCAACATCTCCGACAGCAACAACGTGGTTGGCGCCGAGGTGAACCTCATGGTCGCGCAAGGCACCATCCGGCCGCGCGTGCAGGCGGTGGTCGGCAGCACAAGCGTGCAGGCGCTCATCGGCGGCGGATACGACTTTGCGAGCAGCAAGGCGCTGGTGGGCGTCGGAGCCACGGGCGACCACTGGCTCGCCGGCGTCGACATGGAAATCGCCGGACGTTGGACAGCCTACGGCGGCGCGAGCACGCTGGGCCGGTATCACAGCAATTCGCATCCCGCAGACCCGGCACCGGCGGCGACAACGCCGACTGGCAACAACGACGCACCGCCCCCCAGCGGCAACAACACGCCGCCGTCCAAGCCCAGCCCGACACCGGCCCCCGCACCCGGTGCGTCGCCCAGCCCTGGCCCCACGCCGGCACCAACACCGAGCCCCGGGCCTAGCCCGTCGCCGACTCCATCGCCTAGCCCGACTCCGAGCCCAACACCGACACCCACCCCGACGCCGACGCCGAGCCCATCGCCCGTCCCATCGCCGTGCGTAAGTTGCCACGGAGGCGGCCACCACCACGGGCACGACCATGATCACGACCACGATCATGACCACAGCGGCGATCACGATCATGGCGGCGATCGCAACCACGGTGGCGACCACAATCATGGCGGCGACGGCAGCCACGGCGGAGACCAGGACCGCGGCGGCGAGGGCGGGCACGACTGACCGCTTTCCCCTCGGCAGATCGACCGTCTTAACGCGCCCGAGCCCGGCCTCCAGATGTGAAATAAACCGCACTTCTGGAGACCTGGCAGCCACCCTGCGTCATCGGGACGGCTGGGCTTTTGGTGTATGCTGGGCCGATGTTTAACGACGCGCGACCGCGCCATGAATGATCCGTATCCCAGTCCGAAGCCAGCCGACAAACCCCGTACGCTGCTGGAACGCCTGACCGACCTCATCTCGCCCGAGCCCGAATCACGGGCCGAGTTGCTCGAAATCCTCCAAGACGCCCATGCGCGCAGCCTCATCGACGCCGACTCCCTGTCGATGATCGAAGGCGTCTTCCAGGTCTCAGATCTGTGTGCGCGCGACATCATGATCCCGCGCGCGCAGATGGACGCGCTCAACATCGCCGACGCACCGTCAGAATTCATCCCCTTCGTGCAGGAAGCCGCGCATTCGCGCTTCCCCGTCTACGAAGGCAGTCGCGACAACATCATCGGCATTCTGCTCGCCAAGGATCTGCTGCGCTTCTATACCGATGAAGACTTCGACGTGCGCGACATGCTGCGCCCGGCCGTATTCATCCCCGAATCCAAGCGACTGAACGTGCTGTTGCGAGACTTCCGCGTCAACCGCAACCACATCGCCATCGTCGTTGACGAATACGGCGGCGTGGCAGGCCTCATCACCATCGAAGACGTGCTGGAGCAGATCGTCGGCGACATTGAAGACGAATACGACTTCGATCAGGAAGAAGACAACATTCTGCCGACCGCCGATGGCCACATGCGCGTGCGCGGCCTGACCGAAATCAGCCAGTTCAACGAAGCCTTCGGCACGCATTTCTCCGACGAAGACGTCGATACCGTGGGCGGGCTGCTGTCCAACCACCTGGGCCGCGTGCCGCACCGGGGCGAAAAGATCGTCATGGGCACGCTGCAATTCGACGTGCTGCGCGCCGATGCGCGCCAGGTGCAGGTGCTGCTCGTGCGCCGCCTCACCACGCCGGCCGGCGGCAATGCCACAGCCGACACCTCTGGTTCTCACCCCGCCTGATCCCTCCGTGCCCGCTCAGTTCTCTTCCCCTGCCGCACCATCCCGTCGGCAGGATGCCCAAGCTGTGCCGCTCGCGCGGCTGCGTTTCGCGATGCCGCTTGCAGCGTTGCTTGGCGTCATGCATACGCTGTCGTTTGCACCGAACCACTGGTGGTGGCTGCAGATCCTCTCGCTCACGGGGCTGGCCGCGCTCGTGCAGCGCGCCGCGCGCCTGCGTGAAGCGGCGTGGGTCGGATATGCGTTCGGGCTCGGCTGGTTCCTGTCGGGCGTCTGGTGGCTCTATATCAGCATGCATGTCTACGGCGACATGCCGGCGTGGATGGCCGCGCTGGCAGTGCTGCTGTTTGCCGGCTACCTGGCGCTGCATCCGGCGCTGGCGGTGTGGGCATGGCAGTGGCTGACGAGACGCGGGCGGTGGTCCGGTACCGCATCCGCGCTCATATTTGGCGCGGCATGGGCCGTCACGGAATGGCTGCGCGGCACAGTCTGGACGGGCTTCCCCTGGATCAACGGGGGCTACGCGCACACCGATGGCCCGCTGGCCGGCTACGCGCCGCTGGTGGGCGTATACGGCATCGTGCTGATCGCCGCCGTGCTGGCTGGCCTGCTGTGCGTCGCGGCCGAGCGCCGCCTGCATTGGCTGGCGGGCATCGCGGGTGCGCTCCTGCTGGTGGCCGGCTGGCCGCTGCACGGCATTGCGTGGACGCAGCCGGTGGGCAAGCCGATCTCCGTGCGTCTCTTGCAGGGCAACGTGCCGCAGGACGTGAAGTTCCAGCAAACCGGCATCGAGCGCTCGCTGGAGCTGTACACCAAGATGGTCACCGAGAAGCCCGCGCAACTCGTGGTCACACCCGAGACGGCCTTCCCGATCATGATTCAGGAGATGCCGCAGGAGATCGCGCTGGCCCTCCGCACCTATGTGGATACCACCGGCTCCAGCGTGCTGTTCGGCGCCGCCAGCGAGGACTCCCGCGTCGATTACACCAACAGCGTGTTCGGCATCGGCCCGCAATTCCAGGGCGTGTACCGCTACAACAAGCACCACCTCGTGCCGTTCGGCGAGTTCATCCCCTTCGGTTTCCACTGGTTCGTCAACATGATGAACATGCCGCTGGGCGACTTCCGGCGTGGCCTGCCCGTGCAGCCGCCCATGGCGGTGGCCGACCAGCGCGTCGCACCCAACATCTGCTACGAAGATTTGTTTGGCGAGGAAATTGCCGCCTCGCTGCGGCATGCGGATCAGCCCGCCACGATGCTCGCCAACGTGACGAACCTGGCGTGGTTTGGCGACACGATCGCACTGGATCAGCACCTGCAGATCTCGCGCATGCGCGCCCTGGAAACGGGCCGTCCGATGCTGCGCGCCACCAACACGGGCGCGACCGCAGTGGTGCGGCCGGACGGCAGCGTACAGGCGCGCCTGCCTGTCTTCACGCTCGGCACATTGCAGGCTGACGTGCAAGGCACGCAAGGTCTGACGCCATTCGTGCGGGCCGGCAACGCACCCGTGCTGGGCCTGGGCGCGCTGGTTCTGCTGGTGGCATGCGTACGCCGCCGTCGGACATCGGCAGATTGATCGTTCAGCGTCCGGAGGGCTTTCGAGCCACTTTCCGGAGCCGCTGACAAAAAACGCTAAAATTCAACGTTTTACGGCGGGCACGGAGCCAGGCGCTTCTCGTGCCCGCCGCTGCATTCCACCGTCGCGCGGCGCAACGCATCGTTCCGTGCCGCCACGGACCAACGGGTACCACCATGCTCACCTTCCAGCAACTCATTCTCAAGCTGCAGTCGTACTGGGACGCCCAGGGCTGCGCCCTGCTGCAACCGATCGATCTTGAAGTCGGCGCCGGCACGTCGCATGTGCACACCTTCCTGCGCGCGATCGGCCCCGAGCCGTGGCGAGCCGCCTACGTGCAACCGTCGCGCCGCCCCAAGGACGGCCGCTACGGAGAGAACCCGAATCGCCTGCAGCACTACTACCAATACCAGGTGGTGCTCAAGCCGGCGCCGGAAAACATCCTCGACCTGTACCTCGGTTCGCTGGAAGCGCTGGGCCTGGACCTGAAGCAGAACGACGTGCGCTTTGTAGAAGACGACTGGGAGAACCCCACGCTCGGCGCCTGGGGCCTCGGCTGGGAGGTCTGGCTCAACGGCATGGAAGTCACGCAGTTCACGTACTTCCAGCAGGTCGGCGGCCTGGACTGCAAGCCGGTGACCGGTGAGATCACCTACGGCATCGAGCGCCTGGCAATGTACCTGCAGCAGGTCGAAAACATCTATGACCTGGTCTGGACCGAGTGGGAAGAGCCGGGCCCGAACGGCCCCGTGAAGCGCCGCCTGACCTACGGCGACGTCTATCACCAGAACGAAGTCGAGCAATCGACCTACAACTTCGAGCAGGCTGACACGACCGTGCTGTTCCGCCGCTTTGCCGAGCACGAAGCCGAAGCCAAGCGCCTGATGGGCGTGCGCGCAGAAGGTGATGCCGCTGCCGAGGGCGACGCACCTGTCGTGCAACTGGCCCTGCCCGCCTACGAGCAAGTGCTCAAGGCCGGCCACACCTTCAACCTGCTGGACGCACGCGGCGCCATTTCGGTGACGGAGCGCGCGGCCTACATCGGCCGCATCCGCAATTTGTCGCGCCTGGTCGCGCAGGCTTACTACGATTCGCGCGAGCGCCTGGGCTTCCCGATGTGCGGCACGGCCGCTGCCGCTGTCAAGACCACGGAGGCCGCATGACGGCCAACCGAGCACGGCGTGGCCTGGCGCTGCTGACGGCAGCGTCCATCGCCGCGCTGACGCTACCGGCGAGCGTTGCCCAAGCGGCGCGGCATCGCACGTCCAAGCCGGCATCGGCGGAGAAGGTTTTTGTCGTGCCCAACACTTTGACGCAGCTTTGCGTGGCCGATTCCAAGCCGCTCCAGCAAGCGCTGAGCGCGGCCTGGACGCCGCCGCCGCCGTCGCTCGATCAATGGACGAGCCTGGTGCGCACGATGGCCTGCGACCTGTCCGGCGCACGGGACCTCGGCTGGCATCGCGTACCGTTGCGCACGTATGCGACGGCACTGCGCTTCCCGCTCACGTGGGTGGAGTGGCAAGGCACCGGCGTCAAGGCACAGCGCCGTGCGCGCGTGTTCCGATCGGCGGGGCAGTTGCCGAGCCGTCTGGAATTCAATGTGTCCGGCACGCTGCAAGAAGTGCGGTACGACGCGCGACGGGGCTTGCTGTCGGCCCGCTTCCTGCGCCGCGATGCTGCCGTGCCTGGCACCACGCCCGCGCCGATTGCACCGCCCCCGCCGCCGGGTCAGTGCGCCGGCACGCAATTGCAGTTTCAGCAGCAGAACGGCGTGTGGCTGCTTTCGGGCGTGGAACCCGTGCCCGGCTCGCCCTGCTGATCACTGAACCGAACCACACAACGTACCGCCGCACCTGATCTGAACACCAAGCGGCGCAGAACAACGACGTCACCGATTCAAACGCTATGTCCACCCTCCTGATCGAACTGCTGACCGAAGAACTGCCGCCCAAGGCGCTGGCCCGCCTCGGCGAGGCGTTTGCACGCGGCCTGTTTGACGGTCTGTCGGCGCAAGGCCTGCTCGAAGAGGGCGCCGCCGTAGAAGGATTTGCCACGCCGCGCCGCCTGGCCGCATCGATCACCGGCGTGCGCCGCACCGCGCCCGATCGCGAACTGCGCGAGAAGGTGCTGCCCGTGACCATCGCCTTCGACGCCGAGGGCAAGCCCGCAGCGCCGCTGGTCAAGAAGCTGGCCGCGCTGGCCAAGACCGTGGGCGTGGAGGCCATCGCCGCTGAATCGCTGGAACGCGGGCCCGACGGCAAGGCCGAAGCGCTGTTTTATCGCTACACCGCACGCGGCGCCGTGCTGGCTGACGGCCTTCAGACTGCACTGTCGCAAACCATCGCCAACCTTCCGATCCCGAAGGTGATGACGTATCAGCGCCCGAACGGCGAGAACGTCCAGTTCGTGCGCCCCGCCCACAAGCTGATTGCGCTGCTCGACAGCGAGGTCATCCCCGTCAGCGCGTTCGGCCTGCAATCGGGCAACGTGACGCTGGGCCACCGTTTCCTGTCGGCGGGCGAAATCGTCATCCAGGACGCCGCGTCGTATGCGAGCACGCTGGAGTCGCAGGGCAAGGTCATCGCCGGCTACGGCAAGCGCAAAGAGGCCATCCGCGCCGAACTGCTCAAGACCGCCGGCGCCGATACGGTAGTCATGCCCGAAGCGCTGCTCGATGAGGTGAACGCGTTGGTCGAATGGCCCGTGGTCTACCCCTGCCATTTCGAGGAAGCATTCCTCGCCGTACCGCAGGAGTGTCTGATCCTGACCATGCAGACCAACCAGAAGTACTTTGCGCTGACCGACGCGCAGGGCCATCTGCGCAACCGCTTCCTGATCGTCTCGAACATCGCCACGGATACACCCGAGGCCATCATTCAAGGCAATGAGCGCGTGGTCCGCCCGCGCCTGGCCGACGCGCGCTTCTTCTTCGAGCAGGACAAGAAGAAGCCGCTGGCCGATCGCGTGCCGCTGCTCTCGCGCGTGGTCTATCACAACAAGATCGGCACGCAACTTGAGCGCGTGTCGCGCCTGCAAGCCATTGCCGGCCAACTGGCCGAGAAGCTCGGCGCGGATGTGGCGCACGCCTCGCGCGGCGCGCTGCTGGCCAAGGCCGATCTGCTGACCGACATGGTGGGCGAGTTCCCCGAGCTGCAAGGCACGATGGGCACGTACTATGCACGCCATGACGGCGAACCCGACGATGTGGCGCTGGCCTGCTCCGAACACTACCAACCGCGCTTTGCCGGCGATGCGCTGCCCAGCACCGCCACCGGTACCGTGGTGGCGCTGGCCGACAAGCTCGAAACGCTGGTCGGCATCTGGGGCATCGGCCTGCAACCCACGGGCGAGAAAGACCCGTTCGCGCTGCGCCGCCACGCGCTGGGCATCCTGCGCATGCTGATCGAGAAGCCGCTCGCGCTCACGATTGACGATGCACTGCAGATCGCCGCTGCCAGCTTCGACGGCATCGCCGCCGTCAAACCGAACCTGGCCGCCATCACCGACTTCCTCTACGACCGCCTGCGCGGCTACCTGAAGGACAAGGGCTACAGCACCAACGAGGTCGAAGCCGTGGTGAGTCAGCGCCCGCAGCGCCTAGACGACATCGTCGCGCGCCTAGAAGCCGTACGCGCCTTTGCTGCCCTGCCGCAGGCCGAGGCACTGGCGGCCGCCAACAAGCGCATCACCAACATCCTGAAGAAGACGGACGTGGCCATTGGTGCCGTGCAGCCGCCACTGCTCAAGGAAGACGCCGAGCGCGCGCTGCACCAATCCGTGGTTTCAGCGGAACCGCAGGTGCACGACGCCTTCGCACGCGGCGATTTCACCACTGCGCTCAAGACGTTGGCCGGTCTGCGCGAAGCGGTCGACACCTTCTTCGACGGCGTGATGGTGATGGCCGACGACACCGCGCTGCGCGACAACCGCCTGGCGCTGCTGGCTGAACTGCACGGACTGATGAACCGCGTGGCGGACATCTCCAAGCTGGCCGCCTGATCGGCACCCCAAGCACCGTTCGGAGCCCACCATGCCCCACGTTCCCAAACTGGTGATTCTCGACCGCGATGGCGTCATCAACCGAGACAGCGACCAGTTCATCAAGTCGCCCGACGAGTGGATCGCGCTCGAGGGCAGCCTGGAAGCCATTGCCGAACTGAACCAGGCGGGCTACCAGGTGGTGGTGGCAACCAACCAGTCGGGCATCGGACGCGGCCTGTTTGAGGCCGCCGCGCTCAACGCCATGCACGAGAAGATGTACAAGGCGCTCGCCACCTACGGCGGGCGGGTTGATGCCGTCTTCTTCTGCCCGCACACCGCCGCCGATGCCTGCGAATGCCGCAAGCCCAAGTCCGGCATGCTGCGCGAGATTGCACGCCGCTTCGACGTGGACCTCACGGGCGTGCCGGTCGTTGGAGACTCGCTGCGCGATCTGCAAGCCGGCGTCGAAGTCGGCGCCGTACCGCACCTCGTACTGACCGGCAAGGGCACCAAGACCCGCGATGCCGGCGACCTGCCCCCGGGCACCCAAATTCACGAGG
The DNA here is from genome assembly GCF_002256165.1 of Ralstonia sp. PBBBR1. Lineage (NCBI taxonomy): Bacteria > Pseudomonadati > Pseudomonadota > Betaproteobacteria > Burkholderiales > Burkholderiaceae > Ralstonia > Ralstonia sp. PBBBR1. The sequence goes on along the minus strand of NZ_NKIL01000016.1, from coordinate 29,733 downwards.
ACCTGCGTGCGTTTGCGCGTGCGCTGCTGTCCCCCGCGCCCCAGGGCACGCCCACGCGCGCCCCTTGAATTCGCCCCCAATGACTTTTATCCGTTCGCTGCTGTACCTGGTTTTCCTGATTGTCTGGACGCCGATCTATGCGGTGGCCTGCTTCATCGTGTTCCCGTTCATGAATCCGGCTCGCCGGTTCTGGATGGTGTCGGGCTGGACCAAATCCGCCATCTGGATGGCGCGCTGGCTGCTCGGCATCCGTTGGCAATACCAGGGCTGGGAGCACATCGAAGAAGCCGTCGCCACCAACAAGCCGGTGGTGCTGCTCTCCAAGCATCAGTCCGCGTGGGAAACCATGGCCTATGTCGCGACCATGCCTCGGCCGCTGTGCTACGTATTCAAGCGCGAGCTGCTGTATGTGCCCTTCTTCGGCTGGGCGCTGGGCATGCTCAAAATGGTGCACATCAACCGCAAGGACGGCGCCAACGCGTTCGCCTCGGTCGCACGTCAGGGCAAGGAACGCATGGCCGAAGGCGCGTGGGTGATCATGTTCCCGGAAGGCACCCGCACGCGCTCGGGCGACCCGAAGCCGCGCTACAAGAGCGGCGGTGCGCGTTTTGCCGTGGATACCGGCGCGTGGGTCATCCCGATCGCCCACAACTCCGGCCGCGTGTGGCCGCGCAATTCGTTCCTGAAGCATCCGGGCCTGATCACGCTGTCGGTCGGTCCGGCCATCCCGACTGCAGGCAAGACCAGCGACGAACTCAACCGCGAAGTCGAAGCATGGATCGAAGCGGAAATGCGTAGAATCGACGCCGATAGCTACCGCGAGCACGCATGAAACTGCTGCGCCCACCGACTTCGCCCACCACCGCCGACAGCGTCCAGCTTGAGCTGCCGCTGCTCGCACCCGAAGCCTCGTCGCCCACGCAGCCGCCTGACGCGCCGCTCCTCGCCCCGCCCGCACTCGATTTTTCCACCGCACCGCTTGGCCCCCACCAGCGCCGCCTGACGCTGGGCGAGCGCGCGCTCATCTATAACCTCAAGCGCTCGTCGCGGCGGACCATCGGCTTTGTCATCGATGACCGCGGCCTGTCGATCACGGCACCGCGCTGGGTCACGCTCGCCGAGATCGAACACGCCATCGCCGAAAAGCAGAAGTGGATCTTCGCCAAGCTGGCCGAATGGCGCACGAGCGCCGCACGCCGCATGCTGCCGACGATGGAGTGGCAGGACGGCGCCGGATTGCCGTTCCTCGGCAAGACGATCACGCTCAAGCTGGAATCGCCCATCGGCGCATTGATGTTCGATGCCGACACCAGCATGCTGCACCTGGGCCTGCCGCACACCACCACCGAGCAGCAGATCAAGGACCGCGTGCAAGGCTGGCTGCAGACGCAGGCCCGACGCCTCTTCGGCGAGCGTCTTGAGGTATATGCCGAGCGCCTTGGCGTGCGGCATAGCGCGTATGCACTCTCCTCCGCCGCCACGCGCTGGGGAAGCTGCACCGCCGACGGCAAGATCCGCCTGAACTGGCGCCTCGTGCATTTCCCCCTCAGCTTGATCGACTACGTGGTTGCGCATGAACTGGCGCATCTCAAAGAGATGAACCACAGCCCGCGCTTCTGGGACACGGTGGAGTCGATCTTTCCTGAGTTTCGTGAGGCGCGGGAGCAACTGCGCTCGCATCCGCCGGAATACTTGCCGGCGTTCTGATTCGCCCTGCCGACGCTCCTGCGGCGGATGCGGCGGTTGCAGAGAACGCCTGTCCTGCACGCTCGGCCACACCCTCCTACAATATTGCCTTCCCCACAGTCCTCCAGGAAGGAAACCCCATGCGAATGCTCCACACCATGCTGCGCGTCGGCGACATGCAGCGCTCGATCGACTTCTACACCAAGGTGCTCGGCATGCAACTGCTGCGCACCAGCGACAACCCCGAGTACAAGTACTCGCTGGCGTTCGTCGGCTACGGCCCGGAAGCCAGCAACACGGTCATCGAACTGACCTACAACTACGGGGTGAGCGAGTACGAACTCGGCACGGCATTCGGGCACTTGGCCATCGAGGTCGACGATGCCGCACAAGCCTGTGACCAGATTCGTAACGCAGGCGGCAAGGTCACGCGTGAAGCGGGCCCGGTCAAGGGCGGCAGCACCATCATCGCGTTTGTGGAAGATCCGGATGGCTACAAGATCGAGCTGATCCAGGCGCGCTCGATGCCCGATGGCAACCGCCACTGACGCCATCCGCCGGCCGCTGGACGGCACTGCCATCGGCCTGATGGTGGTGCTGTGCATGTGCTGGGGCTTTCAGCAGGTTGCCATCAAGGTGGCGGCGCACGACGTGGGGCCCGTTATGCAGGCCGGTGTGCGCTCGGCAATCGCGTCGGTCCTGGTGCTGGCGTTTGCGCTGTGGCGCGGCACGTGCCTGTCAGTGCGTGACGGCACATTGGCCGGTGGTCTGATGGCCGGTGTGCTCTTCGGGATCGAGTTCCTGTGCATCTTCATTGGCCTGAGCTACACCACTGCCTCGCGCATGGCGGTGTTCCTTTACACCGCGCCGATCTTCACCGCCCTCGGCCTGCACTTTTTCGTGCCGGGTGAGCACCTGCGCCCGCGCCAGTGGGCCGGGATCGGCATTGCGTTTGCGGGGATCGTGCTGGCGTTCGCCGACGGTGTCCTGCACCCGGCGGCCGGGCCGTCGACCTCGCTGGGCGACGCGCTGGGCGTGGTGGCAGGCGCGCTGTGGGGCGCGACGACCATCGTCGTGCGGGCAAGCAAGCTTTCCGAAGCACCGGCAGCGAAGACGCTGCTGTACCAACTTGCCGTCTCGGCTGTGCTGTTGCTGTTGATGGCCGCCGGCACCGGCCAGGCCTTTACGGCAAACCTTACACCGACCGCGCTGGCCAGCCTCGCCTACCAATCCGTGCTGATTGCGTTCGCCAGTTACCTGACGTGGTTCTGGCTGCTGCGCCGCTACCTGGCATCGCGGTTGTCGGTGTTCTCGTTCCTGACGCCGCTGTTTGGCGTGGCGTTTGGCGTGCTGCTGTTGCACGAGCCGGTTGGACTGCGGTTTGCTCTGGCGGCGGCGCTCGTGCTGTCGGGCATCCTGCTCGTCAATCTTCGCTAAGGTCGGAAACGCTGCCGGCAATGCGATTAGCCGGCAGTGCGTTCGCCACTGCCACGAAGTCTTCCACCGACACTTCTTCTGCGCGCCGGCCCAGGTCAAAGCCAAGCGCTTCGAAATCGATCACATCGCGCAGTGCGCCCAGCGTGTTGCGCAACACCTTGCGGCGCTGCGAAAACGCCATCGTCACCACCGTGCCAAGCGCGCGCAGGTCGACCGGCGCATACGGCGATTTGTCGGCCGGCCACGGAATCATCCGCACCACCGCCGAATCCACTTTGGGCGGCGGGTTGAACGAGCCCGGCGGCACATCCAGCACCAGCTCCATGTAGTACCGCACCTGCAGCATCACCGACAGCCGGCTGAACGCCTTGCTACCCGGCGCGGCGACCATGCGGTCGACCACTTCTTTCTGCAGCATGAAATGCTGATCGCGCACGCGGTCGGCAAACGTGGCGAGGTGGAACAGCAGCGGGCTCGAGATGTTGTATGGCAGGTTGCCGACGATGCGCAGCGGCCGGCCCGCCTCCTGCAGCGAACCGAAATCGAACGCCAGTGCATCGCCCGCATGCACGATCAGCCGATCGCCGAATCGCTTCTGCAAGCGCGCGACAAGGTCTCGATCCAGCTCGACCACCTGCAGCGTGCGCACGCGCTCCATCAGCGGCACGGTGAGCGCGCCCAGGCCGGGGCCGATCTCGACAAGTACATCGTCGGGCTTCGGATCGATGGCGGCAACGATGGCGTGGATCACGCCGTCATCGACCAGGAAGTTCTGGCCGAAGCGCTTGCGGGCCTGGTGCCCTTGGTGAACGCCGGTCGTGGATCGTGCCATTGCGAACTCGAAATCGAAGAGGTGAAGGAAACTCAGGAGCGCGCGGTGTGCCGCGCCATGGCGATGGCAGTATCGATCGCCTCGATCATGCTTCCGAACTCGGCGCGGCCCGTGCCGGCCAAGTCCAGCGCCGTACCGTGGTCCACCGACGTGCGGACAAACGGCAAGCCCAGCGTGATGTTCACGCCATGGCCGAAGGTGCCGTACTTGAGCGGCGCCAAACCTTGGTCGTGGTACATCGCCAGCACGCAATCGGCATCGGCCAGCAGGCGCGGCTGGAACAGCGTATCGGCCGGATACGGACCGCGGGCATCGATTCCGCGTGCACGCGCCCGCGCGATGGCGGGCTCGATCACCTCGATCTCTTCGCGGCCGAGGTGGCCGGATTCACCCGCATGCGGATTCAACCCCGTCACGAGGATGCGAGGTGCGTTCAGTCCAAAACGCATGCGCAGGTCACGCTGCACGATGTCCAGCGTTTCGTCGAGCACCGCGGGGGTGATGGCGTCCGGCACCTCGCGCAGCGGCAAGTGCGTCGTCGCCAGCGCCACGCGCAGCATGGCGTTGTCGTGCGCCGGCTGCGGACCGGCGAGCATCATTACCACGCGCGGCGTTCGGCTGCGCTCGGCCAGGTACTCGGTGTGGCCGGTAAAAGGCACGCCTGCGTCGTTGATCGTGCTCTTCTGCACCGGCGCCGTGACCATCGCGTCGTAACGGACGCCATCTTCGGTGCCGATCTGGCAACCGTCGATGGCAGCGTCGAGCAAGTCCAGCACATAGCGGCCGTTGGCGGCATCGAGCACGCCGGCGCGCACCGGCGCACCCAGCGGGCGCTCCACGACAGTCAGCGCCGTCGAGGCAACGCGCCAGAAATCGCCCTGCCCGATCGCGTCCGCGCGTGCCTGCAGCAGCGCGGCATCGCCAATCACGTGCCACTGCACATCGGCGTAACGCGGCAATGCCTGCCGCGCCAAATGCAGCAAAGCGGCCACGGTGATGTCGGGGCCGATACCGGCGGGTTCGCCAGTGGTGATGGCAATGTTCAGCATGCAGCGCTTTCCTGCGATGGTTTCTGGAGCGATCTAGAAACGCCACGGCCGCCCGCAGGCGGCCGTGAGCGATGCGGATGCCCGTAGCTTACTGCTGACGGTTCACGCGGTATTCCACGTGTGCCGAATCGCGCAGTTCACGCAGCCAATCCTCATAGGCGGCCTGCACCTTCTGCTCGCGAATGACCGAGCGCGCGTAGTCGCGCTCGCGGTCTCCCGACACCTCTGCCTCGCGGCGGCCTTCCACCTGGATCAGGTGCACACCGAACTGGCTTTGCACCGGCTGCGACACATCGCCCGGCTTGAGCTGGTTCATCGCCTGCTCGAATTCCGGCACCAGCTGGCCCGGCGACACCCAGCCCAGCTCGCCACCCGCACCGGCCGAACCGTCCTGCGAATACCGGCGTGCCGCATCGCCAAAATCGTAGCCGTGGACGATCCGGTCACGCAGGCCCACCAACTGGCGGCGCGCGTCGTCCGCCGACATCGTCGGACCGGTCTTGATCAGGATGTGGCGCACTTGCGTCTGCTGCACCTTGGCGGCAATGGCCGTGCTCGATGCGCGCTTCTCCAACAGCTTGATCACGTGATAACCAGCCGGGCTTTCGACCACTTGGCTCGCCACCTGGCCCGCCTTCATGTCGACCACGGCGTTGGCAAACACAGCCGGCAGGCGCCCGATCGGCCGCAGCCCAAGCTCGCCGCCTTGCGCGGCATCTTGCGCGCCAGAATTGTCACGCGCCAGCTTGGCGAAATCCGCGCCGCCCTGCGCTTGCTTGAGCAGGCCTTCGGCCTTCTTGCGCGCTGCGGCCTTCTCGGCATCCGTGGCGCCTTCGGCAACGGGCACGAGAATCTGCGCGACGTTGTATTGCTGTTCGCCGGCCGGGGCCGTGCCGCCACCCTGCTGCGCCAGATAGTTGTCGATCTCGCCGTCGTAGACCTGCACCTTCGAGTCGACCTCGCGCTCACGCAGGCGCGCCAGAAGGATTTCCTGACGCAGGTCGTCGCGGTACTTGTCGTACGTCATGCCGGCGTCCTTCAGCTTGCTCTTGAGCTGCGGCACCGACAGGTTGTTGCGCTGGGCCACGCTTTCCACGGCACGATCCACATCGGCGTCGGACACGCGGATGCCGCTTTCCTTGGCGGTCTGCGCCTGCACGCGCTCCAAGATGAGCTGCTCAAGCACTTCGCCGAGCAGATCGGCGCGCGGCGGCAGCGGGCGATTCTGTGCGCGGAACGTGCGCTCGACCAGATCCGCGCGGTTGAGCAGTTCGCGGCGGGTGATGACGTCGGTGTTGACCACAGCCACCACCTCGTCGACCAACTGGCTGCGCGGCGCGCCTGGAGCCGTTGGCTCGGGCAGCGTGCCCTGCAGCAGCGGCTGGCTCGGCGACGAACCGGGGTTGGCGAAGATGCCCCGCACCGGTGCACTCTTTTTTGCCGATTGCGCCTGCTGCGCGTGGACGGCTGGCGACAGCGTGGTCCCCGCCAACAGCGCAAGCAGCACGCCGGTGGCAACACGCAAGCGGCCCAGAGGAGCCACACGCGTGGCGAAAGCGGTCGATTGGAAAGCCATGATGTCGTTATTCATATTGATCCAGCACGGACGGCGTGATCGGCTGTGCGGTCACCGGCTGGTAGCCGGGCACGTTCAGACGAATCACGTCGATCGGATTGTTCCCCACCTTCGACAAACCCTTGAATTCGATCTGGGCAAAGATATGCGTCGTATAGCCCGAAACCGCATTGCTGTAGCGCTGTACCGCCAGTCGGCCGACCCAGCAGTCCGCCACATATTCGAGGCCGAGCAGCACATCCGATGGCTTGCGCGCATCCAGGTCGTAACCGATGCGACCCAGGCCGTAGAGGCGCCGCGTAATCGGCCACTGCGTGGAGATATCGGCCTGTTCCAGCGGCAACTGACCGGTATTGGCGTCTTGCCGGTAATAGCGGTAGCCGAGGTTGATCACCTTGTTGGCTTCCGGCTTCCAGCTGAACGCGACCGTCGAACGCATGATGCGGTCGAGGTCCTGATTGTACTGAAGGTTCGTATCGAAAAAGATGCCGCGGAACATCTGGATCGTGGTCGCACCCAGAAGGTCCGAATAGCGGCGTACCGACGTCGGGGCCGCACCCGCCAGCGTCACGCGCTGCCCGTCGAGATCGATGCGCTGGGCGATCGTGGCACGCAGGCGCTCAATGCCTGATTCGGCCTCGATAAAACGCGTGGTCACACCTGCCGTCACCTTGTTGTTGTCGGCAATGCGGTCGTAACCGGTGTACGGGTTCTCGGTAAAGATCTGCCCGAGGTTGTAGTCCGACTGGCCGGTATCGAACAACGGAATCTGCGACTGGTCGCGATACGGGGTGTACACGTAGAACACGCGCGGCTCCAGCGTCTGGATGTAGCTCACGCCGAACAATTTGGAGACCAGCGGCGCATCGCGCTCGAAGGTCATGCCCGAATCGAGCGAGAACGTCGGAAGCGTGCGATTGATCTGCGTGTCCTGCGTGTCGCCGGCCGGGCGGTCCAGGCGGTATGCGGTGGTGTTCAGGATGAACTTCGGGGTGACGTACCAGCCGGGGCGGACGATCGGGTAGCTGATCGTCGGCTGCATGAACAGGCGCTCGCCCTGCACGGTATTGGCCGTCGGGATCGAAAACCGCGTGTAGTCGGTCAGGAAATTGATGTCAAAGCCGCCAACGTCGTACCGGTTGTAAGTCAGACTCAACTCCGGTACCCGCTCGTACGGTGCAGAAAGCGGCGTAGTTGCCGTAGACAGCGTCTGGAACTTCTGCACGCGCGCCAGCGCAACCCAATCGCCGATGGAATAGGTGACGCCGCCTTCCTGGACATACTGGCGCTGCGTCGCCGTGACGATGCTGCGGCCAAGGTCATCCGGATAAGTGTTATCGGAAACCTTGTTGTAGTTGATGTAGCCGGTCAGGCCCGGGGCCAGTCGCTGCGTGTGTACTGCCGAAATCGACCAGCGGTTACGACCCGCCTCACGATCATCGGGCAGGAATTCGCCCCGCAGGACGCCGCTGTACGACGTATCGAGATAGCGATATTCGGCGCCAAGCTGCAGGCCACGCATACTGAGCAGACGCGGATACAAGGTCAAATCGCGGTTCGGAGCGATATTGAAGTAGTACGGCAGCGTGACGTCGGCCCCGCTGCGGCTGTTATAGCCGAACACCGGTGCAAGGAAACCGCTGCGCCGGTCGTCATTGAGCGGAAAGTCCATGACCGGCGCGGCAAACACCGGCACGCCGAAGAAGTGAAGCACGCCGTTGCGGCCGGTGCCAACCTGGCGGTCGCTGTCGATATCGATGCGGCTCGCGCTGAAGTACCAGTCGACGTTGTCGGGCGCGCACGTGGTGTACGTGCCGCGCGTGATGCGGCTGTTGTCCTTATCAATGAAATCGATGCGCTCTGCGGTGCCGTGGCCGCCGGTCGTGTGGAACTCGTACGCGGGCGTGCTGATGGTGCCTTCGTTGGCGGTGATCTTGAGCTTGGCGTCCGGACCGGTGACGAGCGTGCCGCCCTTGAGCAGACGCACATTGCCGGTGGCGGTGGCAACGTCGGTGTCCTGGTTGTAGTCGAGCGCGTCGCCCTTCAGCACCGAACCGTTGCGGCGCAGTTCGCCGTTACCGCGCAGGTGGATGTCTTCGTTGGTGCGGCCGTCCATCTTGTCGGCCGCGGTAAAGGTGGGAACAGTATTGTCCGGTCGCTGGACGGGCTCGGCCATCTTCGGCACCAGCAGACTGCCGCCGGGCGTGGCCGGGCCGGACGTCGCCAGCGCCGTCACCGACGAGGCCGGGGTGACAGCAGGCGCCGTCGCTTGCGCGGTGTCCGCGCCCTGCGCCGCGGACGTCGCCGTCCAGACACCGGCCACCGCAAATACCAGCGGGCGCAATGCCAGCGTGCCACGCCTGATGGTGGCCAAGTCGGCGGGCCGCTGATCGGGCGCGGCAACAGCAGCGCGCTGCCGGTTCTTCCTGGCTCGGTTCGGTTCGGTCATGCAGATCGGGAACAGGGCCGCGCGCGCAACGGCACGCACAGGCACAAAATCAGTCGGTACTGCGTTCAATCCCGCCGCCGGACGCAGCCTGGACAAGGCCGGCGCTCGCTCGCGGCGAAACTCGGTCGAGTATTATACGGGGCTTCCTTCCAGCCTCATTCCAGCATTCTCTCAGCATGGCTTCGACCCCTGGCGCCGCAGCAGGCGCAACCGACGCACGCCTCAGCCAACTGCGCGACTGGCTCGGCACATTGCCCGCCGCCCACGGCCTGCGCATCGACACGCTGCAACCTGCCTCGGCCGATGCCAGCTTCCGCCGGTATTTCCGCCTGGACAGCGCCGTCAGTGGCAAGCCCGGCACGCTGGTCGTCATGGACGCCCCGCCGCCGCAGGAAGACTGCCGCCCGTTCGTCCATGTGGCTGGTCTGCTCAATGGTGCCGGCGTGCGCGCGCCGCAGGTGCTGGAGCAGGATCTTGCGCAGGGCTTCCTGCTGCTCACCGATCTGGGCCCGCAAACGTATCTGCAATCGCTGCGCGAACGCAATTTCGACCTCGCCTACGCCGATACGCTGTTCCGCCCGGCCATCCATACCCTGGTGCGCTGGCAGTCGGCCTCGCGCGAAGGCGAACTGCCGCCGTACGACGAAGCGCTGCTGCGCCGCGAGCTGTCGCTGTTTCCGGACTGGTATGTCGACCGCCACCTGCAACGCCCGTTGGACGCCACCCAGCGCGAATCGCTCGACAAGGTGTTCAAGCTGCTCGTCGACAGCGCCCTGGCCCAGCCGCGCATGTACGTGCACCGTGACTACATGCCGCGCAACCTGATGATCAACGCGGCCGACCCATCGCAGCCGGGCGTGCTGGACTTCCAGGACGCCGTCTACGGGCCGATCACCTACGACGCCGCCTCGCTGCTGCGCGACGCCTTCCTGTCCTGGGACGAAGAGCAGGAGCTGGATTGGGCCGTGCGCTACTGGGAGGCCGCCCGCGCCGCCAAGCTGCCGGTCGATGAAGACTTCGGCGAGTTCTACCGTGCGCTCGAATGGATGGGCGCGCAACGCCATCTGAAGGTGGCCGGCATTTTCGCGCGCCTGTGCTACCGCGACGGCAAGACCGGCTACGTGGAAGACACCCCGCGCTTCATCGCCTACCTGCGCCGTGTGTGCAGCCGCTACAACGCGCTGGCGCCGCTGGCTCGCCTGCTCGATCAACTCGAAGATCGCGCGCAGCAGATCGGCTACACGTTCTGATGGTTTCCCCCCGCGCCGTTGAGTTTCGCGCCGGCATGCTGGCGCTCGCGCCCATGCTGCTGGGCGTGGTGCCGTTCGGCCTGATCTACGGCGTGCTCGCCACGTCGGCCGGCATGCCCGCGTGGCTTGCCGTGGCGATGAGCGCCATCGTTTTCGGTGGCGCCTCGCAGATGATCCTCGTGCAGTTGTGGGCCGGTGGCGCGCCCGCGCTGGTGATTGCGGCGACGGTCTCGATGGTGAATCTGCGGCACGCGCTGTATTCGGCCAGCATTGCGCCAGCGCTGGCGCACCTGCCGCGCCGCTGGAAATGGCTGATCGCCTATCTGCTGACCGACGAAGCCTTCGCCGCCATGAACCGCCGCGTTGTCACCGCGCAGCCCGGCAGCGCGGAAGCCGCATATCGCCATTGGTATTTCCTCGGCGCTGGCGTGGCGCTGTGGTCCAACTGGCAGGCGTCGACGATCGTCGGTGTGGTGCTGGGCGCGCAGGTGCCGACGACGTGGCCACTCGACTTCTTCCTGCCGCTCACGTTCATCGCCATCGTGGTGCCGGCGCTGCGCACGCGTGCGCAACTGGCCGCTGCCCTGACCGGCGCCTTGCTGGCCGTGGCCTGGACGGGCTGGCCGCACAAGCTCGGGCTGATGAGCGCGGCGTGCGTGGGCATTGCCGCCGGCGCGCTGGTCGAGCGCTTGCTTGCCCGACCGTCCGACAAGGGGGCTGCCGCATGAAAGCGCTGATCCTCTTTGGCGTGCTGCTGATTTCTGGCGCGGCCACCTACCTGATCCGCCTGTCGTTTATCGCGCTGGAAGGGCGCATGAACCTGCCGATGTGGTTCCGCAACGCCCTGCCCTACGTGCCAGCCGCGATGCTGACCGCGCTCGTCGCGCCCGACCTGCTGATACGCGACGGCGCGCTCGCGGTGTCGGTCGACAACCCGCGCCTGCTTGCCGGCATCGTTGCCATCGTCATCGCACGGGTGACGAAGAGCGCGATGTGGACCATCGTCGGCGGCATGGCTGTGCTGCTCATTCTCATGAAGGTGATGGCTTGAACTTGACGACGCGTGCCATGATTTTTGCAGCGGGCCGTGGCGACCGCATGCGCCCGCTGACCGACCACACGCCCAAGCCCCTGCTCACCGTGGGTGGCAAACCGCTGATCGTCTGGCAGATCGAGCGCCTGGCTGCGGCTGGGGTGCGCGACATCGTCATCAACCATGCATGGCTCGGTGCGCAGATCGAAACCGCGCTCGGGGATGGCAGCGCGTGGGGCGTACGCCTGGCGTATTCGCCGGAAGGGCAAGCGCTGGAAACGGCAGGCGGAGTCGCGCAGGCCATGCCGCTGCTGCATGCCGGAGATGGCCACAGCGTGTTCATTGCCGTCAGCGGCGATGTGTTCTGCGATTATGACTACGCCTTGCTGCGCGACCGGGCGCCCGCAATGGCCGGGCAAGCGGCGCCCAGCATGCACCTGGTGATGGTGCCCAACCCGCCGTATCACCTGCACGGCGATTTCGCGCTGGATAACGAAGGCGTGCTCCACGCCGACGGTGCCGAGCGCCTCACGTTCGGCAACATCGGCTTGTACGACACGCGCCTGTTTGCCAGCATCGCGCCCGGCACGCGGCTGGCGATGACGCCGCTGTACCACCAGGCCATCGCTGAAGGCCGTGCGACCGGCGAGCGCTTCGACGGCCGCTGGGAAAACGTGGGCACGCCAGCCCAGCTGGCCGCGCTCGACGCTGAAGTCGCGTCGCGCTAAGCGCTTACGCCATCGCCGCGCTCAACGATTCCGCCGTCATCGGGCGGCCGAGCAGGTAGCCCTGCAGCGAGTGGCAGCCGAGCCGCGTCAGGAACGCCTGCTGCTCGGCGGTCTCCACACCTTCCGCCACGATGCGCAGGTTCAGCGTCTGGCCCAGCGCCACGATGGCCGAGACGATGGCCGCGTCTTCCGTGTCGTGCGCCAGGTCGCGCACGAAGCCGCGGTCGATTTTCAGCTCGCTGGCGGGCAACCGCTTGAGATACAGCAGGCTGGAATAGCCGGTGCCGAAATCGTCGATCGAAATCCGCACGCCCATCGCGTCGAGCCGCTGCAGGATCTGCAGGCTCGCATCGACGTCGCGCATGGCCGTCGACTCCGTAATCTCCAGCGTCAGGCTGCGCGGGTCCAGCGCGTGGCGCGCGAGCGTATCGCGCACGCTGTCGATGAGTGCGGCATGGCCGAACTGCAGCGCGGAGAGATTCACGGCGACGCTCCAGCCGCTGTGCCCCTCGCGTTGCCATTGCGCCATCTGGCGACAGGCTTCGTCCAACACCCACGCGCCCAGCGGCACGATCAGGCCGGTCTTTTCGGCCAGCGGGATGAATTCATCGGCGGGCACCAGACCGCGCTGCGGATGCTGCCAGCGCACCAGCGCCTCGACGCCCATGATCGGCCCGTTGGGCGCGTTGAATTTCGGCTGGTAATGCAGCACGAGTTCGTGCCGCTCGACCGCGCGTCGCAGGTCTTGCACAAGCTGCAACTGCTGATGCACGTCGGCGTTCATCGATGGCTCAAAAAAGCTATAGGCGTTCCGGCCCAGGCCCTTTGCGTGGTACATCGCCGCATCGGCATTGGTCAGCAGGTCGTGCTGGTTGCCGCCGTCGCCAGGGTAGATCGCGATGCCGATGCTGGTGGAGACGCGCAACTCGTGACCGCCGGCCATGAAGGGCTCGCGCACCACTTCCAGCAGCGCGTTGGCCAGGGTGCCGGCGTCTTCCGGATCGTCCACATAGGCGAGAACCACGAATTCGTCGCCGCCGACACGCGCCACGGTGTCCTGCTGGCGCACCCGCGCACCGATGCGCTGGGCAACGTCGATCAGCAGCAGGTCACCCACATGGTGGCCATAGACATCGTTGACGGCCTTGAAGCCATCGAGGTCCATGAACATGAGCGCGAAGCGGTGCTTCTCACGTTCGGCGGTGCGGATCGCCTGGGTCAGACGGTCTTCCAGCAGCACGCGGTTGGAAAGTTTGGTCAGGTTGTCGTGCAGCGCCAGATAGGCCAGCTCCTTGTTGGCCGCGGCCAGCGAGTTCGCCAGCAAGGCGGTGCGTGCCTCCATGCGCAAGTCGAGCACCGAGATGATGAGCGCGATAGCCAGCACCGCCAGCGTGACGATGATGATGACCAGCGCCAGCCAATCGGCACTCGCCCCGGTATGCGCAGCGCCACACACGCTGCCCAATGGAAACGCCGCCGCGGACATACCCGTGTAGTGCATGCCGACAATGGCCACGCCCATCACCACCGCTGAACCGGCACGCAGCGCACGGACGCGCCGCGACTGCCGCCGCAGGCGGAATGCGATCCACAGCGCCACGCCCGATGCCAGCACGGCAATCACGATCGACACCCCAAATCTGCCGGGGTTGTATTGAATGCCCGGATTCATGCGCAGCGCGGTCATGTCCGTGTAGTGCATGCCCGCCACGCCGGCCCCCATGAGGAGCGCTCCGCCTACCAGGCGCGGCCAAGGCAGTTCACGCCGGCTGACCAGCCACAACGCAAACGTCGACGCCCCAATGCCGATGGCGAGTGAGGCAAGCGTGATGCCCACGTCATATCCAACCGGGATCGGCAGGTTCAGCGCCAGCATGCCGACAAAGTGCATCGACCAGATGCCCAGCCCCATGGCCGACGCGCCGCCGATAAGCCACCACAACGCTGCGCGGCCTTGTGCGGTGACGACCCGTCCGGCCATATCCAGCGCCGTATACGACGCCAGGATGGCCACAAAGAGGGAAAGCAGGACGAGAAGAGGGTTGTAACTGCTGGCGAGCATCGGTTCTCCTGGGCAGGCCGATCCAATGCGGCCAATCCACGGCAGGCGGAGGTCGCAACCGGGATGCAAAACAGGTCAGTCTTAACGGGGGGCGCCGCCCGGGACTTTAGGAGAAGCCGTCCGCACCGCACAAGTCTCCTTTTGGATGTGGCAATGCCCCTCCCCGAATGACCGCCAGGCGCGGCGTTACAATCGACACATCCTTTCTGCTGCTGGAAAACACGACATGTCCGCCACCGAACTCGCTTTCCTCCAGACCTATCGCCAGCGCCGCGAGCGCATCGTGCAGTGGCTGCGCGCGGCGGGTGGCGGGGTCGCCATCGTGCCGACCGCGCCCGAGGCGATGCGCAACCGCGACAGCGATTATCCCTACCGGCACGACAGCTACTTCTATTACCTGACCGGCTTCACCGAGCCCGAAGCGGTACTCGCCATCGTGGTACCCGCAGGCAGCGCACCGGCGCGCAGCGTGCTGTTCTGCCGCCCGAAGCACGAAGAGCGTGAAATCTGGGACGGCTTCCGCTTCGGCCCCGAAGCAGCGAAGGACGCCTTCGGCCTGGATGAGGCGCACTCGGTGGAAGAGATCGATGCGACGTTGCCAAAGCTGCTCGCCAACGCCGCCGCCGTGGCATGTCCGCTGGCCGAGAGCAGCGCGTTCGACCGCCGCATGCGCCGCTGGCTCGATGCAGTGCGCATGCAAGGCCGCGCGGGGGTGTCGTCGCCGCACCAGGCGCTGGACGTGCGCGCCATCCTCGATGAGATGCGGCTGTTCAAGGACGCAAGCGAACTCGACATCATGCGCCGTGCCGGACGCATTTCCGCCGGAGCGCACGTGCGCGCCATGCAGGCGTCGCGTGCCGGGCTGCGTGAATACCATCTCGAAGCGGAGCTGCTATATGAATTCCGCCGCCACGGTGCGCAAAGCGTTGCCTATAACTCCATCGTGGCGACGGGCCCGAACGCGTGCGTACTGCACTACCGCGCCGGCAACGCAGAACTGCGCGACGGCGATCTCTGCCTGATCGATGCCGGCTGTGAGCTGGATGGCTACGCGTCAGACATCACCCGCACGTTCCCGGTCAATGGCCGCTTCACCGGCCCGCAACGCGAGCTGTATGCGCTGGTGGTGGCCGCGCAGGAAGCCGCCCTTGCCGAGACGCGCCCCGGCGTGCCTTACAACGTGCCGCACGATGCCGCCACGCGCGTGCTGGCGCAAGGCATGCTCGACACCGGCCTGCTCGACGCCGACAAGGTCGGCACGCTCGACGACGTGATCGCCGGCGGCCAATACCGCCAGTTCTACATGCACCGCACCGGCCATTGGCTCGGCATGGACGTGCACGATGTGGGCGAATACCGCACGCCCGGCACCGCTGCTCCGGCTGAAGGCGAACGCCCGTGGCGCCCGCTGGAAGCCGGCATGGTGCTGACCGTCGAACCCGGCATCTACGTGCGCCCCGCGCCCGGCGTGCCGGAACAGTACTGGCACATCGGCATCCGCATTGAAGACGACGCCATCGTCACGCCCGAAGGCTGCGAAATCATCACGCGCGACGTGCCCGTAGCCCCGGACGAAATCGAACTGGTGATGCGGAGCCAGGCATGACCGACAGCATCACAGCGAGCAGCGCCGCACCGGACTTCGACGTGGCCATCGTTGGCGCCGGGCCCGTCGGGCTGGCGCTGGCCAACTGGTTGCTGCGCGACACCGACTGGCGCATCGCCCTGTTCGATGCGCGCGATGCCGAAGCCGCCGCGCGAGACCCGCGCGCGCTGGCGCTGTCTCATGGCTCGCGCGTGCTGCTGCAGGAGATTGGCGGCTGGCCCACGCGCGCCACGCCCATCACGCACATCCACGTCTCGCAACGCGGCCACTTCGGGCAGGCGCATATCCGCCGTGAAGACTACGACGTCCCCGCGCTCGGACACGTCGTGCAATACGGCGACCTGAGCGCCGCGCTCAACGCCGCCCTCGACACGCAGATGGAGCGTCACCCGGGGCGCCTCACCCGCTATGACCACACGCCCGTGGAGCGCGTCGAACAACTGCCGCGCGCCGACGGTACGGTCGCCCCGGCACGCGTGCGGGCGCTGCGCGAAGGGCGCCATCCGCTGGCCATCGAAACCGAAGTCGTCATCCAGGCCGAAGGCGGGTTGTTCGACGACGCACGCAAGCAGCAACGCGGCATCGCCCAGGCGCGCCGGCGCGATTACGGCCAGACCGCCATCGTCGCGCACGTGCGCTGCAGCGCCCCGCTCGAAGGCTGGGCATGGGAGCGTTTCACGCCCGAAGGCCCGCTCGCATTGCTGCCGCAGGATGACGCGCAAGGTCCCGGCTACGCCCTTGTCTGGTGCTGCGCGCCCGACGAAGCGCGCCGACGCGCAGCGTTGCCCGACGACGCCTTCCTCGCCGAACTGGGCGCTGCCTTTGGCGAGCGCATGGGCCGCTTCACGCACGCCAGCCCGCGCCATACGTTCGCGCTCGGGCTGCACGCCCAGCGCATTCCGGTCGACCGCCGCGTCGCCGCCATCGGCAATGCCGCCCAGACGATCCACCCGGTGGCGGGCCAGGGCTTCAACCTCGGCCTGCGCGATGCGTTCGAAATGGCACGCGCGCTTCGGGATGGGGCAACGGCGGCCACCCTCGCCCGTTTCGCCCGCGAACGCGCATTTGACCGCGCCGTCACCATCGGCCTGACCGATTTGCTGCCGCGCGCGTTTGCCGTGCCGGGCCGGCCGTTTGGCCACCTGCGCGGCGCCGCGCTCACGCTGCTGGAATGCCTGCCGCCGCTCAAGCATGGGCTCGCCCGGCAGATGATGTTCGGGCAGCGAGGCTAACGGATGGCGTGTGCCGAGTTAGGCGCTGCAGGCGACCGCCAGCAGATCACCGTGGTGGGCGCCGGCATTGTCGGCACGGCGTGCGCACTGCAATTGCAACGGGATGGCCACCAGGTCACGCTGCTCGATCAGGCCGGCATTGGCGAAGGCTGCTCGTTCGGCAACGCCGGCTGCCTGAGCGTGGCGTCGGTCGTGCCGATGGCGCTACCGGGCATGCTGAAGCAGGTGCCCAAATGGCTGGCCGATCCAATGGGCCCGCTGACGGTACGTTGGCACTATCTGCCGCGCGCGCTGCCCTGGCTGCTGCAATGGGTGTTTGCGGGCAACGAGACGCAGGCCCGTGCGACGGCGCAGCCGCTGGCGAGTCTCTTCAGCGCGACCTTTCCCGGTTATCGAAACCTGCTCGACGCCGCGCAATCTGACGGCCTGATCCGTCAGACGGGCCATCTGTATGTGTGGCGCACGCTGGCGCGCTCGTCGGGCGATGTGCTGGCGCAGTCCATTCGTGATGCCACCGGCGTGCGCTCGCAAGCCCTGAGCGCCGGCGAAGCGCGTGAACTCGAGCCCGCACTGGCCGCCGACATCCAATCCGGCCTGCTGCTGCCCGACAACGGCTTCACGGTCAACCCGGAACGTCTGGTCAAGACGCTGGCGGCCAACTTTGCCGCAGCGGGCGGCACCTTCCTGCGCCGCAAGGTGCTGGACGTGGAATTCGGCCGAAGCGACTACGGCGGCCCGACGCGGCTGCACACCGATTGCGGCACGCTGCCCGTGTCGAAGCTGGTGCTGTGCGCGGGTGCGTGGTCGATGCGGCTGGGCGCAAAGCTCACCAGCATCCGCATTCCGCTCGACACGGAACGCGGCTATCACGCCACGCTGCGCGCGCCCAGCGTGCAGCCTTCACGGCCAATCATGGATTGCGAGCGCAAGTTCATCGCGACGCCCATGGAAGGCGGCCTGCGCATTGCCGGCACCGTGGAGATCGGCGGGTTGGACGCTGCGCCCGACTACCGCCGCGCCCGCATCCTCATGCGACAGGGCCAGCAGCTCTTCCCCGGCCTCGGCTTTACGGACGACAGCCAATGGATGGGCCATCGGCCCTCTCTACCCGACAGCCTGCCCGTGATCGACCGCTCGGAGCGCTACCGCAACGTGTTCTTCGCGTTCGGGCACGGCCACCTGGGCATGACAGGCGCGCCAGGCACCGCCCGACTCATCGCCGATCTGGTCAGCGAGCGCACGCCTTTCATCGACGGCCGCCCCTACGGCCTGCAACGGTTCCGCTAGCGCCAGCCACGGCAAGAACCCGGCCGCCGACCGCACTGCCGCATAGTTTGTGCACAACATTTAGGCAATCCGGCGGTTTGGCGGTAAAATCCCGTCCTCGCATTTTTCACTCCCGTCGCTCCGCCCGATCATCATTCGACTCTGGGCGGAAGGGGTGATTTTTCGTTTCTTTCAGCCGCGTCTTCCTCGACAGCCTTGCAGATCGGACCGCATACCCTTCGCAACAACCTGTTCGTCGCTCCCATGGCGGGTGTGACGGATCGCCCGTTCCGGCAGCTCTGCAAGCGGCTGGGCGCGGGCTATGCGGTGTCCGAGATGGTCGCGTCCAACGCGCAGCTCTGGAAAAGCGAGAAGACCATGCGGCGCGCCAACCACACGGGCGAGGTCGAGCCGATCGCCGTGCAGATTGCCGGCGCCGAGCCGATGATGATGGCCGAGGCCGCGCGCTACAACGTCGATCGCGGCGCGCAAATCATCGACATCAACATGGGCTGCCCGGCCAAGAAGGTGTGCAACGTGGCCGCTGGTTCTGCCCTGCTGCAGAACGAGCCGCTGGTCCAGCGCATTGTCGAGGCCGTGGTGGGTGCGGTCGGCGACCGCGTGCCCGTGACGCTCAAGATCCGTACCGGTTGGGACCGCGAACACCGCAACGCATTGAGCGTGGCGCGCATTGCACAGGACGCCGGCATCAGCATGCTGACCGTGCATGGCCGCACGCGCGCCGATCTGTATCACGGTGAAGCGGAATACGACACCATCGCCGCGGTCAAGGCGTCGGTGCGCATTCCCGTGGTGGCCAACGGCGACATCACCACGCCGGCCAAGGCCAGGCACGTGCTGGCCGTGACCGGCGCCGACGCCATCATGATCGGCCGCGCGGCGCAGGGGCGCCCGTGGCTGTTCCGCGAGATCGAGCATTTCCTGCAGACCGGCACGCTGCTGCCGGCTCCGGAGGTGGAAGAGATTCGCGGCATCATGAACGCGCATCTGGAAGAGCACTACGCGTTCTATGGCGAATACACCGGCGTGCGCACCGCACGCAAGCACATCGCCTGGTACACGCGCGGGTTGGCGGGGGCCAACCTGTTCCGCCACCGCATGAACACCATCGAGGACACCGCGGCCCAGTTGGCCGCCGTCAATGCGTTCTTCGACGAGCAGCGTGCGCTGTCCGACCGTCTGGTCTACGAAGACCAGGCGACCGGTGGCGACCACCCCAGGACGGGCAACAACGACAACAACAAGGAACTGCTTGCCGCATGAGCCGCAACCCGATCGAACGTTGCATCCGCGACAGCCTGGATGCGTATTACCGTGACCTGGACGGCGAGAACCCGTCCAACGTCTACGACATGGTGCTGCAGGCCATTGAACGGCCGCTGTTGGAAACCGTGATGGAATGGGCTTCCAACAACCAGTCGCAGGCGGCCGACTACCTCGGCATCAACCGCAACACGCTGCGCAAGAAGTTGCAGCAGCACGGCCTCATCTGAGGTTGCGGGCCGGCCTTTGAACCGATTTCCTTTCTGACGGCGCCTCCTGCCAGTTCGGCAAACCCAGCGCCACACCCGCCCACCGGCGTTTCCACCATGATCCAGCAAGCCCTGCTTTCCGTTTCCGACAAGACCGGCATCGTCGACTTTGCCCGTGCCCTGCGCGAGCGCGGCGTCAAGCTCCTCTCCACCGGCGGCACCGCCAAGCTGCTCGCCGAGTCCGGCCTGCCCGTGACGGAAGTGGCGGACTACACCGGCTTTCCGGAAATGCTCGACGGCCGCGTCAAGACGCTGCACCCGAAGGTGCACGGCGGCATCCTGGCCCGTCGCGACCTGCCCGAGCACATGGCCGCACTGTCCGAACACAGCATCCCGACCATCGACCTTCTGGTGGTGAACCTGTACCCGTTCCAGCAGACGGTGGCCAAGGACGAATGCTCGCTGGCCGACGCCATCGAGAACATCGACATCGGCGGCCCGACCATGCTGCGCTCGGCGGCCAAGAACCACCGCGATGTGACGGTCATCGTTGACCCGGCCGACTACGCCACCGTGCTGGCCGAAATGCAGGCCAACAACAACACGGTCGGCTACGAAACCAACTTCATGCTGGCCAAGAAGGTGTTCGCGCACACCGCGCAGTACGACGGCGCCATCACCAACTACCTGACGAGCCTCGGCGCCGACAAGTCGCACAGCACGCGCAGCGCCTATCCGCAGACGCTGAACCTCGCCTTCGACAAGGTGCAGGAGATGCGTTACGGCGAAAACCCGCATCAGTCCGCCGCGTTCTACCGCGACCTGAAAGCCGTCGACGGCGCGCTCGCCAATTACAAGCAACTGCAGGGCAAGGAGCTGTCGTACAACAACATCGCCGACGCCGATGCCGCGTGGGAATGCGTGAAGTCGTTCGATGCGGCCCACGGCGCTGCATGCGTCATCATCAAGCACGCCAACCCGTGCGGCGTGGCCATCGGCGGCACCGCGCAGGAAGCGTATGAGAAGGCCTTCAAGACCGACTCGACCTCGGCCTTCGGCGGCATCATCGCCTTCAACGTGCCGCTGGATGAAGCAGCCGCACAGGTGGTGGCCAAGCAGTTCGTGGAAGTGCTGATCGCCCCGGGCTTCTCGGAAGGCGCACGTGCCGTGTTCGCCGCCAAGCAAAACGTGCGTGTGCTGGAGATTCCGTTGGGCAAGGGCGTGAATGCGTACGACTTCAAGCGCGTTGGCGGCGGCCTGCTGGTGCAGAGCCCGGACGCCAAGAACGTGCAGCCGAGCGAGCTGCGCGTGGTTACCAAGCGCCACCCCACGCCAAAGGAAATGGACGACCTGATGTTTGCCTGGCGCGTCGCCAAGTTCGTCAAGTCCAACGCCATCGTGTTCTGCGGCGGCGGCATGACGCTGGGTGTGGGCGCCGGCCAGATGAGCCGTGTGGACTCGGCCCGCATCGCCAGCATCAAGGCACAGAACGCAGGCCTGACGCTGGCCGGTTCGGCTGTGGCATCGGATGCGTTCTTCCCGTTTCGCGACGGCCTGGACGTGGTGGTCGATGCTGGCGCCTCGTGCGTGATCCAGCCGGGCGGCTCGGTACGCGACGATGAAGTGATCGCCGCCGCCGACGAACGCAACGTGGCGATGATCTTCACGGGCACGCGCCACTTCCGCCACTAAGCAACATCGTCCACGCGACGAACGAACGGGGCAAGGCGTAAACTGGCGCCTTGCCCCGTTTCCATTTCTGCCCACTTCCTTCATGCGCATCCTCGGCATCGATCCCGGCCTTCGCACCACGGGTTTCGGCGTGCTCGAACGGCACGGCCACAAGCTCGTCTACGTGGCCTCGGGCACGATCAAGAGCAACGGCAATGCCGACCTGCCCAGCCGCCTGAAGACGCTGTATGACGGCGTGTCCGAACTGGTGAGCACGTACCGGCCGGACTGCGCTTCCATCGAAAAGGTGTTCGTCAACGTCAACCCGCAATCGACGCTGCTGCTGGGCCAAGCCCGCGGCGCGGTGATCTGCGGCCTGATGAGCGGCAACCTGCCCGTGTTCGAGTACACCGCGCTACAACTGAAGCAGGCCGTGGTCGGCTATGGCCGCGCCAACAAGGATCAGGTGCAGGAGATGGTCGTGCGCCTGCTCAACCTCGAGGGCAAACCCGGCGCGGACGCATCCGACGCCCTGGGCGTGGCGATCTGCCATGCGCACGGCGGCGAGACGCTGGCCGCCATGGCCGGTCTGGCGCCACAGCTTGCGCAAAAGGGGCTGCGCGTGCGGCGTGGCCGCCTCGTCGGCTGACAGGATTCTTGAAGCCCGCAGGTAGCGGCATCCGGGCACGGCGACTACCATGCGGGTACCCGTATTCAGGAGCCCCCGATGCCTCGCCGCCTCATCCTGCCGAGCCTGCTGATCTTGAGTACGTCCGTCGCCCTCTACGCCTGCCGGCTGGAGTACCACCACGGCAGCGGTGGCGGTGGCAACACCACGCCCATCGCCACCATCCAGGTGATCGGCCATCGCGGTGCCTCCGCATTGCGACCGGAGCACACGCTGGCCTCGTACCAGAAAGCCATCGACGACGGCGCGGACATCATCGAGCCGGATCTCGTCTCCACCAAAGACGGCGTGCTGGTTGCGCGCCACGAGAACGAGATCTCCGGCACGACCAACGTGGCCGACGTGGCAGCGTTTGCCGGGCGCAAGACCACCAAGACGATCGACGGCCAGAGCGTCACGGGCTGGTTCACCGAAGATTTCACGCTTGGAGAACTGAAAACGCTGCGCGCACGCGAGCGCATCCCGAACATCCGCCCCGACAACGTCGCCTACAACGACCAGTTCGACATCCCCACACTCGACGAGATCATCGCGCTGGCGCGGGATCAATCCGCCAAGCTCGGCCGCAACATCGGCATCTATCCGGAGACGAAGCACCCGACGTACTTCCAGTCGATCGGCCTGCCGCTGGAAGACCGGCTGATCGACGGCCTGCGCCGTGACGCGTTCACGGCCAGCCGCACGACGGTCTACATCCAGTCGTTCGAGGTGGCCAATCTCAAGGCCATTCGCAACAAGATCGGCGGCAGCCAACCGAACTGGAAACTCGTGCAGCTGATGGGCACATCCGGCCGACAGCCCTACGATTTTGTGGTCGCCAAAGACAGCCGTACCTTCGGCGACATGATGACGAGCCAAGGCATGCGCGACATCGCCGCATACGCCAACGGCGTCGGCCCGGACAAGAGCAGCATCATGGGCCTGGATGCGAACGGCAAGCTGACCGATCCGACCGACCTGATCCGCAACGCGCACAACGCCGGGCTGGTGGTCCATCCATATACGTTCCGCCCCGAGAACACCTTCCTGCCGCCGTCGCTGCGCAGCGGTGCGGACAACACGCGCAACGTCAACGGCTCGATCACGGAGATCCAGGCGTTCCTGCGCGCGGGCGTCGATGGCTTCTTTACCGACGATCCGGCGGTCGGGCGGCAAGCCGTGTCGACCTTCAAGCGCTAGTCTTCGCGCATCGGAACCGTAGCGAGCGGCCGAGCCTGGATCGGGCCGCGCAGTAGGTTTGGGCTACACTGCGTCCCGTTTTGGAGGAGGAACCCCACCCATGATCGGACGCATCGCCGGGACGCTGATCGAAAAGAACCCGCCGCATCTGCTGGTCGATTGCCACGGCGTCGGCTACGAGATCGACGTGCCGATGAGCACGTTCTATAACCTGCCCGCCACCGGCGAGAAGGTCGTCCTGCTCACGCAGCAGATCGTGCGCGAGGATGCGCACCTGCTCTACGGTTTCGGCACCGCCGCGGAGCGCGAAACCTTCCGCCAACTCATCAAGATTTCGGGCATCGGCGCGCGCATCGCGCTGGCGGTGCTGTCGGGCATGTCGGTGGCCGAACTCGCGCAGGCCGTCACGCTGCAGGAAGCCGGGCGGCTGACGCGCATCCCGGGCATCGGTAAGAAGACGGCCGAGCGCCTGCTGCTCGAACTCAAGGGCAAGCTCGGCGCCGACCTGGGTACGGTGCCCGGCGGCCCCGCCGTCTCGGACGACGCGGTCGACGTGCTCAACGCCCTGCTGGCACTAGGGTATTCCGACAAGGAAGCGGCGCTCGCCATCAAGCAGGTGCCGGCCGGCACGGGCGTGTCCGAGGGAATCAAGCTGGCGCTCAAGGCGCTGTCCAAGGGCTGACGCCCGGGCGCGGCAAGACGGTAGAATGGCCTGCTCGCGCCTTTCCGGCGCCGTCTGCCCGTCATGATCGAAACCGACAAGCTCGCCGCCAAGGCTGTCTCTGCTGAGCGCATCATCTCAGCCTCCCCCGCCTCCCCCAATGAGGAGGCGTTCGAGCGCGCGCTGCGCCCCAAGCTGCTCGACGAATACGTCGGTCAGGAAAAGGTGCGCGGCCAGCTCGACATCTTCATGACCGCGGCCAAGAACCGCAGCGAAGCGCTGGACCACGTGCTGCTGTTCGGCCCGCCGGGTCTCGGCAAGACGACGCTGGCGCACATCATCGCGCGCGAAATGGGCGTCAACCTGCGCCAGACTTCCGGCCCCGTGCTGGAGCGCCCGGGCGATCTGGCAGCGCTGCTCACGAACCTCGAAGCCAACGACGTCCTCTTCATCGACGAGATTCATCGGCTCTCGCCCGTGGTGGAGGAAATCCTGTACCCGGCGCTGGAGGACTACCAGATCGACATCATGATCGGCGAGGGCCCGGCGGCGCGCTCGGTCAAGCTCGATCTGCAGCCCTTTACGCTCGTGGGCGCCACCACGCGCGCCGGCATGCTGACCAACCCGCTGCGCGATCGCTTCGGGATCGTCGCGCGGCTGGAGTTCTATACGCCTGCCGAACTGGCAAAGATCGTCACGCGCTCATCAGGCCTGCTGAACGCCCACATCGTGGACGAGGGGGCGCTGGAAATTGCAAAGCGCTCGCGTGGCACGCCCCGTATCGCCAACCGTCTGCTACGTCGCGTGCGCGACTTCGCCGAAGTCAAGGCCGACGGCATCATCACCCGCGAAGTCGCCGATGCCGCCCTCGCCATGCTCGACGTGGATGCGGTCGGCTTCGACCTGATGGACCGCAAGCTGCTCGAAGCGATCCTGCACAAGTTCAATGGCGGGCCGGTCGGCATCGACAACCTGGCAGCCGCCATCGGCGAAGAGCGCGACACGATCGAAGACGTGCTCGAGCCCTACCTGATCCAGCAAGGCTACCTGCAGCGCACGCCACGCGGCCGCGTGGCCACGGCTTCGGCATACCAGCACTTCGGGCTGGGCGCTCCCAAGAGCGGCCCGGTGCGGGACCTCTGGGACGACAACCAATAACCTCCGCGCACCCCGACATGTCTGCCGCCCCGCACCACCCGAACCGCACGTTCCGATACTACGACTTCATCATGGCGGCCTTCGTCACAGTGCTGCTGTGCTCGAACCTGATCGGCGCGTCCAAGGCGGCGCAGGTCACGTTGCCGGTGCTCGGATCGGTCACCTTCGGCGCTGGCGTGCTGTTCTTTCCAATTTCCTACATCTTCGGCGACATCCTCACCGAGGTGTACGGTTACGGGCGTGATCGGCGCGTGGTGTGGGCGGGCTTTGCCGCACTGATCTTTGCGTCGTTCATGTCGCTGGTCGTGCTGGCGCTACCGGTGGCGCCCTTCATGGCCGGTTATCAGAAGAGCCTGAACGACGTGTTCGGCAACACGCCGCGCATCGTCGCCGGGTCGCTCATTGCGTTCTGGTGTGGCAGCTTCGCCAACAGCTACACGCTGGCGAAGATGAAGATCGCGACGGAAGGAAAATGGCTGTGGACGCGCCTTGTCGGATCCACCGTGGTGGGCGAGGCGGTCGATTCGTCGCTGTTCTACGTGATCGCCTTCTACGGCATCTGGCCCCACGAACAGGTGCTGCGTGTCGCCATTGCGCAATACATCCTCAAGACTGGCTGGGAAATCGTCGCAACGCCGCTCACCTACCGCGTCGTCGCCTTCCTCAAGCGCGCCGAGAACGAGGATTACTACGACCGCGACACCAACTTCACGCCGTTCCGGCTGAAGGTTTAAGGAACACGGCGGTCCACTTCGTCGAGCTCCAGCAAATCCAGGTGCGCGACATCCCCCCATTGCAACACGGTCAGTTGATGACCATCGGATGAAAGCCGGTTGATGCTCGCGTTGCGCAGCTCGTGCTGGCGCGGCTCGGTGAGCGTCATGGCGTTGGCGTGGCGGTACAGGCAATCGAGCACGCCGCCGTGGCTGACCAGCGCGATGCGCTCGCCGGGGTGGCGACGGATCAGCCGGAGCGCAGTCTCGACCGCACGTTCGTGGAATTCAGTGAGGGTCTCGCCGCCGGGCGGGGCAAATTCGGGGACACGGTTTTGCCAGGCATCAAAGTCGTCCGGATGCCGTGCGGCAACTTCGGCGTAGGTCAGACCTTCGAACTGGCCGTAGCAGCGCTCGCGCAAACCGGCGTCGTCGCGCACGGGCACGCCCACTTCATCTGCCAGCGCCCGCGCCGTCTGCCTGGCGCGCGACAGATCGCTCGCATAGACCGCATCGAACCGCTCGCGCGCGAGTGCCTTGCCCAACTGCGCAGCCTGCTCCAGCCCTTGCGTGTTCAGCGGCACGTCGAGTTGGCCTTGCAGGCGGCGTTCACGGTTCCAGTCGGTCTCGCCGTGGCGGATGAGCACGATGTGGGTGATCTGCAGCATCGGCAGGGGGATGGCGGCGGCGCGTGGCATCTCAGGGTTCCTGGACGAATCAGACAGATTTGGCCGCTTCCGGCGCGGCAGTCTTGGCAACAGATGCTGCGGCTTGCGGCGCAATCTGCAGCCAGAACGTGACCGGGCCATCGTTGACGAGCGACACCTTCATGTCGGCGCCAAACTCGCCGGTTGCCACGATGGGATGCTGGGCACGCGCGCGCGCCACGAAGTGTTCGTACAGGCGGCGCCCATCTTCCGGCGCAGCAGCGGGCGTGAAGCTCGGCCGTGTGCCAGACTTGGTATCGGCCGCCAGCGTGAACTGCGATACGACCAGCAAGCCGCCCGCCTGCCCGTTGCCGTCGATGTTGCGCACGGGCAGGTTCATCTTGCCCTGCGCGTCGGAGAACACGCGATAGTTCAGCAGCTTCTCCAGCAGACGATCGGCCTCGGCGGCGGTGTCCCCACGTTCTGCACAGACCAGTGCGAGCAAACCCGGGCCGATCTCGCCGACGACGCGGCCGTCCACACGGACCGCCGCCTCGGACACACGCTGGATCAGCCCAATCACTTCAGCACCACGCGCGCAAAGCGACGCTTGCCGACCTGCATCACGAAGGTGCCGGCGTCGACCTTCAGGCCCTTGTCGCTGATGACGGTGCCGTCGATCTTCACGCCGCCCTGCTCGATGTTGCGGTTGGCGTCCGACGTGGACGGGCAGAGCCCAGCCTGCTTGAGCAGTTGTGCAATACCCAGTGGTGCGCCCGACAGCTCGATCTGCGGAATGTCGTCCGGCACACCGCCGCGGGCACGGTGGTTGAAATCTTCCAGTGCGCGCTCGGCATCGGCCTGGCTGTGGAAGCGGGCAACGATCTCCTGCGCCAGCATCACCTTGCAATCGCGCGGGTTGCGGCCCAGCGCGATCTCTTGCTTCATCAGATCGATCTCGGCCAGCGGGCGGAACGACAGCAGCGTGTAGTACGTCCACATCAGGTCGTCGGAGATGCTCATCAGCTTGCCGAACATCTCGTTGGGCGCCTCGCTGATACCGACGTAGTTGCCCTTGGACTTGGACATCTTCTCGACGCCGTCCAGGCCCACCAGCAGCGGCATCGTCAGGATGCACTGCGGCTCCTGGCCGTATTCCTTCTGCAGTTCGCGGCCGACCAGCAGGTTGAACTTCTGATCGGTGCCGCCCAGTTCCAGATCCGATTTGAGCGCGACCGAGTCATAGCCCTGCATCAGCGGGTAGAGGAATTCGTGCACCGAGATCGGCACGCCGGCCTTGTAGCGCTTGGTGAAGTCATCGCGCTCCATCATGCGGGCGACGGTGTACTTGGCGGCGAGTTGGATGATGCCGCGCGCGCCCAGCGGGTCGCACCACTCGCTGTTGTAGCGAATTTCGGTCTTGCTCGGGTCCAGCACCATGCTGGCCTGGCGGTAGTACGTCTGCGCGTTGGCTTCGATCTGCTCGCGCGTCAGCGGCGGGCGCGTGGCGTTGCGGCCGGACGGGTCACCAATAGTCGACGTGAAGTCGCCGATCAGGAAGATCACCTGATGCCCCAGGTCCTGCAACTGGCGCATCTTGTTGAGCACCACCGTGTGGCCGATGTGGATGTCAGGGGCCGTGGGATCGAGGCCCAGCTTGATGCGCAGGGGTACGCCGGTGGCAGCGCTCTTGGCCAGCTTCTGCTCCCACTCGGCGGCGATCAGCAGTTCGTCGCAGCCGCGCAGCGAGACTTCCATCGCGTGCGCCACCTCCGGGGTGACCGGATACTTGAGTGTGCCCGGCGTGGCGTTGTCGGAAGCGGCGGGAGTGGCAGATGCAGTCATGGCAAAAGGAAAGGTCACCGCGCCGCACGTGGAAAACGGCGCGAACGGATCAACAATCAGGGAAACGGTGCGTGCACGATAGCCGACATCGATTCAGGCGTGCCGGCCGCGCGATCCGGGGATTTTACCGTGATGTGTCCATTTGGCCTGCCATTGCGCTGGTAAGCTGTCGCGCATGAGCCATCCCAACCCCACCGCACTCCCCGCCGATCGCTATATCGGCTTGATGTCGGGCACCAGCCTGGACGGCGTCGATGGCGTGCTGGCGGACTTTTCCGGCGAACACCCGGCCGTCCTCGCCGACGCCTACGTACCCTTCTCGCCCGAACTGCGCCAGCGCTTTCTGGACCTGCAGCACGCCGGCCACGACGAGATCCATCGCGAGGCGTTGGCCGCCAACGCGCTGGCCATGATCTACGCCGAATGCGTCGCCCGGCTGCTTGCGTCCACCGGCCTGGCCGCGCACGATGTACAGGCCATCGGCGCCCATGGGCAAACGATTCGTCATCAGCCCGGCACGCATGATGGCATCGGCTACACGCGCCAGACCCAGCACCCCGCGGTATTGGCTGAACGCACCGGCATCGACGTCATTGCCGATTTCCGTAGCCGAGACATCGCGGCCGGCGGCCAAGGCGCACCGCTCGTACCGGCGCTGCATCGCGCGCTGTTCGGCCTGCCGGATGCATGGCGCGTGGTATGCAACATTGGTGGCATCGCCAACCTCACGGTCTTGCCGCCGCAAACTTCCGACACGCGCGACGCCGTACTTGGCTTCGACTGCGGCCCCGGCAACGCGCTGATGGATTATTGGGTCCATACGCACCGCGACAGCCCGTACGACGCCGACGGCGCGTGGGCCCGCAGCGGACGCGTCGACGAAGCCCTGCTCGAGCGCCTGAAGGCCGAGCCGTTCTTTGCGGCGCCCCCGCCTAAGAGCACCGGCCGCGATCTGTTCAACCCGGCGTGGCTGCAACAAGCCCTCGGCGATGCGCTGAACACCGCCCGCCCTGAAGATGTTCAAGCCACGCTGCTCGCCCTCACTGCTGACACCATCACCGATGCCGTACGTGCGCATGCGCCGCAGGCAGCGTCACTGCTCGTCTGCGGCGGCGGCGCACGCAATGGCGCGCTGATGGCACGTATCGGGCAACAGTTGCCGGGCGTTAGAGTTGCTCCGACCGATGCGTTCGGCGTGCCCGCGCATCAGGTGGAGGCGCTCGCCTTCGCATGGCTCGCGCGCCAGTGCGTGCTCCGCGCCCACGGCAACCTGCACACCGCGACAGGCGCATCGGGCGCTCGCGTCCTTGGCGCGATCTACCCCGCTTGAGCACCCATTTTGCGGTGTCAAGTCCTGCCATAGGTTGACACTGTGCTCAGTCTCCGAGCGCCCGATGCACCGCATCGGGCGTTTTGTATTTCAAGGCCAGATGAGGCCGTTCGTGGTTGTAGATATGCACGGCCTGCGCCAC